>JAFZVC010000068.1 GCA_017618015.1 Spirochaetaceae bacterium
TCGTGGAATCGGAAAGCTTGTTGCCACCATTCGCTGTATAATCTTCGTTCACGAGCTGTTTTATCCTTTCAAATTCGCCGTTTAGCTCCGCATCAAAATAGATATAAGGATGAACGGCATCTTTCAGCCCATTCGCATCAAAGTCCAGAATCTTTGTGCCCGATTCAATCTCTTTGAACATTGAATCTAGCGAATCAAACCTTTTTTCGCTCATTCCCTTGAACCCAAGGATAAGCATTACTGTTACTACCGTCGTAAAAACAAGGATATATTCAATTTTGAAAATCTGTCTTAAATAATTACGTATTTGCATCTCTTAATGATGTCCTCTTTTCACAGTATATCACAAAACATGTCGTTTTTTTCGGGAAAAAATCCCGAACCACTCGGGAAAAAATCTGCTGACAGGCACAACTGTATGGATTAGGATTTTTATTGTGAGGAATGTTTCTGCAAGAAACATATAAATCTATTCTTAAAGAGAAAGGTGTTTTGCTATGAGAAAAGTGTTAGTTTTCATTATGCTATTGAGCATCGGTTGTTTGTTAATTGGTTGTTCAGACAGTTTTGCAAATTCAATTACCGTGAGGATAAAGAATGGTTATCCATCCATTACGTATTATCCTGGCACCAGTTCTGATTATTTTTATTGGCAAACAAAAATCGATATATTTTGCAATGAAATAGATTACACATTTAAAATTACATATGGAGATGAAGAACATCGAAAATATAATTATTTTGGAAACACATGTTATGACCTTTACAATCATTGTTACCATACAAGTTCATCTTATTTTATTTCTGTTTCGAATCTTAATACATTCCAAGATTATTCTAGTTTCCTTGACACACAAGCAAATGGGTCTAGTTCTCTTAACCTAAGTACTATCACGAAAGAACAATGGGAACAGGCTGATTCTACAGCAGGTTATGCTGCCGGTCATTACAAAGAATTTTTAAGAGAACTATTACAATATTGTGTTCCTATAAAAGTAACATGTGTAGATACACATAAAGATTATGAGATAACGTCTTTAGGTCCCTGGACTGCATTACTTGAAAACTAAAAACATTAAGGAGTTTTGTCATGAGAAAAATATTCATTTTTATTATGTTATTGAGCGTTGGTTGTTTGTTCTTTGGGTGTTCAAATGATTCCATTGTTTATGTTGCTGAAACACCAATTACAGTAGAATTAGCAACAGGTTATCCATGTTTGTATTATAATCCTAGTTCCGGATATTTTGTTTTTTATACGAGGGTAAATATATATAGCAGCGAACCAGATTATACTTTTAGAGTATTATGTGGAGAAGAAGGATATCGTTCAGAACCTATTTATTTGGGATACCCTGATTATTATACTTCCAATCAAGTTTATAGCCATATTTTTAGTCATTTTGCATATAATTACGATATTGATATATTGCAGGATTACGCAGCTTTTCTTAATACATGTGCTAATGGATCAAATTCTCTTGATGTTTTTTCCATCACAAAAGCACAATGGGAACAAGCAGATTCAACAGCAGGTTATGCTGCCGGTCATTATAAACAATTATTGAGAGAACTGTCGAAATATTGCGCTCCGATCACAATCACCTGTGTTGATTTTCATAAAGACTATGTGATAACTGATCTTGGTACGTTCGGAGATTTACTTGAAGACTAATTGAACCTAGCGGAACTGGCATCGGAGAGTCAGTTTACGTTACGGAATTCTGTAAAGGAGCTGCTTTTTCGTAAGGCTGTTTTTCTTAGCTTTTGCTTCCCAAACAGCTTTGTTCGCGGCGGCGGTGAACATAAAACGCGGCATATCGGGCGAGGAGAAAAGCGGCTCCCCGCTCATACCGTTCACTATATCAAAAGCAAGCTTGTTTATGTTTTTTCCTAACGAGCGCAGCGGACCGTGCCCCATGATGATTTGCGGCATGGCGCTAAGCAGTTCGCCTCCACCGGCACCAAGCCCTTGACCCCACACGAAACCGCATTTACGGCACCATACTTTGAGCATGTCGAATGAAAGTGAAGTCCGTTCGCCTTCGTAAAATCCGCAGTTGCAAACCCCGTACACACGCATTTTCCCTTTTGATGCCGATTTTTCGCCTTTGCGACTTGTATACCATTCTTCAAGCCGGATAAGCTGTGTCGTAAGATGCGACGGAAACGCGTCCATATAAAGCGGATAAGCGATAACAAGCGCATCGCACGTCTCAAAAAGCTCGTAATCGTCTTCCACGAGCATGTTCGTGCGGATGTTAAGAAGCGTAAAGTTCACATCTGGCTTAATTTTAGCGATGGCTTTCTTAAGAAACTCGGAAAAAATAGAGGAGTAGCCGCCGGACGGCTTGGGGCTCCCGTTAAGGAACACTATGTTCATAGGATAACCCCCTTAAGAGCCGATTTGTCGCAGTAAAATGCGACGGTACTGCCTGAACCGTTTATATTCAGCGTGTTCGCATCCACAAGAAAGGTCGCTATTCTCTCCTCTTCTGGCGAAATAAGCTCACCATAGAAATGAGCAGAGATGTGAATGCGGTTTTCGTATCGTTTCGATCGGTTTACTGAGCTGTTTCTAACTTCGTAGAACGGAAGCATATACGGAATACATCTGTCCATGACATTTTTGACGTACGGGCTGTAACCGCCGTAACAGCATTTGGAGATAAGAATCAGTTCCGAAACCTTAGAAAAAACATCACCCAACTGCTGATAATCATCCCGGATAATACAATACGCGGGCGTGGTTACCCAGCAGCCGGAACATCCGATGCACGGGTGTATTCTCTGTGCAGGGGATAAAATGACTATATCCCTAGGCACAGAGGAGAAAATCTTCTTGAACTCTTTTTCTGTAAGGTCGTGTACAAGCAGTTTCATTTCAATTTTAGCCGAGTATGACGGAAATTTCGTTTTTACCGTCAGTCAGAATATCGGCAGGAACGATATTTCCATCGACTTTCTTTCCGTTCACGGTCAGTGATTTTACGCCGCAGCATACCTTCGCTGGGTTCTCAACCTTAATTGAGAGAGTCTTTCCGCGGAAACGTCTTTCTGCCGTAAAGCCAGACCAGTCGTGCGGAATACACGGATTTATCTGGATGCCTTCGTACACAGGCTTTATTCCGAGGATATACTGCGTAAGGCTGTAATATGACCATGCCGCCGCACCAGAAAGCCACGAAACGCGGGCGTTTCCTGCTCTTGGCGAGAACGCGGAATACGTTGTCTGGCACTGGACATATGGCTCTGCCTGACGGATTTCCGCCTTATCGTTGTAAGCCGCCGGAAGCGCCGCCTTGCAGTATGCGTATGCCTGGTCGCCGTGACCGAGCATTGTCTCTGCAATGATGCCCCAACCCTGCGTGTGGTTGAAGATACCGGCGTTTTCTTTGATGCTGTCGTTGAATACGACCGCGCGCATAACCTCGACTGTTGTTTTTTTGAAAGGCGGCGCGCAAAGCATAAGACCGAACGGAGTCTGCAAATTCTCTTTTACAGTCTGCATCGCTTTTTCAGCCTGCTCTTTGTCGGCGGCACCGGAGATAACAGCCCAAACCTGCGTGTTAAGGTAAATGTTGCCTTCCTCAAAATCGCGAGTTCCGTAAACGGTGCCGTCCTCAGCGATTGCCCAAATAAAGCGGTCGCCGTTCCAGCAGAACTTCTGGATGTTATCGTCGAGCTTTTTGCACTCTGCCATAGCCCACTCGGCTTCTTCCGGCTTGCCAAGACGCTTTGCGATATCAGCATAAACATTGAGTCCAAGATGAAGCTGGAACGCTACGAAAAGGCTTTCACCGTTGTAGCCGAGCTTAAGACAGTCGTTCCAGTCGGCAAGAAGTCCGCATGGAATACCGTGCGCGCCGGTACGCTCCAAATTGAAAAGCAAAGCCTGCTTCAAATGGCCAAAAACCGTCGCCTCGCCTTTGTCTGCGTAAGGGATAACTTTGTTGTAAAAGTCGAAGTTTCCTGTTTCCGCGACATAATACGGAACAGCGTTGAAGAACCACAAGCAGTCGTCGGAACGGAACTCTTCCGGCTCAGGAGCTTTTTCCTGACCTGGAACATGGCGAACCGGGTTGATAACAGGAATCGCGCCACCACAAGCCACCTGACCAGAGAGCATAAGCTCAAGACGCTTGCCTGCGTCTTCCGGGATAGCGGCAGAAACACCGAGAATATCCTGAACGGAGTCGCGGAAACCAAAGCCGTCACGCTCGCCATTATATACAAGGCTTGCCGCGCGGCTCCACGCGAACGTGATAAGACAGTTGTAAAGGCCCCACATGTTAACTGTATGGTTTATGTCAGCGTCGGGCGTATTTACAGAAAGACAATTCAGTTTTGAATGCCATGCTTTCTTAAGTTTTTCAAGCTCCGTGTTACAAACTTCGACAGAGCCGTATTTTTCCATGCATTTTTTGCCGACTGTAAGCGCTTCGCCAATACCGAGCATTACAAGAACGTCTTTCGACTCGCCAGGTGCAAGCTCAATAACGGACTGCATCGTACCACAAGCGTTGTCACCATAAGCATTTGAGTTGGAGCATTTTCCTTCGATTACAGCCTTAGGCGCGTGGTAGCCGCCGTACGTACCAAGGAAAGCTTCACGGCTTGTGTCGTAACCGTCCATGTTCGTGCCGCAAAGAGCCATCCATGTGTTCATTGCGATATCGCCGTCAAGCGAGATTTCGTCTGGGTCGCGTCCTTCCTCAATCGCCTTTACGCGTGACTGCGCCGCCATATTGTCCTGAATAGCGATACGGAGCAAATTGTCGTGGCGGCTTCCCTGAATAATGAAAAGCGAATACTGCAAGTTTACCTGATCCTGCGTTGTGTTCCACTGGTTCGTGAACTCGCAGTAGCTGAAAACGGAGATGCGGCGCTTTTTATTGCTTGTGTTCATGAGCTTAAGGTGCCAGTACTCAAAAAGCTGGTTGAGCGGCACGAAATAAGTCGTCTCGCTTTTTATTCCAGAATATTCTGATGTAATTGAAGTATATGCAGTTCCGTGGCGGCACTCTGACTTGTATTTGTCGAGAGGCTTTCCAACCGGCTGCCATGATGCTGACCAATAATCGCCGTTTTCTTCATCGCGGAGATAGAAGTATCTACCTGGCTGATCCATCGGAACAGAGTTAAAACGGAGGCGGAGGAAACGTCCCTGAGCTCCTGATTTATAAAAACCATAACCGCCCGCATTGTTCGTTATGACCGCACCATACTCAACGGAGCCAAGGTAGTTACTCCATGACTGTGGTGTATCCGGGCGAGTAATAACATACTCTTTGTGCTCATCATCAAAAAAACCGTACTGCATATATTCCTCCTACTCGTTCCTCTTTAGCAATTCCAACGCATTTTTGTAAAGAACAGCATCCCTGTCGTTTCCGGTAAGCCCAAGCATGTCAAATCTTTCAAGCTCCTCGACAGGATCCCACATCGGGAAGTCAGTGCCGAAAAGCATCTTTTCAACTCCATGCTTGTTCATTATCTTCTTCGCTTTTTCAAGCGGGCATTTCCAAAGCGTACTAGAGGTATCTAACCATAATCGCTTACCGGCAAGATACTCGTAAGACGCATCCCATTCAGTATAACCGCCAAAATGAGCGGCTACAACATCAAGATTCGGGTGTTTTTTCAAAACATTTGCTATTCGCACAGGACCCGAAAAATCGAAACGCTCATCACCAGCATGAAAAAGGACAATCATTTTTTCAGCGGCAATAACCTCGTAAACGTCATCCATCCACGGATCGTCTGCCGGGAACTTCTGAAAATCGGGATGAATCTTTATTCCGCGAATTCCAGCACGCCGTATGCGCTTAATCTCCGATTCAAAATCCTCGAATCCAAGCTGTATTGTGCCAAAGCCCACAAACTCAGGATGAAGAGCACACTGCTCCAAAATGTAGTCGTTTATCGACGGAACTTGGTTCACTTTCGTAGCGCACGAATGGACGATGTATTTCTCGACCCCGATTTTACTTCCGATTTTTATAAGATCTTCAGGATAACCACGATTCGCAGCCTTCGCGTCATAAAACGATTCAATCGCCTCCGTAGCCTTCTCCGCTATCTTTTCGGGATAAATATGGGCATGAAAATCGATTATCATAAAAACCTCTGCGAAAGCAATAAAAGCATACAAAAAAAAGTGAAAACATTCAATTGAGGGAAGCATTGACGAGCAGCGTATCGTCTTGTAAACTCTTCCCCATGAACCGCTACGACTCGCTTTCGTGGGAGACAATGCTCACCCGCTTTCCCGCGCAAAAAATCGATATAAACGACTATTTCCACATTCTCTGCCCAGATGACGACTACCCTGCTTTTCTTGACAAATACATAGATCTTCCGATTCTTAAACGGCTTCAGGGCATCGGGCTTTTGTGCGGCACGGACTGGACGCGTCTTTACAGAAACCGGTTCTACTATTCGCGGCTCGACCACAGTAAGGGTGTCGCGCTTATTGTCTGGCACTTCACGCACGACAAAGCACAGACAGTCGCGGGGCTTCTTCATGACGTTTCAACACCTGTTTTCAGCCATGTAAGCGATTTCAGGAAAGGCGATGCGCTCACACAAACTTCAACAGAAGAGCCGAATGCGCTTATGATTCGCCAGGACGAGGAGTTACGGCAGCTTTTAACTCAGGACAGTCTTACGCCGGAGCAAGTTTCCGATTATCACGTTTATCCGGTAGCAGACAACGAGATTCCTCATTTGAGCGCGGACAGGCTTGAGTATATGTATCCATCCGGGCTTGCGCTTGACGGAAGTTGGACACTCGACGAGATTCGTTATACATACGGTGATCTTGCGGTTTTGAAAAACAATGACGGCATCGATGAGCTTGGCTTCCGCACAGTCGAGGCGGCAGAGCTTTACTGCGAAAAGTTCTGCGACATCGGGCACATTCTGCAACTAAATGAGAATAAGCTTTCTCTCCATCTTCTTGGGCAGATAATGAACCGCGCCGTAGATTGCGGAATTCTGCACGAAACTGATTTTATGACACTCAGCGAAAAAGAGATACTTGAAAAACTTGAAGCCGGATTTGGCGCGAGTTCTTCTGGAAATGCGGATTCATTGCGAGTGTTAAAACAACTATATGTCACGTACAGAACGATGGAAAGCATAAAGCACACCGACGAACCGCTTGAAAATCATTTTTGCGTCAATCTTAACGTGAAGATGCGGTATATCGATCCACTTGTGCTGTCAGGTTCATCCGCGAAGCCGATTTCGAGCGTTTCGTCAAAAGCAAAAAAGATAATCGATGACTTTTTAAGCTGGCACGACAAGCCGTGGGGATGCGTGCCGCTTGCAACCGACAAATAATGTCCCCCAGCGAATTCGCGTGCCGCTAGTGAAACTCTAGTCTTACTTCAGGACACAGCTCCATTCGTATTCGAAACCTGTACACAAAAGACGGCACACTTTCCCGCCTGTCATGCGGACTGGCGACTCAAAAAAGATTTCATCTGTTTTTTTGAGCGTGTCGATTTCAAGTTCCAAAGCCGAAAAATCAGTGTCGAGCTGCAAAAATCTTTTAAGACCGATTTCCCATGCGTATTCGGCACCAGAAAAGAAGTTGTCTGCAATAAGCTTACGCTCGCCGTTTACTGTCGCATAAAGCCGCGCTTTGTTGCCCTCGTAGAAAAAGCGGATGAAACAGTCATCAAAACCGTTCTCACCATTGTTTTTGCGAAGGAAATCGACGATTGAAGATACATCTACGCGGAACTTCTTTCCGCAAGGAAAGCTTTCTGCCTCGGACGCATAGACGCAGCCCGGTAAATTCCTTACATCGCAGCAAGACTCGTTCTCGTACACAGCAAACTGAAAATCCGCTCCGTCTTTGTAAAGGTTTTTGGAAACCGTTCCTTTGTAAGCAAAGCCCGTTGGCACTTTTTTAAGCGGCGGATATGCGGCAAAGCGGATTTCTTGCCTGCCAGAAAGCACATCCTCGCCAGATTCGTTCTGCATAAGAACGCCATCCGTTATGATGAGCGAACCAGACGCAGATTTCCAGGCGTTAAGCGCATCTTTCCGTGAAAGCACAAGGATGTTTTTCGCGCTTTCGTTCGCGCGTTTTCTGGTGTTCGCACCGGTCGCGCAAGTCGAAGATTCACCTTTGAAACGGAAAAACTCCGTCGCGTCAGATGATTGCGTCACATTCTCGCGCGCATAGAACACGAATATTTCTTCGTCTTTTGCCGATTCAGAACGAATCCGACAGAACGGAGTCGCTTCCGCCGTCTCTATAACAGCGTCACCACACTTCATGTTGAAAGGTAGGAAAAAGTAGTCTTTGTCGCTTATATCGAGAGGCGGGAATGTAATACTGTCCGGGCAAACAGACGGCGGAACAGAAAGAGTCACGTTCTTGTGCTCTTCACAATGGTTCCGGCGCACATAGTTGTTTACAAAAAGCCAGCCGCTTTTGCCGTCGCTTCTGAAAGAGTACCGTAAGTGCGCCATATCAGACGGATTAAGCGGATTCTCGTCTGGGATAACGGCTTTTGTACGGCAAACTTCGTCATTAAAATCGTGAACGAAGTAAGTAAGAAGCTTAAGTTCACGCAAGGTATCGGAAACTTGACCGTACTCCCTGATCGGAGCGCGGAAATCGTAAGATTTAACAGGCAAATCGTTCGGATAACCAGTCTCGCGGCTTTCCTGAAGCGTGGTTAGTTTGCCATCAGGGTTCGTTCCGCCGTGGTACATGTAGTATCCGAGCAGATTAACGCCAGAACCAAGCTTTACAAGCGACATTGCGCCAATATCTTCCGGGGCTGCTTCCGTCCGGCGGTGATTCGTCATCTGTAAGCCGCCACCCAGTTCCGCGGTTAAATACGGAAACTTAGAAAGGTCGAACGTTATGCCGGCTCCGAAACCGTAATCGCTTCCGATGTTATGGTCGTTTCTTTCATGCGTAAAAATATAGTTGCCGCTCGGCTCAATATCAGTAGGCCGCGGATCCCAAGGAGCATCACAGTAGCCGCCCATAACAGGAAGCAGCCCGCCAGTGACGGCGCCGCCCCAGCCGGTGGCGGTAAAAAGCGGTGCGTTAAAACCGACTTTTCTTGCAATTTCGGTAAGGCGGCGCATATGATACTCGCCTTCTTCGCCGTGAAGGCCGCCGCAATGCCCGAACTCATTCTCTATTTGAATGCCGATAATGTCTTTGCATAGGAAATCAGAAACCATGCTGTATATTTTCGAATACCATTTCTCAACACAAGCAAAGTATTCCTCGTCGTTGTCACGCACTTTGAAAGGCTTTTTTAAGAGCCAGTCCGGGAAACCGCCGTTACGCGTTTCCGCATGGCACCACGGACCTATGCGAATGAAAAGTTTTATCCCGCAGTCGCGGCATGCGGCGGCAAAAGCGTGTAAATCCCTGTCGCCGGAAAAGTCGTATGAACCTTCTATTTCTTCGTGGTGTATCCAAATAACATAAGACGAAACGACGTCTACGCCACCGGCTTTCATCTTGCAAAGAGACTCTTTCCAGTATTTCTGCGGATAACGGGAAAAATGCATCTCGCCCATTACAGGGAACCATGGCTTTCCATCTTTTGTAAGATATTCCGGTGTAAAACTGTACTTAGACATCATTCCTCCACTGGAGCAAGCACAAAGTCATCAAGGCTGCCCCATCCGTTCTTACCGCATTTAATAGACGCGCCGACAGTTATCTCCGAGCCGGAAAGCTCTATATCATTGATGCACGGAAAGAAGAAATTACGCCAGCCATCAACTTTCGTCACAGCTTCGTATCGTTTTCCGTCTGCAATCGCATAAATCTTCATATCAGCGTCTGTGGCATCGCCACCATGAATCACGATTGAAAACTTGTATTTTCCGCTCTCAAGGTTACGCACGGTCTGCTCCACAGTAAAATCAACTTTGTTCGACGACCAGAA
>JAFZVC010000006.1 GCA_017618015.1 Spirochaetaceae bacterium
CGCGCCGCCGGCAAGTTCCGGCTCATAAAGCCTGGAGCCCGGCGAATACGGAATATTGCTGCAAAAATCAGCATAAACAGCCTGAACCGTCCCGATTTCGCCGCTTTTTATCATCCGCAAAGTCTCTAAATAACCCGGCTGAAGGCGCGTCCAACGCGCTTCCATAAAAAACATCCCGGTCTGCTTTGAAACTTCAAGCACTTCGCGAAGCTGCGCCACATTCACGGCCGCCGGCTTTTCGCACAAAACAGCCTTGCCTGCTTTCATTGCTTTTATAGAAAGCTCCGCATGATTCATGTGCGGAGTCGCTATATAAATTACATCGATTTTTCTGTCTGCCAAAAGCTCATCATAGCTTCCGTAGGCAACCGGAATATCCCACTTTTCCGCGAAAACCTTTGCCTTATCTATTGAACGTGCCGCGCACGCATAAAGAGCCGCTCCCTCCGTTTTTTTCACAGCCGGAGCAAGACACGACGCGATATTACCGGTTCCAATGAAACCCCAATTAATTGTTTCCATAAGAAATAATTTAACATTCTAAGCCGGATTTTTCAATTATTTATACGGACGGATTATATGGGCGTGCGGCGCAACCTGTCGGTTGCGCCGTCGGGCTTTCTGGGGTTTCGCGCTAACCGCGCTTCATTCGCAGTCAGCAAGCTGACCGCGAACAGCACTAACGTGCTGCCCCTACAATCCCTCACGCGTTCCCAAACACAAAAACTTCGCAAAAAACTTGCCGATTTTGCGAAAAATCATTAAATTTACTGCAACAGAGTTAATCTGTCATAAATGTTAACATTTTCTGTTCGAATCGATTTGGACAGATAAAAGGAGATACAGAGAAAATGGCTAAGCAGCTCGTTTTTAATGAAGACGCACGCAAAAAATTGCTTTCTGGCGTTGAACAGATTTCACAGGCAGTTAAAGTAACACTCGGTCCTAAAGGCCGCCTTGTTATGTTGGACAAAAAGTTCGGTGCACCGACTATCACAAAAGACGGAGTTTCCGTTGCAAAAGAAGTTGAGCTTGAAGACCCATTCGAGAACATGGGAGCACAGCTCGTAAAAGAAGTTGCCGCAAAGACAAACGACGTTGCAGGTGACGGTACAACAACAGCAACAGTTCTTGCTTACTCAATGGTTCGCGAAGGACTTAAGGCTGTTGCAGCAGGAATGACACCTATCGAACTGAAACGCGGTATGGACAAAGCAGTTGCCCTCGCAGTTGAGGACATCAAAAAGAACTCAAAGGCTGTTAAAGGCGGCGACGATGTTAAGCACGTAGCTACAGTTTCTGCAAACAACGATGCAGAGCTTGGAGGAATCCTTGCAGGAGCTTTCGAGAAAGTCGGAAAAGACGGCGTTATCACTGTTGAAGAGTCCAAGACAATGGAAACAACAACAGATTTCGTAGAAGGTATGCAGTTCGACCGCGGTTACATCTCATCATATTTCGTAACAGACCGCGACAGAATGGAAGCAAACTACACAGATCCATACATCCTTATCCATGACAAGAAGATAAGCAACATGAAAGACCTTCTGCCACTTCTTGAAAAAGTTGCGCAGACAGGAAAGGCACTCGTTATCATCTGTGAGGATATGGACGGCGAGGCTCTTGCAACACTTATCGTCAACAACCTGCGTGGTACACTCAAGACAGTTGCTGTAAAGGCTCCTGGATTTGGTGATCGCCGCAAGGCAATGCTCGAGGATATCGCTATTCTTACAGGCGGTACTGTTATTACAGAAGACCTTGGTCTTAAGCTTGAGACAACAGAGCTTTCACAGCTCGGTTCTGCAAAGAGCGTAAAGATTGACAAAGACAACACAACAATCGTTGATGGCGCAGGAAACGCAAAAGCTATCAAGGATCGTGTTGCAGAGATTAAGACACAGATTGACGCATCAACAAGCGACTACGACAAAGAAAAGCTCAAGGAACGCCTTGCAAAGCTTTCTGGTGGTGTTGCAGTAATCAATATTGGTGCAGCTACAGAAGTTGAGATGAAAGAGAAGAAACACCGCGTTGAGGACACACTTGCCGCAACACGCGCTGCTCTTGAAGAGGGTATCGTTTCTGGTGGTGGGCTTGCTCTTATTGAGGCTTCAAAAGCTCTTGAAGGTGCAGAGAACGACCTTACAGACGATGAGAAAGTCGGATTCAAGATTGTTAAGCGTGCTCTTGAGGAGCCTATCCGCCAGATTGCAGAGAATGCAGGTGCTGACGGTTCTGTTGTTGCTGACAAGGCAAAGACAAGCAAGAAGGGCATCGGTTTCGACGCTTATGCAATGGAATGGAAGGATATGATGGAAGCTGGTATCATCGACCCAGCAAAGGTAACAAGAACAGCTCTCCAGAATGCCGCTTCAATTGCAGGACTCCTGCTTACAACAGAGTGCGCAATCACAGATATTCCTGAGAAGAATCCTGCTCCTGCTATGCCAGCTGGCGGCATGGGTGGAATGGACGGAATGTATTAATAGAAGGGCGGGGAAAGACAAAACTCCCAAGTTTTTTCATTTCCCCGCGCCCCTAACTTTTTCAGGGAACAACAAAAGCAGCTTGTGCGACGATTTGTGCGCATGGGCTGCTTTTTTTATCTCAGCGGTTCGCCCTTCTTACAATAAACCGAAGGAATTTCGCCGACAACGCGCCGTTGCTCGTGCTTATAAGGCTTTCAAGCGGATTTTCCTTCACTCCCTGAATTACAATCTTTACAGACGGATCATCTTTCGGCTTACCTCTGTTCATAAAATAGAGGACTCTTTCAAGCAGCCAGAAGAACGCGCGTACAAACCGCGATTTTTCCATCATCATTTCTAGGCTGCTTTCCAAAGAGAACTCCCCTTTTTGCGGAGCCTTATGAACGGGTATCGTTCTGCCGCCATCAAAGCCGAGGCTGTAAAGCTTTTCAAACTCTTCGCGAGGCACGTCGAAATGCGGGCATTTCCCGTTACCGTTTGCCGCAACGCCCTCTGCGCCGGACGAATTTTCCGATGCCGCACGCGGGAAATACGACGGAAACTCTTCTTTTTGTGACGGCAGCGTAACACCGCCCACATGAACCGTCGCCTGTAACCTGATGTCTTTAACAGACGCGGCTACCGCAATCGTGTAGTCGCCGTCCGGCACGACAAAATCGTGTTTTTCAGTGCTGTATATGCTGAAACTCCGCTTGTCCAAAGAAAGCTCCACCCGTTTTGACTCACCGGGTGCAAGCTCCGCTTTTGCAAAGCCCTTAAGCTCTATCTTTGAGCGGATTATCCCGGTTTCGGGCGGAATCACGTAGATTTGCACCGTTTCTTTGCCAGCGACATTTCCCGTATTTTTTACAGTAAGCGAAACCGCAACATTTCCGTCCGCGTCCGGCTCAGACACTTTAAGGTCAGAGTATTCAAACGTCGTGTATGAAAGCCCGAAACCGAACTCGAACTGGACAGGAACGCCGAAAGTCTCGTAATACCTGTAGCCTGTGAAAATGCTTTCGCGGTACTCAACGGTGTCGGTTTCTTTCGCAAACCACTGGGCACAAGGCACGTCTTTGGCGGCAAGGGGAAATGTCTCGACAAGCTTTCCTGACGGGTTTTCGCCGCCGGTGACAAGCTCCGCGCACGCTTCCGCGCTTGCTTCTCCGGCAAGATACATGTGCAATATGGCTTTTACGTCGTTTGCAAACGGCATTACAATTGGCGAGCCGCTGAACGTAACGGCAGCAACAGATGCACCAGTATTTATAACGCGGGTAATCAGCGCGGACTGCTCCTGTGGGATATCAAGACATTCGCGGTCAAAGCCCTCGCCTTCGAACCTGTCCGTTAAACCGCAGAAAAACAAAACAGGGATTTTTCCGGCGGCTGCTTTTTTTGCAAGCTTTTCGGCGTCGGCAGCAAGTTTTTCCGCCTGCGCAACAGCTTTTTTTGCTCTGGCAAGCTCTTCTGAATAGCCCTGCTCGTAAAGAACCGTGAAACCTTTCGCTTCAAAAGCCTTTATTGCGTCAGTTATGGGGTTCGTCGTGATGTGGCTGCTGCCGCCGCCCTGGAAGCGTATATTTTTAGCCATCTCCCCGATTATCGCGATTGTGCGGGAAGGCGTTTCCTCCAAGCGAATTGGGAACATCCCGTCATTTTTAAGCAATACGGCAGAATCGCACGCCGCTTTTTTCGCAATTTCGTGTGCTTTTTTGAAAAGCTCTGGCGATATTCCATCGTTCTTACTATGTAAATCGCGATTGCCATTCACACTGTTTTCCGCGCCATCCGGCTTAAGCCGCTCAATCAGATTAAGTATATTCTCAACAGCCCTGTCTATATCAGCCTCGGTAATTCTTCCTTCAGCAAGAGCCTCCTTAAGCTCATCCGTGTGAAAGCCACCAGAATCAGGCATTGCTAAATCGAGCCCGCCTTTTATGCACTCCGTAATATTTATTGCCGCTCCCCAATCAGAAACGACCGCGCCCTTGAATCCCCATTCATCCCTAAGGATTTCCTGCAAAAGGCGGCGGCTTCGGCTTACGTACTCGCCGTTCAGCTTGTTGTATGACTCCATGACCGTCGCCGGGGCGGACTGTTTTACGGTCTTTTCAAACGCATACAGATAAATCTCGCGCAAAGCACGCTCATCAATTATGCTGTCGGAAGTTTGCCTTCGTTTTTCCTGACTGTTCGCCGCAAAGTGCTTTATGGAAGCCCCCCTACCCGTGCTTTGCAAACCGTTCACATAGCTTGCCGCAAGCTCACCCGAAAGATACGGATCCTCTGAAAAATACTCGAAATTCCGTCCGCACAGCGGCGAGCGTTTTATGTTCAATCCACAGCCAAGAACGATATCAACGTTCTCTGCGACGGCTTCCTCGCCTATCGTTTTCGCCACGAGCGCAATTGTTTCGCGGTTCCAGCTGGAAGCAAGACAGCTTGCTGTCGGAAAACACGTAGAGACTTTGCTTTTGTTAATGTCGCTGTAGCTTTCTTCATCCTGCTTTCGAAGTCCATGCGGACCATCGCTCATTTTCAGAACAGGAAGCTTGCCGTTCGCGTCGAACGTAGCCCAGCTTCCGACTCCGTTCAAAAGCCGGATTTTTTCATCGATTGTAAGATTATTCAGGGTGGTTTTCATGGGGTGAATTATACCACACTTTTTTCATGGGGTGATGCTTGATGGCATAAAAAAATCCCTGCACAACAAAAGTCATGCAGGGAACTTTGAATCGCGCGAATCTCGCGAAGATTAGTCTTCCATCGCCTTGTATTCGTCGAATGTTTTCAACATCTCTGGGCTCCTGTTCTTATCGAGCAATGAAACAACGATTGTCACGACAAGACAAATGATGAACGCAGGGAGAATCTCGTACAAGTCGAAAAGACCACCAGAAAGGTTGTGCCAAACTACGACTGTTACACCACCGCAGATAAGACCAGCGATAGCGCCCTTGTTTGTCGTTCCTTTCCAGAACAGAGCGAGGATGATAAGCGGACCGAATGTACCGCCGAAACCTGCCCATGCGTAAGAAACAAGACCGAATACAGAACTGTTCGGATCGAGTGAAAGCAGGAACGCAATAGCCGCGATAACAAGAACCGTAATACGGCTTACAAGAAGAACTGTCTTATCTTCAGCATCCTTTTTGATGATGTTCTTGAAGATATCCTGACCAACGGCTGAAGATGCCGCAAGAAGCTGGCTGTCTGCCGTTGACATGGCCGCTGCAAGAATACCGCAGAGGAAGATACCGCCAATGAAAGCCGGATACATGTTAACCATTGTGACGCTGAAAACTGTCTCTGCATCACCACCCTCACCGTTAAGGATAATGCCTTTGCTTGCGAGGTAGGCTGTTCCGAGTGCACCAATTGCGATTGCGCCTATGTAAGAAATAATCATCCAGATAATTCCGACGCGGCGTGCTTTTTTAATCTCTTTATTGGAGCGGATACCCATAAAGCGGATGATGATGTGCGGCATTCCGAAGTAACCGAGTCCCCAAGCAAGTGCTGAAATCGCTGATTTCACGCTGAAAGACTGGTTGCCGAAGAAAGAATTCTTCATTGACTCACCGAAGTTGCCGTTAAGCGCATTCTGAGAGAACTCTGAAACCTTGCGAACAGCTTCTGCAGGACTGCCGAGAGCAAAAACGATGATTACTGATGAAATGATGAACGCTATGAAAATGAGCGAGCCCTGAAGGAAGTCTGTCGTACATACAGCCGTAAAACCACCCATAATCGTATACGAAAGAATAATAATCATACCGATAAGGAGTCCTACGTAGTAGTTAATGCCGAATACCGAGTTAAAAAGCTTGGCACAAGCGACAAAACCGGATGCCGTGTAGATTGTGAAGAACAGAACAATAAAAATTACAGATACAATTGAAAGAATCTTTGTCTTGTCATTGAATCGGTTCGTAAGGAATTCAGGAATCGTGATTGAGTTTCCGTATGCTACAGAGCACTTGCGGAGAGGTTTCGCGATTATAAGCCAAGCAAGATACGTTCCGACTATAAGACCAATAGCCGTCCAGAATGTCTCTTTGAAACCGCCCAAATAGCAAAGTCCAGGAAGTCCCATAAGAAGCCATGCGGATGAGTCAGAAGCTTCCGCGCTTAACGCCGTGATCCACGGTCCCATTTTACGTCCACCAAGGAAGAAGTCGGACGCGCTGTTGTTCTTTTTTGCCGTTCTAAGTCCTACAACAATCATAAGACCGAGGTACAGGACGAACGCGGCAATTTGAGAAATCATTTTTGAATTCAACTGTATCTCCTTAAGTATAGTTTAAGTAACGTATGTTTAGTGTAACAGCTGATATTAGAATCGTCAACGGTTGTGTATAGATTTGTAGAAACAAAATGGGCTCCAATCCTTCACGCGAATTTCTCTCAATTATTTTAATAATAGATAATCTCGAATGGTTTATCTGGCACAAAACCTGCTTTTTTATATGCTTTTTGCGCGGGAATGTTCTCATCTTTTACGAAAAGAGCCGTCTGCTTTCCCATTTCCGCATTTTTTAACGCAAGATGCTGTGCTAAAAACGCCGCGCAGCCTTTTCCCCGGTGTCTAGGAACGGTATAAACGCCCCCCATCTGATACCAGTTTTGCCCTCGCGCGTTCGTTCCGGCCTTTGCAACGGCTCTTGGAGCAGTATTTGCTTCATTCTTTTCAAAAAGCGCGTAAATTATCTGCTCACGCAAAAACTTCCGCATTGTAAGGCGGCTTACCGCTTCATCAAAGTCGGCCTTATCAACTAGGACTTCGTCAAGTTCGTAGCCCATTTGAAGCGGGACAAGCTCATTAAGCTGCGATATTCCGCATTTTACAAGCTCCATTTCTGCCGGCGGCAGCAGTTTTTCTGCGTTCCCAACGAAATGCATTAGCATATAATTGCGTGTTTGCCGCCGTCGCTTTTTTATAACAGATGCAATAAGTTCAGAGCCTTGTTTTTCGCCAAGAACGCAAAATACTTCATCTTGCGGAATTTCGGCGGCAAGAAGCTCGCAAAACTCAGCTTTTTCTGCATCAGAAGTGAACCTTAGACAGTGAAGGAACTGCCCTCCTTCCGAAAACGACACAACGCCTTTAATCGGGGTGTCTGTTGGGTTCTGCACATCGCGGAAAAGCCATATCTTGTATTTTGCTGCCGCCGGCATACTGTACTGCACCGTGCTACAATCAGCGTCGGAATCAGTCTGACAATAGTTGAAAAACAAACTAGAAAGCGTTATGTTCTCTTGCTCGGTTTGCGTAATAAACTTCACTGCATCAAAAAGCGAATCGTCATCGAGCTCCGACATCTGCAGCATCAGTTTTTCTCCGGAATAGTAAGCGGAATTTTGCCGAGCAACGGTATTTCACCCGAAAGCACTGCCGCAACAGCTTTGAACGAGTAATCGGAATAGCTGTACGCAAAAAGTATCGTATCTGCCCAGTCCAAATCGATTACAAAGTTCGGTGAAAGAATAGAAATGATTATAATTTTTTTGCCGCTGTTCTTAAGAGAATTCGCAAGAGCGGCTGTTTCGTTGTTATACACTATGATAATCGCGGTGTCGTATCTGCTGACCCGGCGCGGAAGTTCCTCCAGATAATTCAAGAACTGATCGTTGTCCATAGCATAGCTGTAATAATAAAGATCAGCATTTCTATACCGCTTTTTCAATTCGTTCTGGTACGTAATGAACGGTCCCGCAATAAGGACACGCTCGTTCATCGCAACTTCGGGCGTATATGGGAAAGACTCGCCTTTGTAAAGGCTGATTGAGCGGCATGCCTGCTCCAAGAAAAACTTTTGTCCTTCCGGATCAGGAATAAGCTCGTCAAGTTTGTCTGGATCGGGGAAAAGCGGAGCCGCGTTACCGGACTTAAAATACTTGAGTTTCTCTTTTAATATGCGGACCGTCGCCTTTTTTACGCAATCCCGGAACTCCTCGTCAGACTGCATGAGAGGATAGTTATTGCGCCATATCGCATTGTTCATTTCCGGTGTGTCCGAAAAGATGATTATGTCATTCCCGGCTTTTATCGCCATGCGCACCGCGAGCGAAACTCCACCGGCAAAGGTCGTGGCTCCGTTCATGTACATATCGTCTGTTATTACAAGACCATCGTAGCCAAGTTCGTCGCGCAAAATATCTATTATATAATGCCGTGAAAGAGATGCCGGCGTTCCATCAGGCTCTATCTGCGGGAAAGAAAGGTGTCCGCTCATAATCGCCGGGAACCCTGCTTTTATTATTGCTTTGAACGGGACAAGCTCCCTGTTGTAAAAGGTTTCTTTTGAAATATTTATTATAGGAAGTTTTCCGTGAGAGTCCGCGTCCGTGTCGCCATGACCGGGAAAATGCTTTGCTGTCGGGATAACTCCGGCATCGAACATACCCTGCGAAAAGGAAACGCCCATTTCACCTACGTATTCCGGGTTTTCACCGAACGAACGAGGTCCGATTACAGTTGATTTTATAGAAGAATATATATCCACAATCGGAGCGAAGTTCATGTTTATTCCGAGCGCATTAAGTTCGCGGCCGATGTAGTAGCCGGAGTAATAAGCGTCGTAAGGATAACCCGATGCACCTATGGCTAGATTACCGGGAGTATCGCTCATCTCGCCTTTTACGTGCCTGATCCATCCGCCTTCCTGGTCGGTCGCGACGAAAAGCGGAATCTTGAACCGGCACTCAACCGACTTTTGCTGCAGCGACGCTACCGACTCCGCCACCTTGTAGATATTGTCCGTGTTCCAGCCGTAAAGCTTTACGCTGCCTATGCCACGCTCCGTTATCCACTGGTATAAAGAGCTGGAAGGCTCCGCGCCTGCCCAGCCGAACATAAGCACTTGCGCAAAAAGCTCCTCATCCGTCATTCTGTTTGCAATTGCGTTTGCAAGCTCTTCGTCAGGGTAGTCGCTCCAAAAGTTAAGGTCAGCGGGGTAACCGTCGCTGAAAACATCCGCGGAGTCGCCTGGCAGAATACTTTCGCCCGCCGAACTCTGCGCCGTCGCAACGAATGCACCGAAAACACATACGCCCAAAAAGACGACAAATGCGGAAAGTTTCACCCAAAATGCCAGATTAGGAGCTGAGCGTTCCATTTATTTGTATACTTCCCCGTTCATGGCACGTATGTACTGTCCTGCGCTGTCCGCGGCAATCGCGCCGTCCGCTGTCGCCGTCACAACCTGACGGAAGCTCTTTGAACGGATATCTCCAGCGCAATAAAGACCTTTTATGGGGGTTTCCATCTTTTCGTTCGTCACAATATAGCCGCCCGCGTCCTTTGGAAGCATCTCCACAAGGTCGGAGCGCGGCACCATACCGACAAAAATGAACACACCGTCGGCTCCAATTTCAGAAATCTCGCCTGTCTGCGTGTTTTCCACGACGACAGCCTCAACCTTAGCAGAGCCTTTTATTTCCTTGACGACGGTGTTAAACACTTTCTTCACGCCTTCATTCGCCAGAATCCGCTCTGCAACGGCTTTTTGCGCCCGGAAACTCGCCTTTCTATGGATTATCGTAACGTCACTGCTCAGCGTAGAAAGATACATGGCTTCGTCACAAGCCGCGTCTCCGCCACCAATAACGATTATGCGCTTTTTGCGGAAAAACGGACCGTCGCACGTAGCGCAGTACGAAACACCGCGTCCGGCAAGCTCTTCCTCGCCGGGGATGCCCAGTTTCCGGGGCTCGGCACCAGTCGCAATAAGCACTGTTTTGCTTTTGAAAGTCTCGCTGTCCGATTTCAGCGTGAATATATCACCAATTTTATCTATAGAGTTTATGGATGCCATGCGGAAAGTTGCCCCAAAAGAAACAGCCTGCTCCTTCATTGCATCAAGAAAATCTGCGCCGGAAACTGCGGGAAAAACTCCGGGATAGTTTTCAAGTTTATTGATGTTAAAAGCCTGACTTGACTCACCATTTTCTATTACAAGCACTTTGAGCGCGGCTCTTGCGCCGTACTGCGCGGCAGAAAGCCCGGCAGGACCGGCTCCCAAAATTATCATATCGAATGAATTTGATTCAGATGTGTTCATAGAAATCATTCTACAAGTTTTTTTTAGGATTTTCTACTATAAAAAAGTTTTACTTGACAGCTAGTTTTTCATAAACTAGCATTAAATCTATACTTACAAACATTTATAGTAGGAGTGCTTTATGAGAAAAGTAACCTCAATAGCCTTATTATTTTTGATGGTTTTGTTTTGCTTCTTCGGATGCAAGGGAAAAAAAGACGAAACTCAAACAGCTCAGGAAGCTGTTGAAGCCATGACATCAGCATTCAATGATTATTTGGATATACTGGACTCAAGCAGTGATGATTGGGGCGACTGGGATTTTAACGGCGGCGACAATGACATCACTTTCGGTGACGTTCTCGACTCTATAAACAGTACATTCAACCCGAACGTAACGATCGGTGACCCGATTACAGTTGAATTCGGCGATTTTGACGCAATGCAGAAAGTTTCAAAGACCGCACAGAACAACCAGTACGCAGAAGGCCAGATTATTACGATTGATGGCGAACTTTCCGTAAACTTCGGTAACGCAGCAATTGGTCAAAGAAAAGATGGCGAATTCATCGGAACAACACTTGAAGTTGAAGGCTGGACAGAGGACGACTACCCTGAGGACGGAAGCCGTGTTCTTGTAAAAGCAACATGCAAAGCAAACAAAGACTATTATTTTATTTATCTTACCGCAAAACCGTCTGACATAACCGTTCTTGCCGAACCGGAACCAGAATTCTTTGATTTCAGCGATTACGACTGGGATGAAGAAGACATTATAGAATTCTAATTGGCACACGCCAATTGGAAGAAAAAGGGATTGAAAGGGAAAAAGGAACCTTGCTCGTAAGGTGCCGTTTTCCCTTTCTTTTTTTTACTTTCACGTTTCTATTTGTAGAAATGGTATTATTTTAGTTTATAGACATATTGTTTTTTTTTATTTGCACTATCTGTGAAAATAGCTTTATAATGAGTTTTTGTACGGCATAAACCGTTTTACTAATCTAGGAGGAGCAAATGAGAAAATTTGCAGCTGCACTTGTTATCATCGCATGTGCTTTCACAATGCTCGTAGCAGGTGGCAAAAAAGAAACAAAGGAACCGGAGAAAAAAGATTATTCCGGTTACACAATCAGGATTTATTCAAACTCGAACTCAACGGAGAGAACGACGTGGCTCATTAACGAGGCAAAAAAAGCCGGTTTCACAATTTCTATCGACGACAACTCTGTAATCAGTGGCGATACAGCTGCTGTACAGGCTGCTAACGAGAAGAAAGACGGCGACGTTATTTTCGGTCTGAACGAAACACGCTGGGGACAGCTTATCAACGGTCAGTACGAGAACATCAAGCTTGTTGACTACGTTCCTTCTTGGGGCGGCGATGTAGGCGACTTCAAGTTCGACAACAAAGCTTACGGTCTTGTTATCCAGAACGTTCTTATGCTCTACAGAACAGACGCTCTTGGAACAAACGGAAAGACACTCCACTTCAAGCACTGGACAGACGTTGCTGACAGCGGCTACAAGTGGTATCGCCAGGGTAAAGTTGGTGGAACAACAAACGCTAACATCAACAACTCAATGCTTTATCCTTACACAGATCCATCATCACCAGCTGGTGGTATCTCTATTGAGGGATGGAAGAAACTCTGGAAGTACTGCGAGAACGGTATTTTCACAGGTGACTCTTACGGATTCGATCCTCTTAACAGAGGCGATGTTCAGGTTGCAACATTCTATTCAAGCTCACTTTACGGAAAGATTGATGCTGCAGCAGACGGTTCAAAGAATCCTATCACAGCTGATAACTGGAAGCTCGTTGACATTGACGACGGTACATACTACATCGCTGAGTACATCGGTATCGTAGACAAGGCTGGAAGAACAGCAGAGCAGACAGCAGCAGTTAAGGCTTTCGTAGACTGGTTCGGTGGCGCAGAGCTTCAGGCAGCATGGTCAGAGGAATTCGACTCATATCCATGTAACCAGAAAGCATCAGCTCTCGTTTACGATGAAGTTCCTGTAATCTACACAATCAAGAACTTCGCTCTTAACACAGTTCCTGGAACAAACATGAACTACGCTTCATACGTTGCTGCACACAACGCTGAGTGGACAAACATCATGACAAACCTCGGCTTCTACTGGGCAGACGCTTCCAAGGCTGTTCCGGAGCCAGACTGGGACAAGCTTGACTGGTCAACACTCACACAGAAGAAATAACGAAAAAGCCGGCTGACGCGTAATGTTACGCTGGTCGGCACACAATTTTCAGGGCCGGTTCTTCCTGAGCCGGCTTTTTTTTGTACAACGAGCCTCTAAAAAACTTCAGATTTTAGAGGCAATCCTGAAAAAGCGATGCTGTATGCAGCTCGGCATTCAGAACATAGTGCAGGGAGGAAGCTGACGTTTCCGCCCCGCTCCAAAAAGGCGGTTAATAATGATTAAGTTAAATGATATTGTTGTAAAATTCGGAGATTTTACGGCACTGAAAAAAATAAATGTCCACGTTAAAGAAGGCGAATTTTTCACATTCCTCGGCCCTTCCGGCTGCGGAAAAACGACAACCTTAAGGACAATAACAGGATTCATTGAGCCGTTCTCCGGTTCTGTAATGATGAAAGGCAACGATATAACGAACGTACCGATTGAAAAAAGAAATATCGGCATTGTTTTCCAGAGCTACGCGCTTTTCCCGACAATGACCGTATACGACAACATTGCTTTTGGTCTTAAAATAAAGAAACTTAAGAAAGAAGAGATAAAAGAAAAAGTTACCGAGATTGCACGGAAGGTAGACCTTTCCGACGAGCAGCTTGCTAAAGCCGTCTCACAGCTTTCGGGCGGACAGCAGCAGCGTGTTGCAATAGCGCGTGCTCTTGTTACGAACCCAAGCATCATTTGTCTTGACGAGCCGCTTTCAAACCTTGACGCAAAACTCAGGGTTCAGCTCCGCAACGAGCTTAAAAAAATGCAAAAAGATTTCGGAATCACATCGATATATGTTACCCACGACCAGGAAGAGGCGCTTACGCTTTCTGACAGAATCGCCGTATTCAACAAGGGAAACATAGAGCAGATAGGAACTCCGAACGAGATATACAACCACAGCGCGACAGAATTCGTCTGCAACTTCATAGGAGACATAAACCGCTTCTCTGATGAAATGGTTGCCGCGCTGAACAAAGCCGGAACAAAACTTGATCCGACATTCCATCACTACATTCGCTTGGAACGCATACATGTTAACAGCAAGCCTGAAGAGAACGCGGTTACGTTCGACGGCATTGTTGAAAGCATGGAATACTACGGACTTTACATTAAATACACGATAAAGCTTGCCGAGCAGACTGTTAAAGTTATCGAAAAGAATGACGGAAGCACTCCGTATAATGTTGGCGACAAAGTTACAATCAGCTTTATGCCGGCGAACATTATGAGCTACCCGCCAAAGGCAGAGGAGGAGGCTTAGGATGAAATCGCTCTCCGCTAAAAAAATAGAGCCACAGACGCTCCTTATCATTCTGGGCGGTCTGTTCTTTGCCTACTTGTTCTTCGGCTTTATGCTCATGCCGTGTCTTAACACGCTTACGAGCATTTTCACCGTGAAGAACGCGGACGGAAAAACGGATCCGTTCGCCGTAATAAAGTTCTTCCTTGCCGGAACGATGGGCAACTTCGTTTGGAACTCGCTCAAGCTTGCTATCTGTCTTGTAATAACCGTAAACGTCGTTGGTATTTCTATCGTACTGCTTACAGAATACTTCGACATAAAAGGCGCAAAAATCCTCCGTATGGGCTACATGACAACACTGATTTACAGTGGTGTTGCGCTCGTTACGGGTTACATGTTCCTTTACGACAACGACGGTATTATAACGACACTTCTTGTAAACGCGTTCCCAGACATGAACCCGAACTGGTTCTCTGGCTTCAACGCGGTTCTTTTCACAATGACGTTCGCCTGTACAAGTAACCATATGCTCTTCTTGCGCAACGCCATCCGCGGAATTGACTACAACACTGTAGAAGCGGCGCGAAACATGGGCGCAAACCCATTCAAGGTTTTGTGGAAAATCGTTCTGCCAACACTTTTGCCAACGCTTTTCTCGCTCACGATTATGACATTCATCACCGGTCTTTGTGCTATGTCCGCGCCTACCCTTTTGGGCTACGACTCCATCAACCCGGAAATCGTACGTCTTGCAGGCTCTTCAACAGCCGATGAATCGTTCCCGCAGGCACGCGCCGCGCTTCTTTCCATTATTCTTGCGACGTTCACAATCGTACTGCTGACAGTTCTTTCAGCATACGAGCGAAAAGGCCACTACCTTTCTGTTTCAAAAACAAAGGCAAAGCTCCAGAAGCAGAAAATCAACAACCCGGTGGCGAACGTGCTTGCGCATATTTACGCGTATGTACTGTTCATCATCTACATGACACCGGTTGTAATGATCCTTATCTTCTCGTTCCAGACATACAGCGCAATCCGTCTTAAGACAATCGACTTCAGCGGATGGACGTTCGTAAACTTCTTCGGAAAAGAAGACTATTCGTATCTTACGTCGCGTGGCGTGTACAAGATAAGGGAAGGCTCGATATCGGGCGTATTCTCGAACGATGCGACACTCGGCGGTATAAAGATAAGCTTTATCCTTTCCGCGATAGCCGCCGTTCTTGCCGCGATAATCGTTGTCGTGGCGTGCTCGTACATATTCAAGCATAAAAAGAAAGGCATGGTTCTTGAATATTCGCTGTTGTTCCCGTGGCTATTACCAACGATACTTATCTGTTATTCGTACAGAACGTATTTTAACAGTCAGGAAGTTTGGTACGTATTCGGGCAGAACTTGTACTACGGTCCTAATGTACGAGTGCTGATGATTCTAGCGTATACAGTCGTGAAGCTGCCGTTCAGCTTACGAATGATAAAGGCGGCGTTCTATGCGATAGACGAGGAGCTGGAGGATGCGGCGAAAAACTTGGGCGCGTCACCGATAGTGACGTTCCTAAAAGTCAAATTGCCAATAATTATGCCGAGCGTCCTTGCTGTTATCGCGCTTAACTTTAACGCGCTGTTCACAGAATACGATATGTCGGCGACTTTCGCTTCAACATACGGAACGACGTATGCGATGGTTATTCAGTCGATGTGTCTGGAAGAAGGCTTGTACGGCTACAACGTAAACGCTTCGGGACGGCGGTGTGCCTCTACCGTATTCATTATGATAATAAGCGGTATCGTTCTTTATCTTGTTTACGGAGTCGGTGCGCGCGACCTTGCGGAGCGGCTTGAGCACAAGAAAAAGCGAAAAGAGTTTTTCGACAAGCTGTTCCACCGGAAGCAGGCGTAAAACTCACATTGGTTTTCCGCCATAAGACAAGGACACAAAAAAACACGTTTCCGCGAATTGCTGAAACGTGTTTTTTTTATGGAAGCCACGCCTCACGGAGTGGGCTCCTCTTATTTTACGACGATGTTGACGAGCTTGTTCGGAACAACAATCACCTTAACCGGTGTTTTGCCTTCCATGAACTTCTTCGCGCCTTCCGTCGCAAGAGCGGCTTTCTCAATCTCTGCCTTGTCGGTGTTCGGCTCAACTTCCAGCTTGTCGCGGATTTTGCCGTTAACCTGAACAACTACAGTTACGGTACTGTCCTTGCAGAACTCTTCGTTGTATGTAGGCCAGCTTTCGTAAGCGATTGTATTGTCGTTGCCGAGCTTCTGCCAAAGTTCCTCGCCAAGGTGAGGCGCGTATGGTGAAAGGAGCTTAACAAAATCAGTCCAAAGTGACTTAGGCATTTTCTCGACCTTAGAAACTTCGTTGATGAAAATCATCATCTGGCTGATAGCAGTGTTGAAGTTCAGCGTCGCCGTATCTTCCGTGACTTTCTTGATTGTCTTGTGAAGAAGCTTACGCATATCAGCAGAAATCTCATCGTCGCAGAGCGGCTTTTCGCTTACAGCCCAGACTTTCTCAAGGAAGCGGCTAACACCGATAAGTCCTTTTGTGTTCCACGGCTTAGAAACTTCGAGCGGTCCCATGAACATTTCGTACATACGAACGCTGTCAGCACCATATTCTCTAATAACGTCATCCGGGTTGATAACGTTCTTGAGCGACTTAGACATCTTTGCAATAACGCTCTCAAGCTTTTCGCCAGTAGCAATCTCGTAGAATGCGCCGTCGCGCTCCTCAACCTCGTCTGTTGGAACGAGAGTCTTGTTTTTGCGCTGATATGCGAAAGACGTTATGAGTCCCTGGTTGATAAGACGCTGGAACGGCTCTTTTGTGTTCACAAAGCCAAGGTCGTAAAGAACTTTGTGCCAGAAACGCGCGTAAAGCAGGTGAAGAACGGCATGCTCGGCGCCGCCAACATAAAGGTCTACAGGCATCCAGTAGTTTATAGCGTCTTTTGAAGCGAATTCTTTGTCGTTATGCGGGTCAAGGTAACGCAGGTAGTACCAGCATGAGCCACCCCACTGAGGCATTGTATTTGTCTCGCGTTTGGCGGCGCCGCCACACTTAGGACACTTGCAGTTTACCCAGTCTGTTATTGCAGCAAGAGGACTTTCTCCTGTTCCTGTAGGCTGGTAACTCTTTACGTCAGGCAGCTTTACAGGAAGCTCTTCTTCCGGAATCGGAACGCAGCCGCATTTTTCGCAGTGAACGAGCGGAATCGGCTCGCCCCAGTAACGCTGGCGGCTGTAAATCCAGTCGCGGAGTTTGTAGTTTATCGCCTTTTTGCCGCATCCTTTTTCGCCAAGCCATTTGAGCATAGCGGCAATTGCGTCTGCTTTGTTAAGTCCGTCAAGGAAACCTGAGTTAACATGAACGCCGTCTTCTGTCCATGCCTGTTCCTGCACGTCAACTTCGCTCTTAAGAACTTCGATTATCGGAAGGTTGAACTTCTTTGCGAATTCCCAGTCACGGTCATCGTGAGCAGGAACAGCCATAATCGCGCCAGTTCCGTAAGAGATAAGAACATAGTCGGCTATCCAAATCGGGATAAGCTTTCCGTTAACAGGGTTTATAGCATAGCTGCCGGTGAAAACGCCTGTCTTGTCTTTTGCAAGGTCAGTACGCTCCAAATCGCTCTTTTTTGCGGCAGCGTCAATGTACGCTTCAACAGCTTCTTTCTGCTCTGGTGTCGTAAGCTTCTTTACAAGCTTGTGCTCCGGCGCGACAACCATAAAAGTCGCTCCAAAAAGCGTGTCACAGCGTGTCGTGTAAACAACGAAAGCATCGTCTGTCGGTTTTCCGTCCTTGTCCGCAATTTTGAAAGTAACTTCAGCACCTTCGCTGCGGCCAATCCAGTTTTTCTGCATAAGCTTTACGCTTTCTGGCCAGTCGAGCGTATCAAGTCCGGCAAGAAGTTCGTCAGCGTAATCAGTTATTTTAAGAATCCACTGGCGGATAGTTTTGTGAGTTACAGTCGCGCCGCAGCGTTCACACTTGCCTTCTTTAACTTCCTCGTTTGCAAGGCCGGTAAGGCAGCTTGGACACCAATTGATAGGCGTTTCTGCTTCGTAGGCAAGGCCTTTTTTATAAAGCTGCAGGAAAATCCACTGCGTCCATTTGTAATAATCGCTTTCACAAGTTGAAACACAGCGATCCCAGTCGTATGAGAAACCCAGAGATTTAATCTGCCGGGTGAAATTTGCAATGTTATTGTTTGTCGTAATCGAAGGGTGTGTTCCAGTCTTTATGGCATAGTTCTCTGCCGGAAGACCGAAAGCATCGTATCCCATCGGATGAAGGACATTGTATCCGTTCATGCGCAGATAACGGCAATAAATATCTGTTGCCGTGTAGCCTTCCGGATGTCCAACATGTAGTCCCGCTCCAGACGGATACGGGAACATATCTAGTACATAGCGGCGTTTTTCTTTTGGAAATGAAAGGTCTTCCTTAACCTTGAATGTCTTGTTTTTGTCCCAATAAGCCTGCCATTTAGGCTCAATTGTCTCGAATGGGTATTTTGCCATTTTTTCACCGCCTTTTTGAGGTGCCCGAAAACTAAAGCGTTTCCGGGTCATCCTCTGTATCAAAATTTTTTGTTAGTAATAATAATCGTATAAATCATCTAATGCGCCATACAACTCTTCGTAGTACGAATCCCAGTCGTAGTCGTCATAAAAATCGTCGTAGTAATCGCCCCAGTCATAATCGTCATAATAATCGCCGTAGTCGTAATCGCTCCAATCGTAATCATCATACAGATTGCTGTATGCATCATATCCTGAAGAAGCTGCTGATGTTGATGCATTAGAAAGCTTAAGAGCAGCCGCTGAATAACGATTTGTAAGGGTTGTGTACCTCATTATGTCATCCATTGACCATTTAGTTGTATCAAGCTTGCTGTACTGCGTAAGAAAATCGTTGTAAGATTTCAGGAACTTTGAGTAGCTGCTTACATCCTGATTTTCCGCAGCTTTCTCTACGCTTACAATGAATTCTTCGTAAGAATCGAGGAAATCTTTTGCGCTTGTGTCAGCGAAAACATTGAACATACAAAGTGCCAAAAGCACACAAACGAGTGAAACAATCTTTGTTTTCATAAAAAAACCTCCACAATGAAAACATTACTGTATTTTAAAATCTAAGTTTTTAATAAATGCGATGTCCGGGAAAGTATTCTCATAAAAGGCAAAGGCATCTATCAAATTCTGATTTTTATACACATAGTCATTCCATGTCTTTTTGACGGCTTCTTCTTTGTTCTCGTAATAACTACAATTCCAGTTTATGTCGTCAAGGACACTTATTATCTCATACGAATACAACCACTGAGCCCTGCAAAAAGAAGCAAGTCCGCCCGTAACGAGCAGCGCATCTTCCCGGTCAAGAGAAACGATATAACGCAACCAGTCAAGAAGAACTGCTTTGCTGCCATCTGTCGGGAAAAAATCCAGCAGATTGTATGTCAGGGAATGGACAGCAGAACAGCTTTCAAAAAGCTCCGTAACGGTTTGTCTGTCTGTTTCCGAGAAAGCATTATAATTTTTTACAAGAGTCTGTGCAATAGAATGGAGTTTATCGTAGAACAGGACTGGCATTTTGAAGGTTGGAAGTACCGAAGAATCGGTAGGACGCAAAGAAGCCTCCCCCTCTTTATTTATGACAGCCGCCACAGGAAAATCGATATAATCAGCCTCGTTTATGACAAACGGCGTTCGTTCCGAAAACTCCGAAATGATTTTTACGCCGGGAAAGCTCTGCTCAATAAAAGTTCCAGCCGCTCTTACCTCGCGGGTTCTGCCGTTCGCATTAAAAAACTCTTCCGCGGTGAATGCCGTGTTCAGAAGCGGATCCTGTTTGCCCAGATGGCGCAGGACATCGACAAGCACTTCAACCGATTCGCAGTATCTTTCGGCGAAAGGTTTCGCAGCCGTCACGTTCTGACCGGAGTTTGCTGAAACCCATTTACCAAAGCTTTTCTGGCTTTTTTCTGGAATGACGGCAGAATCCCAGCTTGCAAGACGGGTAGCAAGCTTTTCGTAGCTCGAAAGCGTTTCATCCGCATTTATATTGAAGCTGTTGTACAGTTCAGCAACTTCTTTTATACAGGCTTCCGAAACTTGATAGTATGTAAGAGGAACTAATATTGTCGATGATTCAGAGGATGGAGCTGGATACGGCAGCTGGACACACCGTTCGCCGTCCTGTTTTACGATTTTGAACCCGTTATATTCACTTGGGCCACATGATATCAGCAAAAATGCCGCCAGTATTAAAACCAGAACTGTCTTTACCGTTACTGACGCTTTGTTCATGCAATGAATATATCAGTATTTTCTGATTGTGAAAAGATATTCCGAAACGTGGATACTGCGCTCAGAAAGGTTCCTGCTGCCCCGGAACGTGTTGTATGAAATTTCGCGGATAGAAAGCTCACCGTATTTTTTGAGCATGGAAATCATTTCATCATATGTGATAAAACCTTCGGAATTATAAGATACGACGATGTATCGCGCTTTTAACGACGCGACAATCTCTTCAAGGGAAGACAAGGCTGCTTTTTTCTGGTTGAAAACGGAATGATTCCAGTTGCTCACGATGCCGGACACTCGGCTTATAGGGGCGGTAATTCGGTTTTCAAGAATCGTGTTAAGCATAAAGTAATTGGAGCCGTATGGATGCTGGTTGTAAGGCGGGTCCAAGTAAACGATGTCAGTTTGTTCCAGCTCGTGAGAGAGCGTGACGGCATCGTGCATAAGAACGGTGACAGGGCATTCGAAGTTGCTCAGGACAGGCTTTTTCAGTTCTATCTTACCGAGTATGCGTGGAAGTGCGTTCTTCCCGGTTCCGCCGTAGCAGCCCTTGCCGCTTTTGTCTTTGTAGAAGCCTTTGAAAACACCGCTCGTGTTCGTATGGATTGAAGCTTCGGTGATGAGCGGGGCAAGGAAAAACTTTCGCATGTCCGCGAAAGCCGCATCATATCCCGCGCCGGCGGGCTTGCTGACACACGCAGCTTTTGAAGCCTCCGCGCCGCAAAATGGCTCTCCGACCGTGACCTCGTCAATAAGAGTGCGGTACGTATCAATGAGCAGCGCGTTTTCGCGCGTGTAAAAAACCCTGTCCTGCTTTGTAATGTTGCTCTCGTCCGCAGGCGCGTAGTTCTGCGTTATAATCCCCGGAATCTTGCGGCGCGCGCACTCGCTTTCGATAACGGCTTTAAGCCGATCATAGCTTGCTTCATCAAAATCGCTTTTGTTCGTTAGGTAGCAGGAGTTTATAACGTATGAATACTGTTCCAGGTCGTTCACAACAAGGCGCGAGGCATGCGCTTTCATCATACGGGCGACAACACCGGAGCCAGAGAAAAGGTCTGCCATCGAACAGCTGGAAAGCCCCGCCTCTTTTTTTATGCGAAGAATCTCGTCTTGAATAATGCCGACAAGAGCTCTTTTATTTCCGATGTATGTAATTATTTGTGTAGAAAGAAAATCTGGATTCTCAATAATCTCCGCACCCATTCTTAAATAGTAGCCGAGAATCAACGTTGTGACAACTGCACACTTACGCAATAGTTGCGTTTTGCGCTTTTATGAAATATCCTGTTTATATGAACATTTTCACGAATAAAACCGCCATGCGCTCAGCAAAATGCACGACAAAATGCGCAACCTTAATCACAATTGTATTTCTTCTTTTTATAACAAGTTGTATCACATCACCGCAAAACCCAGAAACCCCGGTGACGCCAGGCACGCATACCCCTAGCACACAGACCACAACACAGACGACGCAACCATCCCCGCAGGATTACACGGATAATATCCCCCGCAGCGTAAAAAAAACTGTCCAGAAAATCAGTTTTGGAACCGGCTCAGCGTTCAGCGACGGTTGGACAACGACAGCCCCGGAATCACGCTATAGAAGCGAAATGCTTCCAACACTCACAACAGACGCAAGCATCGACGGCTCCTCATACGCTGTCTGCTTCAATTTCAGACGGCTCGGCACACAATCTGCCGGGTTAAGCCTTTCCGCAACAGTCGCTGAAAACACTTCAATCTATTTTTCGCTCAAAACCGACATATACGGCGAGTTCGACGGCTATCTTGTTTTCTACGTGGACGGCAAAGAACAGATTAGAGCAAGCGGACTCGGCATGAAATGGAACGAATACGCCGTTCCGCTCGAAAAAGGCACGCACAATCTTGAATGGAAAGCCGAAGGAGCCTCGACCTCCTACACGCTCAACTGCACGAACTCCGTGTACATGGACAACGTATACTTCATCGCCTCAACCCCAATCACGACAATGCTTGAGACATTCGATTCCGGCGATTTATCATCGTTTATGTGGACAACGGACGGCGTTAAGGTTGATATCACCTGGGACGAGTTTGTAATGGACTGGATAGACAACGGTTCAGCTGGACTCCTTTATGCCGATGACCACGGATACGTCGCAAAACTCAGCATAATCGACAAATCTACGAACAAGCGCGGCTCTTCTTTTATCGTTCTTCCGAAAGTCTCGCCAACAGTAAAATCATCACTGAGTTTTGACTACAAAATGCAGCTTGCTCCGCTCGATTCGCTGTACGTCGCTGTCTACATTGACGGAAAAGAAGCCCTGCGCATAAAGCCTCAAAGCTACTCAGAAACACCGTGGAGAAACGTTTCCGTTCCAGTACCAGCAGGGAACCACTCAATAAAGCTCGGCGTCGTCTCCGAAGAGGGCATAAGCATCACCGGCAATTCAAAGAACTGCCTGCTCATAGACAACGTATCGCTCGTGCCGGACGAAACAGCCTACACAACGATATATCCGAAAGGCTTGCAGGAAACATACGCGGGTGGCTTTTCGCTTTCGTTCACAGCAACAGCTCGCCGCGCCGACGGCTCTGAAAAAGCGGGCAAAGCCACATGGAGCGTCAACAACGACGGCGTAATCACGCAGGACGGTGTCTTTACGCCTACAAAAGCGGGGCTTTTCACCGTATCCGCAACGATAGACGGCAAGACAGCTTACAACGAGCAGGTGTACGTCCACCCAAAGGACTACATGAACAGAACATACAATTACAACGGCGTATCTTACGGCGAGCTTACGAACCTTACAGGCACGCGGCACGACACAGGCACCGTCACGTTCGACGAATACACGCCCGACGGAAGCTCGTTCTCGGCAAAAGGATTTTTCGTGCTCTCAGGAAAAGTTAACAACCCGTCCGCACAAAACTACGCGTATGTGCGCGTAACAAAAACCGACAATCCGTCGCTTAACACATACTATATGCTTAAAGACAACTTCAGCTGGAGAATCTGGCTGCGGTTCGGCAAAGGAAGCTACACCGTCACAGTTTCCGACCTGACATCCATACAGCTTACGAACGCTTCCGGCGCGCGCGCAAACATAATGGGCTTCGAATCGACATCACGCAACGCGATGACGTTTACCGTCACGAACACCGACGATACAGCTGGCGAACTCGTATCGGACGCACGGTGGATTTTCCCATCATATCAATGCCCCAGCGACGACTTCAGGATTACGAACCTTGCGAACGCGCTGCTCGGAGAAATCGGCTATGACGCGCCTGTTTCAGAAAAGCTCCGTGCCGCCCACAACTGGCTTGTAGAAAACTTCACATACGATACAGTTAGCCGCGACGACAAATCGCGCCGGTTAAGCCAGGATGCCCTCAACGTGCTTTCCGTAAAGAAAGGCGTTTGCGAAGGCTACACGAACCTGTTCATTGCGCTTGAACGCTACATGGGAATAGAAGGCTGCACAATTCCGTCCGCGCAGATGAACCACGCATGGAACAACACGATTTTCAACGGAAAGTGGTACCTTGTTGACGTTACGTGGGATGACCCGACAGGCGACTACGAGGGAACAGAACGCGAAATGTACACGTACTTCCTGACAGGGCTTACGGGCAAAGACAACGACCACCCGGCAGACGCAATAGACAGCGGATACGACACCGAAGGCCCGATGTTCTAAAATAAGAAAAAGGGGGCAGTCGCCCCCTAGCTCCCAAGCAGGTTGCTTGTCCGCTACCCCCACTCCTAAGGGGCAAGCCTTTTTCAGTTTTCTGCCCCTTAAAAACCGCGATTTTACTTCATCTTGATCACTACATCATCGATGTAGATGTCGCCGGACATTGCGTTCTCAAAATCATTAAATAATATGCGAAGCTGATTAAGTCTTGACCAGTCAAATCTGCCTTCTGGCGAATACCATTTTTGAGTTATACCTGACCAGGCTCCTGTTTCATAAAATTTTGTGAGTGGTATTTCAATATCAATCCATTCATACAAATCATAATCAGAAGCTTTGAGTCCATACTCTACAGCCCATGGCAGAGCCGCTTCGCCCTCATCATTATCTACAAGTCCTATAGTAAAGCTCTGATTTTTATTTGTAAATTTTACTGAAAGGCTGATACATAAGGCATCTTTATTTTCTATAATTTCATCCCAGATTCTCTGTGCAATCTGAAAATACCAGCCATTATTATTTTCTCCCGGCAAAGAAACTTTCATACATTCCTGATGAGAATCATATGATGTAGTACTAGCTACGCTTCCATAAATACCAAATGAAGTTCCTTTACCTGCAAATCCATCATGAACAATAAAAGGCTGCTGAGGAAACTGTTTCAACGAAGAGTTACATTGTGCAGCAAGAGTTGAATAAGGCATAGAAAAACCATAAGCTTCCAGCGCTTCCTTATCAATATCATCCGGGAAGATTTCAGAACCTGTATCACCGTTCAAAAATCCGTCAGAACCATCAATACCCCAGGTACAGTAAGGAATTCCATATTTATTTAATACAGAAACTGTTGTGCTGATCCAGGCCAGACGGTCTTCGGCATTTGTCCAGATCTTTGCACCAATTTCTCCACACCAGATTCTTACATTATTCTTTTTTGCCCAGTTGGCTGCTTTCTTGATTCGGCTATTGATATATTTTTCTGTTCCAAGTTGAGAATAGTTATTATACATATCTACAAGCCATGGGTTTTGCTTTGCTGATGAAGAAAGCTTTGGCATTTTTGATCTGTCATAAGGGAATGGTATTCCGCTTGTTTCTGAAAAGCCTTCCCCTATCCAGGTAGCTCCCTGATGTGTAAACAACATCGGCTCATAAAAGTGGAAGGTGTAAATAAGATTTGGATCTTTATATGGCTTCATTTTTGCAAGTGTATCTATGCTTGAAAAATCTGAACCGCTTACAACTATGGCGTGCTTTGTATCGTAAGTTCTGATTACGTCGATTATTTCCCCCTGAAGTTTTACCCATTTTTCAGGAGTTACTTCGCCTCGTCCTTCAGGTTCATTTCTTATTTCATAAATAATGTATTCACTTCTGTATTTGTAACGCTGGGCAACCTGCGACCAGACTGACTCAAGATGCTCTTTATTCAAATCCCAGGATGGCGGATTACCGTCCCATTCTTCTGAATTAAACGAATGATCATCAATTACAAGATAAATCTGATATTTTTCAGCCCAGTCGCAAACTTCATCAAGTTTTTCAAAAACTCTCTCTTTTATCTTTCCTGTATAGAGTGGCTCCATCAATAACTCAAAATGAACAGCAAGTCGCATTACATCCACACCCATATTTTTCAGACAGGCAAAATCAGCTTCATCAAATTTATTCAAGTCAGGAAGCTTGTTCTCATCCCAGGTTTCAAACCAGGTAAGCATATTTACGCCTTTAGAAAATGGCGGAGAAATATTAACGTCTGAATAATCAGTTGTCGCGCAGGATGTAAGCAAGAACGACATCACAACAAAAACTGCAAGCAATACCAAAATTAATCTGGATTTCATAAAAATCTCCTTTAAAACTTTCGTGGCAGCACTCGCATTCCGCAATGAGTACGAATAACTGCCGAGCATCTATGTTAGTGATTTTCATTATCCAGCAAGTTCCACAGAAAAAATACAGAGTTGAACTCACAATTTTTTTGGAAAATTTGCGCAAGGGATTGTAGGGGTGAGCGAAGCGAAAACTCGCCGTCAGGCGAGGTCGAAGGCGAAAGCCGTAGCCCCGAAAAGCCCGCCGGCGGGAAATCTCCGACCGGGGATTTCCCGCCGGGGCGCCCATTTCCCGCAACTACTTGAAAACAGCCCCTTTTTAGTGATATGAATATACCATGAAAACAACATTGATAAAGGACATTCTTGTGTCCGAACCGGATGGCCGCGAAGTTACTGTATGCGGCTGGGTGCGCACAAAGCGCGATTCCAAAAACTTAGTTTTTGTTCAGGTTAATGACGGTTCATGTTTTGCCGCCATTCAATTGACTTACGACCGCGAAAACGCGAACAACGCAAATAACGGCAATAATGCCTCAAATAATAATAATTCCAATAATTCCGCCAATTCCAACGCTGCAGCCGCTGGCACACCAGAAATGGAAGAGATGCTTGCAAAAGTGACGACAGGCGCATCTGTCCGCGCGACAGGAAAGCTCGTTCCGTCACCAGCATCCGGACAGGCTGTTGAAGTTACGCTTGAGACTCTTGAAGTTCTGGGAATTTCTCCGCAGGACTATCCGCTCCAGAAAAAAGGCTGTTCTGTTGAGTTCCTCCGCGAAAAGGCTCACCTCCGCGCCCGCACGAACATGTTCGGTGCCGTAGGACGCATGAGAAGCGAGATGGCTTATGCAGTTCACACTTTCTTTCAGGAAAGAGGATTCTTCTACTTCAACGCTCCGCTTATCACTTGCAGCGACTGCGAGGGCGCGGGCGAGATGTTCCAGGTAACTACGCTCGACCTTAACCGCATCGCAGAGGAAGGCATCAAAGCCGGCGCGAAGGGCATGGACCCTGCAAAGGCGGCGAACCTCGTAAACTACAACAAAGATTTCTTCGGAAAGAAAGCGAGCCTTACTGTTTCTGGTCAGCTTGAGGCAGAAACGTATGCGACTGCCCTTTCACGCGTATACACGTTCGGACCGACATTCCGCGCCGAAAACTCCAACACACCGCGCCACCTTGCGGAGTTCTGGATGGTCGAGCCGGAAATGGCTTTCTTCGAGCTTGAGGACGACATGGATATTGCGGAAGAGTTCATCAAATACCTTCTGAACCATGCGCTCACAAAGTGCGCTGAGGACATGAAATTCTTCGACCAGCGCGTTCAGCCAGGCATTATCGAGACACTTACGCACGTAAGGGATTCGGAGTTCGTCCGCATTTCTTACACGGATGCCGTCAAGAAGCTTGAGGAAAACAACGACAAGTTCGAATTCAAAGCATACTGGGGCTGCGACCTTCAGACAGAGCACGAGCGCTACCTTACCGAGCAGATTTTCAAGAAGCCGGTCATGGTTTACGACTATCCTAAGGAAATAAAGGCTTTCTACATGAAGGCAAATCCAGATGGAAAGACAGTCCGCGCCGTTGACGTGCTTGTTCCTGGACTTGGCGAAATTATCGGCGGTTCAGAGCGCGAGGCAGACCTTGAGAAGCTTACCGCACGCATCGTTGAGCTTGGAATGAAGCCGGAAGATTACTGGTGGTATTTGGAGATCCGTAAGTACGGTTCAGTTCCGCACGCAGGTTTCGGACTTGGCTTTGAGAGACTTCTGCGCTACGTGACAGGAATTGCGAACATCCGCGATGTAATCCCGTATCCACGCGCACCGGGACTCGCAGAGTTCTAAGATTTCTAGATGGACGAGGGCGTGCCGGCACTAACGTGCCGTCGGGCTTTTCGCAGCTACGCTCTCGCTTCGACCAAAAAGGACTTTCATTCGAAAGTCCTTTTTGTTTGCCCTGCGGGCACTGCTACAATCCCTCACGCGAATTTCCCGTCCGTACTACACTAGAAAAAAAGTTGACATTTTCTAATTTTATAGTATATTAAAGTTGTCGGATAGGAGACATAAAACCCTATTCCATTGGTCGTTGCAGAGACCTAAAACCTGCAACATAGCCGACATCTGTCGGCTTTTTTTGTAAATAGCTTCTATTACGTTATACAGCAAACTTCAATTGTAAGTCATGGTTATATCATATGAATCAACCACAACCTTCTTTTAAAGAAAATGTTCTCGATGCAATTTGTAAAGGCGCCCTAAAATATAAACAAGTATTTCTTGATTATGAATATCAAGTATATTCTAAATCTTTTAAAATTAATAATTCCTATATTATTGCTGCGACAAAATCAAATTTTTTGCATCTAACAGGCGTTAACACTAAGCTTTCTTCTACGCTCTTTTTTGATAAGGCATTGAATAAAAGTCTTACTCTAAACGATTTTGATTTCTGCAAAAAAGGACAAACAGAGAAAATAGTGAAGGGTTCTGTCAGGCGTAAAGTTAAATTTTTGACAGACCTTGATAAAATCCTGTCAAGCACAACTCTTGTAGAAGAAAACTTTGTAAAGAATCAAGTTTCCTGTACTTTGGCAGCTTCCGAAAAATCATTTACAATCGGTTTTATTGCAGTTCCATACTGTGTACCAAAAACACTTCTTAAAGGTAATGAACTAAAAAAGCCAGGAAAGATTGATTCTATCAAACGGCGGAAAAAAGGTTCAAAAGATTTTGAAGATTTTATCTGAATTAGGGAATGTTTTACACACAATACGCATAGACTTCGCTTACTAGCAAAAGCTTTTTTACTTACTCTGGTTCCTTTCTAAAACTTTTAAAACACATTTTATTGCATTCAATTCATCTTTACTTAGACTAGATAAATCACATGCAAGTTTGTATACTTCTATTGGGATTTGTATATTTTTCTGCTCGTCATTATCAGCCTTAACATTAAATCCTTCAACAAGAAAATCAATACTTACATCAAGTGCCCGTGCTATTTTAAGAGCTTTGTCAGCAGGTGGCATTGAACCATTAGTTTTTAGATAACTGCTTAGTGTACCAGAATTAATATTAGTGATAGTTGCAAGTTCTGCAGTAGTTATATTCTTACAATACATTGCTTCTTTCAAGTTTTCCTTAAATCCCATAATCAGATTTTATAAACATTTTACTAATTACAATTTAATACTGGTAATATTTGATATACTATGATACACTTAGTAATATGTTACTAATAATAGTAACTATAAGCAATTTATTCACAAGTGCAAGAGAGTTTATCTGTCAAACCAACAGATTTTCTTTCAGCACAAAAAAATGAGGAGGATGTAAACATGGCAGTTGCATCATTAGTTTTAGGTATCATCTCGTTGGTGATCGCTGTTGCTGGAGGAGCCGCAGGCTTAGGCTGGATTGGCTCAATTTGTGGTATTATCGCTGTTATTTTAGGTGCAATTAGTAAAAAGGATCCTGCACAGAAAGGTAAAGCAACCGCAGGTTTAGTTTGTGGTATTATCGCTCTGTCATGGGGTATTATTGCCACTATCGCATGTATGGCATGTCTTGGAGCGACTGCATCTGCTTTAAACTGGTAAGTTTCTAAATGGGATTTTACCTTTTCAACACATTCATTCCCTACTATGGTTTTTGCATTTTAGTAGGGATTGGATGTGCTTCTTGCATCGGCTTTTTTCTTTGCAAATATTTAAAACTTGATGAAAACGATTTCATAATAATCTGTGCATATTTAATAGCATTCGGATTTTTCGGCGCAAAACTATTATATATTTTGGTTTCTATTAAAATCATAGATTTTAAATCTGCTTTCAGTTCAATACATAGTTTTAATAACTTCATATCATCAGGATTTGTCTTTTACGGTGGCCTTCTGGGCGGAATGGCAGCTTTTCCTTTCGTCAAAAAAGTTCACAAAATCAATTCTTCTAGCTATGTAAAATGTATAACACCATCACTCGGAATTGCACATGCTTTCGGAAGAATAGGTTGTTCGCTCGCGGGGTGCTGTTACGGCATCGAAACAAAAAGTCATTTTTCTTTTTTGTACCGAGAAAGTATAATTGCTCCAAACAACGTAAAACTGGTTCCTGTTCAAGGCATCGAATCATTTTTTCTGTTTATTTTGTCTTTTGTATGCTTTTTCCTTGTTATAAAAAAATCCAAAATCACAGTACACTATATCTATCTTTTTGTATATTCAATACTTCGCTTTATCCTTGAATTCTTCAGAGGAGATTCTGCCCGTGGAATTTTTGGATTTTTCTCGACATCACAAATAATAAGCTTGCTCATAATACTTGGGGTGTTATTCATCACAATATACAACCGCCATCGGAATATTCGCTTTCTTAAAAGCAGAGAGTTTTGTCCGTAGAGCGTTGCAGGGTAATGGAAAAATACGGTTTTGCCCCGCAACGCCCTCACGCGAACACGCTATTCACAGACTTCCATCACACGAATCGCGAACGTATCAGTCGCAATGCAAATCTCGCCGCGGGCTACAAGTTTTCCCGCACGGATAATCTGCGAAGGCTCGCCCGCCCTCTGCTTCAAAATCAAATATGCTCCCTGATGCAAGCCCGCAATCTCTTCTTTCGTAAGAGCCGCGCTTCCAAGCCGCACGGAGATATAATCCTTCTCATCGTACACGATTTCGTTTAGCTGCGTTGTCTCGGCAATCTCAATACCGAACTTGTCGTCTATCGCGACTGTTTTTCCGGTGTGAATGACGCGGTTTTCATAAACGACGTTCAGTCCCTCAGTTTCCTTTTTGTCCAGAACAAGAATCGTGCCTTTTTCAAGATTCACGTTTTCCGGGCGGAAACGACCGAACTCAACAAAAATGTTTTCGGGCAATTCGTGGCTCTTGATGTTCGAAAGATTCTGGAACTTTACTCTGTTCCCGACAATTCCGTTTCCATACTCACCGAAATATCCGCTCATCAGCATATCTTCAATAATCGCGTCGCTGAACTGGATGTTTATAAAGCCTTCGTTCCCGCCTACCACTCCTTTCATAGAAACAAGAAGCATCATCAGGTTTTCTTTCTGACGGGAATTATTTCCTGTTGCCGAACAAACCGCATTTTCAATTGAACATTTTTTTGAAAGCTCAATTTTGCCGTCAGTTTGTTTCTGAACATTCTTATAAATAACGTCTGTAATAATTTTCAGGAAATAGTCCTTGAAAACATTAAGGTCAAACTCAGTTATCAATTCATATTTTGCCGCATCCTGCTTCAAAAGGGCTTTTGCAAGCTGCGTATCAATTTCAACTGTGAATCCGCCGTTCGCAAAATCGAAATCGTAGAAAAAGCATTTCTGCGGGATTGAATGCAAAAACTCACCATTACAAAGCTGGTCTACATTATCGCAGTGAAAATCGCAACGGTCGTTTATTATCACCGTGAATTCCTGAATCATAATCTGGCAGATATCCTCGCCGAGCAGCCACAGTTCCCGCTGCATATAACGCGGATACCTGTCCGGCTGACGGAAATTGTAGTCTTTTATTGTCTTGCCGCTCACGTCCTGGCTTGGCGGCACCTCACCGTTCATAATGCTTTCGACTTCAACGCCAAAAACTTCAGCAAGCTTGGGCAGAACCGTAACATCGGGGCAGCCTTCGCCGCGCTCCCATTTCGAAACAGCCTTGTCGCTCACATTGCATTTTTCAGCCAGCTCTTTTTGCGTCATGCCTTTCCGTGTCCGCATCTCATAAATCAAAATTCCTGTCTTTTGTGCGTTCATACAATACCTCTATAAGTTTCTTTCGCGCGGTAAAATTTCCGCGTAGCGCCGGCCGGCTGCGCACAGGCTCATCATCGTTTTCCGCGATTTCCGCCTGCAAGAATCATAATAGCACGCACAATCGCGTCTTGTAACCCAACGCGTGGTTTATCAGAGTAGAATTCTGAGTAGAGTCGGACAAATCCGCTTTTGTGCACCACTCGCTTCACGCCTTCGCGCCCTTTCCGCTTTGGCGCGCCCTACTCTGCTCCTGAGCGTCTCACACCGCGCGCACACGCGAACCAAACCGCATGACACAGCGGTCTCATTTTGATAAAATAGCCTCAATCAGTTCGCGCGAAAATCCAATTGTTCTCTACCCTTTTGCGGGATTTTCACACAAAAAAAAGAGGCACAAAATGAGCAACACAAAAACCACTCAATACAAAATCAGGGAAGCACAAATCGAGGATGCCGCAAGGCTTGTTGAGATTTACTCTCATTACATTACGGACACGGCTGTTTCGTTTGAATACGAAGTTCCCTCAGTCGATGAATTCAAAGCCCGCATCACAAAAATCAAGCAGAAATATCCGTATCTTGTCTGTGAAAAAGACGGCGTGATTGTCGGTTACGTCTACGCAAGCGCATACAGTCCACGCGCCGCCTATGACTGGACAGTCACGACATCAATCTATGTCGATAAGAATATCCACCGTCAGGGAATCGGCGCATCGCTCTATGCTGAATTGGAAGAGCGTCTCAAAAAACAGGGCATCGTTAACTTGCTCGCGGGCATTGCCTATTGCGACCCGGAAGACGAATATCTCACAAAAGACAGCTTCAAGTTTCACACAAAAATGGGATACGAAAAAGTCGCGCAAATGAAAGAAGTAGGGAAAAAGTTCGACCGCTGGTACGACCTTCTTTGGATGCAGAAAAGAATCTGAGTTCGGGCATGCCGGCATGCTTGACGGTCAGCACGTTTTACAGCGCCACCCCGCCATTCGTCATGTCTTTTATGCGGGCGGCGAACGCATCGTACTCAGAGCGCACAATCTTGCCACTGAGCGTCACTTTTTCGCCGAAGTCCTCGGTGACGGCAGAAACAGAAAAATCCTTCAGCATGTACTTCACTTTTTCATACAGATCGTAGGCGACAGAAAACGAAAACTCACGCTTGGCAACATACTCTTCCGCAAGATTTTCTGCAAAAACTTTGTCCAAAACCATTTTCGCACTGTCGCCGTATGCTTTTACTAAGCCGCCCGTCCCCAAGAGCGTTCCGCCGAACCAGCGTGTCACCGTAAGCAGAATATTCGTTATGCCGCGTCCCTTCAGTACATCGAGCACAGGCCGCCCGGCGGTTCCAGCTGGCTCGCCGTCATCGGACATACCCATAACTTCCGCGCCAAGCCCCGTAACAAAAGCGTGAACAACGTGAGTCGCATCGACATATTTTTGCTTCTGGCTTTTAAGGGCTTCGCGCGCATCCGCCTGGCTTTCCACCGGGATAACTTCGGCAAGGAACCGCGAGCCTTTTACGGTCAGTTCACATCCTGTTCTGTCGGTGAGGATATACATAGCGTCTCCGGGTCGGCGTGCTCATAATAGAACGCGTTTACAGAAAGCATTATCACGATAATCGAGAAATAGAACGCGACTTGGAACAAAAGCGACACGACCGTAAGCAGAAAATCTACATTTATAAAGAGCGTTCCGACATAACACACTACAGCTGCAAGAATCGGGTAAAGAGAGCAACGCAGGCAGAACCAGATAAGCTTGAAGTTCTTTTTCTTAAGCAAAAGGCGGCTCTTTTTCAAAGCCTGGCGCACCGTAATTTCCGGCTCATGGTACAAAATCGGGAACACGAACGCGTACCGCACAAGAATCAGCACAAAAAGGATAAGATACGGCACAAGGAAGAATGGAAGATACTTTATGAACTCATCGTACATGCGCATTGCGATCGTCGTCACAACATCGATTTCAGATGCAGCCGCTACAATACTTCTCTCAGTCTCGCCCAAAGCTGAGTTATCCACATTCGCTGTTGTCGCATTTCCTGCTTCCGCCGCTGCCGTCGCGTTCGCAATTTCTTCCAAAACGAGAGTTTCTATCTCATCTCCCTTATAATGCTGAATAATCTTAAGGCTTGGGAACGCCGTAAGGAACGCGAGCACGATAGTTACCAAACACACAAGCAGTGTCACAAGACCCATCCGCTTCCAATCCCTGAAAGCTTGGAACAAATAACCGATAATCGCCCTCTCCTCGCGATAAAAGCGACCCAGAAGCACGAAAAAGCCGTACATTAGGAAAACAGTGACGATTTCGGACAGGATAGAGGAACCAAGCAGCATCACCGATGAAAAAATCGAACCGCTGTCAAGAAGGAACACGAGCGACACAGGTGCCGCTATCAGCGTTACTGCGATTGTCGAAAGAAACCGCAACGCAACTATAGAAATAACCATCTTAGGAAGATTATTACGAATCGTTCCGTTTATCTGTGTCTGAATCTCTTTTATTGGTCTCATTTTTTACTCCAAAAAATCGGAAATTAACAGATTTCCACATGGATTGAATCTACAGCAGAAACGACAAGAAAGCAAGGGGCACAAGGCGGTAACCGACGTTCAAACAACAATTCGCTGTACACAGGACGTGCACAAAAACTCACTGTTTTTGCAATTGCAAAACCCGGCTAGGTCGGACAACATGGACGTTGTTCGACCGTCGGTCGCTACGTTCCGGGTTCCGGCTTTCGCCTTCATTCCTACGCGGATAGGTCAGCAAAGCTGACCGTCCCGCTTCGGAACGGCTTCGCCGCCCTTCACATCGCTTACCGGGGTTGAGCATTAAGTTTCATGCAACAAAAAAACAGGCAGTCATTGATAGACAGCCTGTTTATCCTTAATTTATAAATAGATATTGTTTATTTGACTATACAGAATAAATAAGAATTTCCATATTCAACTAATTCAAAATTCAAATTCTCAGTATTATGGGTAGACGCAATCCAACTACGATCAGAACACACTGTAACACTACCAGATTCCTTCAAACCTTGTCGCACGTCAATTGAAGATAGTCCATCTCCTCCAAGATTAATGTACTGTCCATCTATTTTAGCAGCATTAAACAGTATACTTTCAACATCCAACCAATCAGCCAAAACTGGATTTGAAAGGGTTATGTCCTGGAGTCCGACTGCTGCCTGTACTGGGGATTCTAATGTTTCAGATCCCGTCATTGTTATTACCTTTTCCTCACCAGCCGCAACAGTAAATGTATCGTAGTGTAATGGGAAAGATTGCAAATAATTAGGGATGTTATTCGTTGGTTCCCAATCATCCGAATATGGACGATGTCCATCAATTATACGACAATGGTGGTTCGAATAAGATTGACCAATTTCTAAATCTTTATTAGTCGAGTTTTTTATTGTGACTGTTAAAGATTTCGCAAATGTTACAGTTTTTGGTGCACAACCAGAAAACAATAACAGTGCAGAAACAAGCACAACCATGACAATTAGCGTATAACCCTTTTTCATACTGTTCTCCTAAAAATTTCTTTCTGTTCAGAAAGGTTTTTCATAGGGGTTGTGTCAACCCCTATGATAACTGTACAGTTATCGCTGAAAACGCACGTTAAAAAATATCAAAATATGTGTTCGTTATTTATTGAGAAAACATGATAAAATTTATTCGATTGTTTCTGATAATGGTATTAAGTGAGAATATTATAAATTTTCAGTTAGCACCATAAAGGCCCCATAAAACTACAGCTTATTTCTTAACTCCAAGCAAAGAATCTAAAAGTTTATACATACCTGACGATGGATTTGCCTTCTTTTTCTCGTTATCTTTCAGTTTTGCCGCATTATTTCTTGCTGTATCTAATTTACCTTTCAATAAATCATAAAGATTTCCAACAGTCTTTAAATCATTTACTTTTTTAAGTTTTTTACCGTTTGGCAGAATTGAATTAACCTTTTCCAACGCTCTCCTCTGTATATCAAAACGAGAACATGCGGTATCTCTATATTCAAAATGAAGTACAATCCACAATTCAAAACAAGGGTTTGAACAGGCAACTTCCACACCACGACATTTGCTTTCATCTATTGCTTTTTGGAAGTTCTCTTCTGAATGACCGCCGAATCCCTCACCTTTAAGTTCAAATTCATCCCTATCGATTACAATCCAGAGTTCATCATAGTCATCCATATTCGGAGTAGCCAATAAGTCAGTTAGAACTCCGTAGGGGTCAGAATGCTGATGAGATGCAATCTTAACTATCGTTCCTTCCGCAATCTGCCTGTTCGCTTTTTCATAATCAACAAGCCCTTTTATATAATTAGGCTCTGTACAGATTCCTTCGCAGGCAATAAGGAAGGCTTTGAGAGGAACTCTAGTTTCCTTTTTTCTAACAAGAGGTACAACATTTTTAAAAGAAGATTGATTTTTTCTGGTCATCGCCTTTCCTAAAAAGAGAAGTCGCCTAAATACGGAACTGCGCCGTATTTTCCCAGTATGTAATTTCGTTCTATCTTGTGTTCCTTACGGACATCCTTATATTCTGCAAGGCTTACCAAATGCGAAGCCCCGAATTTATCTTTTTCGATAAACCAAATTTGTTCTTTATCAAATAGAGTCTGATCAAGAAGATTTGTGTCCTGCGACGTAAAAATTAACTGAGCACCATGCGGATTCGATTTCGCGTTATTAAACAGTTCTACAATCTTTCTTGTGAGGATAGGATGAAGACTTGCATCCAGTTCATCAAGGAAAAGGACAGCTCCTTTCTGCAATGTGTCTATGATAGGACCGATTGCCTCGAATATTTTTCGCGTTCCCAACGACTCATCTTCAAATAAATCAAATTTCACGTCACCGGCAAAGTTGTTGTTTTCATCAACTTTTGAATGAATCGTTTTTATATAAATTTCTTCCAGTTTTGCATTTTTAGGGAAATTGGGAATTTGGTCATAAATGTCTGAAATCGGATTTGTTTCTTGAAAAATATCTTTTATTCCAAAATCTGCATTATTTATAAAGCCAATGAATTTATTTCTTATTTCTGGATATAACAATAAGTTATAATAATCCGGATTTACTCGTCTTGTTGGAGAGAACTCTACGATATGCGTTGTGCTGAACCATTTCAAAACTTGTTTCGCTTCTTCATTTCCATATCGGTCTGCTTCGAGCAAGAACAGAGAATTCTTCAGATGGTTTATTTTTTTGAGTTCTTTGAATCTTGTTATTTTTATAGTGCCGTTATTCTCAGCTACATCATATTCAAAAACGGTCGTAGGCTGAACAGAATCATAAAAATACAAATACTCGCTATAAACGCAAGTTTCATCATATTCAAAACCGTATTTATATTTTCTGCCCTCGAAAACAAAACACACATCAAATGCAGTCGTATCATTTTCCGAAGTAGTTGAAAGCTTGAATCTGTTAGTCGGCAGAATATCTGTAGACTGAATTATCTTATCTTGATTAAGGACAAGCCGCCTCATCATTGAAAAAGCTTTTAAGATATTTGACTTTCCACTGGCATTTGCTCCATAAAAAACTGCAGAAGGATAAATATTTGTGCCATTGATATTATACAGAGACGAAACCGCAGAATCTTTATTTGTGAATAAATCCAAAACAAAAGAGTCTTTGAAAGATTTAAAATTTCTTGCCGAAAACTGAACTATCATAAGTTTATGATAATAAGAACTTGTGAAAATTGCAAGTTTAAATTCAATTTTTGCAAAATATCAACAGATTTTCAAAATAAATTGTCAATTTCAAGCAATTTCCAGCCCACGCACTCCGGCGAACTTGCGCGTCATCCAATACGCGCCACATTCCGCTTACCCGCCAGCCCGCGCAACTCGCAATACCTTACAGCAGTTCCGGCTGCTCTGGCTTCTTCTCCAGCACAACTTTGTCCGCTTCTTTCGACGCAAGTCTTACGCCCTGCGCCTTCAAGCCTTTCTCCTCGTAGTCGCCAGCGTGATACTCCGCCTGCAGCACCTTAAGACGCGGCTTCGGCTTGAACTTCACTATAAAACTGAATGCTTCCCGCGTGTCGATGTGGCAAACCTCGCCACCGTCCGGCACGATGGAATAGTCGCGGTTCAAAATGAACTGACCGACGCGGCACCGCTTTATCATCATGTACTGCGTCTTTTTGTCTTTGAAAATGACAGTAAAAAGCACTTTGGAAAGACTTTCCTTGTCCGAAAAGCCGCAGTACCACATGCCTTTGTCAACAAAAAGCTTCTCCGGCACATCACAAACAGTGTAAACGCCGGTTTTGCGCATAATAAGCACTCGGTCGAATGGCGAAACTTTGAAAAGCTCCGTGCCCGACGAAACAGCCGTACCAAGATATCCAGTTTTCGCATCGTACCGGAGCGCAAGGTCGCGCTTAACAACTTCTTTAACGTCAACAGCTTGGAACGACTTAACGAGCGTCTTGCGCTTCATAAACTCCTTGCCGAGCGCCGCTGTCGCTTTTTCCTCAATTGAATCTAGCCATGCGACCGCATAGCCGACGATGTTCTTCAAAAGCTTAGCTATTTCCTTAAGCCGGGCATTTATCTCTTTTACTTCTGCACGGTTTTTGTTTATGTCATAAAGAGATATACGTCTAATCGGGATCTTAAGAAGATGCTCAACATCCTCGTCTGTCACAGGGCGTAAAAGCTCCGCCGCAAACGGAATGAATCCGTCCTTAACAGCCTTGTTCACGGCTTCGGCAGTCTTCATCTCCTCAATCGCCTTATAAATGCGCTCCTCAATAAAGATGCGCTCCAACGTGCGAAGATGAAGCTTGTCCAAAAGATTCGCTTTCTCAAGGTTCAGCTCGTCGGTCAAAATGCCCTTAAGCTTCTCACAGTGATACTTGATTATCTCCGTTGCCGTCATCACGACAGGCATGTTGTCCTTGATAACGAGCATGTTACAAGCGACAGTCTGCTCACATTTCGTGTAGGCGTAAAGCGCGTCCACAACATCCTGCGCGTAAACGCCGCGCTGAAGCTTTATCTCAATCTCGACTTTCGCCGCTGTAAGGTCTGTTATGGAAGAAAACTTAAGTTTTCCAGCTTTTGCGGCTGTCTCTATTGAGTCGATAAGCGTCTCTGTCGTGGTGTCGGCGGGAAGCTCTGTAATGACGATGCGCTTCGGGTCTGAAACATCAAGCTTGGCGCGGCTTATGATTTTGCCCGTGCCGTCATTGTATTCAGACACATCGATAATTCCGCCCGTCGGGAAATCCGGGTAAAGCGTGAACGGCTCGCCGTTAAGGCACGCTTTTTCAGCCTCAATCACTTCACGAAGATTGTAAGGCGGAATCTTGGTTGACATACCGACAGCAATGCCTTCCGCGCCCAAAAGCAGGGCGAGCGGCAGTTTCGCGCGGAAAACTACTGGCTCTTTGTTGCGTCCGTCGTAGCTCGGAACGTAATTCGTAATGCCGGGGTTGTAAAGAATATCCTTTGCGAGCGGACGCAGGCGGCATTCGATATATCGCGCAGCCGAGGCTTCCGCGCCCGTAAAAATATTACCAAAGCTACCCTGCTTCTCTATGAAAATCTCTTTGTTAGCAAGCACGACGAGCGCACCATAAATTGACGCGTCTCCATGCGGATGATACTTCATGCACTGACCGACAACGTTCGCAACTTTGTTGAAACGTCCGTCATCAATCTCGAAAAGTGTGTGCAGAACACGCCGCTGAACCGGCTTCAAGCCGTCCTCAAGCTCAGGAATCGCCCTGTCGCGGATAACGTAGCTGGCGTACTCCAAAAAGTTTTTGTCGAACAAGTTTTTTACAAAAGCCATGCGACAATTCTATCATAAAAAACGAAAAAGGTAAAAGAACGGAGGATGATATGGGCACTCCGCGCATTGCCACCGAATGGCTTATCCTTGCAGTGTCTTTTTCTCCAAAAAGCCGACGGCTTCTTCTGCCCAGCTATACTGGCTCATAAACTCGCCCGCAAAACTCTTGATTGTTTTGGGATCGCCTGCAAGAAAATCGTAATAATCGCATTTTACTGCTTCTGGGTTTATACGGAAGTTATTGTATTCCTTTACGAAAAAGTTCTGAATCTCAAGCTCCGAAAGGCTTTTCTTTATATCCACAACAAGATTACGCAGGCTCGCGCCATAATGTTCAGAATCTGCATGTTCGCCGTACAGAACAGAAACCATCTCCTTTGTTTTTACTGAACTACCGTTTTTGTAAATAAGATATGCCAAAAATTCCGAAGATTTCGACCTTGAAAACTTAATAACCTTATCATCATATAAAAGCGTAAAGTTCCCGAACGTCTTTGCCTCAAGACTTTTCTTCTGCTTTTTCATCAATAAGATGAACTGTTTTTCCTTACGCCGCCTATAAAGTGAAAGCTCGACCATAATTATCGTAGCGACAAAAATATCAACTACTGAAAGGAAACCAAAGTTTTCATAAACTCCTGGAACCAGAATTATTGCTGTAACAATAACCTCACAGCAATAATAAAGCGGAGAAAATGAAAAAAGAATCAGACTTAAAAAGCCAGCCAAATAAAAGGCAACAAATCCATTATGCGGAGAATTGATAAAATATAAATTGAAAACACTCGCACTAAGCCACACAAAAACTATCAAATACGCAGATATTGATTTCTTTTCATATCCTCTGTCTTTGGAATGACGCGCATGAAGAAAAGTGTAGATATTTATAGGAGTATAAATACATAGGTAGATAAGATAATTCCGCTGATCTGCCAGATGTGAATGATATAAAATAAATATCAATAAAAAATTGATTATATCTGAAAGAATTAAGAGGGAACTTACAACAAGCGAAGAAAGTCTGTTCGATTCACCTACATTCTGTAAAGCACTATATGGAATGTAATATTTATCGTGATACTTATTCTTAAATTCTTTTAAATTCATATATTACCTAATCTTATCACGCATTAAGCGCTTTTTTCTTCAAAAAATCCACTTCTTCCTCTGCCCAGCTTTATTGGCTCATAAACTCGCCCGCGAATTTTTTCATTGCTTTTTTATCGCCGACAAGGAAATCGTAGAAGTCGCATTTTATAAAGTCCGGGTTTATACGGAAGCTGTTGTATTCCGTTATAAAAAAGCTGTTGATTTCCAAATCGGCGAACGTGTGCTTTATATCTGCAATAAGATTCCGCAAATTGCTGCCATAACTGGGGGATTCCGCATTTTCTCCCCAAAGCGCGGCGATAAGCTCTTTAGAGTTCACGGAACTTCCGTTTTTGTAAATAAGATACCCTATCAGCTCGTTCGATTTAGACCGTGAAAACTTCACCACCTTGTTATCAAACATCAGTGTGAAATTCCCGAACGTCTTAGCCTCAAAAATACTTTTTTGTCTTTTTAACATTCCTATGTATTTTTTTTCTGTGCGGCTTTTATAAAGCGAAAGCCAACTCATAAGAACACCAAAAAGAATAACGTCCGCAAGACCAGACACACCAAAATTCGCATATATTCCCGGTGTCATTGCAGACGCCCCGATTATAATTCCTATAATGAATGGAATACCCGAGAACGAAAATGCACATATCGACAGGCTTAATGTAAGACAATATGTGAGGACACCGTTAAAAGGCTGCTTAAGCATATAAAAATTATAGATACCGGCACATATTCCCATGAAGAAAACCATATAGAAGGGAATTGTTTTATATAGATAAGCCTTTTCCGGTGGGGCCTCTTTGACCAAACACGAGTGTATGAACATATAACTACTTACAATAGTGAAAGTTCCAAAATAGGCGAACGAAACAAGATGGCCACGGATATCGTTGTGGAAACGTATAAAAAGCGCAATTAAATCGCCTATACCAAAAAGGAAAAGCAAGGGGCTTACAACGAGCAGATGCTTTCTGTTTAATTCTGCTGCATCTTGCAAATCGAGAGGATCTGTTGAATACCGTTGACGATATTTTTTGACCAGATTTTTCAGCATATCTTCCTCTTCATTTCCCTCTCGTTACTAATTACAGATACAAATAATGTAGCACATCAGGGCAAAAATTTCAAATTGTGCGGGTTTGTTGCTAGTAAAAAGAAAAAAGTGCGGGTTTGGTGCGGATTTTTTTAAAACTTTTGCGAATTTGTTGCGACTTTCATCCTCGTTTTTGTGCTGATTCTGTGCGCTTGGTTTCGTAAAATGACTACAACAACGAAAAATTAGTGAATCACGAAATCGCTCGTTCGATTTTTTTGTGATTTTACTTCGGAGGTTTTTATGAAAAAGGTTTTGAATAAGATAAGAATCCTTTCTATTGCATTCTTATCAATTATGCTTGTTGCAGCCGTTATTGGATGTTCTGATAACGCAGATGAACCACAGTCAACAGGAACAACACTTCAGTCGCAGATTGATAACGCGACAGCGGGTAGCACCGTAACGCTGAACGCATCGTACTCAGGTACTTCTATAGTAATTAACAAAGCATTGACAGTTAATGGAAACAATATTTCTGGTCTTAACGTAACTGTATATTCCAATGTAGCGGCAAATGTTACCCTCAGGAACTTCACGAACGCCACAGTAAGCATCACGACAGGCAACAGCTCACGCTCCGCATTGGCACGGCAGTACACCGAAGCTCAGGGAGACGATGACGAACATTTCGAGAAAATCGGAGAGGATTCTCCAAAGCTTAAACTTGAAGGCTGTTCTATAGAAAAACTTGAAGCAGAAACTGATGTAGCCCTCTACGTTGATAACGGAACTGCAAAATCAGAAATTGATGAGATTAAGCTTAAGGACGGAGCCGAAGACTTTACGTTCGTAGAATATGATAAAGCGGACAAACCTGAAACAACAGGTAATGAGGCTACTCCGACAACATCTAAAACAAAGGTAGGTAAACTGAGTATAGAAAGCGATGAAATTGAGACGATTAATCTTATTGGCGGTACTTTTGACGATGTTGATATTGCAGACGATTTCTCTGGTGACCCAATAGATTTTAAGTACGACAAAGAGTTCGAAGACCAGTTCGGTGATGATTTTGATAAAGACGCATTCTTTGGAAACGGCGGCAATGGCGACAAAATCGTAGAAAAAGACATCGGCGTAGTAGAGAAAACAACGACACAAACCGACAACGGCGTATATTGCTTTACTATGACAAAATCCAATTTTAACAATTTCTGTGTTCCAAGCCAGGATGGAAACGGACGCTTTGCAATTGTATTTATGACAGATGCGCAGAAAAATGCAATTACTGCTTCTACAGCAAGCAGTTTAAATCCATGGCCCAATGTTGCAACTTTTGCTAATCCAATTTATGCCGCCATACCAGCAGGTTTCTTTGCAGTAGATGACTTAAACACGAATGGTTTTAAAACAATCTATGGTACAGAATATGCTTACGTTGATTACGCAGCAGCTTATGCAAGAGGTGACGACAGATACAGACTTCAGGACGTAGTAGTTCTTGAAAAATATAGGAATTACAACAAAGAAGCCTTTATTGCGGAAGTAGGCAGTAGCACTGTGACAATCTATGTAAACATGCCTGCAATTAAAAAGAGCGATGTTTTGCTCTGCGCATACTGGGAACCAGAAGCAGAAGATTCGGACGAAACCACAAAAGGTGGTGAAGCCGGAACAAAAATGACAGAAATTAGCCTTGACGGATACAAACCATATCTGGTAATTAACACAACCGACAAAGGTGATGAAATTAACAATACATTTAATTCAACTGCATTACATCAGGGGTCAAATATAATGACAAATATGATTCCTTATGGCAATGCAATTAAACTTACGGCGGATTATAATGTCCTTTATATACCAATGGATGAATCAGATACATATCCACCTGTAACAAATGTTATTTACACCATAAAGGATACACCATATACGCCTGGTACATTGCATCCATTACAGAATCAAGACTTTGATTAATCTATAAATTCCAGCTGGGGCGAAAGCCCCCTTGTACATTCGGAGAGAACAGTTAAAAAAGTTTAGAGCGAAACGAAAAGAACTCCTTATCGTTTTCATTATTTGCAATCCATAAAAAGCGCGAAAGTGGCTTTTTATGAATGCCTAAAAAACTCCTTTTTGCCCGGCGGTTAAGCAGCAGCTGCCGGGCGTCTTTTTTTGTTTACCCCAAACACGCTGAGTTTTTTCGAGATTTTCCCGCTCTTCAAAAAAGTTGCAATCCGTTGTATTATTGAAGCACTGTTTTGCGTGTATTGTTAATATCATGAGTTTCAAAATAAATAGTGCGAACGGCAGATTATTCACATATTTCATTTTTCTCGCTGTAATAGGAACGTCACTTTTTCTTTGTCCGTTCTCGTATGTGTCCGGCAAAGGCGCATCGTTTGTAGACGCACTGTTTATGGCAGTTTCTGCAATTTGTGTGACGGGACTTTCTGTACTGGACATGGCTGTTTTTTCGCGGGCAGGACTCGTAATACTGATGCTGCTCGTAGAGGCCGGCGGTCTGGGACTTGTCACGTTCTTCTGCATATACCTTGCAATGCCTTCAAAACGCGTGTCTTATGTAGATAAAAAGTTCATCCGCGAATTTTTCACCGACGAGTCAAAAGTCAACATACACCGCTTGCTTTTGCGCATTGTCGGAACCACACTTCTTATCCAGACCGCCGGAGCAACTTTGCTTGCTGTGTTCCTTAATCGTGCAGGCGAAAAAAACAACGTTTTCTACGGCATTTTCCTTTCGATAACTTCATTCTGCAACGCCGGTTTCGCCCCCTACTCCGACAACTTAGAGCAGTTCTCGACGAACATTCCGGTGTGCATTACGCTCTGCATCCTTATTCTGACGGGCGGAATCGGCTTCACGGTATTGTCCGATACAGCCGGAACACTTCGCACAAAGCTTTTCAAGCGCCGTTACAGATTTTCGCGCAAAAGTATAGAAGACGCAAGCAAAAGCCCCAAGCGCCGCTTAAGCCTGCACAGCCGCGTCGTCCTTTTGATGACAGCCCTGCTTACTTTTTGCGGAGCTGGCTTTTTCCTCGCTGCGGAATGGAACAACGCATTCGCAGAGTTTTCCGTTGGCAAAAAAATCGTGAACGCGCTCTTTCAGTCGGTAACGCTTCGTACCGCCGGCTTTGACACAGTTTCGCAAAGCAGCTTTTCACCATCAACATACTTAATATCGCTTATTTTCATGTTCACAGGCGGAAACCCAGGCTCTATGGCTGGCGGTATAAAAACAACGACAGTTTTCCTTGTTTTATGCTACGGTTTCCGCAGCTCGGAAGACAAAGGCGAAATGTCGCTTATGGGCCGCGATATCTCGCAAAGTTCCGTTGACAGGGCAATCGGAATAACGGTAAAAGCCTTGTGCATCTTGCTTTTGGTAACGATTTCTCTGTGCTTTTCCGAGCAAGAGGCGTTAAAAGCTGGCACATTCACCATTTCGGACATAATTTTTGAGACAGTCTCGGCGTTCAGCACGACCGGACTTTCAAAAGGAATAACACCTATGCTGAATTCGTTCAGCAAAATAATGCTTTCTTGCGCGATGTTCGCCGGACGAACCGGAATTATCGCGCTCGTTATGCGCCCCGGAAAAGCACGAAAACTGGAAGCTCTTTCGGAGTTCCCGCACGAGGACATCCTTGTAGGATGATTTAGGAGGAAATATGGTCACAGTCGCAGTTGTAGGAATGGGTACATTCGGTTGCAGAGTCGTGAATGAGCTTGAAAATACAGACGCAGATGTCGTCATCATCGACAAAAACAGAGAAACCGTGGAATCGTACAAAGGCAAAGTTAAGGATGCCTATATAACCGATGCGCTTAACGATTCCGTACTGCGAAAGACGTTGCCCGACGATTTGGATACAGCCGTCGTTGACCTTGGGCAGCAGCTTGAGACATCGATTCTTGTGACGAACGCCCTTCATAAAATGGGCATAAAGAAAATCATAGTTAAAGCGCGTTCCGACGAGCACGGCGACATTCTTAGGCTTGTCGGGGCAACTGATATTGTTTATCCAGATTTGGATGCAGCACTCCATATCGTTCCGATGATTGTAACGCCATCGCTCTACAACTATATGCAGGTTTCCGAGAAATTCGCGCTTGCGGAAGTCTCCGTAAAAGACGAGCTTGTCGGGAAAACACTTGCGGAAAGCGGATTGCGCCAGAACTTCAACCTTAACTTGGTGGCAGTGCGCAGCTCACAGGAAGATGAGTATCAGCTTGCGAACAACCCGACGATGATTCTTGAAGAAGGATTGCTGCTTCTTGTCGCTGGAACGACGGAAGCTCTTCACAAATACATGGAAAAAGCCGAGCAACAGTTTACGAACAAAAAATCGGCTTTCTCACGTATGTTCAAAAAGAAGGTTTCAACCGCAGCACAAGCAGCCAAAACTGTCGCACAAAAAACAGCGCAGGTTGCCGACCTCGCCAAAAAATCTACAGAAAAATAACGCCCGCAACGCCGCACAAAACAATAAGCAGGATTGGCGACATCTTTTTCCACACAAACAGGAGCGTAAGGCTCACCGCGAAAATAACGGCGCGTATCGGTGAAAAAACGTTCACAACAGAAATGCTCAGGACGTTCCAAGCGGCGACGGCGATAAGCCCCGCTGAGACAGGGCGGATACATGAGAACGTCGTTTTTACAAGCGGCTTGTCCTGATATTTGTCGAAAAACTTCGCGATTATAAGGATAATCAGCAGTGATGGAAGCACTGTGGCAAACGTGACAGCCACGCCGCCGAACACTCCGAAAAGCTCACAGCCGATATAAGTCGCCATGTTAATGCCGATTGGTCCCGGTGTCGATTCAGAAACTGCAACCATGTTGTAGAACTGGTCTGCGGAAAGCAAGCCGCCCTCGACGACAGGCTGATACATCAGCGTTATTGCGACCTGACCGCCGCCTATCGTGAATGCCCCGATATAAAAGAATGTCCACATCAGCTGAAGAAGGCTCATTTTTCACCTCCCTCGCGCTTTTTGCGGCGCACAAAATACGTCGCTACACCGCACAAAACCGACACAGCAACCACAATAATCGTGTTTACATGAAGAAAAGCGACAGTTACGAACGACAGCACAAAAAGCATCGCCGCCATAACAGACGCTGTAATATTCTTATGGAACTTCCACACTGCTTTGCACAAAAGCGCGGAAACCCCGATATTTATGCCCGAAAGCGCTTTTTTTACCCACTCTATATCGTTAAAACCAGAAAGAAAAAATGCGATTATCGAGATTATAATCAGTGACGGCATTATGACACCGAGCGTCGCCAAACATCCGCCCAAAACACCGGCTCGCGTATATCCAATAAAAGTTGCGACATTTACGGCGATAATTCCCGGCGTTGACTGACCAATCGCAAAATAATCGAGCAGCCGTTCTTTTGTAACCCAACCACGCTTTTCCGCAAGCTCCTGCTCCAAAATGGGAAGCATTGCAAGCCCGCCGCCAAACGTAACGGCTCCTATCTTAAAAAAAGCGAAAAACAGTTCTATAACAACGGAAAGCTTACTCGATTTTTCTTTCATACGAAGATTCTAGCGGAAAAGCGGCTTCAACCGCAAGGTACAAAAATTTTGAAGAAAATTTTTTGGAAGAACATTCTTAATTTATTACGATTTTTAGCACTGTTTTACGAACTCGTTTTAGATGTCTCCTGAAAACATCATAAAAGCCCCCTAGCTCGCTCGTATAACAAATGCGTTGGACAGTTATGCTGTTCTGCGTATTCTTTTTTAGTGAGGTATTTATGGCACAGCTTACTATAAGCCAGCACAATTTGATTCAGGCGGCATATAACAGGGAGTACCGCGACAGGCTATTCAAAGCGATTTTCGGGCGCGACAACGAGCAGAGCAAACGCTGGCGGCTGGAGCTTTACAACGCCCTTAACGGAACAAGCTACACCGATCCTGACGCGCTCGAAGTCAACACGATAGAGAACGTCATCTACATGACGATGAAGAACGACGTTTCGTTTCTGGTGGACAGCCAGATGACGCTGTACGAGCAGCAGTCCACGTACAACCCGAACATGCCGCTGCGCGGATTATTCTACTTATCCCAGCTGTACCAGATGCATATCGAGAAGAACAAGCTGAACATCATGAGCTCGAAGCTGATTAAGATTCCAGAGCCGCGCTTCGTCGTCTTCTACAACGGAGCGAGGAAAAAGCCTGATGAGTTCAAACTGCGGCTTTCGGACGCGTTCGAAAGGAAATGTGACGACGGCGGAGATAAGAAGCCGTGTGAAAAAGATTCGCAGGGCTTCGAGTGGACGGCGACGGTGATAAACATCAATCCGGGGCACAATTCAGCTCTTCAAAAAAACTGCAAACCGTTGTATGATTATGTCAGGTATGTCGGAAGGATAACCGGCAACCAGAAGAACGGAATGCCTGTGAAGGATGCCGTTGACGATGCCGTCGGCTGGGCGATAGAGGAGAATCTTCTCGACGGCTTTTTCAGGGTTAACAAAGCGGAGGTAATAGCGATGTGCCTTACAGAATTTGACGTTGAATCAGCGATAAAGACTTGGCGAGAGGACGGTTACGAGGATGGATATGACGAAGGCATGACAGCTGGCGAGCGTAAAAAAGCCGTGGAAGCCGCGCGGAATCTTCTTATGAAAGGCATCGATTCTGGAATAATTGCCGAGTGTACCGAGCTTACATTGGAAGAAGTGAAGAAACTCGCAGGGGAAAAGTAGTATTTTTACCGCCCCGGAAAGATGTCGGGGCGGACGAAGACACGACTAGGGTTGCTGATAAGGGTGCACGGTCCATCCGACTGGCACTTTCCCTGCCCAAAAACTATCCGATACCGAAGGATTCCTGTAGAAGGTGCCACCGGCAGTTCCAGCAAGCCAATCCGTCACGCAATATGAGGCGCTAATGTCTGTCGCAAGACAAGTGACAGTATTAAGGCTCGTGCAGCCAAAGAACATGCTAGAGTAGCAATATTCCTTCAGCGTCGTAGCCGGCAGCTCCGGCGCAGAGGACAGGCTCGTGCAGCCATCGAACATGCCGTTGTAGCAACCTACCGCCAGCGTTGTAGCTGGAAGCTCCGGCGCAGAGGTCAGGCTCGTGCAACCATCGAACATACTGTTGTAGCAATATTCCTTCAGCGTCGTAGCAGGCAGCATGTCTTCAGGAACAGTTTCAAGGCTCGTGCAGCCCTCGAACATGAACAAGTAGCAATAATCCGCCAGCGTCGTCGCGGGTAGCTCCGGCGCAGAGGTCAGGCTCGTGCAGCCATAGAACATGTTACTGTAGCAATCTTCCGCCAGCGTCTCCGCAGGAAGCAGCAATTCAGCGCCGGGCTTGTTCTTTATGTTGGCGTTGTTGCGGAAAAGATTCGCGAACGCATATTGTTCCGTCAGTGTCCTTTCATTCTCAAAGCCCTCGCTCTTTATAAGGCTCATGATGTTCCCGTAAACATAGCACTCTTCGTCGCAAGCGATGTTGCTGCTGTTGGGTATATTACTAGCCCCATACCTTGCGTTGTCGCCGAAGAACGAAACCTTCTGGTGAGCAGAAAGCGTTATCGTCGCGCTGCCGTTACTCGCGATCGTCTGCATCTCTCCGTCGTTCACCTTGTACTTGACAACGCCCGAAGCCTTGTTTGTGAACGTGACCGTCGTGTTGTTGTTAACCGCTTCCAGCGTCAGTGGGGTGGTCGGCAACGTGTGCGTCGTCCAGCCAGCAGGAATGCCGTTTGCACCACTGGACCAGTCATCATTCAGTGAATTACAATAAAACTCGCCGGAATTGGCTACGCCGTAGAGCCAGCTTGACGTACATTCCTCGGCGCTAATGTCTGTCGCAAGACAAGTGACGTTATTAAGGCTCGCGCAGCCCTTGAACATGAAACTGTAGCAAAAATCCTTCAGCGTCGTCGCAGGAAGCTCCGGCGCACCGGTCAGGCTCGCGCAGCCATAGAACATGCAGTCGTAGCAACATTCCGCCAGCGTCGTCGCAGGCAGCATGTCTTCAGGAACAGTTTCAAGGCTCGTGCAGCCCTCGAACATGCTGTCGTAGCAATGTACCGCCAGTGTCGTCGCACGAAGCTCCGGCGCACCGGTCAGGCCCGTGCAGCCATAGAACATGCAGTAGTAGCAATAATCCGCCAGATTCGTCGCAGGCAGCATGTCTTCAGGAACAGTTTCAAGGCTCGTGCAGCCCTCGAACATGCTAGAGTAGCAAAAATCCGCCAGCGTCTCCGCAGGAAGCAGCAATTCAGCGCCGGGCTTGTTCTTTATGTTGGCGTTGTCGTAGAAAAGACACGCGAACGCATATTCTGCCGTCAGTGTCCTTTCATTCTCAAAGCCATCGCTCTTTATAAGGCTCATGATGTTCCCGTAAACATAGCATTCTTCGTCGCAAGCGATTTTGCTGCTGTTAGAATCACCTAAAGCCCCGTATTTTGCGTTGTCGCCGAAGAACGAAACCTTGTCGCCCGCCGCCGAAAGCGTTATCGCCGCGCTGTCGTTACTCGCGATCGTCTGAATATCTCCGTCGTTCACCTTGTACTTGACATCGCCCGAAGCCTTGTTTGTGAACGTGACCGTCGTGTTGGCGGCAACCGCTTCCAGCGTCAAAGGGATCTGCTCCGGCGGCGTTGTGACTACCGGCGTACCAGCGGGCGTCGCACCCTCTTCTTCGTTGGCTGATGCCCGCGCACGGCGCAAGTCCTCAAGCATATTGCTGCAGGAGAATACTGCCAGCACGCAGACCAATGCGAATATCGCAGATACGAAAAATCCTGTCTTTTTCATAGCCGTAACCCTCTCCTACTTTGTATAAAGATGCCAGACGGCGCCCAGCCTGAAACCTATCTGCCAGCCCGCGTCGGACTCCTCAAAGAATGACATGAGCTGCGGTGCAAGCTCTATCTCAAGGCTCTCCAGTTTCGGCATGCTCATGCGGAGCCCCAGGCTCAAGCACAGCTGTTGGTCCACATATAATCCCTCGATGCTCCCGCCGCTGCTTACGTTATGGAAAACTATCCCATACGAGAGCTCCGGCTGGAACGCGAACGTCATCCTGCCTATATGGAACGGAAGCCTTAGGAACGCGCCCGCGGAAAGCGTAACGTCGCAGCCGCCCTTGACGACCGAGTTTTCCTTTGGCAGCATGGCCCCGCAATCGAACCTGAGGGAAACGCCCAGGTCAAACACGGGCAGGCCCAGCGGAAGCGTGAATTCAACATCCGCCCCGCCTCCTATCGTCGCCGTCACGAACTCAGACCAGCCACCAGCCGCGAACCCCGTCGTAAAATGCGCCCCGAACGCGAACCCGTCATAACGGACTTTCTGCGTTCCGAAGCCGCCGCCGTCATCTTCTTCGATATTGACATCAGATTCCCCGCCGTTGTCAGCGTCAGACTCCGCCGCATGAATATCACCTGCCACGCTCACGTAATGAAGGGGAATCACGATTCTTGACTGACCCGCCCATTCATCCCATCTCTTTGAGAGGCCGCAGTTCCGCGCGGTAAGATTCTCCACGACCCCGCTCTTGTATTTGGAAACGAACGCATCGTATTTCCCGCGGTAAACCGCATTGTACACCGTTATCAGGACCGCAAGGTTGTCCGCCTCGTCCTGCGGATAGGAATAGACGGCGGAAAGATACCCGCTTATGATCGCGCGGAGTTTCGCGATATTGTCCGCCACGGAGCCTTTCTCCATGTAGATGATATCGGCGTTGAGCCTGTCCTCTTCGCCGTCACCCACGATATGGACGACGTGAATGCTCTCCGTCGACATGCTGGAAGTTTTTTGAAGCACGATTTTTTCGCCCAGCTTGTATCCGACCGCCTTCAGGAAAGAGGCGTTTTCACTAGTGCCCGCGCGGTTGATGAATTCGGCTGTCTGTGAGCCGAAAGCTTTGAGCTCCGTTTCGTCAACCCTCAGTACAGATTCCGACGCGGATATAAAGGATGCGAGGCAAAGGAGAACAACGATTAAAGAGGTTTTTTTCATTTTACGACTCTCCCCAGTTATGATTTTGTAAATCTACCACAGATTTTACTTTTTCACAAGTCGCATGTGCGCGGAGCGCAGGTGTGGTGCAACTTTAGGTAGCCGTCATTTATCAAGACTTATTAAAGCAAGATTAAAAGTATTTTGAAACACTGATTCTAGCGGAAAAATTAAAAACTTGCTATAAATACTGCAATGAAAACTGGCGCATACCGCTTACGGACATTAAAAGCCCCGACTGCCGCAATTACAGAAGGAGTGATATGGCAACAGCTGCTTCTCTTCTTTTTTCCGATTCTGTTCGGAACGTTTTTCCAGCAGCTGTACAACACTGCCGACGCGATAATCGTAGGGCGTTTCTTAGGAAAAGAAGCGTTATCTGCGGTGGGCGGAGGAACGGGAACAGTTATCAATCTTCTCATCGGATTTTTTACCGGACTTTCGTCAGGCGGGACTGTAATAATTTCGCAGTTTTATGGAGCTAAAAACAGCCGCGACGTCAACAGGGCTGTACACACGGCAATCGCACTTTCTATTGCGGGTGGCATTTTAATTACGGTACTCGGTGTTTTCTACGCGCCATGGATGCTTCGGATTTTGGGCACGCCAGACGAAATTCTGACACTTGCCGTTTCTTATACGCGTATATTCTTTTTGGGCATTCTTCCCACGATTATCTATAACATGGGAGCCGGAATCCTTCGTGCTGTTGGCGATTCCCGCCGCCCATTCTACTTTTTGATAGCGGGAACTATCTTAAATATCATCCTTGATTTTTTGTTCATCGCAGTTTTCAAATGGGGTGTTGAAGGAGCCGCATTCGCGACAATAGCCTCGCAGTTCATAACGATGGTTCTTGTCTGCCGCGCTCTTATGAAAAGCCACGACTGCTACAGGCTTTCTATAAAGCAAATCCGCTTTGACGCACAGATTCTTAAGCGGATAATTCAGCTTGGCATTCCGACAGGACTGCAGTCCGTAATGTATACGCTCTCGAACTTGATAATCCAGGCAAACGTGAACAGCTTCGGCACGAACACGATCGCGGCTTGGGCAGCTTGGGGCAAAATCGATTCGCTTTTCTGGATGACGATTAACTCGTTCGGTATTGCAGTAACAACGTTCGCCGGGCAGAATTTTGGCGCGAAAAAGCTTGACAGAGTGCGCAAAGGTACAAAACAATGCTTTGTAATAGCAGGAATTGCGACCGTTCTCCTTGTAAGCGTATTCATGCTGTTCGGCAGATTTTTCTACACGCTTTTTACAACGGACGAAACAGTTATTGAAGAAGGGCTTAAAATTCTATACTTTATGGCTCCGCTTTTTATAACTTACATAGGCATTGAAGTTTTCTCTGGAACGCTGCGTGGCTGCGGTAAGACTCTCGTCCCTACGCTGTTCACTTGCGGCGGTGTATGCATTCTGCGGATTGTATGGCTTTCTGTCGCCGTTCCGCTAAAACGCGAGTTCTTCACGGTAGCCGCGGCGTACCCTATAAGCTGGGTTCTTACGACGATTCTATTCTTTATTTACTACACGGTGATGTCAAAGCGGGATTTTAGGAGCCGCGCGTAAAAGCAGCGTTTTGTGCCGACACGCGAGCTTTTGTCAATTAATGTAACTGAAGTCAGGTCCTTCACGGCCGCTAAAAACTTTCACCGTGCACGATTCCATGCACACTTCGCTTGCAAAAAGCCGCAAGTCCTGCGCATAAGGCGAGAACAGGTCATCCGGAAGATACGAAAGGTCCAGAACCGTTTCTGTCTGCTCGGCGGAAGCTCTTGCAAAAGCTCCGTGAAGACGTATCATGTCCTCCGCCGCCGGATAAACGTAAGGAAGTTTTTTTTCTTCGTATTTAAGCTTCACAAAATTGAGCAGCATTTTCTCGATTTCGGTGTGCGGGGCATCTTCCGCCGAAAAGCCGGAACCCGCGCCGCAGTTGTTGCACCGCTGCCACTCCGCGAAATCGCTCAAAAAGACCGAAGGCCTTATTTTAAGAGGCTCCAACACCGTCAAAAACCACGGCACGGCGCGCCCGTAAGTGTAGAAGGTTTCGACCGCATAAAAGAAAGCACGGACAGTCTTTATATCCTGCGTGGAAAGCACAGCGGAAGGGCGCAAACCATCACATTCCAGCTGGACGTGGTTTGGATACTGTTCGAGCATAAAATCAATGAGTGAGCGGATTTTCTTTATTGATAACTGGATTTTCTGCTGCGCAACGCCCGCATCAAACACGAAGCCAAAAACAAGCCCGGCTTCGTTAAGCAAAGCGCACTTCCGCGCGAAAGCCTTGTTTTTGCCGGTATCATCGCCCGCACAAAGATCTTCGGTAACTTCAATATCAAGTGAACAAAAAAGCGTGGAAAAAGCCGAAACCGTCTCTTTGTCTATAAAAGCCGACGGCAATTCGAACTCATACAGGATTTCCTGCTGCTCCTGCGAAACTCTTTTTATGTAGTCAAGAAGCTTCTGTTTCGTAGCCGTTTCAGAAGCTGGCACACGCGTTGTTTCCACTACAGCAGATGGATTCCGTTCTTACGGCAAGTCTCTATCATTTCTTCTGGCCAAGTGCTGACCTGAATTTCGCCGATATGGGCTTTCCTAAGGAAGTACATGCAAAGGCGCGACTGACCGATACCGCCGCCTACAGACGGAGCAAGCTTTCCTTCAAGAAGCCTCTTGTGGAAATAAAGCTTTGCACGCTCCGGGCATCCTCTTTCCTCAAGCTGTGCCTTAAGCGATTCCGGTGAAACGCGGATACCCATTGAAGAAATCTCCAATGCGTTTTCAAGAACCGGGTTCCACACAAGCAGGTCTCCGTTAAGTCCGCGGTGTCCATCGCCAGTTTCGGTAATCCAGTCATCATAGTCAGGCGCACGTCCGTCATGTACCGAACCGTCGTCCATCTTTCCGCCTATTCCGATGATGAACACCGCGCCATACTGCTTTGCAACGATATTCTCGCGCTCTTTCGGCGTATTGTTCGGGAATCTGCGCTGAAGCTCGTCGGCAAAAAGGAACGTAATCTCCTCTGGCAAAATAGGAGTAATCGCCGGATATCTGTCATAAATATAGAATTCTGTATGTTTAAGGCAGCTATAAATCTTCTTTACTGTTTCCTTAAGGAACGGAATTGTACGATCAGTGTCGTGAATAACCTTTTCCCAGTCCCACTGGTCAACATAAAGTGAGTGGATGTTATCAAGGTCCTCGTCAGCGCGAATTGCGTTCATGTCGGTATAAATACCGAAATCAGGAGCAAGTTCCATATCAGTAATCTTTACGCGCTTCCATTTCGCAAGAGAGTGGACAATCTCCATCTTCTTGTCGTTCATATCTTTAACAGCGAAAGAAACAGCCCGCTCGACTCCGTTAAGGTCGTCGTTCAAACCAGTTCCGCTCTCAACAAAAAGCGGCGCAGTAACCCGCGTAAGGTTCAGCGCCGTAGAAAGCTCAAGCTGGAAAAAATCTTTAATCATTACGATAGCATGCTCTGTTTCCTTAACAGAAAGCAAGCTTTTATAGTTCTTAGGAATTGTTGTCTCTGACATGGTTTACTCCAATGCATACATTTATAGCATTATGATTGAACAGTGTCAAAAGGTAGGGAGCGCCCCAACGCATTGCCAACGAAGTGTTTCAACGCGACATTTCAGACAAATCGTGATATAATGATTCTATGCAAGATAATCAATTAACCAAAACTCGGCTTACTACACAACTTTGGATAGGCGTTCTTTGCGCCGCACTTGAATTCGGCCTGTATTTTTTGTATCAGAACATCTTCAATCCACTGCCGCTTTATATGGATACCCTTTTTACCACAGCGGCCTCATTTTTCGGACCTATCAGCGGATGTATCTGCGCTTTCCTTTTCCATGCTATAAGCATCTTCATTTTCAAATACCCGCTTTATAATTTTGCATGGTCAATTTGTAGCTTTTCTGTAGTTCTTATAATCCGGCTTTATGTTTCCATCCGAAAAAAGTCGATAGGTAAAAAACTCGAAGTTCTTGATATCGTACTTCTTGTATTTATCGTTGCGCTGATAATCAGCATAGAAGGCGCGTTAATCTTTACAACACTTAATTTTATAGTTAACTATACAGAAGATTCACAGGTGCGTTTTATGTTCGCGTTCCTTAGCCAAAACAACGTTTCTACATTTATTTCCGCACTGCTTCCGCGCGTTCCCGTGAACATTCTCGATAAAGGCATATGCGTTACGCTTGGTTATTTTGCGTTCAAAGGCATGAAAAAGCTATTTAACAGGAAGCGTTAGCTTTACCTGCGTACCGCTTTCCGCGTCACTTTTTATTTGCAGCTCCGCACCAAGAAGCATCGCGCGGCTTTTCATACCGCGAAGCCCTAGGTGAGTTCCCGACGCAACCAAAGCTTGCTCCGAACGCGTTCCGGTCGCATCATCAGTTTTCGCACCAATTCCAGAACCGTCATCGCTTATCAAAAAGACGAGGCGGTTTTTCTCGCCATCGCATTTCTCACGCACGATAACGCTTATTTCGCTCGCGCCCGAATGCTTTACGGCGTTGTTCACGCTTTCCTGCACAATCCTGAAAACATGAAGTTTTTGTTCTTCTGTAAGCTTGTTGTAAAGCTCGCTTTTTTCCGCATAGTTCTTGCACGGAATGCCACCCGATTCAGAAACATTCACACAAAATTCTGAAATCAGCTGGACAATATTCGCGCTTTCAATTTCCGGCGGAGTAAGGTTCCTTATAATGCTCCTGATGTTTTTCAGGTTTTGTTCTTCTATTTGGTGAACTTTATCCAAAAGAGATTTTTGTTCTTCGGTAAGTTGCGTAAAATCTTTCGAATTCTGTATTTTATGAACAAAAAGAAGAGCAGTCCTTATATCTTGCGTAACTGTATCGTGCAAATCATGGCTTATTCTGTTGCGCTCACTTTCCTGCACCTGGGTAATAGTCTCGAACATAAGGCGTTCTTCTTTGTTCTGCTCTTCAAGACGCTTGTTTTTTTCATTGTTCTTAATAAACAGCAGAAGAAAAATTATGAACACTATACTCAAAACAGAGATTATTGTAAGAAGTTCTATAAATTGAAAAACAGCTAAACCCGATTCTGTTGCAATTTCATTCACGCATTATATTGTCTATCAATTAGCGCAGTTTTTCAAGCAGAGAATTTTTATCGCTGCAGCCAAATTTGTCATAAATAACGCTAAGATAGTTTTCGAGCGTAGTAAGTTTTATTTCCATTTTTTCGGCAATCTGCTCATTTGTAAAATTATCCGCAATAAGATTCACAACCTGATGCTCACGCTTTGTAAGCATAGAAAACAAGGAGCGGTTTTCCATGAAAGAAGTCACCAAATCGGGCTGGACATAAGTTTTGCCAGAAGCTACCGTGTTTACGGCATCCAAAAGCATTTTTTCGTCGCTAAGCTTGGAGACAAAGCCTTTTGCTCCTATTTCCTTGCTCATGGCACGTTCAATGCAGGCTCCTGTATCGTGACTTGAAAAA
>JAFZVC010000069.1 GCA_017618015.1 Spirochaetaceae bacterium
GAACGCCGTGATTTTGCAAACAAACAACACCCGATGGTACGGTGCCAATATTCTCCATCACGACCAGCTCATCGCTATCACCTATCCTATAAGTGTCGTCCCCCCTGCGGGGCTTTAAATCCTGTATATCCATGATGCCAAAAAACCATGTAATGTCCGTTTTTTACTTTTCTTGGGTGCAAAATTAGACATTAATATCCAATTTTTACTGTTCGATTTGTCACTAATTCTGCTCTGCATCATGAAAATATCTCAAAAAAACAGAAAAAGGTAATAAATGAAGAAATAAAGAGCATTGACGTCATTTCAGGGCTTTGATGTATTGGATGAACACTGAAAACGCTTCATCAAAAGCCTTTAAATCAAACTGGAGGGAATTGAGCTTGCATAACATGGTTATAAAGCGTAGGTAGAACGCACGAACGGCATCCTTGTCGCGCCAGTCGATGAAGAGGTGCTTTTTCAGATACATGGGCGCGATGTCGGCCATGTTGCGTTTGATAAACCCCTTCGGCAGGATCAGAAAATGGTAGAAGCAGACCTCCACCTCGCAATAGCCGCTGGCGCAAAACAGCTTTATGTCACGCATCACGGTGAGATACACGTATTTCTCATCCGTTGCCTGGGTTGTTTTCCAATTCATCCTCATCTTCATCATCATTTAATAGGAAGTCGTAAGCCATTTCCATCGTCTGGCGATAACTGACGTCTTCATACTGATACGATATACTTTTGTACACACAAAGCACAACGATTTCCTTTCTCAAAAAAACCTCTTGGAAGATTTCCTTGAAGGCTGTTGCCAGCTCGTCGCTATGCTGAATTGAGAAGTGGTCGAGCTTTGCTGTGCCGAGGGCAATGTGGCCCGTAGGCAGTTCCATATACTTGCTAGCCGACAGATTGAATTCCGGCTTCTTGGCGAAGCCTATCAGCTTTTTCTTGAACACAGGGAAGGAGGGCCAGTACTGTGCGAAGCCCCGCACAAGGACATATGATCCTTCGGGAATCCGACAGTCATGCTTGTATATCAGATCATCGCCGTCACGCAGTTCGAGGGTGACACACCTGAAATGATACGCCGGTATCGTCAGTATGCCATGCGTGCACGAGTTGTTCTCGTATTTCCGCTTGAGGTTCATCTGTATCATACGTCTTCCTTCCTATTAAAATATAAATATGTGTCCGCCATATTCGTTCATCGCTTCATGGCGGATCTCCTTCGACATCTGAGAGTTTGACCTGAAACACAATGCTCTTGATACGTTCGGTGCCCCGTACTTCTCGACGAGCGCCTTCCTGCCGTTGGGATTAATGACTATCTTTTCCATAAGATACATCTTTTTATGTTTCTACTTATTAGAGATTTCCGAGGCAAAGATAATGCGTTTTTCTGATAGTAGAAGCATAAAAAATGGACTGTTTTCAGGCAGTCCAGTATTAATCCAGTGAAAATCCAGTTTCAATCCATTACGGCTTATTTAATTGTGCGTGCCAGTTAGAATATTTTGATTTGTATCGTCCCGCATTGTACAGCACACGCCACAGACCTTTCGGCGCTTCTTTGCAAAAACCGCCGTTTATGTAGTTCTTTAAGATGGCAATAATCTCTACGTCGGTCATGTTATGGATAGCATTTAGAAACCGGCGTGCCATGAATTCGTTTGTGAAATACACGCAAAGCTTCGACACGAGCACTTCGTCTTCGTTTTTGTCTGAGATAACGATCGTGGGCAGCGAAGTATCCTCACCCGGTCTGAGGTCATCCAGTCGCTCAAGTCTCTCCTCAAATTCGTCACTGAGTTTGACATTCATTTCTTTTTTCAAGGCCATAATATCGTGCTTCGTATATTTTCGCTCCCAATAAGATTTGTTTTCTGCCAGTTCTATTCGTCTCATGGAGGCACCAGCCACTGTATACCTTGGAATTTTATCCCCCTCGTTGTCATCTGACTCGTCACGCTCGCCATTCGATTCGACACTTTTGCCAGCCATTATAATTTCAGGCCTATGCCAGAAGTTTAGCAATTTGCGGATAATGCCCTTCTTACTCTTATTATCTTTCCTAAAATTCATCGTCAGTCTTATTATGTTCCTTTCATTTGGCTGCAAAGATACGAATAATGAAGCAAAAAACCAAAAGTTCTTAAGTGTTTTCGAGCGAGAACTTCGCACGTAACGGATCGAATTAGAACACGAACGAAATCCATTCTTAACAACAAAAAATAAATCACTTAACTGAAAAAACAAAAGATCTTAACACCCAACGCAACGAACCTTAACACGGAAGAAAAAAACACTTAACTGAAAAATTAAATTCTCTTAACTAAAAAAACGAAAACACTTAACTGAAAAAAAATTTTTTCTTAACTGAAAAATATTTTATGGCAAAGAGAATTTTTAAAATATGTTAAGAGAAAAAATAAAACCAGTTAAGGCTTTTTTTCTTGCAAGTTAAGGAAAAAATCTGAACTGCAACTGAAAAAATAAAAAACAGCCCCTTCAAATCCGAAAGGGCTGTTCTATAATTTCTATAAAAGAATGTTGTCTGTTACTTGCCGGTTCTTACAGAATTCAGGAAGTTGACCATCTTCTGGAGATTTTCCTCTGAATACATGCCCATGCCGTGACCGCCCTCGGGCTCGAAAGTAGCCTCGGTCTTTACACCAGCCTCTACCAGCTTCTCATAGAACATCTTACCCTGGCAGCAGGGAACGACATTGTCCTTCTCACCGTGGAAGATGATGATCGGCGGATTGTTCTTGTTGACATAGTAGGTGGCACTCAGACTGCGATACTTGTCAGGCTCCTTGTCGAGCTTCGAATCGAGCAGCACATCCTCAGGGCTGTTAGCACCCATGCTCATGCCAGGACCGCAGTCCATCTTGGTGAGATCCACAGGACCCGACCAGTCGCAGGCCGCATTCACAGCGCTGCTCTCCTTCAGATAATTGCCGAGATTACCCTCGAGGTCGATATCGTAAGTACCCACCTTGGTCTTCTTCAGACCGCTGGTAGTAGCAGCCGTAGAAGAGAGGTGACCACCGGAAGAGAAACCGCTGGTAGCCACAAATGAGGGATCGAACTTATACTTCTTAGCCTCGCCGCGCACGAAGCGGATGACGGCACGGATGTCGTGGATCTGAGCCGGCCACTTGGCATCGCCGCTGCTGCGATGGTTCGGACAAACCACAGCATAACCGGCATCCAACAGGGCCTTGAC
>JAFZVC010000070.1 GCA_017618015.1 Spirochaetaceae bacterium
CTATTGCACTTTCCAGCGGATTCGGCATTGTATAATATGTTTTAGTGTCATATCCCCAGTTTTTACACTCGAAGCAATATGTTTCAAGACGTGAAATATTCATTTCTTTGCATATTTCATCAACAACTTTCTTCGCTTTATCCTCATAATCATAGACTTCCATGCCGTCTGCTATGCTTTTCAAAAAGACTTCTTCAAGCTCTGGCTCGTCCACAAATGAAAGGGCATGTTTCAAATATCCACCGAAACACCAGCCTTTTGTTCCGTCTTTTATGGGGTTCCCTTTATTGTCTTTACTGCCGGGAACAACCTCTACATAAGCCCAGTTACACAACAATCCGTCTATAACTTCATATTTTCCAGTTTCCAGTATTTTAACCCGTGTGTTTTTCTGAATCGTAAGCAACGGATCCGCGCTTAAGTCATCTTTTGAACGGAGCCTTAAGTTATCCGCGGCGGCGCGTATGTCTGTCTTTTCAATATCAGCCTTTGTGATTATACAATTCGGCTCATAACCGAAGATGCTCACTTTGTTTTCCGGAAATTTTGTGTCAGTTAGCTGAACTGTTGTATATGAGCCTCTTTCTAAATCAAGTCCGTACAAATTGTGGTCAATTTTGCCTGACGAAATAAGCTTAAAATCAAGTCTGTTTGCAATCAAAGGCTCATATGCACTCTCCAGAACAATATTTACTTTTTCCAACTTTGATATATTCCACTTGTCTTTTGCAGAAAAATCTAAAGTCGTAGTTTTTACGGTACTGTATGCGTTAGAAAAGTATGAGAATGATTGAACATAGATATAATTCATTCCATTGTCAAGATTTATAGTATAATCGACAGTATCCTTTTTGTTGCGGTAATCTGTCGTTGATTTGCTATCAGGAAAATTGTTCCTTGCTGGAAAATCATAATTTTCTGTAAGAACACGGATTTCAATAACCTTGTTGTCCGAAGAATTGAAGACGTAAGAACCTGTTTTCCCCTCGTTCAGGACTGCGTATATCGCATACTGATTAGACCAGTCGCCTTCTCCGTCGTAATATGTGGTTTCCATCTTGTACTCAATAAGATACAATCTGCTGCTGTCTTTTGGATAAAGCATTCCAAAATCGATATCAGCAACAACGTCTGCAAACGTTGCTACTGCAGTCAAAGCAAAAATAAATAACGAGATAATCTTTTTCATGGTTTTAATTTAACAAATTTACGCTTCGTTGTACACATTAAAAAGTGTGTCCGAGCATCGTCGTATAAGAGTAAGTCTTTACTACGTTCGCGTATGATTCAATCTCTTTTACAGCGCCTTTCGGAAGCCACGGATTAAAGTGATTAAAAACAACTTCAACGTTTTTCTGCTTGAGTATATCTTTGTTTTTAATAACGAAATCCCGCATCGGAGAGCACATTTTGAACACCCAAATCGGCGTTACCAAAATGATTTTGTCAAACCCCACAAGGTCAATGCCAAGCGGAAGCGTCTCCATTCCCCATTTGTGCATTCCAAAACGGCCACACCACCAAAAGCCCAAAGTGCCTTCGGTTCTTTCTTTCGTCTTAAGCCCGACTATCTGTGCGGCGTTTTCATCAGCTTTTTTGTACGCAATTGTCTTTGTGTAATTAAGCCTTGAAAAATAAATGACAAGTGTTTTTGAACCAGCTTTAGAATCCGCGACGACGTTCGGGAAATCTTTTTCATCGAATTTGAAATTTACTTGGTTAAAAGAGACAAGTGCCGCATAGCCGGTTATAAGCTGCAGAACTCCGAATACAAAATAAGTGTTGCTAAGGAAATTTGACGGGAAGATGATGAATTGGATGATAATCCACAACATCAATGTAAAACCGAAAACGGTTCCCAAAATAAAGCCGATTTTCTTGTTCCGCAAAATCAATATAGCGGCGGTGATGTTTGAAACTCCGTTAACAAGAATCAGCATAATTCCAGGAAAAACATAGTCTTGGAAAACGACGTCAGCGAACGGCAAAACCTGAAAATACGGAAGCAAATCCTGCATATGAAGAATGCTTCCGTCAGGTTTTATAAGCATGGCAATTCCGCCCCAAAGCGCACCCAGCCCGATAAAAAAGCACCAAAACAGTAAAATGTTTTTAAAAATCTTTAATCTTTTCATATTCACCCCGAAGCCGCTTCCGCGGCTTTCTTAACTAAAGTATAACACATACAAAAAGCAGATTGGTCACTTTTTCTTGCAATTGCTCCTGTGCGCTTTGAGTTTTTTTAATGCCCACGCATAGTGACTTGAGGTGTTGCTTACAAAGAACGAGCCGAGCGGTGCGCTGCCTGTCCAGCAAAAATAATTCGCCTTAAAAAGCTCTTCGTTCGAGTAACTTTCAATCAGTTTCATAACGTCCGCGTGACTTTTCGCGAACATCTCTTTTGCGTCTTCAAGGGTCGTTTCCTGATTGCGTTTCCAGAACATCACGTTCATCGCACCGTAAGTTTTCCACGAATACTCAGGCGGTAAAATCGATATCGCTTTTTTGCTGTCCGTTACGTTCGCGTTATTCTTTGGAAATTGCATCATCAGTTTGTGCCACTCATACAAGTGAATCAGCACGTCGCGGACGTTTTTGTCGCGGCTCCAATGCGCTTCTTTTTTGCTAGGCTGCCCCGAAAAATCGAACTGAGTGTTAAGCTCCTTCTCTGTCATTCCGGCAATAAAAGTCATCAGTGTTTCATAGTTTTCTTTCGCTGCTTTGAGCAAATCTTCTTTTGTGCTTGGTCTTGGCATATCATTCTCCTTTAAGAACCCTTGATAATTCAATTATATCATCAGGAAAATGGCAGAGAAAGAAACAGGTTGTTGCTTTTGAGGGGGATTAAACTTTCCAGTGCTTAAGGTTCGAAAGCTGGCTTTCAAAAAACTGACGCCGCTCGCTTTCACTTTGGTTTTGAGGGTTCGGTATGTGCTGCATCATAAAGTCGATAAGCGACTCTTTCGTCGTGTACAAAAACTCGCCGTCCGCATAGCACCACTTGCAGTAGTCTTCGTTAAAGCTGTTGTCGCGCTCGCGGCTTATCATGCTGTCTTCGCTGAGCGGCATTCCACAGCACTGGCAGTAAAGCTGGCGCGGCGAACCGAGCAGCGTGTTTATGGAAACGTCAAACTCACGTGAAAGTACTTTGAGCATTTCCGGGTTTGGCTGTGTCTCGCCGTTTTCCCATCGGCTAACGGCTTGCCTTGTAACGTTCACGCGGTTCGCCATTTCTTCTTGCGTAAGGTTGTTTTTCTCGCGAAGCTTTTTAAGAATCTCTTGTACTTCCATGTGGTGCCTCACTGTACGTTAATGACGCAATTATATCACAAATTTTCAGGAAAGGATATAAAGGGCGTTCCAACCGCTTCCTACGGTCGCGCTTGTCGGGCGTTCCACCATTACGCTATCGCTCCAGCCGCTTCCCTCGTTCGTTTGCTACGCAAACTCCCTCAGTCCAGTGGCCGTCCGCAACCTTCGGTTGCTACCGTGGCTCCATGCCCTTACGCAATCTAGAATTTACAAATATTAAAATACTTTTGTTAAGCTCAGAACCCACCTGATTATTAACTTAAAAACACTATATCTTTTTATTCTAAAATTTAGTATAATTGTTGAGTATGAATAAAATAATTTCTTCACCTATGAATTATATAGGCGGCAAATATAAATTGTTGCCTCAACTTTTGCCACTTTTTCCTGATAATATAGGTGTTTTTGTTGATTTGTTCTGCGGTGGTTGCAATGTAGGCATAAATGTACCTGCGAAAAAGACAATTTTCAATGATAATCTTTCCCATCTAATAGAATTATATAGAGAGTTTGGTTCTTTAAGTAAAAAAGAGATACTCAATCATATTGACAACCGTATAAATCAGTTTAATCTTTCTCTTACAAATAAAGATGGCTATCTAGAATTAAGAAAGCTTTATAATTCAGAGAAAAATCCCTTAGATTTGTTTGTTTTGGTAGCTTACTCTTTTAATCATCAGATTAGATTTAACAATTCTCATGAATTCAATAATCCGTTCGGAAAAGAAAGAAGCTGTTTCAATGAACATATGAAAAACAATCTAATCATTTTTTTAAATGAACTCGCTTCAAAAAATGTTAGTTTTACTTCTTTGAATTTTGATGAATTCGATTTTTCAATACTTTCTTCAAATGATTTCGTGTATTGTGACCCTCCATATTTAATTACAACAGGAACTTATAACGATGGCAAACGAGGTTTCACTGGTTGGAATGAAACCGAAGAAAAAAAACTCTTGAATATTCTTGACAACTTGAACGAAAAAAATATTTGTTTTGCACTTTCAAATGTAATCGAACATAAGGGAAAAGAGAATTTGATTTTGAAGGACTGGATAACAAGAAACAATTATTATGTTTCGTATCTGTCAAAAAATTATTCAAATTCAAATTATCATACAATAGACCGAAATCCAAATGCGACAGTTGAAGTTTTGATTACAAATTATGAACCGAATGCATCTCAAGAAAAATTATTATTTGCATAAAGTGGGTTCAAAATGCGATACATTGGTAATAAAGAAAATATCTTAGATAGAATTTATTTAATTCTCCAAGAGAATAAAATTTCAGGTAAAACTTTTTTTGATTTTTTCTCTGGAACTGCAAATGTGGGTAAATTTTTTAAGGGAAAAAAATATCAGATTTTTTCTTCAGATATTTTATATCTTTCGTATTGTCTGCAAAAAGCTTATATTGAAAATAACGAATATCCAAAATTTGATAAACTAATAGATTTAATTCCAAAAAAAGAATTTTATAATTTATTTGAAACACCTCTTGAAACCGTTGTCAGTTATTTAAATTCATTAAACGGTTTAGAAGGCTTCATTTATAATAATTATACTCCATCTGGAACAGTAAATCTTCCACGACAGAGAATGTATTTTATTGATGAAAACGGTAAAAAAATTGATGCAATTCGACTTAAAATAGAAGAATGGAAACATAAAAACTTAATTTCAGAAAATGAATATTTTATTTTGCTTGCATGTTTGATTGAAACAATTGGATTTTATTCAAATGTTGCAGGAGTGTACGCAGCTTTTCATAAATCATGGGATCCCAGAGCTTTAAAGCCTTTAACAATGCGTACTATTCAGATTATTAATAATAATCAAAAAAATATTGTTTACAATGATGATAGCATGAATCTTCTGGATAAAATTGATGTTGATATTCTTTATCTTGACCCACCATACAATGAACGACAATATGCTCCGAATTATCATATTTTAGAAACAATTGCAAAATATGATGAGCCTAAATTGCGTGGAGTCACAGGTATGCGTGATTATGCTGGCCAAAAATCAAGATTTTGTAATCCCAATACAGCACTAGAAGATTTGAATACAATTGCAAAAAAAGCAAAATATAAAAATCTTGTTTTAAGTTACAATTCAGAAGGTATAATGCCATCTGAAACAATTATTAAAACTTTGAAACAATATGGTTCGGTAAAATTAGAGCAATTCGAGTATACTCGTTTCAAAAGTAACAATAATGGACTTGCAAGAACTAAAAGAACTGTATACGAACAATTATATATTTTGAAAAGATAGGTATAATATGAATTTTTGGATTTTGACAGAAGAAAGACCTAAAAAAGAGGTCCTAAAAATGATTTTTGAATATTTCGCAAAAGACCAGAATTGTGGATTTTTTGGTGATTCTATTCGTATTATTCCGATATTAAACAGAGATAAAACATTCTCCTTTACTTACGAAGTAATTGGCTTTAAATGTGCAAAAGTAGATAAGATCTTTATAAAAACAGTTTCAGGAAACTCAAGTTTTACAGATTTTCTTGTTTTCTATCAAGATAATTTACCAACAGAAAAAGATACGCCCCTTTATGCTATTGAAGAAACAAAAACGGATGATAAAGAAAGTCGTAACACAGGTGTTTATCAGCGTTGTTCAAAATTCGTTTTCATTCAAAATTATTATCCAAAGACAAAATTGATAATGCTTTATGACGTAATTGAGCAAAAAGAAAAACCAACAGAAACATATATCTTTGGAACGCGCTTGCTTATGACTTTAGGAGTTGAAATTCTAGGGAAAAAGCTTAATCCAGATATTTATAAACCTTTCACTTCAATACACGAATTGATAATTGCAAAAGCAAAAATGCGAAGAGCTCCTGCCGGAAATGTACCAATAATCATAAATCAATTTGAAGATGATTGTATTCAAGTTTCAGGCAGACTTTTCAAATGCGGAGGTCTTTCACATGACCCGAACATTGGTGCATTAAGCATTATCTCTGCCGTTATCCGTAAACTTGGTTTCAAAGGTAAAATTGAAATCATCATGCATGGATTACAACAAAAGCATGTCGGAAAAACAAATAAATTCGTTCAGATTGCAAATGTCCTTGGAATTGAACTAGAAGGGTTAACTCTTCCAAAAGCAACTTTACCAGAAGATTATTGGCATTATGAAACAAAAGGAGAAAAACTCGGTACAATTTTCATTCACCTTGTTGTTGAAAATTTCACAGAAAGTTATTCAATCTTTGAAAATCATGCAGGGTGTGAAAAAGGTTATTTTGTGACAAAAGATGGACAACATCTTGCTCTTGAAAAATATGCAGACAGAGAAGCTTATAAAGCTGGCGATAAGAATCAGATTATCTTTATTCCAGATTTAGTGCTTCTTGATATTGCAGAAACAGAAGTTATCACAATTGAAGGCAAAAAATATGAGTTCAAACAGAGTGGAATAGAAGAACTGAATAATTACGACATTTTTGATGAACGCTATTTAAAACCATATTATCCAGAATATAAAATTATTCGTACCGTTGTACTCTATGGAAGCAATAATGAGCAAATTGCTGAAATTGAAGTAGGTTTCTTGCTTAATGAAAAAGGTAAACTTGTTCTTGGAATAAAAGCTCCAAAGCTATTTAAAAGAGCAATTTCAAATCTTCTTGATTATTGGAATTAAAATGGCCGCAAAAAAGAGTTATCTTGATTTAGAGAAGATAAAATCTGAACTCCTGAAATATGGGGTCGAAGATGTTGATTCTGAAATCGAGAAAATTGAAAAACTGATAAAATCTACTCTTAATTCTTACAAAGATAAAAATAAAATCGCTCGTGAACAGTATAAAAATGCTATCCCTTTTTTCGAAGTTTACAAATCTATAGTTAGTTTAAATCTGCCTGGTTGGGTTCTAAAAAAAATAGATTCCGCTCGTATTTTTGGAGATTCAAAACAAATGATAATTTTTCCAGATGGTGAAAAATATCAAATCAACAATCCCTTAAATAATCTTTCAGGTGGAGATTGGCTTAATTTTACAACATCTGTTTTTTCGACTTTTTACACAACTAATGGTAAAGATTCTTATGCACACAACATTCGAAAAATCCACCCTTCTCCAAAACCTCCTCAGTTAATGAAAGAAATAATCGATTTTTTCACAAAAGAAAATGAAATTGTTTTTGATTATTTTATGGGTGTCGGAGGGTCTTTGCTTGGGGCAGGACTTTGTAAGCGAAAAGCAATAGGAATTGATTTAAACGAAAAATACATTGAAGCGTACAAAAATGCTGCTAAAGAAATAGGCGTTGATATTTTTTCCACAAAATGTGGTGATTGTTTAGAAATTCTAAATGATAAAAAAGAAATGCACTCCCTTTTGAAAGATGAAAAAATCAGTTTAGTTTTAATAGACCCGCCTTATGCAAATATGATGAGTAAAGAAAAAACTGGTGCTGATATCAATGTATATGGAAATGTCGCGACACCGTTTACAAATGATGAAAGGGATTTCGGAAATCTTCCAATCCAAGATTTTTATAATTCATTAAAGAAATCTGTCGAATTGATTTTGCCATACATAAAGAAACATGGGCATTTAGTAATATTTATAAAAGATATGCAACCGCATAAAAAAGAAACAAATCTACTACATGCTTATATAATACAAAAATTAAATGAAATATCAAATTTAAATTATAAAGGTCTAAAAATCTGGGCTGATAGGTCTGCAAAATTATTTCCTTACGGCTATCCTTTTTCTTTTGTTGCCAATCAAATTCATCAATACATATTGATATTTAGAAAGGAAGAATAATAAGCATTAGGCATTTTTTTCATATTCTTCTCAAGAATCGTATTTCATTGCTCTTGCTGATCTTTAATCTGGAGCTTTCCAGATTTAATTGTACTGAAAAAATATCGAAATACTATCTTTTTACAAACTTTTTTTTCTTAACGTATTTTTATTTCAGATTTTTGAATTTTTATATAATCAAGTTTATTATTATGTAAAAAATCTTTTAAACCAATTTCTGCCAACTCAGATTTATTGTATGGACTTATCATAATATCTTCGACAATTTTATTAAACGGAAAATTTTGAAATTCCATATAAGGATATATAATTCCATTTTTATTCATAAATACCTTTTTGGCATTTTCTTTATTAGTTTCGGAATTATCCATTTCATTCAAAAAACAAAATCCTAATCTATATTCTTTTTCGCTGCGAAAAGCATCATCTTTTAAGAATGCTAAATACTTGAATATTGAACCATATTGTGTAATGGAGATATTTTTCATCTTAAACTCACAGAGTAGTGCTTTTTTTAAAAATTCATGTGCTTTATTACCATAAAAAACTTCCATTCTATGTTCTGAAGAAAAAAGAAAACCTTTATTTATATAGCTATCTCGAATATCATAGAAGTATTTCATTAATTCATTTCCATTCATTTTAATTCTGTATCCCGGATTATTGCCGGAATACATATTCCACATATCTTTATTATCACCTAATGCTGTTAATGAAAGTATATAATAATGGATATTCTCACTTTCACACTGGATACAATTAAGTGCTCCATCTTCAGCTTGTGATACAGGTTTTAGATATTTAATTTTTCCTTTTTCAATGGATTTTAATTCTTCTTCCCACTGTGAAATGTATTCTATGTATTGAGGTGTTTCTTTTTTTAGTTCTTCAAGAACTTGTCTAAAAACTTTTTTCCCATATTCGAGTTCATCAATATCATTTAAAAAGCGATAATCGCTAAAACGTATTGTCTTATTTTCTATAATGCTTTTTAGACCATCTGCTGTGGTGTAATGATATAAAGTATTAAACTCACCCATTTTAAAATCTTTTATATCTATCATACTCTATTTCCTTTAAACAAGGGAGATTTTAATCCCCCTAACTGACACCCAGAAGAGTGTTGTAACTCTCTCGATAATTTCACTATATTACAAATCATAGAAAACACAAGTGTTTCTAGACCAGCCCGATTATTTTGATTTACCGGGGTGTTTCTGCGCACATCAGGTTAGTCTTCGCGGAGGCGTTCCACGACGCTTTTTTTGCTCATTGCTTTATGCGCAATTACCGGTATCGCAAGAATTAACGCGCATATAACCGGCAAACTTGCGAAAAGCGGCGTAAGAGAGAACTTCCAGCTGAACATGAAGAGCGAGCTTACGAGCAGCCTTACGACTGTGCAGCTTAAAAGGCTCGAAAACACAAGTGAAACCGCAAACGTCCAGATAAAGTAAACGAAACCTTCTTTCATCAGGCTTTGTTTTTGCTGTCTTCCTGTCATGCCGACAGCCTCAAGCATAGCAAGCTCGCGGCTCCGTGCGATTATCGAGGTCACTATCGTGTTCGCAAAATTGATTACGCCTATAAGCCCAAGAATAACCGAGATTACAGTACCGATTATGCCCACCATCGTTGCGAACGATTTATACTCGTTCTCCGTCTTTCCCTTCGATGAATAGTCCAAAGAAGTGTCCACAACGTTTGTGTACGATTTGATCCACTGCTCAAAAGCCACTTCATTCTCATCGTTCACGTCAATCAAAGTGCGCATCGGGTTCCATTCTTCGCTGATCGCAAGAAACTCGCTTTCCGGCAGAATGAAATCGCACTGAAAAAGTGAATAATGCCCGTACGCCATTGGGGAAGGAATATCGACGACCGCAAAAACGGTGTATTCTTTCAGTGGCGGAATTTCCGTAAGTTCTGGCAAAACAGGCATCATAACATCCATGCCAACCTCAGAATCCTGCGTATCCGACTGACCTTCAAATGAAACAGTCTGCGCATAGCTATAAAGTTTCATAAGCAGGTATGTCGTATACTCCTGATTTGCACCTCTCACCTCTACTTTGTCGCCCGGCTCAAAATAGTTGACAGGCTTTCCTTTATCGCCGAAAAATCTTGTGGCAAGAACGTAATCGCCGGAATTGAACGCATCCCAATCGATTTTATCCGTACCGTCAAGCGTTTTTACAACGTCAAGCTTTTCCGTGGCTAATTTTCCCATCCCGTATGTATTTCCGTCAATCAAGCGGTTCTGACTCAAATAGTCTATATAATCATCAATATCCGAGTATTGTGCGCTGTAGGAGCTGTACCGCTTAGCTTTCGCCCTGAATTCCTCGCGTGAAAACAGATTCTGCCGGAATTTTTCCCAGTTTTCTTCGCTGATTTCCTGAACGCCGGAATTCATGTATACGTTGCCTACCGCATTTACGCCATCCTGCAAATTAAGCGCGTCAAGAAACTGCTCGTTCACACCCTGTGTATCAACTACTGTCGCTCCCGGATTGTCGAGTTCTGCGTTCTGCACGCTGTAATCGCAAATAACGAGTTTTTCAACGAGCTTGTCCATGCTGAAGCTTCGTACAATCGTTATGACGCTGTTCAAAACTACAAGCGAAAGAGAAAGCGACAGCACCACGGTAAGAAGCTTCTTTTTTGGCTTGCCGTTTTTCGTCTGCGGCTCGGTGTATTTTATCGTTTCGATAGGCGACACTTTGGAAGCTTTTTTGCACGGTTTTTGAGCACTGATTATTACAGTCAGATACGAAAACAGCGATGCGCCCAAAATCATCAGAAAGTTTATGTGAACTTTGCCTTTGTCCAAGGAAGATGTATAAATCTGCTCGGAAATCAACGGCAAAAGGCATGCTCCAACCCCTATTCCGATAATGAGCCCAATCGGTATTCCTATAGCTGATATGATGTTAGCACGCTTCATCACGATTCTTTTGAGCTGCTTCCCGGTCGTACCGATTGTTTTAAGAAGTCCGCATTCCTGAATATCAGAAAGGATGTTCAGATCGAAAATGTTGTAGATGATAAGATATCCGGCAACCATAAAAACAAGCAAAAGGATGATGCAAAGCACAAGCATCGATGGATCGATTTCACCTGATAAATATGCCCAGTTAACGCCATAATCGACATCATTTCTAAGCCCTGAACGCTGTATCAAATCTTTTGTTTTACCTTCGATGTCATAGCTGTTCCAGTAATTAATGTCAGCCATTACCCAGCCGATGTAATCGTTCCGTTCAAGCTCAGGCAAACTTACAGTTTTTACGGGCGCGTGTTTTTCTTGAAACGCTTTGGAGACAAGTACCATCTGTGCTTTAGAAATGCTGTCGCCCTGAAAATAGCCGCTAAGCACAAAATCTTGCTCTACAAGCTTTTCTCCGATTCTTATGCTGAGCGGGATAGTGCTTCCCAGCTGCAAAGGAACGCCAAGTTTTTGCAGAATGATGTCGCTGAGCACGATTTCGTTTTCATTTTCAGGCAGTTTTCCGACTTCCGGATAGCAAAAACCGTATTTTGCATTCAGCGGCTCGTAATAGTTCACTTCGTTGTAAAGCTTCTTGAAAGCTTCGCCTTCGCAGTTTCCCACAAGGATTCTGTACGAAATGTCTTTAATCTGCTTGTCGTTTTTTACAAGATTGTATTCCTGCTCCGTAAGATATTTAAGCCCGGCGTGCGCGCTTCCGCCAACTTGGCGCATCGTTGCCTTCTGTATTTCGTTGACTAGGCTTGTTCCCACCGTAAACAACGATGAAAAAAGAATCGTCGTCAAAATAACAGCGAAAACAAGGACGATATATTTTTTGATATTAGATTTGATTCCGCTTTGAGCCAAATTGCTTATAGCTTTTTTGTTGTTTACCTTTGTCATGATTTTGCCCCCGTTGTATGATGCGCATTACTCATTGCCTTTCACTATGCGGCCGTCTTCAATCCTGATAATTCTGTCCGCAAGCTGGGCAATCTCATCATTATGGGTAATCATAACTATAGTCTGGTTATATTTTTTGCTTGTTGTCTTTATAAGCCCCAGAACGTCCTGGCTCGTTTTGCTGTCAAGGTTGCCGGTAGGTTCGTCCGCAAGGATGATTGCCGGCTTTGACGCGAGTGCGCGGGCTATGGCGACGCGCTGCTGCTGTCCGCCAGAAAGCTTTGTGGGAAGGGTTGCGAGCTTATCTTTTAGCCCAAGAGTCTCAACAACATTCTCGATGTAGTCTTTGTCCTCTTTTTTGCCGTCAAGCTGTATTGGAAGAACGATATTGTCATAAACAGAAATAGATGGTACAAGGTTGAAGCTTTGGAACACGAATCCGATTTTGCGCCGCCTGAAAATGCAAAGCGCGTCGCCAGAAAGCGTTGAAATATCTTTATCGTCGATGATTACGCTGCCGGAAGTTGGGGTGTCTAAGCCGCCGAGCATGTGAAGGAGCGTCGATTTTCCGCTTCCGCTCGTTCCGATGATACTCACAAACTCGCCGCGCTCAACACTGAGGCTTACTCCGTCAAGTGCTTTTACAAGCGTTTCTTCTTTGCCGTAATACTTTTTTAAGTCTTTCGCAATCAATATACTCATTCTGTTACTCCTGCCTTTTTTTAGGCAATTTCAAAGTAGCACACGATTCTTACAAGAGCATTTCTGAATCCTTACAATTCTGAAAGATTTCATCTCGGCGCAAGTAAATAATCAGCTCGCCGCCAGTTCTTTCGCTGTTGGGCACGGCTTTTATGTAGCCGTCTTCTTTCGCAAGAATCTCCCTCGTAAGGTACAAGCCAATGCCGACTCCTTCTTCCTGCTGAACTGCATTGCCTCTGTAAAAGCGTCCGAACACCTTCGCAATTTCTTCTTCGCTTATGCCGTGCCCTTCATCAATTACGTGAATTGCAAGATACATTTCGTATTTGTCGATTTTGATGCGGATTGTACCGCCTTCAGGCGAGTATTTCACCGCGTTGTCAAGCACGTTGACGAGCGCTTCTGTCGTCCACTTCATGTCGAAGCGCGCCGTTTCGTCGGATGTGTCAGGTGCGGACGGCTTTTGAGTGGCGAGCTGCTCTGATTGCGAACACGACGCAGGAAGCTCTATCCGGAGCTTCTTTTTGTCTGCTTTCGGGCGGATAGCAGAAACTGCGGCATTTATAAGTTCATCCGCGCGGCACGGCGTTGCCACCACTTCGAGCGTTCCGTTTTCAAGCCGCGAAAGTTTTGTCAGCGAATCTATCAAAAACTCAAGCCGCTCGCTCTGCCGCCTGATTTCATCCGAATACGCTTTTATTTTTTCAAGCGAAGCAGCCGTGCCGCGCGAAACTTCTTCGGTAAGAAGCTCCGTGTACATCTTTATGACCGTCATCGGTGTCTTCGTCTGATGCGATATATCTGATATGAACTGCTCCAGTCTGTGCCGTTCTGCTTCAAGGTTCTTGTTCGACAGCACGGAGCTTCCAAGAAACTCTTTCCACCGCGATTCCAGGCGCGAAAGCCGTGTCTCATCGTAGTTTTTTTCCGCGAACGTGCCTTCTATGGCGGAGTCGAGCATTTCTTCTAATCTTTGAATTGTCTTGTTTCCAAACATTTTTAATCGAATCTATATCCCTGTCCGTAAATCGTGCTGATGTGCTTCGCGCCTTTGCCGCCGTCAACTTTGCTTCTAAGCCTGTTTATCGTAACGGAAAGCGTGTTCTCGTCCACGAAAGTACCGTCCTCGCCCCACAGTCGTTCCATAAGCCGTTCTCGTGTCAGCACGCAGCCTTTGTTTTCAAGGAACAGTTTTAAAAGTCGCTGCTCGTTGACGCTTAAAAAGATTTCCTCGCCGTTTCGTTTGAACGTCAGTTTTCCAAAATCAAAAACCATGTCGTCTATCTTGTAAATCAGGCTGGAACTGTTTTCTACGGACGTCGCGCCACCCTGCGAAACTGACGCGCCAGCCGCCGCCGAAACTCTACCCGCCGCGAAAGCTGTCGAACCCGGCGAGTCAGCAGAAAATCCCGCCATGGCGCTCACTCTACTTCGCCTGACAAGCGCATTTACCCGCGCGCGTAATACAGCCAGACTGAACGGCTTCGTAAGGTAATCATCCGCGCCCATCGTCAGGCCTTTCACCTCATCAAGTTCCATGTCGTTCGCTGTCAGAATAAGCACCGGCACGCTGCTTTGCGCACGGACAATCTTCAAATAATCGTATCCGGTTCCGTCCGGCAGATTTATGTCCAAAATAATGAGCGAAAGCGTGCCTCCATAGTCTTTAAAACCAGAGGCTGCATCTTTTACAGTGTATTCTTTTTTGAACTCCGTGTTCCCGTCCGACAGCGTAATTTCTATACCGTCACTCAGGGCTTTGTCATCTTCAACAATCTGTATGTACAAACGCGCCTCCTAATAAAAAAGATAATGCATTTTTCAAAGAAAAGTCTATCAAAAACAGCGCGAACGGCAATTTTCTGCATTTTTCCGCGACACCCCACCAGCCCCGGCGAAACTAACTCCTTGCATTGATATCTGTGTTAAATTGAATTACAATTAAAAATATGAGGAAGATGATATGAAAAAAACTTGTAAAACATTTTCTGCGATTTTTGCATTTTTTCTGATTTTAACGAATTTCGTTTTTGCAAAAGAAATGAAGTTCGAAAATTCTAAATATACCGCGACATGGAATTTCAAAGATGACTTTAAGGGCGATATTAACGACGAGCCACTAAAAAAACTTCCGTTCAATAGAACTTGCCCTATGTACCTTCAGGTTTGGGATCACATAAATGAAGACATGACATTCGCCATATCTGACGGAAAAAGCTCTCTCAAATTTGATTTCAGGCAAATTATCGAAAAATCAAAATATCCGCGTGTACTATGCCCAATGTTCGCGTTTTACGAGCAAGAAAAAGGCATAGACGTTCTTTATTACTCAACATTAATCGACAGCTGTGGGAAAGCATGCATCGTCAGCTATGATTTTGCAGCAGGAAAAGTGACGCTTTCGCCAGAAGTTTCCGTGAGCGATTTGTTTGCCGACGCGTTTTCATACAATTACTCTTCACTTTTGCACGAAATCTATGCACGGATTTTTGGCAAAACACCCCTGGAATCAGAACAGAGCTGGACTTTCTATACACGTTGGTGCGACAGTCTTGCGGGCGGTTGGGGAGAAGAAACTTTCGGTTCGTTTGAAGGCAATATTTTGACGCTCGATTATACTTTCAGCGAGTATGCGAACAACAAAATAAACGACAGAAAACATAAACTGCCAGCAAAAATCCTTACGTCAAAACAAATTATCAATTATTATAGCAATGTTGGTATTGAAAACTTTACAATAAAAACAGATTCAAGTCTTACAGAAGGAAGCACTGTTTACTCTGCCGACAACATGAAAGAGTTTTCGAACATTCCATGGGTTCCGTCAAAAGACATACGCGAGGAAACAATCAAAATATCTTCGGAACGACCTTTGGGCGGAATTTATTTTTGCAACGGATTTTACAGTGCGGCAAGGAACGATTTGTACTTTAAAAACAACCGCGTAAAAGAAATCGAGATTATTTATCCGCAATCTCATGGATTAAGGCACAAAATCATTCTGAATGATACAGCGATGCCAGAGTTCATTCCGCTTTTGAACATCAACTGTACGGAAATAACGATAAAAGTTCTTTCTGTGTACGACGGGACGGCTTACAACGATACGTGCATAAACGCCATTTATCCTGTTGGGCTTATGAGCGAAGCAGAATACTACAACAGTCAGAGATAATCGAAATTGTTTTTGAGCGTTCGTTTCATAAAAACATGGAATAATCTGATTATTTACATTATATTTTAAGATATGAACGATAAAGACGTTTTTAAATATGGTGAAGACATATTTAATAGCATAAATAGAGCAGCCGAAACAGGAAACTTTTCAAATCTAAGCAGAGATGTAAGGGATACCATAAATGGAGCAGCCAACAGCTTCTTAGATTCGATAAAAAGAGGTGTTTCCTCATGGCGAAAAGATACAAGAACTCCGTTTTTTTCTGTCAGAGTCAAAAAAAACAAGGGCAAAGGCAAAATAGTCGTTGGTTCAATTATTTCTTTTTCTGCACTGATGAGCCTTATTTCTCAAAGTTTATCGCTGATTCTATCTGACATTGGCCTATGGCTTAAACTTTCAGCCGGGTCGCTTTTGGGTTTAGGACTTGGAATAGGCTTGATTATTGCTGGAAAAAAGAACCGAAATCTTATAAAAAACTATTTCAATTTCGGTAACATTATCGGGAACAGATCATATGTTACAATGGAGGAGCTTTCCGATAAAACAGGCATACCCACCGATGATGTCATCAGCCAGATAAAACAGATGAAAAGACAATCATATCTGCCTTATGCCATAATCGACAAAGCCGAGACAACGCTTATGCTTACTGATGATGTCTATAAAGAATACATCAAAAGTAAAATGTATCATTCAAACCAGGCAAAACGCGCAGATACATCGCAAACTCAGTCAAAACAAAACGAAAGCTCTGCAAAAGTTCAGTATGTCACGATTGACGAGAATTTACCAAAAGATGTACAGAGTATTCTGAAAGACGGAAATGATTATTTAAACAAAATACGCTATTATAATGACTTGATTCCTGATACAGAAACGATGTCGGACAAGCTTTATACTTTGGAAGCGACAGTTCTTTCTATTTTCAAAAAGCTGAAGGAAGCCCCGGATATCGCGGGTGATTTACGGAAGTTCATGTCGTATTATCTTCCTACAACGGAAAAGCTTTTGCAGAGTTATGTGGATTTAAGGAAAGAGTCGCTGAACGTTGAAAACATCGTGAATTCTCAAAAGGAAATTGAAGAAGCCACAGATGTTATTAATGATGCTTTCGTAAAGCTTTTAAACCAGCTTTTTGAAAATACATCCTGGGATATTTCATCAGATATTTCTGTTATGAAAACGATGATGAAGCAGGATGCACTTTTATAAACAAACAGGAGAAGATTATGGAGTTTAAGACTGAAACACCGACCTTGGTTTTTGATGCATCTGTAGAACCTGCAGAAGCAAAGCCTCTTGTTATAAAGCAAGAGGAAATGAAGGAAGAGATTGTTCTTTCAGAGGAGGAAGCGGCTCAGGTTGAGGCATTTACAAAGCAGATAGATTTATCAAATTCCACAGCTATTTTGAATTACGGAGCCGGAACGCAAAAGAAGCTTTCCAATTTTTCAGAAAAGGCTCTTGATGCTGTTCGCACCAAGGATATGGGTGAAGTTGGCGATATGATTACGAATCTTATCGTACAGCTTAAGGATTTTGATGTCGAGGAAAAAGAAAAAGGACTTAAAGCTTTATTCAGAAAGGGCACAAACAAGATTGTCGCCATGAAATCCAAATATGCAAAAGTAGAAAGTAACGTAAATGTAATTACTACGGAGCTTGAGCGGCACGAGGCTACTTTGCTGAAAGACGTGGCCATGCTCGATCAGATGTATGCGGCAAACCTTGCATACTTCAAAGAGCTTACAATGTACATTTTGGCTGGAAAGAAAAAGCTTGAAGAAACAAGAAGCACAGAGCTTGCAAAACTTCAGGAAAAAGCAAAAGAATCCGGTTTGGCAGAAGATGTTCAGGCTGCCAAGGATTTGGCGGGCATGTGCGACCGGTTTGAAAAGAAAATCTATGACTTGGAGCTTACAAGAACGATAGCTCTTCAAAGCGGACCACAGATCAGAATGGTTCAAGGTTCTGACACAATAATGGCGGAGAAAATCCAGTCAACAATCGTAAACACTATTCCGCTTTGGAAAAACCAGATGGTTATTGCCATCGGCGTAGAGCATTCGAACCAGGCAGCAAGGGCACAGCGCGAAGTTTCTGATATGACGAACGAGCTTCTTAAGAAAAATGCTGATGCGCTTAAAGTTGCGACAATAGAGGCTGTAAAAGAATCTGAGCGCGGAATAATCGATATTGAGACGATTAAGCACACGAACGAGCAGCTTATCAGCACAATGGACGAGGTTCTCAGGATTCAGTCCGAGGGCAAAGAAAAACGCCGCAACGCGGAGATGGAGCTTTCTCAAATCGAACACGAATTAAAGATGAAACTCTTGGAAGCATCCAAAGCGTAAAAAATTGTAAAGGCTGAAAAGCAATGTCCGTCTTGGCTGCAATCGCAAAAAAGACGGACTTGCTTCAATTACAAAGGCAAACGCATATCTTTGTATTTTGTGTTTTTTTCGGTGAAACCGAGTTTTTTGTAAATGGGGTAGCCGTCTTCTGTCGCGCTCAGTTCGATGCGACCTAAACCATGCGATTTTCCGTATTCAATGAGGTTCTGCAGAAGTTTCGTGGAGATGCCTTGTCGGCGGTATGCGGGCTCGGTATAGACGTTCATAACAACACCGTAGAACCCGCTTAGCAAGCCGGAATTTGCCGGCATTTCAACTATAAGAAGATAGGCGGTCGCGACAAGCTTTTCGTTATCTCGCGCGACAAACGCGATAAGCTCCGTTCCAAGCTTCCGCGCAAAGTAGTCTTTCAGCTGCGTTTCCATGCAGCTTTTTTCGTGTTCGGAAACGCTCCCAAAATCGTCATTCATATAGGCGAGACGAAGCCTGATAAGTTCCTCGACATCGTCTTTTCCAGCTTGTGTGAAAACTACGCTCATAAAGGCTATCTGCGGACTCTTTCCGGGCTGCCGCCGTAATAAAGGACTTTATCTTCATACATCCGTTCATCTGCCATTTTCATGGCATGTCTGACGTTCCGGCTGTCTTCCTCGAAGCATGCGCCAATCGCGAAACTGACTGATCCGGAAGCCTTTGCCTGTTTTTTCAGCTGGTCAACGAGCTTATCGACCGCTTCTTCAGTAGTATCGCGGAGCATAATCAAGAATTCATCACCACCGGCACGGAAAATGTCACCGCCAACAAAAACAGTTTTAAGCATAGCGGCGGCATTTTTAAGCAGCGTATCTCCGGCTGCGTGGCCTTCGGTGTCATTAATTTGCTTCAAGCCGTTCAAATCCGCAAAAAGAATGCCCAAAGAAGTTTTTGAATCATCGTCATCGGCAACAAGCTTATCGACACGGTTGTTCATCTCGTTTCTGTTGTAAACACCGGTCAGCATATCCATCGTGCTCATAAGCCTGAGCCTTTCAAAAAGCTGATGATTATGGATTTCCGATGCCAAGAAGTATGTCGTCAGCTCCAACGTCGATTTAATACGCACAGAATCTGCTACATCAAATTCCGTAACCCAGATATATCCGAGCAAATCATTGCCTTTTTTAAGCGGGAAAAGCGCGATTTTTTCTATTTTTGCCTCTTTAAGCGACTTGTACCAAACAGGGTTTCTCTCGCGGACGAACTCCATATCTTTCTTATTTTTGATGATAAGACAGTTGCTTCCGGCAATCGTTTCGGTCCATGTTTCGGCAAGGTCAAAAAAATCGTTGTTGAACCAAGGCATGGCCGATACCTTTCCTGGAATAAGCTCAATATTCTCAGTCAGGATTGAACAAGTCCTATCGCTGTAATCCATAAGCAAAAGCAGACAATAGTTGGCATTACATAATTCGCGGATATCTTTTAGGATTTGCGCCATCGTTACCTTAAAATCAGTTGATTCGCGCAGCTTTATACATGTATTAAGTACATCGACAGCCACATCCTGCGACATATTCGCCATTTTGGTAGACTCCATTTCTTTGGAGAATTCCTGCGAGTATGTACAGTAGCCAATGTTTTCTTTATCAGATTCGAGCGGCATCATTATGATATTGAACCAAAAGTCGAATCTGTCTGGATGGACATAAGTATGGAGAGGCTCCTTCAGAATAGCGCACCGATAGCAGAAATCCTCGAAATTCAGATCCTTAGGAAAATAATTCTGATAGTCGCTGTTCGGGACGAATTTTTTTGAGAGCATCTGTGGACCGTCTGGCATGTTCTCGATAGAGTCTATGTAGGCCTTGTTGCCCTCGACGATACGGATATTACCGTACGAACCGTCGGGAAACTTTTCCACAGAAACGATGCATGTCATCGTCTTAAAAGTGTCAACGAAAGTCTTAAAATCCATGTATAACTATGATATATGGTAATTCATCATCGTTCAATAGCTAAAAGAAAAAAAACTGTAATTCGTATACCACAAAAACAACTGGACGAATGACTATGGTGGTGTTAGAATGATAAAGTGTTTAAAGTCCAAAAACACAAAAGAGAGGTTTTATATGAAAAGAAACATTCTGTTTTCAGCATTCGTTCTGATGGTATTATCAGTATTTCTCGTAGGCTGTGTTTCAAGCGAGCCGGTCAGCCAGTCTACACGTTCATCTGCTTCGATTCGCGCAGAAACCATCGTAAAAAACACAGTTGATGCCGAAACATCATCAAACAACGCTAAAAAGAACAGTTCTGGTTCGTCAGCAGCAAGAAACGCGGTTCAGGGAGCCGGCAATTCTGCGGCAGGTAACGCAAAGTCAGCAAACCTTACGCGCAACGACGTAAGAAACTTCATAGACAATTATGATGCGATTTTCGCTATTATGAACGAAGAGTCAAACATGAGCTACGATGAATACGAGGCTGAGCTTGACAGATACGGCATTTCCGGACCAAACAGAGCGATGAAAGTTGCCATGATCGTAAGATGCCAGTCAGTTCTTATGTTCGATGCAGAAGTTCAGGCAGACCCAGAGACAGCACAGATTCTTAAATCGATGGGAATGGATCCTATGGCAGAGATGAGAGCGGAAACAAACGCTGATGACATGGCGACTGTAAAGCCTTTCTACAGCGAACTTTACGTTCTTTTCAACGACTAAAAAAGCTTTCCGGGGGAGCTTTTCCCCTGTGACAACAAAAAAGGCCTGCACAATTGTGCAAGCCTTTTTTTTATGCGCCCGCACGCATTTATTATGCGCCGGCAAAATCGATAAGCGTCGTTACGGGAGTCGGCTCAAGCACCTTCTTGTAGTTGAGCTCCGGCAAGCCGACGATGCCGAAGAATTCGGCGACGGTAGCACCGCCCTGCTCTATTACGTTCCGGGCAGCCTTAAGCGTTCCGCCCGTAGCGATAAGGTCATCAATTACGAGAATCTTCTCACCAGCCTTAATATCAGCCTTGTGAACTTCAATTTCAGCCGTTCCGTACTCAAGGGCGTACTTGCATCCGTATGTGTTTCCCGGAAGCTTGCCTTTCTTGCGGATAAGGATAAGCGGAACGCCGAGACGCTCTGCAAGAGGAGCTGCGAAAACGAAACCGCGTGATTCTACGCCGGCAACAGCGTCAATATCAGCTTTCTCATAGAGCTTTGCCATCTCATCAAGGCAGTACTTAAAAGCTTCTGGCTTTACGAGCACACCTGTAATATCATAAAAAAGAATACCCGGAGTTGGGAAATCGGGTACACGGCGTATCGCCTGGTCAAGTAATTCTTTTCCGTCCATAAAATCTCCATCAAACTTTTCGCTGTTGCGGCACTGGCGAACAATGCCCGCGAACATAAAAAAGTATACCGCACCATTTCTGCTTCGTCAATTTCGCGCTGTACGGGTATGAATTACTCCACAACCTTTATCGATTTAATGATGATATCTTCACCAAGAACATAAAGTGAACCGCCGGTTTCGAACTCACAGCTTGTGTCATTATCTATGCTTACAACGACGGGGGTGCCCGTAACCATTATCATTCCATCATCAAGAGTGCCGCCTTGCAGGAGAGAAACATTTTCTCTTCCCATGAGGTCGACCCAGTTTCCTTTGTAATCATGATAGGCAAGATGGATTCTGGCTTTTGTACTGATCGTTTCAACTTCAAATTCGAGCTTGTAGTTTTCCGGTCTTGAGCGGACAAAGCGATTGCCATCGAGGGTTACACCACCTTCTGTTCCTCGGATTTCGACAGGTGCTTTCAGAAGATTTTTACCGACGATGCTTTCGACCTCTACTTCATGCTCTTCGATGAACTCGTCGCTCAGTACATACTCTTGGTTGTTTGCACCATAAATATATGTGTCTAAAAATTCTTCATCAAACCATTTTAATTTCCTGCAGTCATAATAACAGTGGAACTCGTAAAGTGCATTTACATCATTATCGCTATGCAATATTGTTCCGCATGAACGATTTGATTTTGTAACTTCGTCCATAAAATCCTTCATACAGTTTATGCGCTCAAGGATTGAAATTTTACGACTTGCTCCTATTTCTGAAATATAAACAGGAATCTCGTTTGAAAAATATCTCTCATCCAAAAGCTCAAGAATATCCAGAGCCTTTTGCTTTATTAAGTTTGTATAATACATAGATGAATATTTTGGGGAACTTCCCATCTGATAAAAATGGAAGGTTGGAATAAGTTTATTCTTTGCCTCATCTTCTGGAAGCTTAAAAAGATTATCGGCAAGTGCTTCTGCGTTACCTGCAAGACTTTCAACCATTATAAAGCGGTTTGCATTGTTTCCGCCTGTAGAACGGATTGTATCTACAATCAGCTGATTGTATTCATTAAGAATTGCAAAATCTTTCTGGCAGACAGCACAGTCATTTTTTGGAAGCCAGGCATGTTCATGGAAAACATCCATTGGTTCATTAAAGGTTTCAAAAATCAAATGCTCATCATAGGAATTATTAAAGGCCTGTGCATACTGTTTCCACACTGCTTCAATAAATTTCAGGGATTCAGCCTTATAGTCCTCATTTACATAGTAACCGGCAAAATGGATATTTCCTTCTTCAATTTTCTTTAGATAGATAGGATTTACTGTATGCTCTGCAAAAGGACCACAGATAATGACGTTCAAATCTTCTTCTATACACCAGTCAACAACCTCTTTGATTGCCTTAATATAACTAGGATTTACTGTATAGTCTTTGTCTAAGATCATTCCATGCCCTGGATTTGTTTGAAGTCTTACTGTTTTAAATCCTTTTTCTTTTATAAGATTAATCATCGCTTTTGAAGGCTTTGCTATTCCTGCGGGATGATAGTTGTCCATTCCCCATTCATAATCCGAAGGTCCGAATCCTAAAGGTGAATATTGAAATCCGGCTCCCGTGGTTTTTACAAAATCCCAGGCAGACAGATTTGCATTTATTGTTCCGCTGGTAGCAGTATCTATTACAGACGGTTCATTGCTTGCATAAACATCTGTCTTTACAGGATTTGAAACCTTCTCAATTGTAATTGAATCTACTTTAAACTTTGTGGACGCACCCCAAGCTCCTCTTAAGGCAATTCCGTTAAGCTTTGGCTGCCCTTCTATAAAAGGAAAAACCATCTCTGTTAAATTGCTCGGACAGTAATTCTTTTCTCTATCCTCCCATTCAACACTTTCATCATCATAATCCGGTATCAAATGGAATCCATAGTCTCCAAGCACCTTGTATTTGATTCTTATAATATTGTAATCAGAAATATCAAGACCAAGATATGCATATACTGCTTCATATTCCTGCTCTCCGTTGACTGTTACTATTTTTGTTTGCTTGTCAAAGGTTATAGTTTTTTCGGTGTTAGATTCTTCAAAGCTGTTCAAATCAACAGTGTAAATATTTTCATTATTTTCATTGATTTCATTCGGTCCGGGAGAAGAAGAATGAGTACAGGAAACAGCTGTTAATAAACCGCAGACAATAAGCAGAAAGTTCAGTAGTTTTTTCATAAGTAAAATCCTCCATGTAATAGACCCTGAAACGAGTTCTGGGTACGGCTTGTCATGCATGCCATAACAATTACTCTAACACAAGATTTTTGTGAAAAATACAGAGTTAAACTCACAATTTTTTTGATTGCCGCGCTGCGTTCCCGCTCGAAACTGCGCACTTTGTGCTTGTCTCGGATTTTATGCGATGTTATACTTTCCGCATGGCAAATATCAAAGAAATAGCGACAAAAATCCATAATTCAGTTTCAGAAGTGTTCCGGGGAAAACCCGAAATTACAGATATGCTGCTCGCCGCGCTTTTCGCTGGCGGTCATGTCCTTTTGGAAGATGTTCCCGGCACGGGAAAAACCGTTCTCGCGAAGTCGCTCGCAGCGAGCGTAGGACTGCCGTTTTCACGCATCCAGTGCACGCCGGACTTAATGCCGTCCGACATTACGGGAAGCTCCGTGTGGCTCCCCGCTTCCGGCGAGTTTCAGTTCAGACCGGGACCGGTTATGACATCCGTTCTGCTCGTTGACGAGCTTAACCGAGCCACACCACGAACGCAATCGGCGCTTTTGGAAGCAATGGCGGAAAGGCAAGTCAGCGCGGACGGCGCGGTACACAAGCTTGAATCGCCGTTTTTCGTGATCGCCACAGAAAACCCTGTCGAGTCGGAAGGAACGTTCCCGCTGCCGGAAGCGCAAAAAGATCGCTTTATGCTCGCGCTTTCAATCGGCTATCCGGACGAAGCGGATGAAGTTCGCATTATCACAGCACAGCGCGGCATGGTTCATCCTGTAGAGAACGTAAAGGCTGTAACAACAAAAGAAGAGATTCTTGCCTGCATGGAAGAAGTTTCTGTTATCCACGTTGATGAAGCGGTTCTTTCATACTTGATTTCGCTTGCAACAGCCACACGAAAAGACGACCGCATACTTGCCGGTATTTCGCCGCGCGGCTCAATCGCGCTGTACAAAGCGGCGCAGGCTCTTGCAGCCATAAAAGGACGGAACTTCGTCACACCGGAAGACGTGAAACTTCTTGCGCTTCCTGCGTTCAGAAAGCGTCTCATTTTAAAGCCGGAGTCGATTTTGCGCGGCTACACAGCCGACGGAATCATCACGGAGCTCGTCGGACAAATCCCGATTCCTACATACAAAGCGCATGTATAAAAAAACGCTTTCGCCGACATCCATCGCAGTTCTATGTTTCCTCGTGTTTTTATTCGCACCGGCGAAAATCATTCAGTGCGTAATGCTCGCCATCGTCATCGGGATTGTACTGTCGCGTCTTTATTCCGCCGTCCTAAAGCGGAGCCTTGCCATAAGCCGCCCCGTAACGTTTTTGCGCGCCGCCTGCGGAGACACGTTCACGCTCTCTTTCACCGTAACAAACAATTCGCGGCTCACCGCATTCGTCTGCTACGTCCACGACAACCAGGGCACGCTAGCCCTTGCAAGCGGCCAAAACCGCTTTCTTTTCCCGCTCCGTCCGCACGAAATGCGCTCGGTAAGCTACACTGTCTTTGGAACTTCGCGCGGCATATACCATATAGGTCCTGTAACTGTCTCCGCATCCGACCCGCTGGGACTTTTTCCGTTCACAATGAGCTTTCAGGCAGAGTGCAAAGTCCTTATGCACCCTGCAGAAGTACGCTACCCCATAACGCTCGATTCCGGCATTCCGCAAGGAAGCATGAATATCCACAATATTTGCTACGAAGACATAACGATGCGCAGGTCGCTCCGCGAATACAAAAGCGGCGACGAGCTGAAACGCATAAACTGGCGGGCAAGCGCGAAATACGGGAACCTTTTTACGAACGAATATCAGAACACGTTCGACTGCCCTGTTTTTGTTTTCCTTAATCTCGCGCTTGACGACTACCCGCTTGAACAGCGGTACGACAAAGGCGAAAAAGCAATAAAAATCGCCGCCCAAATTGTGCGGAATGCCGAGATGCTTCACCAGAAATGCGGTTTCGCCGCTTATGCGACGGACTTCCCGTACCTGCCTCCTGCGAGCAACCAGGCAGGCTGCATCCTTGACGTGCTCGCTCTCATCCAGATGGAGAAAGGCTCGCTCACATACAACCCGATGGAGACGCTCAAACACAAGCTGCCCGACAGGACGCGCATTTTCATTGTCGGACCGGATACGGTGCAGGAGGCAGAGAAAACGCTATGAAAGAATCGCGGAAACTCATCGCCAAATCGCTAGCTGAGCGCGTCCTTATTCTTTTTCTCGTTACGACAGTTACAACAACTTTCTCGCTCTTAATCGTCGATTTTATCCGTCGTTTTGAATATTTCACCTTTTATTCGTGGATTCTTTGCGTATACCTCTTTTTCACAGGCATCGCCACACAATGCGTCTCGTGGATTTTCTTCAAAGAAAAAACGACAATCTTCGCGAACGTGCGGTTCATCGTCTTTTACGAGCTTCTTTTTTCCACATTGTTCACGTTCGTAATCCCCGGCGTTCCATCACTGCTCATAGTCATTCCGACTCTTTTTGAATACTATTTCACCATAAAGCTTGAAAAAGCTTTCTCTTATCACGACGCGTTTGTAAAAAGCTGCGGAGACCTTTCCGGGCAGCCGCTTGCGTCAATGCTTCACGAGGAAAGCTGGCTCATATCAGACTTTGTGGAAACGATAGATGACAGTATTTTCAAACTGGCGATTTTTTCGCTCGTAACCACCGTGTTCTTTTTGGCGTTGTTTTTCACAAACACAAAACTTTCTGCCATAACCGTGATTTTCATGCTGATTCATGCGGTTCTTTTCGTCTTTACGCGCATCCTTTCATCAATCTTCAAAAACGAAACATACTACGCTGGAATGGGGCTTTCATCAATTTTCCCGGTGCGGCGAAGGCTGCTCAAAGTATCGTTCTTTTTCTGCCTGATTTGTGTCGTAATCGCGTTTTTTATCGCCTCGAACACAGCTCTCCTTAAGCCGTCGTACTTCGCATGGCTTTTTGCGTGGCTAAGAGGCACAAAATCAGAAGGCAACACCCAAACCATCACGACAACACCGGAAATGCGCCCAACGGTTCTGGAAGAAATGTCGCTCCAATCGGTCGGCGGCGAAGTAAATCCGTTTTTCGAGCTTCTTTTCCAAATCATAAAATGGATAGCATTGGTAGGCATGGCGGGCTTGATTCTGTTTTTCTTTTTCGGGCCGTTTTTCTCCGCAAAATGGAGAGACTTCTGGAAAAACAAAAAGCTCATCACGTATATGCGCCGCCTGCGCGATCTCCTGAAATCCGCGCTGAAGTCGCTCTTTTCCATGCGGATAAAGCGCGGTGAAGCTTACATGAAGGCAGCCACCGATTTCAAGGAAAAAATCAGCACGATACTTGAAGCCTCGAAAAAGTCAAAAGAAAAGAAAAAAGAGATTGACCGCCTTACGACACAGTTCCTAAAACTTATTGAGTGGGGCGAAGAGCGCGACATCGCATATAAAAAGAACCTTGCGCCGGCAGAATACACATCGCTTATTTCGGAGCGTTATCCGGCTTTAGGCGCGCAATGCGATACGGCGGGCACGCTTTTTGAAAAGGCTTTGTACGCGAAGGAACTTCTTACCCCGGACGAGGAAAAACGGTTCGTCGAAGCGGTTTCCGCAGTCGTCAAAAGCACCGCACAGTAAAATCGCGCTGGCTGCACAAATGTAATATTTTTTTCGCAAAATTCTCTGAAAAGATGAATTTTTCCTCACGCAATTTCAATAATAATATATGCAGGATGTTTTTAGCATACTGCATATATTATTTTGAAAGAGGTTTATCCATGAGTGAGAAACAACTGACACCAGAAGAAAAATGGGAACAGGCTACAATCGCGAATGATTTCGTCTTCTTCAAGGTAATGCGGGACAACCCCGATGTCTGCCAGCGGCTCCTCGAAATTCTTCTTGAAATCGAAATTGACCACATCGACATGAACTGCCCGAACGCGCACGGTACTACCAGGGCGTGATTGACGTTGACTGTCTTAAGAGCGGGTAGCCCTACAAAGAGCTGAAAGACTCGTACATCATATTCATCTGCATTCCTGACATCTTCAAAAAGGGGCTTCCCGTCTACACTTTCGAGAACCTGTGCCGTCAGGACACGTCAATTCCACTTGGCGACAGGACACTAAAATACTTTTTTATTTCGGAAACTTGTGATAAGCTTTTGAATGAAGAGCAGAAAGCGTTTCTGCGGCTCGTCAGTGGGCAGGAGAGCAGCGATGCCTTTACGGAAAGGGTAGCTCACCTGGCTGATGAGGTCAAGCACAACCTGGACTACAAGAGGCAGTATATGGAATGGGAAAGACAGAAAACTTACTTGTATAACAAAGGCAGGGAAGATGGCAAGCAGGAAGCCAAGCTTGAAAATGCACGGAATCTTCTTACAGAAGGAGATTCACCAGAAAAAGTAGCACGTTGTACTGGGCTGCCTCTTGAACAAGTACAACAACAGGCAGAGGAACTAAAGAACGAAGCCTTGAAAGGCGCATGAATCACGCCTGATTATTCCGCATTTATCCCCCGCAGTCCGTTGAAAAACCTCACTTTTTTTGACATTTATTTCGTTTTTTGATAGTATCATCTGCGTTATGGCACAGAATACCGAAGTATCCACACAACTGAAAGAAAACAAAATGGGCGTAATGCCTGTGGGAAGACTCCTTATCCAAATGTCGCTTCCCATGATGATATCAATGCTCGTTCAGGCACTTTACAACATCGTAGACAGCATTTTCGTCGCCCAAATATCAGAGAAGGCACTTACGGCGGTATCGCTCGCGTTCCCTATCCAAACACTTATAATCGCGGTTTCCACAGGAACCGGAGTTGGTATAAACGCGCTTCTTTCAAAGCGTCTCGGTCAGAAAAACTATGAGGATGTCAACAAATCTGCCGGAAACGGTATTTTCCTTTTCATAATAAGCTTCATCGTTTTCATCATACTCGGACTAACCATACCGCGCACGTACTTCCAGTCACAGACGGATGACCCGGAAATCGTTGAGTACGGCGTTAAATATCTGACAGTGATTCTCACCGTGTCACCGGGCTGCTTCATGGCGATTCTTTTTGAAAGACTTCTGCAGTCAACAGGACTCACGGTGCTTTCTATGGTGTCGCAGCTTACAGGCGCGATTGTCAACTTAATCTTTGACCCAATTTTCATCTTCGGATATCTCGGTTTCCCGGCGATGGACATCACCGGTGCGGCTGTTGCGACTGTACTCGGTCAGTTTGTCGCCGCGCTAATCTCGATTACGCTGAACATCAAGAAAAACAAAGAGATTAAGTTCGGTCTGCGTTACATAAAGCCGGACAAGCAGGTAATAGCGGACATCTACAAGGTCGGCGTTCCTTCTATACTGCTCGCGTCAATCGGCTCCGTAATGACGTACTTCTTCAACCTGATTCTTGGCTCATTCTCCATGACGGCTGTAACGATTTTCGGCGTTTACTTCAAGCTGCAGAGCTTTATCTTCATGCCGATTTTCGGTTTGAACAACGGTCTTGTTCCTATAATCGCGTATAACTACGGAGCCGAAAAGAAAAAGCGCATTATGGACACGATTTTCGTGGGCATAAAAGTTTCGGTCGGCATTATGCTCGTGGGACTGCTCATGTTCGAGCTGATGCCAGAACAGCTTCTGTCGCTTTTCAACGCATCCGACGAGATGCTGCGCCTCGGTCGTCCGGCGCTCCGCATAATCGGAACACACTTCCCTGTCGCGGCTGTTTGTATCTGCCTTTTCTCGGTTTTCCAGGCTCTTGGTCAGGGCGTTTACAGCATGATTGGCTCGTTCATCCGCCAGCTTATAGTGCTTCTTCCGGCGGCATGGCTGCTCTCGCTCACAGGAAATCTTACGAATGTGTGGTGGGCGTTCCCGATTGCGGAAGTTTCATCGCTTTTGACGGCGTTCTTCTTTATGAAAAAGGCGTACGGAAAGTACATCAAGCATCTGCCGGACTGAGCGCGCAACAGACTGCGCGAGGCTTCGCAGCGGAATACCGCGCCAGACACGCGAAATCCTACGCTTCCTGAAGAATCTTCACATCGAGCTTGTTGAACGGAATCTCTATGCTCGCGTCATCGAGCACTTTCTTTATCGCAACAAAAATGTCGTTTTTCGTCGTAAGGAAATCAGCGGGCTTGAACCAAACCGCGACCGTCATGTTTATTGAGCTGTTCCCGAATCCGTCGAACCAAACCTTTGGCTCCGGGTCTTTAAGGACAGTCGGACAAAGGCTCGGTGCGCGCGAAAGAACCTCAAGGCACTTGCGCATATCTGAGCTATAATCTACAGAGACAGCCACCGTAAGGCGGCGGCATTTGAAATACGAGTTATTTGTAAGACTCTTGTCTATAATCGTGGAGTTCGGAATGCGCACCATCTGATTGTCGTAAGTGTGCACGCGCACCGAAAGAAGCTTCACCTCATCAACAACACCCGTAATGCCGTCAACGATAATCGTGTCGCCTGGGTGAAGCGAACCTTCCGTAATGACGAAAAGCCCGCTTATCAGATTGCTAACGGAAGTTTGCGCCGCAAAACCTATGGCGATACCGGCAACTCCGGCAGCTCCCCAAATGGCGGTAAGGTCAATGCCAAAAAGGCTTAGCACGTAGAGGATGACGCATGTGTGGTAAAGATACTTAAGCCCTTTTTCCGCCACAGCAAGCTTAGACTTGGAAAACTTTTTCTCCGGTATTTGGCGGATGCCGCGCCGGATCAGCCTGTAAATCAGCCAGAAAACAAGCACCACGAGCACTCCGCCGATGCACTTGAAAACGTTCTCCCAAGTGAAAACTTCTTTTATCCAGTTCCAAATGCCGCTCGTCTGCTTCAAAAACGCATCGTCGGCAGCGTGCCCGACAGCCTCAACAAAGCTGTTGGTGGCTTCTTCCTGTACGATAACTTCCTGCAAAACTTCTTCTTCCATACATAGAATGTAATGCCTAAAGGCGACAATTACAATAGGGGAACAAGCCCGGGGAACGACACCCCGACGGCAGAAGCCTTACGTGGTTTCTTTCCCCGGGAACCCTTTTCTTCCGTATAAAAAAAATCTTATTGAAAGAAACGAAAACCGGCTAAAAAACTCCGCAAAAACATAAGATAATCATGTTCAATGCGGAAAATACTTGTTATACTTTTCGCAAGGAATTAACGATGGCAGGAAAATCCCTAAACAAGAAATTTTACCCACCGAAAGAGATTTTCGACTCTTTCACTATCCGGGAACAGGATCAGCTTTCACTCCTTATCGGCTCAAACATCGTTTTCATGCTCCTGTTCACACTTTTTGGAATCGCGCTCTTTTTGTTCGACTATCCGGTCATAGGAGGCGGCTCTGTCTTTTTGCTCGCATTTTTCGCTACTTCGCTCGTATTCATAAAGAAAGGATACATCCACAGAGGCGCATGGACGACAACAATCGCAATTGTTTTGCTCACGGCGGTAGTCTGCTTTGGCTCACCGTACAAAGACTCGAACTTTTTGCCCTACCGCGAATGTTACTTCATAACCGTCATGACAATCTGTAACTTTCTAATCTCTTTGCGAAGGAAGCAGCTTTACGGCTATTTCGCCATGTCCGGAATTTTATGGATTCTTACGAACGTCTTCATTTACAAACCACGATACATCGCAGACCCCAAAGCTTTTATCCTTAACGTGGTAATCTGTACGCTCGGCGTAATAACCGCGAACATCTGCATTCTGCTTTACGACCAGTTCACGCGAAACGTTGTCGTGCGGGCAGCTGAGAACGAGAAAAAATCAGCGGAGTCGCTGCAAAAGATTTCCAATCTCATAAGCGAAACAAAAGAAGGGCTCAACATTGGAAAGCAGCTCTCTGCGTCTACGGGAAAGGCGACGGAGAACATCGAGGAGATACGGCACCTTTACGAGTATATAAACAAAGAGTCAATCAGTCTTAGCCAAGAGGCGGGCACCGTAAGAGATTCCAGCCTTGAGATTAACGACAAGGCAGAGCAGATGCGGCTCAGCGTGCAAGACCAGAGCAAGGCGATAACCCAGACTTCCGCCGCGCTCACAGAGATGTCGGCAAACATCGCGAACATAAGCGGAATAGCGTCTCAGCAGCGCTCCGGCATGAACTCCATCGTACACGACCTTGATTCGCAGATGGCGCTGATGCGTAAGCTCGTTGACGACGTTCAGCAGGTGAAAGAGTCTTCGGACAAGGTTTCGAACTTTGTTCAGGCTGTAAACAACATAGCGGCGCAGACGGGATTGCTCGCAATGAACGCGTCCATTGAGGCAGCTCATGCCGGTTCACTGGGCAAGGGCTTTTCTGTAATTGCGCAGGAAATCCGCAAGCTTTCAGAAGAAACAACGAAGAACGCGCAGAACATCACCGACACGCTTAAAGAAAACGAAGAGATTGTAAACACAACGACAGCTTCCGTTGCGACTTTCTCTGAACATACAAAGGCGACAACGAACGAGCTCAGGAACACGATTGGCGTTATAGAAGAAATTCTTTCCGGCATCGCAGAGATAGACGCAGGTACGCGCGACGTTATGAACTCCATAACGCATGTCGTTGACGATTCGCACAAGAACACGGAGCTTGCCGAAGGTGTCGCCGAGGAGATTCTGCTGCAGAACGCCTCGTTGCATAACATTTCGTGGGGAACGGATGAACTTCGTAATAAGGTCAGCACACTTGAAGGGCTTCTGCACAATATCCGCGGCGCTATAGACGAAATAGACAAACACGCGTCAGAGAACGAAGCCGTAGCGGAAAAAATCAACATAGCGTTGAATTAACGTACCGGTTTCCATGCCGCGCGAAAGAAAAAGGCTGTCTGAGCATTGAAGTGCCCGGACAGCCTTTTTTGTTGCAAAATATTATGTTTTTTTCTTAAACCACCCCAAAAAATGATAAAACCTCAGTTATAAAAGCAATAATCTATATAGAGAGCGCTTAAATCATTCCTTGGTGTTGATGATCCTAAGATGATTCACGCATAATTTCACGATTCGCATAACTGCCAGAATTTCTTTGCTTGTTGCGGCAAATCGTGCTATCATTGTTCCATGACAATCACACAGGTAGCGCAGACAATTGATGCGCAGATTTTATGCAACGAGCAGCTTCAGGGGCTTGAGGTTTCCTCTGCATGCGGCTCCGACCTTATGAGCGACGTTATGGCTTTTGTAAAAGAGCAGGTCCTCCTTCTGACAGGTCTTATCAATGTTCAGGTAATACGCACCGCTAATCTTATGGATATCGGCGCAATTTGTTTTGTTCGAGGCAAGCAGCCAACGGAGGAGATGATCTCCATGGCTAAAGAGCTGGGAATTATCCTGCTTTCAACAAAGCTTCCTCTTTTTCCGGCATGTGGCAAGCTTTATTCATCTGGGCTTACCGGCTACGGAGTCCGCGAGATATAGCGGACATTCTGAGGCAGCGCGCCTTACGACTGAACAGGCTTATCATGCACTTCCACTACGACGTACCAGGTGATGATTTCTCTTGCGCAGGCAGCGCTTCGGCTGAAATGAAAAAAAAGCTGAAGCAGCTCGGCATTCCTTTTGACGTTGTTAAAAGGACGGCTGTAGCTATGTACGAAGCGGAAATCAATATGGTTGTGCACGCTGGGGGCGGAGAAGCCGACATCGATATTCTTGATGACGAGATAGTAATCGTCATGAAAGACCATGGAAAGGGCATAGCCGATATTGAGCAAGCGATGCAGGAAGGATTTTCCACTGCCCCGACGCTTGTTCAGGAACTTGGGTTCGGAGCCGGAATGGGCTTGCCGAACATGAAACGGAACTCCGATTTTATGACGATTGACAGCAAAGTCGGTGTAGGCACGACAGTAACGATGCGGATAAAGCTTTCGTCTGACGGCGCAGGAAATGGAGGCGGATGATGAACGGAAAATCTGATTTTCACTCCGTTGAGCTGCGCGATGAAAACTGCAAGGGATGCACGATATGCGTAACATCCTGCCCGGTCGAAGCAATCCGCGTACACGGCGGAAAAGCGCATATTCTGGAAACGCAGTGCATCGACTGCGGCGAATGCATACGCAAGTGTCCTAGCCGCGCCAAATATGCCCTTACGGCGTCAAAAGATGAGCTTTTGGCTTATAAAACGAAAGTAGCTTTACTTGCGCCTGCGTTTTTCGCGCAATTCAGCGAAAAAACGTCACGGCAGGCGATAATGGATGCCGTTAAAACGCTTGGATTCGATTTTGTTTACGACATTTCCGGCGCGGCGGGCGAAGTTTCCCGTGCGACGGCGGATTTCATACGCGAAAACAAGCAGACCGGGCAGTACGAAACCCCGATAATCTCTTCTTCATGCCCCGCAATCTTAAAACTGATACAAATACGCTTCCCGTCTTTAATAGACCATATTCTGCCCATAATTCCGCCATCGGAGAACGCGGCGCGGCAGGCACGCGCACAGCACCCGGACGCAGGAATTTTCTTTATTTCGCCATGTCCAGCGAAAGTTACGGTGGCACGCTCGCCGCTCGGCTATGCAAAGTCGGAGATTGACGGCGTTTTTGCGATGAACGCGGTGTATCTGCCGGTACTGCAGGCGTTGAAAAAAGGCGGCTCTGCGGCGGGTTCTGGACAAGCACCGAGCAGCGCACAAAACGACGAAAGCGCCCCCGCGTTCCGCGCAGCACACGTCCAGTGGTGCCGCGCCGCCGGCGAAGCAGAGGCTTTGGAGCTTCATCTTAGGCAGTACGGCGATGACTGCCGCTGGCTTTATGCCGACGGACTTACACAGGCTCTTAAAATACTGGAAGAAACGGAAGACGGTCAATTCGAGCATTTCGACTTTTTGGAAATAAGCGCGTGTACGGGTGGCTGCCTCGGTGGTCCTCTAACAGTGACACCAGCTCCGGCAGCGGCATCCGTTTTGCGCCGAGGCTCACAAAGTTGCGCAGAAAACCCGACAAGCCCCGCTAAACTGGCGCAGGAAACACAGCCCAAACTCAGCGACCTTCTCTTTACAGAGCCGATAATCCCGCGCCCCAGCCGCTTGCTCGACACTGATTTTGCAGCTGCCCGCAAAAAAATGCAGCAAATGGAAGAAATCGTCACACAGCTTGGCGGACTTGACTGCGGTTCCTGCGGTGCCCCGAACTGCCGCGCCCTTGCCGAAGACATCGTGCGGAAAAACGCCGTAAAAGAAGACTGCGTAATCGTCTTAAAAGCTCAGTACGAGCAGATGCTGTTTGGGAAAAAGCCACAATGAAAACGCTTCCCGACCAGAAAAAAGAACTTCGCTCATATATGCGCCTTTCTCTCGCGGCTTTCAAGGAGTCGCCACAGTACGAGACGTACAGCCTCGATGCGATGAAGCACTTCATTGAATCTCCACTTTACCGGTATGCGCCGCTCATCCTTGCGTTCGTGTCGGTCGGAACGGAAATAAACACATATCCCCTTCTAACAAAAATGCTCGACGACAAAAAAAACGTCGCGATTCCAGGAACGACCGACACCGACATGACTTTCAGGATGCTGTCGCTCGAGCTGCCACTTTCAAAACAGCTGCGGTGCGGAAACTTCGGCATAGAAGAGCCGGTAAAGTCTTTGGAGCCTGTAAACCCCGAATCTCTTCCTGCCGGAACCGTCATTCTTGTACCGGGACTTGCGTTCAGCGAGGACGGCTGCAGGCTTGGCAAAGGCAAAGGATACTACGACCGTTATATAGAGCGCGTTCCGGTTGAAACAGTTCTTGTAGGCTATGCGTTCCAGCTGCAGATAGCAGAGACGGTTCCGTGCGGCGACCTCGACAAAAAAGTTGATTATCTTGTAACTGAGGAAAAAATTACTGTTTGCGGGATGTAATCATCCTCAAATGTCCAAACTCTTTACTTTTTGAAAATGCGACCTTATAATTTTATTATGCTTTCCCGCAAAAAGCTGGCTATATCGGCCGCAGCGATACTCTTTGTCTTATCCTCCGCGTACGCGCAGACGCTCTCTGGATATACAGGCTCCACGAGCACGGCAGACGGTTATAAGGGCGACATCAGGAAAGTGACGATTACGAAAAAGCAGTACGATGCGCACGGAATAAAATCGCTATCAGAGGCGCGGACAGAATATATCTACAACTCGAAGGGCCAGCGAATCTCCACAAAAACTCCAGAAATGAACATAAGCTACACATACGGAAGCGGCTTTTTTATCGTCACAGCGGAAAGCAGAATTACAGCTAAGGCGACTTTTAACAGCGACGGCACGCTTAAAGCATACGAATCTTACAACAACACCGGCAAGCTTTTGCGACGCGACACATACTCCTACAAAGACGGAAAAATCGCCGCAATGGAAAGAACTGACGAACAAGGAAAGCTTCTTTCAAAGTGGACATACAAAACTGATGCAGACAGCAACACGCTCATAACGAGCGAAGACGGAACATCGGCGTACACGTACAGCGCGGACGGCGTTCTTTTGCGCGAATACACAAGCGCGGACGGAATAAGCGGTACCGAAAAGCTCTATGACGACAAAGGTTTTGAGATATCGCTAAAAAGGTTCAGCCTGCCGTCCCCGGACATTATGATGCCGCCGGATATCCCGACAACAGACATTTCTTACACGACAGACTGCAAAACAGACGGCGAAGGCAGGATAACGGAAGTTGCTTCGGGCGCGTTTATAAAACTGAACGACAAATGGTACGATGCGGACGGATTTTATGTATCGTCGGAGGAACGCAGGAACGGTAAAATCTGTCTTACGTGGATCTCATACCGATACGACGGGCTTCTTGCGGAGGTGCAGACAGAATTCTGGTCCGCGCCAACCGATGAAAACTGGTCAGGCTATACATCACTCGCGGAGGAATATTTCTACAACGGAGACGATGAGCTGACTCAAGTAATCGCATACGATGAAGCCGGAAACGAAGCATCGCGCATCACGTATATTTATGATGATAACGGGCTGCTTGCCGCGACAGAGACGGACACAGAGCCAAAAACAACCGTTTCTTACGTGTGGAACAGCGACGGAAAAGTTTCGTCAAAACTTGCAAGAAGCATACAAGACGATATGTTCATTGCGAGCATTGAAGAATACGCCTACGATGAAAGCGGCAACGTGACCGAACAGTTTGTTACATCGATTCAAAAAAGCGCGTCAGGTTCCAGCACGGACAGCGGCAACACAGCAAACACAGTGCAGTTCGCGACCCGCACGGAATCTCGTTTTTTCTACGATTCTGACGGCGTTCTGGCGAAAAAAGAAACGCTTTCCAAAGACAAAAAAGAAACGGAATACTACGATTATGATGAAAGCGGCAGGCTGATTCTTACGGCTGTTTACACTGAATTCGGCAGTGGCGCGATGACATACAGCGAAAAAGCGTATAAATACGAAGAAGACTTAGATTGCACTAAAGTCAGCGAATATGACTCGCTTCACACAAAGAAAATTTATTCTTACAACAAAGCTGGGAACATCTCGGGAATAAAGGAATACGAAACACGCTTCAAAGACGGTATTTACAGCGACGTTATCACAACAGTAACTGAGTACGTGTATAATTAAGACTAAAATGAAAATAAAAAATCGTTCTTTTGAACAGGTTCAGAAGCTTCCACCCCGCAAGCCGAAAAAACCTCTTAAACCTTCTCCATTCTGGCGATTCGTTAAAATAATCCAAACAACAAAAGAACTGAAAGCGGCAAATTTCACATACCGCAAAATAGGAATGGAAAAACTCGGAAAGAAAGAACCGTGCCTTGTTCTTATGAATCATTCTTCATTCATTGATCCAAAGATAGCAGAATCGGTGATGTTTCCCAGACCGATGAACATTATATGCACTTCCGACCATCTTATAGGCAAAGAACTTTATATGAGGCTTATAGGCTGCATTCCCACAAACAAATTCGTCGCGGAAATTCAGCTTATCCGGAATATACGCTACACCTTGGAAAAGCTCAAATCCTCAATTCTGATGTTTCCTGAAGCAGCCTACCCTTGCGATGGCACGGCGAATCAGCTGCCCGCCTCTCTTGGAAAATGTATAAAACTTTTGAACGTGCCTGTCATTATGATAAGGACATACGGAGCTTTCACCAGGAATCCGATTTACGGAAACCTTTGTCCTCGCAAAGTGAGCGTTTCAGCGGACGTAAAATATCTGCTGTCGCCGGATGAAATAAAGGAAATGACACCCGACGAGATTTTTGCACGCATCGAGAAAGAATTCACGTTCGACAATTTCAAGTGGCAACAAGAAAACAAGGTGATTGTAGACGAGCCGTTCCGCGCTGATTTTTTGAACAGGGTGCTTTTTAAGTGCCCTGTCTGCGGAACAGAAGGCAAAATGGTCGGCAAGGGGATTTTCATAACGTGCGGAAATTGCGGAAAAAAGCACGAACTTACCGAAGACGGATTTTTGAAGGCTACGGAAGGCGACAGCTGCTTTACGAGTGTGCCTGACTGGTACAGCTGGGAACGTGCGCAAGTCCGAAAGGAGCTTGAGGACGGAACATACAATCTTGATGTGGATGTTGATATCTGCATTATGAAAGATTTTAAGGCATTATATAGAGTTGGATGCGGACATCTGCATCACGGCATCGATGGATTCACGCTTACAGGTTGTGATGGCAAATTAAACTACAAACAAAAGCCTACCTTTTCGTACAGCCTGTATTCCGCGTATAATTGGTTCAGGGTTGGCGATATGGTTTGTATAGGCGACACGAAAACGCTTTATTATTGCTTTCCGAAAAACGCCGTTGATATTGTGGCTAAAGCGCGAATCGCGACAGAAGAACTTTATAAGATGTACAGCAATGAAACTTAATAATTCTGATATTACACTTTTATGCAAGGTCGTTGACAATTACGGCGACATCGGTGTTGTGTTCCGCCTTGCGAAAGCTCTATCTGCGCTTTTACCCGATGGCGGCGCAGGGCTACGGCTTATCGTGGATAATTTGGAAGCGTTCGCGCAGCTTTCTCCGGGCGTAGACGTTAAAAAGCCTATACAGAAACATTGCGGCTGGACGGTCTGCCAGTGGGATGCGGCTGATGAAGGACGGAAAATGTACGCGGAAACACCGCCGCTTGTAATACTGGAGTGCTTCGCGTGTGGTCGCCCGGAGTGGCTTGACGACATTCTTTTTGACAAATCGCTTCAAGCCCTGCGCCCGAAACCCGTTCAAATCATAAATCTGGAGTATCTTACGGCGGAACCGTATGCCGACGAGTTTCACAAGCTGCAGTCGCTTACGCGGTCGGCGCAGGTACGCAAGGTGAACTTTATGCCGGGCTTCACGGACAAAACCGGCGGCTTGATACTGGACGGCGAGGTTCCAGTTTTGCGCGACAGCTCTTGCGAACCGCGCAGACCCACGAGTACTGGCGAAACTGGTGCTACCGGAAACGGCGCATCTAAGCCGAGCAGCATCCCGGGCGATTCTGCGAACGCAGACAAACCGTTCACGTTCCTCATTTTCAGTTACGAGCGCGATTTCTCAACTATCGCGGACGCACTCGCAGCGTTCGCCACAAACCGCGACACCCGCATTCTTGTCGCCGCCGGTAAAGCCGATGCACCTTTTTCCGCCGCATGGAAAGTGTGCGCCGACCGTGCCCACTCAAGCGCTACCCCGAACGAAAACCCAACCGGAAACGCTGCTCTTCCCGAACTGGAAAAGCTTCCCTTCCTTCCTCAAGAAGAATGGGACAAAATGCTTTACAGCGTAGACTTTCTCTTTATCCGCGGTGAAGATTCGCTTTCACGCGCCTGTCTATCCGGCAAACCTTTCGTCTGGCATGCTTATCCTCAGTCTGAAATGTACCATCTTGTAAAGGTACAGGCTCTCCTTGACCGCATGGAGCCGTTTTTCTCCGCAGAGAACTTCCGCCTCATCCGCGATTACTGGCTTTGGTACAACGGCGCACAAGCACAAAACACGACATATGGCACCACAAACTCGCCAAACAGCACCTACGACAGCCGCAACGCGCTCCTCAAAATCCTCTCGCATTACGACGAAATCCACGAATCATTCCTTGCATTCAGCAAAAATCTCATAAAAAACGGAAACCTAGCTGAACACCTGATGACTTTTATTGAAGAAATAGTGTAGAATAAATAGAAATGTGCGTCATCGCGCAAACATAATATCCACTCTTTTTTGACAGAGGTTTTTTGAAATGTTAGCAACATCACAGTTAAAAGTCGGAACCGCATTTATGTATGAAGGTTCTCCGCTCATCGTACAGCGTTTTCTCGGAGTCCGCTCAGGACGCGGCGGTCAGGTTAGCAAATTACGCGTAAAGAACATCGTTACAGGTCAGACAATGGACCTTGGTCTTGACTCAGGCGAGAAATTCGAAGAAGTTGACCTTGAGTTCCACAAGACACGCCTTTCATACATCGATGGCGAGACATACGTTTTCATGGATCAGGACACATACGAGCAGTTCGAGCTTCCAAAAGATGACATCGGTGACAATGCCGGTTACATCACACCAGAGGACGACATCGACGTTGACATCACTTTCTACGAAGGAAAGGCTGTAGGTATCAAGCTTCCTATCAACGTTGTCCGCACAATCACATACTGCGAGCCTGGCGTTAAGGGCGATACGAGCGGCAAGACAACAAAGCCTGCTACACTCGACACAGGAATCGAGGTTGCTGTACCTCTTTTCTGCGACACAGACGAGAAAATCGTTATCGACACACGCGACGGAACATTCGTAGAGCGCGCAAAATAATCGTTCTTAAAAACTGTCACGGTTCGCCGCGACATATTTTTTACAAGCCCCGGAAATCTTTTCACGGGGCTTTTTTTAACGCAGCACGAAGGGGGAAACGATGCTCAAAGCCGAAAAAAACGCTCTTATCTTCAAAAAAGGAAATGAAACGCTCCGCATAGAACCGTGGGGAAAGGACAGCCTTCGAATCCGTTCGACACTGAATCCGAAGTTCCTTGACGATGACAGGGGACTTACAGAGCCGATTGATCACGGAACCGCGACAGTTACGATGCCGGGCGAAAAAAGCGCTAGCGGCGCGACAGGCGCGACCATTTCCAACGGCAAGATAAAAGCATTCATCAGCGAAAACGGCGTTCTTTCCTTCTACAAAGGCGATAAGCTCCTTTTGCGCGAGTTTTTCCGCTGTTACGACCCGAACGCGACAAAACATTCATGCTGCACAAAAGTCATCGCCCGTGAATTCAAAGGGATTGTCGGCGGCGCGTACAAGCTGACGGTTCGCTTCGAACCTGATGACAACGAAAAGATTTTCGGCATGGGACAGTACCCCATCCCCTACCTCGACATGAAAGGCTGCTCGCTCGAACTTGCGCAGCGCAACAGCCAGGTTTCCATCCCATTCGCGCTTTCCTCGAACGGATACGGCTTTTTGTGGAACAATCCGGCTGTGGGACAGGTCAATTTCGCGAAAAACCTTACAGAATGGAAAGCCGAATGCACCCAGGAAATGGACTACTGGATAACCGCAGGCGACAGCCCCGCAGAGATACTTGAAAAATTCACTGCCGCGACAGGACGCGTACCTGTTCTTACAGAAGATTATCTAGGCTTCTGGCAGTGCAAGCTCCGCTACCGCACACAGGACGAAGTTCTTACCGTCGCCCGCAAATACAAAGAGCTTGGCATCCACCTCGACGTTATCGTAATCGACTTTTTCCACTGGCCGCGGCAGGGCGACTGGTGCTTTGACAAAGAATACTGGCCCGACCCGAAAGCCATGTGCGACGAGCTTCATGCGATGGGTACAAAAGTCATGGTTTCCGTCTGGCCGAGCGTGGACAAAAAATGCTCACACTATTACGAAATGCTCGACAAAGGCTACCTTGTGCGCGTCGAGTCCGGCTCCAACCAGACTTACGACTTCAACGGCGACTGCCTCACTTTTGACGCGACGAACTCGGAAGCCCGCGAATACTTGTGGAACCTTTGCAAGAAAAATTACGCCGACTACGGCATCGATATGTTCTGGCTCGACAACGCGGAGCCGGACTACAGCGTATACGACTTTGGCAACTACCGCTATCAGATGGGTCCTGCGCTCGAATGCTCTAACATATACCCAAAACTTTACAGCCAGGCGTTCTACGACGGCATGAAAGCCGCTGGCCACAAAAACTTCGTCAATTTGGAGCGGTGCGCGTGGGTCGGCTCCCAAAAATACAGCCAGGTGCTTTGGAACGGCGACGTTCAGTCCTCATGGGAATGCCTTGCAGACTCAATAACAGAGGGGCTTAACATGGGGCTCGCTGGCATTCCGTGGTGGACGACGGACATCGGCGGCTTTATGTGGGGAAACGTCAACGACCCGGCTTTCAAAGAGCTGCTTCTGCGCTGGTTCGAGTTCGGAGTGTTCCTGCCAGTAATGAGGCTCCACGGCGACCGCGACCCGCACGACATTCCGCCGCTCGACAAAGACCCGGAGCGTGGCTACGGCGGAGGCTACCTTTTCACGGGTCGCGACAACGAAATCTGGTCATACGGCGAAGAAGCGCAGAAGATAATGACAGCACAGATACAGCTCCGCGAAAAACTGAAGCCATACATAGCAGAAGTTATGAAAGAAGCGGCGGAAAACGGAAGCCCCGCAATGCGCACGATGTTCTACGAGTTTCCTGATGACGCGCAGTGCTGGCTTTTAAAAGACCAGTACATGTTCGGAAGCGAGTATCTTGTCGCGCCTGTCATAAAGCTGGGAGCGTGTGAACGCGACGTGTATCTGCCAAAAGGACGCTGGGAAAACATCCACACAGGCGATGTTCTTGAAGGAGAGCGTACAGTAACTGTCGCCGCGCCAATAGACCGCATCCCGGTTTTCCGCAAAAACTAGAAAGGCAGATTTCCTGGCCGAACTTGCGACGTTTGCGATTACTCAAACCAGTTTTTAACCATAAGCGGAGAAACTTTTTGAATCGGCTCGAAGTGCTTTGTGTTGCGCGTTACAAGAATCATACAATTCGCAACGGCGATTGAAGCAATCTGGGTATCAGGGAAATCTACCGGTGTTCCCTTCTCTTGTAATCGAGAACGTATATCAGCTTGAATCCATGCCGCATGATTATCATATTGAATTATTTCAAAAGTTGATTGAATGTCGTCTACAAGTTTTTTAAAGATAAAATCTTTTCGTTTTCCATTAGGCATAGAGTTTACACCAAACAATAACTCTGTCCATATCGTAGAAGGAAGCGCAATAAATTTCTCATATTCAGAGATTTTTGAACAAACACATTTATCAGGATTCGGTTTCACTATTTCTGAAATCATGTTTGTATCAAGAAGATAATATGGTCTTACCATAATTACACCTCATCAAAAATATGTGAAGAATCCTCACGTCCATAACAATTTCTTTCTCTACAGCTATCAAAATATGCTGTATAGTCAAAATCATCATCCTCAAGTCCATAAGCAATACGGCTTTCCTGAATTCTTTCCACGAGGCTTTTTTCTTTTGGAGCAACAGCTTTTTCAAAATCTTCCTTTGAAACAATATAGGCTACAACTTCATTATGACGGGAAATACGCACCGGGCCATTCTCTTCTGCCTGATGAATATAAAACGGAAGCCTGTTTTTTGCTTCATAAATTGGAACTGCACCTGCTGGCATATTCATAAGCACCTCCTCTGGCATTTGTTTATAAAAAAATAAACCCACAATAGCCATTTGTCAAGTTTATAGCTATAAAAGTTTATTTCCTTTTTTCAGCAAAACAGTGGTATACTGTTAATAAACAGCGAGCAATGACTCGCATAAAAAGAGAGGTTTTTCATGAAACTACTACACAAACGTACGGGGGGGCATTCTCTACCTGTAAATTCTTAATCCTGCTGATTTTTGCATGCTTTGCGCTCACCGCGTGCACATCGAACGAACCGGTTTCAGAAGTTGAGCCTTTGCCATTTACAAAAGGCTTTGACATGCTTAAGTGGTTTGAACCACTGCCAGGAAGCCTTCCTGATTTGAATAAATATGATGAGGCAGATTTTGTCTGCCTTAAAAGTATGGGTGTTGATATCATAAGGCTTCCGGTTCATTTTGAATTATTGATGGAACCAAAAAACATAGGCAAAGTAAATGATATTATTTTCGAAAAACTAGATCAGGTCTGTGATTGGGCAGAAAAATATCAGATTTATCTTGTTATAGACAACCACTCTTTTAATGAAATGGAAATCCAAAACAAAGTGACTCTGGAAACATATAAAACACATTTACAGGCTTTATGGCCTCAAATAGCAGAGCGCTATAAAAACAGAAGTGAATACATTATTTATGAAATATTAAATGAACCGCCGGACAATCTTTCGAACAGCTGGTATAAAATTCAAAAAGAAACAATTGATCTTATCAGACAGTACGACTCAAAACGCACTATTGTTGTAACATGTGCAAACTGGTCCAATCCTGATAACCTTGTAAAAATGAAACCATACGAAGATCAAAATCTTATATATACGTTCCATTTTTATGATCCGGGACCATTTACCACACAGGGCACAGAATGGGGAGGAGGAGGCGATACGATAGATTTGAAGGGACTTCCTTTTCCTTATGATAAATCCCGAGTTCCAAAATTGAATAATAATTTCAAAGAATGGGTAAGAAGCTATATTAAAAATGAATATCCAAAAGAAGGGACTGTAAAGTATATTAATGACAGAATAAAAAAAGTTGCTTCCTGGGCAAAAAAGAATAATGTCAGAATCTGGGCTGGCGAAATGGGAGCAGCTGTCTGGATAAACCCAACAGACCGCTTCGCATGGATTAATGCGACTGTAGCAGCTTTTAAAGAAAATAATATTCCTTATTGTGTATGGGGACTGGACGATGACACAGGTATATTAAAAACTGCAGATGCTACAATGGTTTTCCCGGATGACATTAATACAGAAGCACTTGAAGCTTACGGATTTACCATGCCAGATGAATCCATCGTAGCCAAGACGAACCAAGTTCTTCGAGACTTCCCACAGAAACCTTATTTAATTTACGATGGTATTACAGGAAAAGGAAACTCTCGTTATTATTTATATGGAGATATAAACAATGCAACAGATGACAGCGAGCATGGATATTGCATTAAAATGTCATGGCCATCAGAAAACAGCGGCTGCAGAATCCCGCAGCTTCCTGCTCTACTTACATCCAAAATTGCTGAAAATAATAAATCACTAAGCATCTCTCTTTCTGTAAAATTCACAAATACAAATCAGGAGTTTAAGTTTTATCTTGTTGATTCAGATGGTGGAGAGGCACAGCTCCCGTGGAGAAAGGTTTTTGTTGTAAAAGCATCTGATTACAAAGTCGGCGAATGGACAACTGTTGAAATTCCTGTCTCACAATTCTCAGACAGTAGAGGCGCATGGACAGACAAAGACGGCGGTAAATGGTTCGATTTGCCTTGTCAGTTTGACTGGTCCCGCTTTGAAGGCCTGTGGCTTGAATTCAGCGACTATAGTGGAAAAATCAATGGCGATGTATACATCGACGACATTGTAATTAAGAAAAAGTAAAACCTACAATTCTTCCAGCACAAAGGGCAGCATGTATATCGGTTTATACAAGAGCTGCCCTTTGTTGTCTACGTCTTTTTGCGAAAACAGATATTGCTTGTATACCTTCTTTGAAAACTTAGCGGCAAATTCCGTTATGGACTTGTGCGTATTAACGGCAGAAGATTTTATTTCCATTGGAACGAGCTTGGCATTTGAAGCAAGCAGAAAATCAATTTCATAATCGTGTGTGTTGTCAGCTTTTTTCCATGTATGATAAAAAAGCTTGTTCCCGCTTGCAGTTATCATTTGGGCGGCTGCATTTTCATAAAGATACCCAAGGTTTGCATCAAGCTTGTCACTCAAAAGCTTTGCGTAAATCTTTGTATGTAATTTATCTGCTGAATTAAAAAGCAAAGTCGTAAAGAGTCCGGTGTCAGACAAATACATTTTGTACGACTCTTCATCTGTCGTTAAAGAAAGAGAAACACCCGGATCAGTTGTGTTATAGCTAATAAGGACAGTTTTTGAATCAACAAGTTCCGAAAGAATTTCTCTGTCTTTTTCCGTAGTACGCTTTCCGGTAGCATTTGAAATTACATATCTCTTTTTGTTCAAGCTTAGTTGGGTCGGAATTGAATTGTACATTTTTGAAAGCCGCCCTGATTTATCTATCTTGTAAAAATCTTCTTCGTAAAGCTTTAATATGTTGCGTTTAACTTTGTCTATCTGCTCAAAACTTTTTCCGTTCACATACGCTTCTACAGCCTGCGGCATACCACCGACCGCCATATAAATACGGAAATCACGCATCAGTTTTCTGTTGACGCTTGTACCGATTGGTTCCTTTGTTTTATATATTCCGCGTAATAGGTTGTATGTATCGTTGCCGGTAGCAAGCATAAATTCTTCGTAATCCATAGGATATACTTGAATGAAATGTTCTTCCGAAGGGATTACGATATCCTGCACATTTTTTCTTATGCTTATAAGAGAACCTGTTTCGATATACCTATAACGTCCGTCGGCTACAAGATATTTGATTGCTTGCCGCACAAGTGGCTGCCGTTGAATTTCGTCAAAAATTATTGCAGATTTGTCTTTGTATAACTTAATGCCAGTTACCGTCTGGAGTCTTGCAAAAAATATATCAAGATTTGCTATATCGTCGAAAACCTCAAGGACTTCTTTTTTGACATTCGCAAAATCAATTTTGATATATGACTTGAAATTGTTTTTTGCAAATTCTTCTGCTATTGTAGACTTTCCAACACGGCGGGCACCTTCCAACATTACGGCATATTCTTGCGAATAATTTTCTTTCCATTCCGAAAGAGCGTCAAAAGCTTTACGCCAGAACACTTTAGCCTCTCCTTATGTCAGTATAATAACACGGAGAAGCAGTTTTTGACAACACTCCAAAGCACAAAAAGTGCAGTTTTTGACAACACTTCAAGGCACAAAAAGTGCAGTTTTTGGCAACACTCAACGTCAGTCGTACAGGTGACAGCGCACGAAATGACCGTTACCCATGTCTTTTGTTTCCGGAGCGACTTCCTTACAGATTTTCATGCACTTGCTGCACCGTGTATGGAACTTGCAGCCAGCAGGCGGGTTCGCCGGTGACGGAATATCGCCCTGAAGAATGATGCGGTCACGCTTCAAATCCGGGTCCGGCATCGGGATTGCGCTGAACAACGCCTGCGTATACGGATGAAGCGGGTTGTCAAAGATGTCGTTTGTCGCGCCTGTCTCAACAAGGCCGCCCAGGTACATAACGCCAACCGTGTCCGAGATATGCTCAACAACCGAAAGATCATGCGATATAAAAAGATACGTAAGCTTACGCTTTTCCTGAAGCTCCCACAACAGGTTGATTATCTGTGCCTGAATGGAAACGTCAAGGGCGGAGACAGGCTCGTCGCACACGATGAACTCTGGGTTCAGCGCAAGGGCGCGAGCGATACAGATACGCTGCCTCTGTCCGCCGGAAAACTCATGCGGATAGCGGTCTTTATAATACTCCATAAGACCACAGTCAGCCATTATTTTTGAAAGATAGTCATTGTATTCTTTCGGCGGCACAATACCATGCTCGCGCACAGCCTCCCCGATAATCTCGCCTACAGGCATACGCGGTGAAAGCGATGAATACGGGTCCTGAAAGATTATCTGCATTTTTGTGCGCAGCTGACGCAACTCTTTTTTGTTGGCGTCATAAACCTCGCGCCCGTTAAAAAGCACGTCGCCGGAAGTTTTGCCTATAAGACGCAGGATAGAGCGTCCTGTCGTGGATTTTCCGCAGCCGGACTCTCCTACAAGACCCATCGTCGTGCCGCGCTTAATCGAGAACGAAACGTCATCAACAGCCTTTACGCTGCCCGTAACTCCGCCGAAAAAGCCGCCTTTAATCGGGAAATATTTTTTGAGGTGCGAAACCTCCAGTATGTTGTCGCGGTATGCAAGATCGCTCATTTTGCCCCTCCTTCCTCCGCATAGCGGTAGCAGCTTACGACATGAGTCGGCGAAACATGATACTCTTTCGGATACTCACCGTCGCAGCCATTTACGCACATCTCGCATCTATCCCTGAAATAGCAGTAGTTCGGCATTTCTATCGGGTTAGGGACGTTGCCCGGAATGCTGTAAAGCTTTTCTACGTGCTTACCGACGACAGGCTTGGAGTTCATAAGCCCAATCGTGTACGGATGGCGCGGATCCTTGAAAATCTCGCGCGCTGTGCCTTTCTCGACGACGCGACCGGCGTACATTACGACGACGTAATCCGCCATTTCCGCGACAACGCCAAGGTCGTGCGTTATAAGCATAATGGAGCTGTTTATTTTGTCTTTAAGGTTACGGAGCAAGTCGAGTATCTGCGCCTGAATCGTAACGTCAAGCGCGGTCGTCGGCTCATCCGCAATAATAAGGCGCGGATTGCATGCAAGCGCCATTGCGATCATAACGCGCTGGCGCATACCGCCGGAAAGCTCGTGCGGATACATTTTGTAAACGCCTTCTTTGTTAGCTATTCCGACTTTCTCGAACATTTCCAGCGTCCGGTTCATAACATCTTCTTTCGAATACTCCGGATGATGAAGGATTATCACTTCATCAACCTGCTCACCGATTCTAAGAACCGGGTTCAATGACGTCATCGGTTCCTGGAAAATCATCGACATATAGCTTCCGCGAAGCGTCTGCATAACAGGTGTCGGCGTATTGACGATGTTGTACACTTTATCGCCGGCGTTGAAGCGGATTTCGCCCTCAACAGTCTGTCCTGTCGGACGCTGAACGAGCTGCATCAAAGAAAGGCTCGTGACCGACTTTCCGCAGCCAGACTCGCCTACGATTCCGACCGTCTTGCCCTGCGGAACTTCGAACGAAACGCCGTCCACAGCCTTTACGGTTCCAATATCAGTGAAAAAGTACGTATGAACATTGTCGAACTCGACGCAGTTCTCCGGATTTTTCATAACCGTGACATACTCGTTTTCCGGTATGAACTTGCGGTTGCGCTTTTTCTCTATCGCAGCCGTTATCTTTCTGTTCTCTTTTGAAATCCGGCGGGATTCCTTTGCAGATATATAATTTGTGTTTTTTTTAGTTGCCATTGTCCGTACCCTACCGTTTCATTTTTGGATCAAATGCGTCGCGTAATCCGTCACCAATAAAGTTGAAAGCAAGAACCGTAAGAAGAATCAAACAGCCAGCAGGAATCCATACGAACGGATAGTTCGCCATGATATACGGATCCGTTACGGCGTTTATGATACTTCCCCAGCTTGCGGACGGATATTTAATACCGAGGCCCAAGAAACTGAGCGTTGATTCAACAAGGATAATTGCACCGATGTCCATACTTGCGTAAACGACGAGCTGCGGGACTACGTTAGGAATAAGATGCTTGAAAACACGGCGGCGGACGCTTATACCAGTCGCTTCTGCCGCAGTCATAAACTCCTGCTCGCGGAAAGAAAGAATCTGACCGCGGACGATGCGCGCTATTCCGACCCAACCCAAAAGACCTAATACGCAGCATAGCGCGAACATACGCACGCCCGAGCTTGCTTTCAAGTAGTCCATTATGGAGCCAAGTATAAGATAGAGCGGCAAAGACGGAATACAGTAGATTATATCGACGACACGCATGAGGATTGTATCGACCCAGCCACCGAAATAACCAGAGAAACCACCGACGACAACGCCTATCAAAAGCTCGATTATAACGACGATAAATCCGATTGTAAGCGATACGCGGCCGCCGAACATAAGGCGGGCAAGCAAGTCCATACCGTTGGAGTCTGTTCCAACAGGATGCTCGCTGGAAGGAGCTGCGTAAGTGTCCATAACGCGCGTTTCCTGATACCGCTGAATCGTGTACTCACCGTTTTTGTTGAAAATAAGATACGTATCTGTTACGCCTTCTTCATCCGTGTACTCGAACGATTCCGCGCCACCCGCAATGGCGATTGTCGCTTTTTCCTTAAAGTCAGGCGTTATAAAAAGCCCGCTTATAACGCAGTTAATCTTAAGATTTGAAACATACGCGAAGTTATTTCCGTCAGCGGTTTTAACCATTGCGGCATTATCGCCGGTCGCGTCTATCATGTATGAAGCGCCGTCAGCCGTAAAAGACGAATGCCCCAGTCCGAGCGCAGTAAGCGCCTCTTTTTGGAACTCGTATGAAAAACTTACATCGTCTGTATATGCGGAGAACGCATACTTACAAAAAATCGCAAGCTCGGTAAGCTTTCCGCCCTCGGAACTGTACGCTATGTACATGTTTTCGGCAGGATTCTCAAGCACGATGGACGTGCCGTCGCGCGTTGTGAACTCCGTCTGAACAGTTTTTCCCGTCAGCGCACGGATAAACTTGGACTGCAAATCTGACGGAATCTTTGCGCCGGGTTTTTGAACATACTCAAAATCAGTGATGTATGCGCATCCGGCAAAGTCTTTTCTAAGCACGTCCGTCGTGTAGAAGACGTCCGTTTCTGAATAAGGTATTACAACGCCGCCCAAGAAGGCGAACAGGAACATACATACAAGGATTACAAGGCCCACGATTGCAAGCTTGTTCCGGAAAAAGCGCTTTGCTACAAGCATTCCGGGGGACATAACCTTTACGCGGGTTGCATCATCAAGTTTTTTTGATTCATTCATTTCGTCTGACATATTTTCTTCCTTAATTGACGCGTACCCGCGGATCAATGACCGCGTACAGAATATCGGTGATAAGGTTTCCGAGCAGTATGAGCATCGCACTGAATACCATATAGAACATTACGAACGGAATGTCGCCCTGCCTTACGGCGATGTAAGACGTGTAGCCTATTCCCGGAATTTGGAACAGCGTTTCCGTTATCATTGCTCCGCTGAAAAGCCCCGGAAGAGTTCCGCCGAGAAGCGTTACAATCGGGATAAGCGTGTTTCTGAAAGCATGGTGATGGATGACGCGCTTTTCGGGTACGCCTTTTGCGCGGGCAGTACGGATGTAGTCGCTGTTAAGAACTTCAAGCATGTTCGCGCGCGTAAAACGCATGAGCGAACCTACGCTTACGATTGTCAGCGTGATAGCCGGCAAAACGAAATGCTTCGCTATATCAAGAATCTGCTCAAAACGGGAAAGCTGCATATGCTCGCGGCTCGCGATACCGTATAAGTCGAACCAGTTCAGTTTGACGGAGAAAATCCACTTCAGGATTGTCGCAAAGAAGAACGATGGAAGCGAAATACCGATAAGCGCGAACACCGTAACGGCGTAGTCAGTGCGCGAATACTGCTTTCGTGCCGCCGCGATTCCGGACGGGATTGCTATGGCTATCTCCAGAATGAAAGCCACAAGGCTCAAAGCAAACGAATACCAAATAACGCTGGAGAACTTTTCAATAACAGACTGATTGAAATACCAGCTTTCGCCAAAATCAAGCCGGATTGCCCGGGCAAGCCAACGGAAAAAGCCTTGTATTATTCCGCAGTCAAAACCATAGTCCGCCGTGAACTGCGCCAGCCACTCCTGATACGTTTTGGAGCCAGGGCGTGAAGCAAGCGTCATTGCACGCTGCTCGATAAAGCTCGTCGGCATACACCGCATAATTCCATAAATAATCAGTGCAACGAAGAACAGAATAAGTACGGAAATAAGCAAGCGTCTAACAATAAATTTTTTCATAATTGCGCACACCTTGCATTTGTATTTTGTATGAAATCAGTAAAAGTTCCGTGAACAGATAATTCAGATAGGAAGCAAAATCTCATAAACGACAAACAGCTGCTCTCGCCGAGTTTTACCCCAGAAAACTGGCTTATCTATAAACAGTTCTTTTACTCATTTCACGAATACAGTTATACATAAGACAATCTTACGGGCGGGTCCCAGCGACGACGAAAAACAAGGTATCACCCCTTCAAAGGGTACCCCCTTGTTTTTCGCCTGCGTCCCACCCGTAAGATTTGCCGCAGTTAATGTATAACTACATTCGAATTAAGACTTAAAACTACTTAAGTTTGATGTTCTCAAGCTCGTTAAGGTAGTCGTAGTATGTCGTTATGTCCTTCGGAATGCTGTTAATGTCAATGCGCTCTGAGCTTACAAGGTGTCCGTTCTGTCTCTGGTAGATAGGTACCTCAACAGCGAAGTCTACGATGTAGTCAAGAGCTTCTTTGTAGATAGCCTTGCGGTAAGCCTGGTTCGTGCTTGTGCGTCCTTCAACAACAAGCTCGTCAAGCTCAGGCATCTTGATGCCATAGTGACCGGAAGAACCGCCCTCTGAGTGATAAATCTGGAACATATCAGGATCCATAGTTGCCTGCCATGCAGCGCACCAAAGTTCCTGTGTACCACCGTTGATTGTATCCCAAAGTTTTGCGGAGTCAGTAAGGTCATCGATGATAAGTGTGAAACCGATCTTTGCAAGAGCTTCAGAAGCCTGTGAAACGATACCGAATGATGGGTGGTCACCAACACCATCACCAGCGATCATCAGGTTGTAAGCCATCTTTGCACCTGCAGGAGCGGCTGTAATCTTTCCGTTCTTAACTGTGTATCCAGCAGCCTCGAAGAAACCGAGAGAAGCCTTAAGAGCAGCAGCATATTTTTCATCTTCTGTCATGCCAGCTTTGTAAATCGGGTTTCCTTTAACATCAGTTGAGAAAGCAACTTTGTAGTCGTTGTCTGATTTCTGTGGAGCTGCCCATGAGCAGTTAGAAATAGGATAGTTGATAACGGAAGCTGCGTTTCCATAGTAAGAGTCGATTACAACGTCTCTGTATACGCAGAGGATTGTTGCGATAGCCTTTCTAAGGTTCTTTGAAGCCTCAGAAGCGCGGTCGTCACCAACTTTTACGTTCTGTGCGTTGATACCGATGTATCCGTATCCGTTGTAGTCAACAAGATATGTAGCAAGCTTGTCGCCTGTGATCTTTCCGTTTGAGTTGAAAGAAGCGATCTGCTCAAGTTTGTCCTTTGATACTGTCGGGTCAGAAATATCGATTGTTCCCTGAGTAATACCAAGAACTTCTTCCTGAGAGTTTGTCTCTTTCCACTGGATGTATTTTGTCTTAGGTGCTCCCTTGTAGTAGTATGGGTTAGCCTCAAGATAAACTGTCTTGTTCTCGTATGATACGAACTTGTAAGGACCAGCTCCAAGCGGAGTTCTTGTCTTTGCTCTTATCATAGAAAGGTCACCTTTCGGGAAACCGAACTTGTTGTTCTTGTAGTC
>JAFZVC010000071.1 GCA_017618015.1 Spirochaetaceae bacterium
AAAAATCGGAAAGTACAAGATTTCTGTAAACACAGCTGCTAACGAGTACATGACACTGTTCTCAGTTGAAGGCGAGCGCGGATATATCGCATGCTACAACGGAAAATATCAGTGCTGGGTATATCGCCGTGGATTCGGTTATCAGGATTGGGTAACACCAGCATTCGACATGAGCCAGGTTGATATTTCTAAGCTTTACAAGACAGTTGATGAAAGAATCGACCTTAACAGAACTGGTCTTGATACAGCAACGCTTAAACCAATTTCTTCTATTCCTGCAAGAGGTGGAAAGACAACAACTTCTACAACAACGTCAACGACTACAACAAGTTCTACAACAACGACGGGAAAGACGAACACAACAACGACTTCTGCAGGTTCTGCTCCTCTCACAGGAAAGACATCTACGACAACAACTACAGAAACAAAGACTCCTGTAGTAAGACCTGTTATCGTTGATACTCCAGATGAGTCAGGCGGATGGTATGATGACGCAGCTGAATGGAATACATCAATCACAAGCATGGGACCGTACACAATTTCTTACAACATCCAGAAAGGTAAGTTTGCCCTTGCTATGATTTCTTATCCTGGAGACAGCGCGTACATCGGTTGTTATGACCTTATGTACCAGTACTGGCACTATCGCCGTGGTTACAACGGATATCAGGCTGCTTTCGACCCATATTTCGATATGTCACAGTGGAATACTGCAAAACTCTTCAAGAAAGTTGACGCAAGCATCACTCTTGACCGCCATGTAAGCAAAGGCGAAGAGTCTCTTAAGGCTCTTTCTACAAAGATTATACCTTACACAAGAAGTAACGAGCTTGATGATATTGGAATTGACGGAAAGAGATTCAGCAAGACGAGTTTTGTAAAGATTCCTGAAATTACAATCATTATTGGATCAGATAAGGAAGGTGTTTTTGTTTCAGGACGTTCTGTAGTATTAACTCCTTACATCATTGGTAAATATGAAGTAACACAGGAACTCTATGAAGCAGTTACTGGCAAGAACCCAAGTAAACATACTTCAGATACACCGAAAGGAGAGGTACAGAAACTGCGCCCAGTAGAAAAGGTTGAGCTTTTTGACATCGCTAAGTTCTGTAACAAGCTGTCAGAGATGGACGGTCTTCAGCCAGTATTCACAATCAGCGGTGACACAATTACAGCTGATATAACAAAGAATGGTTGGCGTATTCCTACAGAAGCAGAATGGGAGTGTGCTGCTCGTGGCGCAAATCCAAATGCTAAGGAATGGAAATACAAGTATGCTGGAACAGACAGCGAGAAAGATGCAACATCATACATGTGGATTAAATCAAACAGTGATGATACATCACACGAAGTTGGTCTTAAGAAACCAAATTCACTCGGATTGTATGATATGCTCGGAAACGTATATGAGTGGTGTCTGGACTGGTACGATGAGTCAATTAACAAGAAGACAATGATTAACCCAATTGGAGCAACTTCTGGAACAGAGCGTGTACAGAGAAGTACAGCTTATGGTTCAAAGATTGGTGAAGTTACAAAGCGTGATAAGGGTAAGCAGGACACGGTTTATATTGACCTTGGATTCCGCCTATGCCGCACAGCTGAGTAGTTTATAGCTTTTTAGAAAAAGAACCCCGGAACAAGCCACTTTTTGGTGAGCTTGCTTCGGGGTTTATTTTTTTTCAGCGGGTTTGTTGTGTTTTAGCGAGTCGCGTTTTGCAGGTCGCGTTTCGCGCGCGAAATGAAGGCGATGCTACTAGTTACGACAGACTATTCGTTACGGATGCGGGCGGCGGCGGCATGACCCGCCAGACCTTCCGTATCACCAAGAATCGCCGCTGTGTCTATTGAGTGAAAAACGCCGCTCTTGTAGGAGCCGTCTGCATTCTGCTCGGTGCGGAGAGTCGTCACAGTTTTAAGGAAGTGCCTTACAGAAAGACCTCCTGTAAACTTTGCGGCTCCGCTTGTCGGCAGAATGTGGTTAAGTCCACCGGCATAGTCACCAAGAACTTCTGCAGCGGCGTGGCCTATGAAAAGCGTGCCGTAGTTGTGAGTCAGTTTTAAAAGCGTATTCCGTGCGTCACCGTCGTCAAGGGCAAGCTCCAAGTGTTCCGGAGCCTTGTTGTTTGCGACCGCCGCCGCCTGTTCCAGCGTGTCGGCAAGAATGATAAGTCCGTTTTTATCGATGCTTTTGCGAGCCGTTCCCGCTGTCGGAAGAGCGGCAAGCTGCTTCTCTATCTCCGCGCTAACTTTTTCCGCAAAACCTTTGTTGAACGTAACAAGAACAGCCTGTGCATCCGGGTCATGCTCTGCCTGTGCGAGCATATCTGCTGCAACCCAAGCCGGTTTTGCGGTATCATCCGCGATAATAAACGCTTCTGTAGGACCTGCGATAATATCAATGCCGACATCGCCAAAAACGGTTCGTTTAGCTTCTGTAACATACTTGTTACCCGGTCCTGCTATAACGTTGCAGCGCGGCACTGATTCTGTACCGTAAGCCATAGCTGCTATTGCCTGTGCGCCGCCCAGCGCAAACACTTTGTCTATGCCGCAAATGTAAGCAGTAGCCATAATGCTTTCGTTGGCATAAGGCTTGTTAGAGCCGTCTGGGTTTGGCTGTGACGGTGAACAAAGGACAGTCTGTGCACATCCTGCAGCTTTCGCCGGGGCGGCGCACATCACGAGCGATGAGAAAAGCGGGAAGCGTCCTGCCGGAACGTAAAGTCCTGCTGTTTCTACCGGAATCGTTTTCTGTCCAGTTATAAGACCTGGTTCAAGCTCCACCTCAAAATCGGTGAAGCATTCTCTCTGCTTTTTGGCAAAAGTAAGCGCCAGGTTGTATGAATGAGAAACTGCGTCGTATAACGCAGGGTTTTCTTTTTTAAGTTTGTCCGCCGCATTTTTAAGCGTTTCTTTCGGGATTAAAAAGCTTTCTGGCTTTGAATGCTGGAAGCCCTGCGCAAAAAGCTCTTCATCTATTTTATGCAATGCGCCGTCGCCGTCTTTTTTGATGCGATTGATGTAGTCCTGAACTTTTTCATGGACGTTTTCGCCCGAAGAGCCTTCTATCACTCTTGGACGGTAGAAGGATTCGGGAATCTCTGATGCGTTGATAATCTTTATCATCATCTTCTCCTTTTATCCTATTTTTTGTGGCGACGATCAAGCTCGTCCATAACGTCCTTCCATGTAACGCCTTCTTTACACATCAGTACGTTAAGGAAATAAAGCAGATCGGCGCACTCCCAAATAACTTCGTCTTTGCCTTCGGCTTCTGTAACTTCCTCGGCTTCTTCCTCAATCTTTTCGCGAACACGCTTGTCATCAAGGCTTGCCGTGTAGCTACCCGGTGCTGGGTTCTTAAGCCTGTCCGTAAGCGTGTCGTAAAGGCGATCCATCGTCGATTTAGCCATAGCCTCTGACGTGAAGCATGTCCAGCTGTTCGTGTGGCAAGCCGGTCCGTGCGGAATAACTGTCGCAAGAACGGTGTCTCTGTCGCAGTCAGCGCGGAGTTTTATTACTTCAAGATAATTGCCTGAATGCTCGCCTTTTGTCCAAAGAACATTGCGTGTGCGGCTCCAGAACGTAAGCTTTCCTGCATCGAACGATTTATTAAAAGCCTCGCGGTTCGCGTAGCCCATCATCATAACTTCACCAGCGACGGACTGTGCGATAACCGGAATAAGTCCTGCCGTAGTTTCAGCCGCTTTTTCCCAGTTCAAGCACTCAATAAATCCGTCTTTAAGCGCGACTTTTCCAGTGTACAAAGCCATTCCAAGCTGAACGTCGCAGCCCATCTTTTCAAGCTTAACAACTTCGTCGAGTGTTGAAACACCGCCAGCCACAACGATGCGGCAACCAACAGCCTGGCGCAGTTTCTCTGCCTGTGCCATATCGGTTCCCTGCATGCATCCTTCTTTCTCAACACACGTGAAAAGAAGCTCGCTGCAGTATTTTTCCGCAGCTTTCGCGCCTTCAATAAGCGGAATGCCAGCCGTTTCTGTCCAGCCTTTTACGGCAATTTCGCCGTTAATCGCGTCTACAGATATGATTATTCTATGATGTCCAATGGCTTTTGTAAGTTCTTCAAGGAACTCTGTGTTAAGAATCTCACCGTTCGCGCGCTGCTCCTTAGAAGCCCAGGCAGCAGACCCGATGATAACTTTCTCCGCTCCCAGTGAGATAAGCTCCTTCGCTTTTTTTACGTCACGGATGCCGCCGCCAACACGTACGTTTCCTTTACGCAACAAGGACTTAAGCAGTTCCGTGTTCGCTGTTGTTCCGCGAAGCTTTCCCTCGGTGACAACATTTCCAAGCGCTGCGTCCAAATCGATTACGGCAACTTCACCGTAGCGGTCGAATTCTGCGATAAGAGCGTCGGCATCGTCTCTTTCAAGTACCAAATCTTTGCCGTTCTTAAGCTGAACGACTTTTCCGTCTTTTAAGTCAATGGATGAAATAATCATACGGCGAGTTTATCAGAATTGAGGTGTTTATGCAATTCTAGCGGGTTTTTTGCATTTTTATACAAATCTGTGATATAAAATAGACTATTAATCAGATACGAAAATATACGGAGGACAAAATGAAAAAAATCGGTCTTGTTGGTGGAACCGGCCCTGAATCCACTTTGATGTATTACAAAGAATTAAACAGCAGAATCGATAAACTCACTAGCAGAAAACAAATGCCGGACGTTGCAATAGAAAGCGTAAATTTCCGTAAAGCTTGGAATTACGTGGTTGAGCAACAATACGATTCGCTTTCGGACTATCTTGCGGAAAAAGTACGGAATCTTGAATCTGTTGGCTGCCAGGTTATCGCGCTCACAGCAGCGACAATGCACATCGTTTATGATGAAATTGTTCAAAAAACGGGCGTGCAGCTTATCAGCATCCCAAAATCAGTTGCGGAAGAAATTGTAAAGAAAGGCTACAAAAAAGTCGGGCTTTTAGGAACGATTTTCACGATGGAACAGGATTACATGAAAAAAGATCTGGTCAAAGCCGGCATTGAAGTTTGTATACCCGAAAAAGAAGATCGCGAGCTCGTCGCAAAAAGAATCTATGAAGAGCTTGAAGTCGGTATCGTGAAAGAATCTACGCTGAAAGAATTCACTTCCATAATCGAAAAGATGAAAAAAGAGCAGGGAATACAGGCACTTATTCTAGGCTGTACGGAGTTACCGCTTCTTTTGAACAAAGATAATTGCCCTGTGGATTGTCTTGACAGCGTGGAGATTCACCTTGAAAAACTAATAGAGCTCGCGATGTGAACGCGAGCTCTACTCCATAATCTAAGCTGTTCTGAAATTAAAGCTTGTCGATAAGCATTGAGCACTTGCCGGATGGAATCGGGAGAGTCTTTTTCTTCTGCCCCAGGATATTAATCGTGAAGTAGTAGAGTTTCTCGCTTTCCATCTGGATTTCCCAACCGCGAAGACTTTTGTTCGAAAGAATCGTAATCATGTTGCGTTTAAGAGACAAGTTCTCGATACCCATAACCTCAAGGTTCGGGATTATCCAGTCAACGGTTTTGCGTGGCAAGCTGATAGAAAGACCTATGACGTTCTCTATCATCAGCGCGATCGTAGAAAGACCTGCTGTGTGAACGTAGCGTGTCTTTGGCCAGTTTTCGTTGTCCGGAGAGATAGCGTGACCTTCTTTGCACGGCAAGTATGCTTCCCACAAGTCGCCTTTAATCTTTGTGTCGCCTGGGAACATACCGTCGAGCAAGTAGTAAAGGTGGCGGATCGCGCATTCGCGGGCAAGATCCCAACGCTGGTATTTCTCAAGACCTTTGATAATCATAAAGTTGAACGCCGGGTATACGCTTCCGCAAAAGCCGTTTCCGTTTTTGTCAAAAGCCGGGTCGTCGGCAGAAAGCGTCGCAAACGGATGGTCGGTTCCGAATGTCTCTGGGTTCGTAAGGTGCGAAATGAGCATATCCGCTTTGTCTTCGTTCGGGATTTCTGCCATGAGCGGCCAGAATCCGGCGATTGTTTTTTGCGGAAGCTTTTCCTCAAACTCGTCAAGGTCGTGGTAAAAGCCTGTGTCCGGGTTCCACATCTTAGAATTGATGCGTGTTTTGAGCGAGAAGTACATGCGTTTGTACTGGAAGCTCAGTTCCTTGTCGTTCAGAATGTCACCGAGCGCAGACATGTAAAGCGCATTTATCGCAAGTGCGCTGTTAAAATCGACAGGATAGAACGTGCCCGCTCTTGGTGAGTTGTACATCGTCGAAGCTTCCGGCGGTACGTTATAAAGTCCGTTCTGCTGCTTGAAGTGCTCATCGATCCATGTCATGTACTTCTGAAGAACAGGCATAACCTCTTTTACGCGTCGTTTGTTGCCAGATTTGTGGTAAAGATTGAACTCTGCCCAAGCAAAAAGCGGCATTCCGACACCTTCAAGATTGTTTTCTGTCATTATCGGGGTGTCGTTCTTTACGTTGTACTTCCAACGAATAGCGCCGTCTTTTTCTTGTCTTGCATAGAAATAGTCAAGATTTTGATTGGCAGGGTAATTTCTATTTGAATAAACGAGAAAGAAAGAGGAAAAAATTGATTCAAACTGGTCTAAAAAGAGCTCCTCATTTTCTGGATGAATAAAATATCCGTTTGTGGATGCTTCGTTGCAATTTGCGTCGAGCCAGAAATCATGAAGCCATGACCATGTTTTATCATAAATATCCACGAAATCTTGGTCGTAGAAATGGATTTTAGGAAAATCGCGCTTATTCACAGCTGCCCCTTGTTTCTTTTTTTTATTATGCTCGCATTTATACTGCGGTTCTATCGCTTTTTAGCAAAAAAACCTTGTATTGAAAGAGCGACATTTTATAGTATATCATATTTCAAGAAAAAGTGATATATATTTTTTTAATTCAGGAATGATAATCTTGAAATCGTAAAAAAATACGAGCAAAGGTGTTCACAAGTGTATCAGTCTCATGTTTATCTTGAAGTTCGCATTCTGATGGCAGGAAGCCGGAAGGCATTTTTGCCGGATTCTTCTGCCGCAGGCTATTCCATTGAGGATTCAGTACTTGCAAAAGTGGCGACTCTTGTTCGCGCGCTTGGCAGCGAATGGAAAGAAAATGCCGTTTTTGAGCGCATAACCGGAAACATTCAAGTTCCTTCTTCTTGCCAGCTGACGGGGCTTTCTTTGAAAATTGCGGAGAAGGGCAGCCTTGATATTGAATTTCACAGCCGCAAAAAGAAAATAGCGATAGAGGAAATCCGTATTGAGGAAGATGCGGGGCGGCTTACGCGTACAGACGGTGTTACACGGATGGATTATTCGAACGTGGGCATGCCGAGTGTGCGCATTAAGACATGTGATGATTTTGAGCTTGGCGAGGAGGCGTATATTTTTCTTGATGAGCTGCGCCGGCTTTTGCAGTATTTGCAGCTTTGCCCCGATTCTGCGGTCGAAAGCCTTGTCAGGTGCAATGCTTATGTTTCGCTTGCGAAGTATCCTTGTACACCGAGCTATTTTGTGAAACTGCGGAACTTGAACTCGTTTAATTTTGTGCGAAAAGCTATTAACTCTGAGTTGACACGGCAAGAAGAAATACTGATGTCTGGTGGAATCGTGCCGTCAGAAAGCCGCTTGTGGAACGAAAGAAACAGCAGCACCGAGTCGTATAAAAGCAGAAGCGCCGGCGTTATCCGGCATTTCGAGCCGGCGGTAAAGCCGCTTTGTGAGGGTGGTGCGGCTCTTGTTTCGCACAGCTCTGATGTGCCGATTTTCCCTGCACCGCCGGAATACAGCGCAGGAGCTGCCGTTGAGTTACCGGAGGCACGCCGCCGCCGGATTTGTTCCGATTATGGGCTTTCTCGTTTACGCGCGGAGTTTATTTGCGACGAAAAGAGCCGTGCCGATTTTTTTGAGGCGACAGTTGCCGCCGGCGCGGATCCGCTTGCCGTAGCGCACTGCATGTCGTCAGAAATTCTGCGTGTGCTGCGCCGAGCTGATATTAAGAGCGGCTTTGGCAGTTTGGAGCCGTCGTCGCTGGCGACCGTCCTTAAGCTTTTTGCGGACGGAAAAATCCATAGCGGTATTCTGAAGCAGCTTTTGCAGACACTCGTAGAGAATGGTGGTGAACCAGAAGCCATAATAAAGAAAAACAGCTGGTATCAGGTTTCGGAAAAGAAGGAACTTTTGCCGTTTATAAGGACGGTCGTTGCGGAGAATCCGCAGGAGGCGGAGAAGCTCCGCGGCGGCGACATGGCACCGCTAGAGTTCCTTACGGGACTTGTTATGAAAAAGACAAACGGCATGGCAAACCCTGCTTCTGTAAAGACGCTCTTAAAAGACGAGCTTGATATAAATATTGTTTACGTGCTTTCTATGGGCGGTGCGATGTGCGGTCGCCGCCGCGACGACGGCTCCATAGACGCTACAGATGAAAAAGTACTGGAAGGCGTTCTGGCAAAGTCATCCGTGGGCATCCGCTATCAGATAGTGCCGCTCGTCCATATGCTCAGTGAAGAAATGGAGCCGGATGACTGGGCTGTTCTTATTGGCGAGATTGCGACACGTATTGCGGCAGGAACGGCAAGCGGAATTGTCGTTACGCACGGAACGGACACGCTTCCGTACACGGCTGCTCTGCTTTTCTGGCTTTTCTCGGATGCGGGCGTTCCTGTCGTGCTTACAGCGTCTTCAAAAACGCCTGACGTTTCGGACGAAGCGGCGCGGAACATGGCACTTGCCGTAAAAACCGCCTGCAATGAAAAGAACGGTGTTTATGTCGCTTTCGGTGAAAAAATCCTTTCTCCGCTCAATCTTAAGTTTTTGCGCCCCGCAGAGGACGGCTTTGTTAACTGGAACTTGCCTGAACCGCTTTTCGCTTCGTCCGGCCCGATTGCGTTCAATTTTGCCGGGTTCACGGAACTTGATCCTTTCGTTTTGAAGCAGCTTTTGCGCGAGGCCGCAGGCTCCATGTTCATCTGTAGGGTTTATCCCGGCATGAAAGCGGAGTATGTCGCGTCACTTATAGACGAGGGCGTTTCTAATTTTATTCTGGAGCTTTACGGAACGGGAACCGGCAGTATGCGTGGCAGCGATTATTCGCTTTCACCGCTTTTAAGCCGCGGTCGCAAAAAAGGTTGTCACTTTTATTGCACGTCGCAACAGGATTGCTGCATAAACTTTTCGGAATACTCTACGAGCCGCCGTGTGTGGCGTGAAGGTGCCGTACCTATGGGCAGGCTTACGACGGAGTCGGTCGCGGCTTTGTTTTTTGCGGCCGCGCTTACGTCCGACTCGCCGGAGGAACTTGAGCAGTTTATGGAGCACTACGCGGACTTGTACCGGTAGTTTCTGGCTGTTACTTATAGTACAGTTTTATATCTTCTGTATACGAACGCTGTCTGTATTTCAGCAGCAACGACTCTGTATCGTTTTCGAAAACGTATCCAGAAGAATTGTATGACTCAAAGCGCGGGTCAGTTCTGTACGCAATACCGTAAATATCAATCGCGCTGAACTTCTTTATTCCGCGTATAATCATGTGGTGCACTTCGTTTTGTGTGAACGTAGCTTTTATAAGCACAGAACCGTCGGTGCCCTTCGTGTAATTCATGCTTTCCGCAATTGTCCATGCCCATACAGGGTTGTTGTCCGTAACGTCAAGCAGCTCAATATGCGGATAGAAGTGATTGTCAGGCACAAAAAGCGGATACAGTTCGGCAAGCGTATCGAGCGTAAGCTGCTCTGCCTGCTGTATCGTGCTGTTTATTAAAAGCCTTCCGGCTGATTGGTATACGAAGTTTCCTTTGTAATTGCCTGTTTCGAGCAACGCGAATCCTGCTTTTATCCTTTCCATGAAATCGAGCGGTTTTGTGCCGTTCATAATCACAAGGTCACCGTTTTCATCAAGACTTGCGTAAGTTTCCAAAATGCCTGCGAGCGTTTCCAAATACGGTTCAATAAGCTCGGCTTCTTTTATGTTGTACTTCTTAAGCTTATTGAACGCCGTAAGAATCGATGCGGCTGTTTTTGCTGTTATTGTATCGGGTTGGTTTTCTATTGTATTCTTTGCTGCTGTTAACAGAGACTGTAATGTATCTCTTTGTATTATAATTGATTTCTCAATGAAATTATCATTTGAGAAGATGCTCATAGCCTGATTTGCCAAACTGTTCTTAATTTCTGTGTCGAGCGTTGCCAAGTTTTGTGTCAGCGTTTTGTTCGATGCTACCAAAGTGTTGAAATACGGCGTAGAAATATATGAGCGTGATGAACTCTTTGCGTAGGAACTAAGCGTATTTACAGCCTGCTGGTATTTACCCTGCAATGCCATTTCCGCTACCCAGGCAACGGCTGTTTTTTCAGAGAATGTTGCTTCATCGGGTTTAGCCGGGAACAGCTCTATAAGCGACTTTTGTATTATATTTTTAGAAGTGTTATATGCTGGTATTTGTGCAAGCTCGTATTCTGTAAGCGTGTCGAATGTGAAACGGGTTTCTTCGACATATTCGTCAATGGAAAACAGCGGAGAGCTTTTTGTCATAGAGATAAAATCGCCATCAATTTTTGCCGCGCTTATTTTGTAAAGCTGCTCTCTGCCTGTAAGAAGCAATGAAGAGCTGTCAACCGTTTCTATATCTGCTGTTGTTGTAAGCTTGAATGGAATTATAATGCTGTCCACAGAAGATGGCATATCTGCGCGGACTAAGAGCGGAACTGCCTGTTCTTCAGGAGCTTCAAATTCAACGTAGATGCCGTTATCAAAAAAGAGGAGAAAATCCGAATTCGACTTTTTTCGCCATGTGTTAAGGGTAAGATTCTGTTCATTTTCTCCGATAATGATTTTAGCCGGAGAGTTAGTGTCTGCATAAAAGGTCAGTTCGCCTGCCGTTATCTGGAAATTATTTTTTAATACAGGAATGTTGTCTTCATTCTTTGTTTCAGATAATATTATGTGAAACGGACCGAATGATTCGTTTATTATAGTTTCATTCTTGAATTGAATGACTATAATGACAAAAAAAATCAGAACATAAAGGACAATAAGTCCTGCTAGCTTTCTTAACGGACGTTTATTCATTTGCAGTAATTTTAGCTAATGACACAGACAAAATCAACTGCTATTCGAATGTTTCAATTTAGTTGGGGTGATTGTAATGAGGGTATTAAGGAAATATTTGCCTTTTTTTGCATGTGTATTTGTACTTTTTTTATTTTTTTCGTGCGAAAGCACGCAGACCGATATTGATACGGAAGATTCAGCCGCAGGGCTTTTTGTTTATCCTACAACGGAGCCGGAACCTATCGAAATTGCCCCTGAACCAGAACCGGAACCGGAGCCTGTTGTTGAGCCCGAGCCAATAGAGGTCGCTCCGGAAGTTGAACCTGAACTAGTAGTTACGCCAGAACCTGAGCCAGAAATTGTTGTAGAGCCCGAGCCAATCGTTGAACCCGAGCCTGAACCAGAACCGGAGCCAATCGTTGAGCCTGAGCCTGAACCAGAGCCAGAGCCTGAACCGTTTACCGTAACATCTTTTGTTGAAGATTTGCACGATGTGCTTTCCTCCGGTACGCTCGAAGATTCTCTTCAGTTTTTTGAGAATGTTCCTGAAGAATTTGCGGAAGATTTTTCTATTAACTATTTGCAGGCGGCTTTGAATATTTCGTCAGGAAACTACAGTCAGGCGGCGGAAATAACGGAAAAGCTCGCGGAAAAAGAGCCGGATAACGTGGATGTCCTTATGCTTCAGGCCGTTATAGAAAAAGCAAACGGAAACACTAAGAAAAAGCAGACTATCCTTAAAAAAATCGTGGAGATTGATCCGTATAACACGGATGCGAACACTGAGCTTGGTGACGAGCAGATGCTCAAAAAGCGTTATAAGGATGCGAACACATACTATATTAAGGCACTTGCAGGAGATGGAAACAACATCGACGCGCTTGCCGGCTATGGTCAAAGCTCTTATTATTTGAACAAGCTTACGGATGCAGAAAAAACTTTTAAAAAGATGTTGGAGCTTGATCCGGAGAATGCGTTCGCGTGGTCGTATCTTTCTAAATTGAGATTAGAAAAACTTGATTATAAAGGTGCGCTTGCCTATGCGGAAAAAGCTGTTCAGTACGACCCAGGATATTATGATTATTGGGTCGATTACGGAACATGCCTTAAAAACTGCGGAAAGATTGAAGAGGCTACGGCGGCTTGGACAGAAGCTATAAGAATAAGACCGGATTATTTCCTTGCGTATGTTTACCGTGCAGGGCTTTATGACGAGTTTGACCGAATTGAAGAAGCAATCGCCGATTATCTTATCGTTGCAAAAGTGAACCCGAACTACTATTACGCGTTCGAAGCGTTGGGCATCCTTTACTGGGGTATTGGAAAATGGAGCGATTCACGGTATTGGTTCGAGAAAATTGCGGCTATCTATCCTAAAAACGAATCCTACCAGATGATTACGGCGGTATCGTATTACTGCGAGGGAAACACCAAAGACGGTAAGAATTATATATCGAAGACATGCTTGAAAAACATGGACAAGTCTTCGGTTGAGTATACGCTTATGCGGCTTTTTTATGACAACGTAGCTGCGGGAACAGCCGCGAACAAGATACAGAGCGAAACGAACGCCAGTAAGCGCGGTAAGCTTTTGTTCTATCTTGCTGTTTACTATCAATGCCGGGGTAATGACAGCCTTGCGCAAAAGTATTATATTGCAGTGAAAGAATTGGAAAATCCTTCCTTTTTTGAATACAGGCTTGCCGAGTGGGCAATTGCGAAATACGAAAACTAAAGCGGGGCAAAAGGTTTGCGGCTGTTGCCGGATAAGCCCGTTTTTATAGGATTGATTCAGAGGTTTTAACAAAGAATGACGGATACAGAAAAACAAATGACTTCAGATGACAAAGAAATAACCCCAAAAGCGATGACGCGGACAGAAAAGCGTTTGAACATAGGTGACAGAGAGATAATCCTTATAGGAACGGCTCATGTTTCCAAAGAAAGTGTTGATGAGGTCGTTGAAGCTGTAAAAACGGAAACTCCTGACTGTGTCGCAATAGAGCTTGATGAACAGCGCTATGAATCGATGAAAAACCCGGAGTCATGGCGAAACCTTGATATCGTAAAAGTTCTTAAAGAAGGTCGCGGATTTTTGCTGATGGCGAACCTTGTTCTTTCTTCATACCAGAAGAGGATGGGAGCAGATGTCGGAATAAAGCCCGGCGACGAAATGAGAGCCGCCATCAAAGCTGCGGATGAACTGAAGATTCCTGCCGTTATGGTTGACCGCCCTATTCAGGTAACGTTGCGCCGCGCCTGGGCACGGAACTCGCTTTGGGGAAAGTGCAAGCTTCTTGCGACGTTGCTTTCAAGCGCGTTTGAAAAAGAAGAGATTACGGCGGAACAAATAGAAAACCTTAAAAGCTCAAACGAAATGGACTCCATGATGGACGAGCTTGCCAACTACCTTCCGACGGTAAAGGAAGTTCTTATTGATGAGCGCGATATGTATCTAGCAACGTCGATATGGAACGCGAAGGGCAAGAAAGTTGTCGCGGTTCTTGGCGCGGGACACCTCCCGGGAGTGGAGAAGCACCTTAACGCTTTCGCCGCCGGTGAAGAAAACCCCGATGTCTCAAATATTTCCGAAGTTCCGCCGAAAGGTGCCGGCTCAAAAATTGCCGGCTGGATTCTTCCTGCGCTTATCGTGGCGCTTATTGCCGCTGGTTTCTTCACCGGCGGCGCAAAAACTTCGCTGCAGCTCCTTATCCGCTGGCTTATATGGAACGGCTCGCTTTCTGCTTTAGGAGCATTGCTCGCAGCTGGCCATCCGCTTGCAATAATCGCTGGTTTCGTCGGTGCCCCAATCGCCACATTGAACCCGTTCATAGGCGTAGGTCTTTTTACGGGGCTTGTACAGGCTTGGGTTCACAAGCCGAAAGTAGAAGACATGGAAAGGCTCACCGATGATGTCGCGTCACTCAAAACTATCTACAAAAACAGGATTCTGCGCGTTCTTCTGGTGTTTTTCCTTTCGTCGCTCGGCGGTGCGATAGGAAACTTCATTGCTGTTCCGGCGATGATTACGAATCTGGTTAAATAACTAGAACCAATCGCTTAATATTGCATTTTTTTGAACGTTTAAGACTATTTTAAGCGATATCAATTATAAGGTGTTATTGTGAAAAAAATAGTTAAATACGCTCTGGTTTTATCATTTCTCTTTTTGGTTTCGTCATTCGCTTTTGCGGAGAACTTTTCGTATTCTCAGCTTTTGAGCGGATACTGCAATTCTGATGTCCAGCTGGAAGAACTTTCTTTGTCGCTTTCGCAGTCAGAACTTTCGCTACATAAGCTTTTGCTCAACGATGATATGACGTGGACGCTTTCTACGGGCAGCACTTCAATAGGTGTAGACAGCTCCGGCGTTGATTTTTCAACAGCTCCTTCTTTAAGCATGACGTTCCCGACGGCATCGAACACAAAAGTAAAAGTTACTTCACCGATAACACTGAATCAAACTGATTCAAACGTTAAGTTTTCTCTGAACGGTGCTTCTATAGACGTTTCAACAGATTTTGTGAATCCTAAAGACGAAACGACGGCAATTTCAATAGAAAAAGCCGAGCGTTCTGTTCTGGAAGCCGAGCGCAAAGTAAGCGCACGCGAGCTTAGTGTTGAAAAAGCCTTCCTTAATGAGCTTAAGACGCTTTATAACGGAAAACTTTCTGTGTACGAAGCGGAGCAGAATGTGTTTTCCGCGCAGTCAAGCCTTGATGTTCTTGTTGCGCAGGGGTACGAGAAAACCTCGCTTAAATACAAAAAAGCCGATATGTCACTTCAGTCGGCGCAGCATAAATATGATCAGGCTGTTTATTCGTACAACTCTAATCTGACGCTTTTTTGCAACAAGTGCGGAATTCCTATTCCGGAAGACTTTTCTGTCGACTTGCCAGACGTAAAGCTTGCGAATATTTCCGATTATCCAAAAGAGTCGTACTCCGCAATTGAATCTGCAAGCTGGAACAGTTACATGAATGAAAGAAACCGCTCCACAAACTCCGATTTTTCGTTGTCTTCCAATGAAGGCGTTTCTTTTAATACGAGCTCCGGCAGTAATACGAACACGAAGTTTTCTGCGACGATAAGTGTGGGTGTTTCTGCTGTTATAAAAGATCTTACAGCTTCTGCATCGCTTGATATCCCGATAAACTCCGATAAAAAACCGACTTTACGGATGTCGCTTTCTTGGTCACCGTCAAACAAAGAGCTTGATACGGTTACGGATCTTACGAACGCGAACGCGATAAAGCAGGAAGAGTTTACTAGAAGAGAAGCCGAATCAAAATACGAAGATGATGTGGCAACGTATAATTCTAAGCGTGACAATATTTTGTGGGAATATGACCGCAATGTTGAAGAGCTTAAGATGTACAGCGAATATTATGATGAGATTGAGAAGTGGTACAATCAGGGGCTTGTGAACCGTTCGGAATATCAGCAGGCAAAGAATTCTTACGAGGATGCATATTATGCCGTTGCTGTTTCTAAAATCGAGAAAATGATATACAACATTGATGTAAAATCTTTGTTCATAAATAATTAGGAGAGTGTTTATGGCGTTGCGCTCAAATAGAAGCAAAAAAGGAAAAATAATAAAGATAATTATAATTGCTGTTGCGGCTATTGCGTTGGCGGTAACTGGCGTGCTTGTGGCAAGGAAATTCGTTTCCGGCGACACAAAAGAAGAGGCGACTTACAGAGTGCGGCAGGAAACATACGAGAACGTCATAGAGATTTCCGGCAACATAGCGGCGGCGAATTCACAGACGTTGCAGGCAGCAGGAAGCGGAACAGTACAGGCTGTCTACGTAAAAGAAGGTGACCGCGTAAAGAAAGGGCAGGTTATCATACAGCTTGACTCAACGGAGCAGCAGTATAACCTTGCAAAAATTGACTACGATATAGCACAAAAGAAGATTTCTGGTTCTAAGCGCGAGCTTGAACTGCTCCAGACACAGCGCGATATGCTTGTTTCCAAGCTTGATGAAAGAAAAGTCGTCGCGTATTTTGACGGCATAATCGCGAAGCTTTCCGTCGCGCCGGGCGATTACCTTAATGCTAAAGACACTGTTGGAACATTGATTGACCGCACATATATGACGGCGAGCGTTGAAATTGTAGAAACGGACGTTGCCAAGCTTAGCATAGGGCAGACGGTTCATTTCACTTTCCCGGCTTATAGTAAAGGTACTGTAGACGGGTATGTCGTTTCTTACCCCGCTGTGGGAACTGTAACGAACAGAGGCGCGACGGTCGTAAACGCAGAAGTCAGGATAGATAATCCGCCGGACGAGATTCTGCCTAATTACTCTTTCACCGGTAAAATTGAAATAACCGCCGCCGTAACAGTAACGATAGTTGAAAGACAGGCTATTGGTTATGACAACGGCAAAGCGTTCGTAGAGGTAGTTAACGCCGATGGTACAACTTCGCAGAGGAATGTCTCTGTTGAAGCGTACGGAACGCAGTATGTAAATATCCTTTCTGGCGTAAGACCTGGTGAAACGTTGAAATCTCAGGGAAGCGCCTCTGGTAACGTAAGAATAAGTACGACGACCAGTGGTAGCAGCGGCGGAGGTGGCAACAGACCTTCCGGTGGCGGAATGCCATCTGGCGGCATGAGTGGCTTTAGTATGGGCGGATTCGGTCGTTAGGTTGCGGGGCGTTAAGGAAAAATCCTATGAGCAGCAATGTTATAGAACTTAACAACGTTCGCAAAATATACACGGTCGGCGATGAGGAAGTTCATGCGCTACGGGGAGTCTCTTTCGAGGTAAAAGCCGGAGAGCTCATTTCGATAATGGGTCCTTCCGGTTCCGGAAAATCCACTTGCATGAACATGATTGGCTGCCTTGACCGCCCCACAAGCGGGGACGTTATAATCAACGGACGCTCCATAAAAGAGATGAACGAAAAGGAGCTGGCGTATCTTAGAAATGAAACGATCGGCTTCGTTTTTCAGCAATATTTTCTTTTGGCGAACATGAACGTTTTGGAAAACGTCATGCTTCCACTCCGCTATCAGGGAATTCCGCGCAGCAAGCGAAGAGCTTTGGCAGAGGAAGCTCTGGAAAAAGTTGGGCTTTCCGAGCGTCTTAAGCATTTGCCGCATGAGCTTTCGGGCGGTCAAAAACAGCGCGTCGCAATCGCAAGGGCAACAGTCACGAATCCGCGGATAATTCTTGCAGATGAACCGACTGGCGCGCTTGATTCAGCAACGGGTAAGTCTGTTTTGAACTTGTTCAGAGATATAAACAGGCAGTTCGGCACAACTGTCGTAATCGTTACGCACGACCCCGGAATTGGCTCATCCGTTCCTCGCTGCATACATATTCTTGACGGCAAGATAGGGGGCGACAACCGCACTGAACAAAAACGTCCTGTCGCACGAATCTGCTACAATATTCCTGGAGGTCCCGGTGTTTGAAGATCTTCTTTACGCGCTTCAAAATTTCAAGCATAACAAGATAAGAACGCTGCTTTCTCTTCTGGGTGTAATTATAGGTGTTGCCTCCGTCATAATAATCGCTACGCTCGGTGAAAGCGCGACGGAAAACGTGCGTGGGTCATTCGGTTCTGCCGGACTTGATATGGTAACTCTCAGTTCCGGTTTTGGCGGAAGAAGAGGTTCTACTACCGTTCAATTCAATGAATCGTTCCGTGATGAAATTTGGAACAATATTCCGAATCTAAAAAAGATAAAATACACGAACTCTCTTAACAGTACGATTGCTTATGGCGATTACTCTGTTTCATCGAATATTACGGCGATAGAGTATGGCCATTTGGAGATGTACAACTACGAGCTTGAATACGGCGATTATTTTACGGTTTCCGACGATGTGAAAGGAATGCAGAAAATAATTTTGGGAAGCGATATCGCATCAGCTCTTTTCCCGGACGGCAACGCGCTCGGCAGCACGGTAATCGTAATTTCATCTGATGTGCGGTTTGGCTTTGAAGTTGTTGGCGTTCTTAAGGCTCAGACAGTGGGTATGGGATCGTCATCGACAGCTGTATATATTCCAAGGGGCTTCTATTCAAAGAAGATTTCCCCTGATGCGGTCGCATCGTCTGTCGTTATTCAACTGAACGATCAGAATGATGCGTCTTCCGTCGTGGATGATATAAAGAGTTATCTTACAGAAAAGACAGGCGATTCAAACTCTGTTTCTGTTAATTCCATGCAAAGCATGATAGAGCAGTATGACGAGGTTATCGGTACGATAACGATGCTGCTTTCCGGCATTGCGGCTATTTCGCTTCTTGTCGGTGGCGTTGGTATTATGAACATTATGATAGTCAGCGTCATTGAGCGTCGAAAGGAGATTGGAATCCGGAAGGCACTGGGCGCGACGCCTGGCGCGATAATGTCGCAGTTCTTGGTGGAATCAGCCACGATAACGCTTTGTGGCGGTTTTTTGGGGATTCTTGTGGGAATCGGGATAAGCGCGGTTGCAGTTTATATAATGGACTGGTCGTTCGCTGTGAAATGGTCAGCGTGCTTGTTGTCGTTCTTCTTCTCGGCGTTCGTGGGTGTGTTCTTTGGGCTGAGCCCGGCTGCACGCGCGTCAAAACTCGACCCTGTAGAAGTTCTCGCATCGGAGTAGCCCGCGCGTCCCACTGCGCACGACTCGCTATGAACCCCGCGCCCAAACCGGTGCGGGCGCCGCGACCCAACCCGCGCCGCATTTGCGCACTCAGTAAACGTCAGCTGAAAATCTGTTTCACCAAGTCCTTCACATCCGCCACTCGGATAATGCCCGGCTCGCTCCCGGGCGCGACAAAGTTCTTGAACCCCAGCGCAGTCGCCGTCTTCATCCGCTGCTTAAGCCCGCGCACAGGACGAATCTCGCCCGCAAGACTTATCTCGCCTGCAATGACCATCTTGTCTTTCAGCGGCAAATCCGTCCGCGCCGAATAAAGCGCCGCCGCCAGAGCCGCATCAACGCTGCTCTCCGTTATCCGCACGCCGCCCGCGACGTTCACATAAATATCGCACTCGCTGAATTTCAGCTTCGTTTTCTTTTCGAGCACGGCGGCTACGCGGCTTACACGCGCCGAATCGATGTTATCGGAATAAACCCTGTTCACGGATGCTTTCGCCGGCACCGTCAGAGCCTGAATCTCAACCATAAAAACCTGCGTTCCTTCCATAACCGGAACAATCGCAATACCAGCAGGAATGCCGTTCTCTCGCCGGATCATAAACATCCCCGAAGGATCATCGACGGGCTTAAGCCCTTTTTCGCTCATCTCAAAAATCCCAAGCTCGTCCACCGATCCAAAGCGGTTCTTCTGCGCACGCAAAAACCGGACATCTTCCTCATTCCTGTCAAAAGAAAGCACCGTATCAACAAGATGCTCCAGTGATTTAGGTCCCGCGATGCTTCCGTCCTTCGTGATATGCGCCACAAGGAACATGACCGAATCGCGCTCCTTAACCCAGCTTACAAGCTCGTTCGCGCAGTATTTAAGCTGGCTCACCGAACCGGGGATAACGCCAGCTTCGGGGCTGCACACAGTCTGAATTGAATCAACGATTATACACACAGGCGATATTGCGTTTAGCGCGCTCTCTATGCTTTCCAGGCTTGTGGAGCAAAGCAGCTCGATATTCGATGTGTCCAAGCCCAGTCTGTCCGCGCGGTTTTTTATCTGCGAGGCAGATTCCTCGCCCGAAACGTACAGAACCTTGCCCGCTGCCCGATTGCTGTTCGCCACTGCGACAGCCGTTTGCAGCAAAAGCGTAGATTTTCCTATACCCGGCTCACCACCCACAAGAATTGCCGAACGTTTCATTATGCCGCCGCCAAGAACGCGGTCAAGCTCCTTTATGCCGCTGTGAAAACGCGAATCTTCTAGCGCGGAAACATTAGAAAGCGGAACCGGCTTAGTGTTCACGGAAGAAAATGGCGCGGGAACAGTCGCAGCCGAATTCTGCACAGTCTGCTCCTCGAACGAGTTCCATTCGCCGCATTCGGGGCATCGTCCGAGCCATTTTGGCATTGTGTATCCGCACGATGAGCACTTATAAACTGTCGATGTTCCTTTTTTCTTCGCCATTTAAACGTCCTTTTTATATATTGCTTTTCTAACAGGCTCAACAAGAATAAAATAACACAATTCCGCATCATTGAGTTTTTGAAATCCATAGTGCTCGTAAAAACTTTTAGAAGATTCTTTTGCATCTACAATTATAAAATATAATCCAGTTACTTCAGCTACCTGAACAGCTTTTATAAAAGCTTGCGAAAGAAGCCATTTGCCTGCCCCTTTGCCTTGAAAGTCCTTATTAACCGCAAGCCGTGCGATTCTTAAAGCTGGGATAGGATATTTCGGCAATTTCCCCCTGAATTCTGTAGGAATCGATTCAAAAGATATTTGCGCTGTTGCCAACGTAAAGTAACCGGCAACTTCGTCTTTTTCGTTTAGTGCAACAAAAGTTTTTCCAATCCCAAGTGCATCATTCTTTTGTGCATATTTTGAAAGAAACTCATTCAGTACACCAATATTACAATCAAATTTTTTTAGAGATGCCTTTTGAACGTTTGTAATTGATATCAATCTGAAAGACATTACTTGAACAAACCTTTCAAAGCCTCGTTTGGCTCAGGGGGATTTTCTAAAAGGGACATTACAAAGTCTCTGTCGCGGTTTGACAAAATAAGCATCTCGTTTTCAGCCAAATCAATCTGCGCTTGTTTTAACGAGGATGTCAGGACATATGAAGATAGCGAGACATGCTTAATCTCCGCTGCTCTTTCAAGAATCGCCTTTTGGTTTAAACTGGCTCTGAAATCTATTCGTTCGTCCTTAATCGCTACACTCATTGAAATCACCTCAATCAGATTATAAAACAATGTGTGTAGTTTGTACACACAAAACTGTCGTTTCCGGAAAGAAATTATTTTTTATGGAATACGGCGGTACCCGACGTTCAAACAACAATCTGCTGTGCACAGGACGTGCACAAAAACTCACGGGTTTTGCAATTGCAAAACCCGGTTAGGTCGGACAACATGGACGTTGTTCGACCGTCGGTCGCTACGTTCCGGGTTCGCTAACGCTCATTCCTTCGCGGATAGATCAGCAAAGCTGACCGTCCCGCTTCGGAACGGCTTCGCCGCCCTGCACATCGCTTACCGGGGTTGTCATTTCTCAGTTTTTGTTTCGGCTGTATATATGTTCTGTGTTTATTGTTAAATCCTCATAACCCTGTGCTGTTAATTCTTCCAGAAGTCCTGGTAAATCTTCAAGAGTTGTTATATGTTTTTTACCAGTTTCCATAGAACATACATAATCATAAAGTAGTTTATAACGAATATCGATAACATGATAATCGTTAAGATACTCATCCATTTTAAGCTTGTATAGTTCATATACGGAATTCTTATAATCTTCTTCAGATTTGAAGAAAGAATTCGGACTTCTTCCATATTCCAAAAGTGTAATTAGTATTTCAAAATCAAATGGAGCTTGTTCGTAGGGAACAGGTTTTGTATTCTTAAATTTTTGTAATATATATTCACAAGTGTCATCTGTATTTCCTATGATTATATGTACAAATTCGGCAAACCGTACTCTTCTACCAAAATTTATATTATTCGAATACAATTCTATCAGAGTATCAACCTGTTCCTTCCCCGAGAGGTTAGAAAAATCTGCTATCCTTTCCTCTAAGCTTTTTGAAAACAGGTTTGAAAGCTGTACGGTAAGTAACACCGCTAAGGCAAAAAGTTTAATTTTTCTTGTCATTGGATGGTCTGCGAAAACTGCCATGCCTATAGTCTACGGCAGAAACTTAACGGGCGCAAGTAGGCTTATAAGTGATATAGTGGTATACGATGCAATCGCTCACGCTCTTTTCTACGCGGTAAAGCACCTCAAAACATCTTCGACGTCATTCGCATCGAATACCGTTGTCGCATAACATAAAATCCTTTTCAGATATTATCTAAATATCAAAACCATAAAGAAAGATTTTCCAGATACCCCATTATTAAAACTAAAGCTGTCACCTAGTTTGTATAATGTTTTCTTTTCCATAACAGTTATCATTTCATTATAGCTGTCAGTCAATTCTATTCTTTCTTCTTCTGTAAGATTCTTATAAATATTATCGAGGAAATACAACAAATCATCTGTATTGTCAGTTATCGAGATGTTGGATTCTCCTAAAACTTTTTGTCCGATGTATTCTCCATTTTTATACATAAAAAGATACACTTCTAGCACAAGTGAATAATCTTTATCGGGAAGGTTCCATTCCAAGTTAAATGTCTTTTCATAGCTATCAGAGTAAGTTCTATTTGGGTAGCGGATATGATATCGTATCTTAATTGATTTTGTGTTCTCTGGAATTTCATAATAAATAGGGTGCCTTTCTACCAGAGACGAGAAAAACAAATATCTATTTCCCGGTTCATTTTCATTTAGGACCGACCATCTCATTTCTTCCTCTAAAAGAATTTTCCCCGGCTCGGCTTCTTTTAAGCGTGGTTCGTTGCCAACATCACCTACATCGTAATGAAATATCTCTCCTGTGTATTTTTCGCTACCATCTATTATTATCTCCTCAATGACGACTGACACCTGATCACTTCTGTATAAAACAGTAACACCCTCGCTCTTTGTATATGGTAATCCTAAAATTTTCTGATTGAAATCAGATATAACGATTGTTTCTGTATCGTTACCAAAACATTTTACTGAAAAAATAATAAGCAAAAGAAATAGTATTCGTTTTTTCATTTTTCTTGAAATATGTACCATACATCCAGTCTACGGCAGGAAATGATGGTTGGCAAGGGTTCCTGTCGCTCACTGAGGTTGCGTAACTAGCTATATTATTTAACTTGCGAATCTTTTTAGAAAATCACCAGGCGTTATCACTTCTACAAATGAAGTCTTAAAATCCTTTGTATTCCGCGTTACAAGATAATCGGCTTGAATTTGAACTGATGATTCGTGTTGTACTGCATCTTCGAAATCGTTCCAAGATGAATTAAGAGCATTTTTTATGCACGCTTCATCAATTCCTGCGATTGAAACCAATTCTAGAAGTAGTTTTATATGCTCTTTTGTTTTCTCTCTGTTCTTTATCTTCTTGTTGACGATGTAAAAAATATCTGTAACAGACGTAGCTGATATAAAGAAATCAATTTTGTGGTTGTCCGCAAGATTGAGCAATTGCTGTGATTCTTTATATAATTCCTCATTTTTAAGAAGAATATCCAGAATGATATTCGAATCAAGGAAAACGGTCATATACTAAAATCCGTATTTCTGGCTGAGGCGTTCTTCGCGAATATCTTTGATTGAAAGAGGTTCGGGAGATGAAATAATACCTGTAAGACTGTTCACAATTTCGGAGGCAGATTTTTTCTTCTCATTTTTTGCCGTAGAGTTCTTAAACTGATTGATGACAAAAAGAGCATACATTTCTATGCTGTTCTGTAACTCTGGTGGCAACGCTTGAACTTGTTTTTCCAAAGCATTAAAAGACATAATAACCTCCTTTAAGTATTATACCACAGTTTATTGTGATGATAAATCTTTAAACAAGAAAAACTAGTTTAAAATCATACATCCAGTTTACGGCATGAGCTAGTGGAAAGCAAGTGAATATATTCCCATGGTACTTCAGTATATTTGTATTGAGAAAAAAGTTTTTTCAAACAAACCGTTATTAAACAGGAGCCATTCATTTCGTTTGTATTTTGTTTTCTCCTTCATTGTTGCCATCATTTCATTATAGCTGTCCGTCAATTATATTCTTTGTTCATCCGGTAAACTTTCAAAAATGTTTTCTAGGAATAAATAGAAATCATCTGGAGTGTCAGTAATTGAAATGCCTGTTTTCCCTAAGGTTTTTATTCCTATGTATTCACCGTTTTGGTATAGATATAGTAGTACCTCTATCATGAGTGAATAATCCTTATCAGGAAGGTTCCATTCCAAGTTAAATGTCTTTTCATAGCTATCAGAGTAAGTTCTATTTGGGTAGCGGATATGATAACGAATCTTAATTGATTTTGTGTTCTCTGGAATTTTATAATAAATAGGGTGCCTTTCTACCAGAGACGAGAAAAACAAATATCTATTTCCCGGTTCATTTTCATTTTTAACCGACCATCGCATCTCTTCGCTTAAAAAACATTTCCCTGGCTCGGTTTCTTTTAAACGTGGTTCGTTGCCAACATCACCTACATCGTAATGAAATATCTCTCCAGTGTATTTTTCGCTACCATCTATTATTATCTCCTCAATGACGACTGACACCTCAGGGTGTCTGTATAAAACAGTAACACCCTCGCTCTTTGTATATGGTAATCCTAAAATTTTCTCATTGAAATCAGATATAGTGATTGTTTCTGTATCGCCACAAAAGCATTTTGCTGAAAAAATGACAAGCAAAAGAAATAGTATTCGTTTTTTCATTTTTCTCTGGATATGTTTCATACATCCAGTTTACGGCAGGAAAACGGGGAGCGCAAGGGGGAATTTCGGTGAGCGATGTGCAGGGCGCGTAGCGTTCCGGAGCGGGAACCGCAAAAAAAATCCGCTCCTGTTTTGTCAGCAGGAACGGATTTCGTTGTGGAATTATGATGTCGGTTTAGCCGATTATCGCTTTTACGTAAACGTCTTTTGCGCCGGCGTCGGCTTTTACAACAAGACCATTCGCCGTGCCGCCCTTTACTTCGAGCGTTACGTTTCCTGTGTTCTTCTTGTTTTCAACCGTGATGTGGTATGTTGCGCCGCGGAATTTGCGGGTAAGCTCTGCGTTCTTTATGTTGCTTGGAAGTCTCGGTTCAATTTCGAGTCCTTCGTGGCTTGGGCGCAGACCGCAAATATACTGGCTGAGCGCGACAAAGTTCCATGCAGCCGTACCTGTGAGCCATGAGTTTTTGGCTTCGCCGAATCTGCGGGCTTCTTTGCCTGCGACCATCTGGCTGTAAACGTAAGGCTCTGTGCGGTGTACGTCGCTGAATTCCTCGACCCAGGATGGGGCGATCTTCTTGTAGTGCTCGAACGCGTCATCCGGGCGGCCGTTAACAACCTCGCCGATGATTACCCACGGGTTGTTGTGGCAGAAAATACCGCCGTTCTCTTTGTATCCTGGCGGATATGAGGAAACTTCGCCAAGTTCGACGTGGTAGTTCTGATATGCCGGCCAAAGGATTGAGATACCGTATTTTGAATCGAGGTATTTCTTTACGCTGTCAAGAGATTTCTCTGGATAGCCTTTGTCTTTTCCGATTTTAGCCATTGTGCCGAAGCCCTGGCTTTCAATGAAGATTTTTCCGTCCTCGCATTCGTGTG
>JAFZVC010000001.1 GCA_017618015.1 Spirochaetaceae bacterium
TAGGCGCGGCGGTCGGTGGGTGGGGGCCGCCGCCGCGCGCGGCTGAAGCCGCAAAAAAGCCCCGAGATATCGGGGGGATGGCGGGGTTTGGGGTGTGGAAATGTCAAGAAATGTGCAGTCGAAAAACACCCAAAATCTGAAAAATCTTAGAGAATCGCATCAATTTTTCAGAGTAGAGCGTAGCGAAACGAAGAAAAATTGATGTGGCGCGCAGCGCGGCGCCGTCAGACCGCCGGGCGCAGATTGGTTTTCGCCCATTCTCTGTATGCTACAGGCGGTAATCCTTTCGGATTGAACGTTGTGATCCTTATACGGTTGTAGTAAACGAATACGTATCTGAACACGATCGACTTTACTTGTTCTCTTGTAAGCTTGTATGCTGCGATCCTATAGATCTTTTCTTTCTTCAAAGTTGCAAAAAAGCTTTCCATTCTCGCGTTGTCAAAGCAATGACCGACTCCGCTTAAACTCTGTATAAGCCCTGCGTCTTTTAAAGCTGTTCTGAACGCTTCGCTTGTATATTGGCTCCCTCTGTCGCTATGAAAGATTGCTCCGGAAAGCCTCTTTTTGCCGTATTGCATTTCCAGCTCTTTAACAGTTCGTATGCATAGCTCTTTCTTCATATTGTTGTCCATGGCGACAGACAATATTTCTCCGTTGTAGCAGTCAAGCACGGCAGACAAATATAGCTTTCCGTCATAGCATTGTATCTCTGTAATATCCGACAGTAACTTCCGAAGCGGTTCTTCCGCTTTAAAATCGCGTTTTATCAGGTTTTCCTGCTCTTGTATCTCTGTCGTCGCCTTTGTTGTGCCGTGTGATACTCTTTTCTTATGGATAAGCCCCATTTCAGACATTGCGCGATACACGGTACGTTTGCTCACGATAATACCTTCTTGATCTAACGCCGTTTTCATGCGTATTACTCCGTAATTACCGTTATCGGGATGTTTATCAAGAATAGATTGTATTTTGACCGAAAGAAGCTCCCTCGCCTTTGGCTTGGCTCTATTACTCAGCCAACGGTAATATCCCGATTCGCTGATCTTCAACACGCGACACATTGCTTTGACTTCATATTTGCCCTTCCTTTCAAGAACAAATAGATGCCTTTCGCCGCTCTTTACTTCTTCCGGTCTTTTGCGAAAAAACCGAGCGCGTCTTTCAGTATATCATTTGCTTGCCGCAATTCCGCGTTCTCTTTCTCGAGTTCTCTGTTTCGTCTTCGCAGTTCTTCTTCGCTCATTGCCGGAGCTTCTTTCGATGACGACGACGGTTTCCTGTCTTTTCTCCAGTCAGCTAACGTATAGTAGGGTACTCCCAATTGAGCCGCTGCTTTCTTTACTCCGATCTCGTCTGATAATCGGAGCGCTTCTTGTTTGAATTCTTTGCTGTAGATTGACATTTTTCTTCCCTTCTTTCTGCTTCTTAATATATCAGTTTTTTGGGTGTTTGTCAACTCTACTTAAAGTATACCATTCCATGGATAGGGGGGAGGGGGAACCCCAAATGTCGCGAAGCGACATAGATCGTCGCGAAGCGACTCCAAAATTCTGAATTCTGCATTCTTAATTCTTAATCCGGGAACCTCCATCTCTACAAATATTCTTTCATACAATA
>JAFZVC010000072.1 GCA_017618015.1 Spirochaetaceae bacterium
CCTAGGAATCCCAATTCCGGTAAAGTAATGAAAAAATGTGGAATGAAGTATGAGGGAACTATGCGAAGCTCAGATTGGAACAATCAGGGAATATGCGATGCTTGTTATTATTCATTGTTAAAATCAGAACGTTAAATTCTGATTTATCTGAGCAGATAAAATAAATACAATGCCCCGAAGCGCTTTTGAAACGCTTCGGGGTAAAACTTCTATATGGGTATCCGTCATAGTCGCTCCGCGCTTTGTTTAGTATTTTCCTTTTTCGATCCGCAGCAACATGCCGTAAGATATGCCATACTCTGCTGCTAAATGCGTCTTGTTGCACCCTGCATCCGAGCGAAGCCTCTCCTGGATCTCCACCACCGTGTCATTCGTCAACTTCTTCGGCCGTCCTCCTCTGAGCACGCGCAGCTGCTTTCCATTCTCTTGAAGCCGAAGATAAATATAGCAGCGATTTCCGTTTTCATTTCTCTGTTTGAATTCTGTTACGTTGAACTGCGGGACACTGTTTTTAAATGCCTGCAGGTCCTTCTCAGCATTTTCTCTTGTGGTTGTTAAGCTAATCTCAAACATAGCGCACCTCTCAAAAAATATTTTAAAACCATTTTATAATTATTTCAAAACAGTTTCGCTTGATTCTTCAGTAACTTCAATGACATTCGCAGCGTCAGCATCCGGCTGCATAGTAAGCTGCGCAATCGCTCCGCTCCACCCGAACACACGCTTGCCAAGCGGTAAGGACGATATTCTCATGATGATATTCTCCAACCTGGCAAGATCAGTCTTACTGACCGTCAATGCTGACACAAGGTTATCCCTGTTCCGTTGCAGATCCAGCTTGTCTTCTTTCAAGGCTTTGTTCTGTTGTTCAAGCAGCTCTATACGGTGTTTCAATTCTATAATTTCCCGCTCTAATTCTGCTATTTTAACTGTATCATGATGCGATTCGCCCGCATCAGCGAAGCGCTTCACTTCCGTATCGTAATGCGCTTCATTTTTAGAAAATGCTGTTTTTATGTCGCTTTCAAGCGTATCAGTGATGTACATCACTCCTGAATCACGATGCACATCACTGATGCAGTGTTTCTTGATATAGCGATACAGTCGTTGTTTGCTTATTCCAAGCTCATCAGCCACGGTCTTGATCGTTTTCATACTGTATTATTCCTTTCCGACAAGCTCTTAATACTGCGGAAATCTTATCTGAATCGCCTGCCAATAGTACGGCGCATAGTCGCAGCTGAACAGTTCGACCGGCGACAGTCGCTCTGGATCATCAGTCCAAGCAGTGTTGTCAGTAAACAGATTGAATGCCAGGCGTGTCGTTTTCATGCTCGTGCCGGTCTGCCATGCAGTAGCCAGCGCATCGGAATGGATGCAGCCATCCTCAAAATCATAGAGATCTCGGATGTGATCGCGGCAAACTGAATCCAGCGCAACCAGGTATGCGAACGCTGCACGGTTCGTGTCACAGTCCGCAGCTGCCATGCGCTGCATCAGCTCGTCATATGCTGCTCGGTGCTCATCATCACGAAATTGGATCATCTTAACTTTCTCCTTTATATATTATAAAACACTTTCAAAACAATTTCAATACATATTCAAAATATTTTTGCTGTTTCACATCAGACGAAACGGCGTTACCGTTATTGCGTTATTCAAGCTCTTGTTCCAAAAGTTTTTTCATATAGGAATATCTGCTTTTCAGCGGTTCAAGCTCCGTGGCAGCAGCACGCTGCTTTAACCTGTTATAAACATGGAGAACGAAATCATACCTCGAAATCGCGTCATTTCTAGGTTCAATATAGTGTTCAAGGACAATATCGAACAGCACACGAGTTTCCTCTTTTGTAAACTCGTAGTCCATCGCACCTGCGATAAATGTAAGCGACTCACTGCCGTATTTTTTCAGCATCAGTTCTTCAATGTCTGGTTCTTCAATGGTTTCAGTTTCAAAATCAGGCGAGTCAGAGAACGTGAGCTGCCCCTCAATTTGTGTTTCCTTTGGTATTACGGCTCTGGAAGCAAGTGTAAACTTGATTTCAGTGACTTTTCTGCCCCTACGAATTGGCTCATATGTGTATTGCAACTCCGTCTTTTCGGTCAATTCCTTATAGCATCGTTTCAAGATCAGATTATTGAAATGCTTATATTCTGCGTATGTTTCATCTTCTTCACAATCCAAAATACGTTTCAATTCATTCAAAGGAACAGTCCATGACATACGAAAACGGTTTTGTTCAAGATACGTAAATAGAATATAGCTATATCGGCTGCTAATATTGATGATGCTACGCAATTTATACCGTAGATAGCCGATCTCTTCAATATTGAAAAAGTATTTCATCGCCGATTGCGTACAGGTCAATATAACTTGCCATACACCATTCTCATCCTGAAATCCTTGTGACCGTTCAAACAAAGTGACACGGTCAATCCGGTCGTCATGCCCAAGATTTACTGAAGTAGCCTGAAGGTGCTTTAACCTCGTATCCAAGTCTTTATTATTGATTTTGACCACGCCAAGCAGCTTTTCAAGTTCTCCTTTTTCAAAGATCACATCACGCTGCTCAGGCTTATGACTATTGATGCGCGATAGATAGGTGTCGAGGATCTTGAACTCCGCAAGCGTCAGATCTGACTTCCAAAGGCTAAATAACGGCTTAGATTTTTGCACTTCATGCGAGTCTTTCAGATTGTCCTTTAGTAGCTCCGATTCTGCTTTTTTTCGACCTTTGCCCTTTGGCATACTCCATCACCTCGAATACCATTATAGCACAAAGGTAATAAGATGTCAAGCGCTGTTATTACCTTTATGGAATTTCGTTATTACCTTTATGGAATTTCGTTATTACCTTTATGGAATTTCGTTATTACCTTTATGGAATTTCGTTATTACCTTTATGGAATTTCGTTATTACCTTTCTATGCATTTTTTCGCTAAAATGCGTGCTTTTCGATACACCGTAATCAAGAGTATAATCAAGAGTATAATCAAGAATGTAATCAAGCATTCAATCAAGTAGATGCAGCCGCAACGCGGCCATCGAAAGAAAGATCGAAAGAAAAGTGCACAGTAATATACAGACGGTTCTACGTTTTTGACTCAAAACAAGGACGAACCCTTGCGATAGAAGACAGAGGTGACACACTGCCGACTATTGGTAGAAGACTTTGCTCCCCCCTTGAGGGTACACTGTGAAAGGGTTGACCCCTTGTGACTTAGGACAGAGAGGTCAACCCCTGCCGACTAGTAACAGGAGCTACAACACTCTTCCCTAAGGGTAAAGAACAGGACGACAGCTACTGCTGCGTCGAAACAAAGATGTTTTTAAAGGAGGAAACCACTATGAAAAAGATAAATGTTAAGTTTTTTTGCACTGACACACACGAAGGAACCATGAATTTCTATTTGGACACTGGAAAGGAACAGCACTTCCTGTTTCAGACACGGTACTATTCCGAACCGATCTACCAAGAATACAAGAACGGACAGGATCTGAGTGCGATCTTTACAAACACAAAAGCAACTCGTCAACAGAAAATTAAAGAAAGACTTATTCGCATTACAAGGTACCTTGATCGTGAATATTCTCTTGGAATATTTGAAACGGCACATCGAAAAGCAGCATGAATGAATATGTTCAGCATTAATTCAAACTGTCCGTAAGGGAAATACAAACTAGCAAAAAAAGGTGTATCTTGCGCTCCTGAAAACATGAAATTTTCAAAATAGACGAAAATACGAATTTTTCTGTTTATTCTCTTATGCGCCTAACATTTATTTGGTGAAGTTAGACGCCAAACCACTCATAAACTCCGTCCGCCTCTATCATAGCTCTTTTCGTGAGTTTTATCGTCAACCAGTTCCTCTAATCGCTTAGTCATACCGTCCTGGCGTTCGACTTCATTTGCGGTTTTGCTCATTCCGATCTCTTGGAACAGTCTTACACCTAATTCACGGACAGCTTCTAACAGCGATTCTTGGCGATATGTCAGGTTATCTGCGAAGTAATCAGGATTTCTGTAGTTCAGCAGCATACCGATCGCCTGACAGGATTCTTTTGCAAAGCCAAGCGCAGCCATTAGCTTGCTCTTGGTTGTTTCTAGTTCCTGCTGCGTGTGATCCAGCTGCTTTTTCATTTCTTCTATTTTGGCATCACATTGCTGTTCAATACACGATATTTCACAACTATGCCGTCCTTCCAATTCAATCTGCCATATCTCCATTTCCTCTGAAAATTTTTCGTATTTATCTTCTAGCCTAGCGGTTTCTCCGACCAATTCACGAATTCTGATATTTAAGTGACCTATCTCTCGCTGGCTTTCTTCTTTTAGCTGTGCCAGCGCTTCTTCCGCTTCATCTCGCAGCCGGCAAGCATCCTGATTGCGCCGATAGGCTTTTTCTGCTTCTTCCTGCGCTTTTTTCACAAGGGCGCGTTCTTTATCTAATTGAGCACTCTTTTGCTGTACCTGAATGAGAGCCTGATCCGCTGCCTGCCGCTGCCGTTTGATTATGGCAAGCTCTTTGTCGGCAGCTTGCCATATGTCACCAGCTTGTCTTTTTGCTATTTCTAATCGTTCTTTTGCTTGTTTTTCGTAAATAGAAAGCTGTCTTCTAACTTCCATTGTAGCCTGATTCTTCGCTTCTTCGATATCCGAAGCAAGTCTTTTCGTATTATGCTCCATTATTTTTTCTGTAACGGTTTTGTGCTTCTCAAATTTCTGCCGAGCTGCCACCAGGTCTGCCAGATCGGACTGATGAACACGGTATGCTGCTGCCTGTTCCTGGATTTTCTCGAAATCCTCTTTCTTCAAAGTGACTTTTCCGCCAAATAACGAGTCTTTTGTAGCGATTTTTACTTCTTCTGCGCTCACTTTTGCTTCACGCAACGGTTGCAGTTCTGCCGCGATCCGTTCTTGTTCCTTTCGCAGATCTTTGACCTCGTCTGTCATGCGCTGATGTTCCGCATGAAGTTCGGCGCATTCTTTTCGTGCCTGTTCAGAACGATACTGCCATGTTTCAACGTGCTGCTTGCCGGTATTATGCTCTGATGGGATCAGATTTACATATTCCGCTGCAAGTGCTTCTATCCGTTTCCGCTGTACTCCGAGCCAAAGTTTATACGGTGTTTCAGCGTATTTGTGTCCTTTTTTGCGCTCAAAACCATTCTCTTTTAACGCTCCGTCCATACTGACTTTGATATTCAGACCACGCTTGCTCTGCGCTACCGGCATGAAATCAAGATGCAGATGTGGTGTTCCGTCTCTTATTTCGTCCATATGGATGATAGCAGAGAATACCCGAAAGGCAGGATTATCTTTCTGCCACTGCTTGAATGCTTCTGTCAGAAAGTGAATATGCAGTTCATTAGCAGCGGTTCTGCCGATCGCATCTTCCATTTCTACATAGGTACCGTGATCTCCGAGCTGAATGATGCACTCCTGCACCTTGCCGAACTGTTCAGCGCAATACTTTTCCTTGTCAATCAGGCGGTCATTGTGCTTGCCTGCGTTTTTTGCGTTGAATTCGTCAATGGCTGCATCGAATGTCTGATGAAACCATGTCTTGTAATCCTCATCGCAAAGCGTGACGTTCAGATGAGAAAGCTCAGGTGCAATGTGTCCATCGAGGTTCCATTTTCCCTTGTCATATGTCCGGCGGTTATGTGAAGCAGACCACTTCTTGCCGATGTGCATGGATGCTTTGCAGGAAACATTGAGCTGCGGCATGAGGAAGCTCTCCTTTCTGGATACCATAGTATGTGATAGGCGAATGGCTTGTCTTATGGGTGAGAACAAGGTGCTGCGGATCGGGTGACGATTGCGTGACTTCCTGTTGCTGTCAGAGCATATCACAGGCGATGCTCCGGCAGCAGCGTTTCGCGGACGCAAGGATGCGGTTACACACCCACATCATTATACATCGTTCCGCAGGAGCTGTCAAGTGGGTGTGTAACTTAATGGCACTTTGGGGATACCCCAAAGCACATTAAGCTCTCCGAGGGGCAAGGAGTTCCCCTTGCATTTCCGCAGCCGTTCCCGCTGCACACCCGTCTGCCGACAGCTTCAAGCGACTTTCCCCCGCTTGAAAATCTCCTCCACAGCAGTTTCTCTGCATCCCTTACCCGTCTGAAAAAGAAAAGGATGAGCCTAGGCAAGGCTCATCCTTTTTCAGTCAACATTACTATCCGCCTGTTAAGTCCAAGACATAGTCAGTCGCTTATTGTTCTTGGCACAGTCAACCAAGTACAGGTTGATCAGCGTTTGATAGGGAATACCAGTTTCCGCTGCCATTGCCTTGAAATACTCAATCGTGCCACCGTCGATGTTGATTGTGATCTGCTTTTTCAGCTTTGCAGCATACGGGTTTTTGCGCGGATTCAGATTTTCAATATCATATTCTGCTCTCATATCCTTATCTTCTCTCATGATATTCACCATCCTCTCTGATAAGTCTGCTTTTCCTTCTTGGTTGCTTCTCGCGCAGAAATCAACCGAATCACATTGTCCGAATCCCTGTAGCAGTGGCTCACGATGCATATTTTGGAGGATAAGGTCATTCCGATAATCAGGAATCGTTCTTCGCCAATCGAATGATCCGGATCATCGAATAAGACTGCATCATCATCGTAAAATACCTCTCGTGCTGTCTCAAAGGATATACCGTGCTTCTGCTTGTTGATCTCGTTTTTGTGCTCATCCCATTCAAAAGCTAGGGTGTCCATAATCATTCCTCGCGCTATTCATATTTATTATATAATTACAGCATAATTATATTCTACTTATATTTTAGCACATTTTTCGTTTTATGTCAAGAAATACAACGCGCTTTTCTCTTATGAAACATGAATAATAAAAACGCGGAGCGATCTACTGCCGATACTCATATAGAAGTATTAAGCCATAGTATTTCTGATGTAAAGTCAGAAGTACTATGGCGTTTCCATTGACAATGCGTCAAAGTAGTGATATAATTATTATCAATATAAATCGGTATTTGAAAGAAAAGGATGAAGCATATGAAACATTGTGGAACACAAAGATTAGAAACCGAAAGATTGATTTTAAGAAGATTTGTCATTGAAGATGCAGATGCAATGTACAAAAACTGGGCATCAGATGATGAG
>JAFZVC010000073.1 GCA_017618015.1 Spirochaetaceae bacterium
CAACGACGTGCAGATCCACAAAATGCGCAGTGAGCCATGGAAAGTTACCATGCTCTATACCGGTCCAGAGACCATGACGGCAGGCAGAATCGCAAGGGCTAAAAGCTATATCGGAAGTGAGCCGTTTATGCTTACATACGGCGACGGCTTAAGCGATGTGAATATCGGAAAGCTCGTAAAGTCGCACGCCAAAGCCGGAAAGCTTGTAACGCTTACGGCCGTAAAGCCTGAAGGACGGTTCGGCGCGCTTGAGATACAGCCGGACGGCTCAATCTCACAGTTTCAGGAAAAGCCGAGCGACAGCTGGATTAACGGCGGCTTTTTTGTCTGTGAAAACAGGGCTTTGGACTATATTCCCGAAGATTCCTACAACGTGATGTGGGAGCGTGCTCCGCTTCAGAACATTGCAAAAGACGGACAGCTTCACGCCTATAAGCACGACGGCTTCTGGCATCCGATGGATATGCTTAAAGACAAGGAAGATTTGGAAAAGCTTTGGAAAACAGAACATGCCCCATGGGATGTCTGGAATCATTTTGGAAACAAATAATATGAACAGCTTATTATCCTTTTATAAAAATAAAAAAGTTTTTCTCACAGGGCACACAGGCTTTAAAGGAACATGGCTCAGCCGTATTCTGATTCTTGCCGGTGCGGAAGTTACAGGCTATTCTCTTGAACCGCCGACAGATCCGAGCCTTTTTGAACAGACCAATACAGCAGGGCAGATGAACTCTATCATAGGCGACATCCGCGACGGAGAGAAGCTTAAGGCAGCAATGCAGAACGCAAAGCCCGATATTGTGCTTCATCTTGCAGCCCAGCCTATCGTAAGGACAAGCTACAAAGACCCAGTCGGCACTTATGAGACCAACGTAATGGGCACTGTAAATATACTTGAAGCCGTCCGCGCCTGTGCTTCTGTGCGCTCTTTTGTGAACGTAACCACAGACAAGGTTTACTTGAACCGCGAATGGGCATGGGGCTACCGCGAGAACGAGGAACTCTGCGGCTTTGACCCGTATTCAAACAGCAAGTCATGCTCTGAGCTTGTCACATACAGCTACCGCAATTCTTTCTTTAACGGAAAAGACGCACCTGCCGTTTCGACTGCCCGCAGCGGAAACGTAATCGGCGGCGGAGACTATGCCACAGACAGAATTATCCCCGACTGTATCCGCGCGGTAGAAAGCGGAAAAGAGATAATTCTCCGGAATCCGGATTCCACCCGCCCTTATCAGCATGTGCTTGAATGTCTCTGCGGCTATCTTATGCTTGCAAAGGCTCAGTATGAGGACAAATCTTTTGCCGGAAGCTACAACTTCGGGCCGGACGATGAGAGCTGCGTAACAACCGGCGGACTTGCAACATTCTTCTGCAGTGCATGGGGTGACGGTGCTTCGTGGAAAAACCTGAGCGAGAAAAACGCACCGCATGAGGCAAATTTCCTTAAGCTTGACTGCTCGAAATCAAAGTCAATCTTAGGCTGGAAGCCACACTGGAGCATAAATACCGCTGTTGAGAAAATCGTCGAATGGGAAAAAGCCGTACAAAGCGGAACTTCCGCCGCCGTAACTGACAGTCAGATTAAGGAATATTTTGGAATATGATTTGGTCATTGAGCCTGTCGAAATGACCATAAATGTGGTTTCGACTTTGCTCGACTACCGTAGGAGATTACATCATGTTTGAAAACAAGACAAAAGAAGAAGCTACAAAAGAAATACTGAACAGTGTTGCTGAATATTATAAGAAGTTCATGGTTAGGCCGGAATATAAGGACGGCGACCGCATAGCTTATGCAAGCCGCGTGTTTGACGAAAAGGAGATGATGAATCTTGCCGACTCAATGCTCGAATTCTGGCTTACAAGCGGACGTTACACAGACCAGTTTGAAAAACAGCTCGGTGAATACCTTGAGACACCGTATGTTTCGCTTGTGAATTCCGGCTCAAGCGCGAACCTTCTTGCGTTTATGGCTCTGACATCGCCCCTTCTTAAAGAGCGCCAGATTAGGCGCGGTGACGAGGTTATCACAGTTGCCTGCGGATTTCCTACAACGGTAACGCCGATGCTGCAGTACGGTGCAGTGCCTGTTTTTGTTGATGTGACAATTCCGCAGTACAATATTGACGTTGCCCAGCTTGAGGCGGCTTTGAGCCCGAAAACAAAGGCTGTGATGATTGCCCACACGCTCGGCAATCCGTTTGACCTTAAGGCTGTAACAGCGTTCTGCAAAAAGCACAATCTCTGGCTTGTTGAAGACAACTGCGACGCGCTCGGTTCAGAATACACATTAGACGGAAAAACCTATAAGACCGGCACAGTCGGAGACATTGGAACATCAAGCTTTTATCCGCCGCACCACATGACGATGGGCGAGGGCGGCGCGGTGTACACCAAGAACCCGCTGCTCCACAAGATTATCCGCTCATTCCGTGACTGGGGGCGCGACTGTGTGTGTCCGAGCGGAAAAGACGGCGTGTGCGGACACCGCTTTGACCGCCAGTTCGGCACACTGCCTTTCGGCTACGACCACAAGTACACATACAGCCATTTCGGCTATAACCTTAAGGCTACAGACTTGCAGGCTGCAATCGGCTGTGCCCAGCTTGAGAAGTTTCCGTCTTTTGTGGAAAAGCGCAAGAAAAACTTTGCGCGCCTTTATAAAGGGCTTGAAAGCGTGCAGGACAAGCTCATTCTGCCAGAAGCAGCCCCTAACAGCAGCCCGAGCTGGTTCGGCTTTATGATTACCTGCCGCGAAGGCACAGACCGCACAGAGCTTGTAAAGGAGATTGAAGCTGCAAACATACAGACCCGCGCCCTCTTTGCCGGTAACCTGACGCGCCACCCCTGCTTTGACCAGATCCGCGGCACAGACGCCTACCGTATAATCGGCGATTTGAGCGTAACCGACCGCATTATGCGCGACACATTCTGGATTGGTGTGTACCCAGGTATGACCGACGCGATGCTGGATAAGATGATTGAAGTGATTAAGGCGAGTGTTTAGAAGCCTTTCATCCACCATATCTGGTCATTTCTAATTCTTGCGGTTGCCTTATATGGAATAGAAGCTGATTCAAACAGAAAGATGATATTGTCATTGTCTATTTCAATCTGTTCAGAACCTTCCGGAATCTTTAATGAAGCTAGAGGCTCATTAATGCTGTCGGTTTGTTCGGTTAAAAGATATTTTTCAATTTTAGAATCTTCTATATTTGCAGACAAAGACAGATAGATATAATCTTTTCCATCCTGCTTACAGGCAGTCATTCCCTGTGCTTTTTCCGGAATATTCCATTCATGCTGCAAA
>JAFZVC010000074.1 GCA_017618015.1 Spirochaetaceae bacterium
CATAACTGGATCGATGTAGTCTTCATAACCAGGAACAACTGGGCAAGCATTGAGCTTTGTACAGATGATCTTGTAGTTCTCTGGCTCATAGAATGACTTAAGGAACTCGATTGCTTCATCTGGAGCATTCTTTCCGATGATGTAACCGTCACCACCACCCTGTGTATCAGAAAGGAGACCAGCTCCGCCTTCTACTGCTGGGAATGACATTACGCCCCATTCATCGTTGTAGCCTTTTGTTGCATTGTCTTTACCTGTTGACGGTGCCCACTGTCCCATAAGAGTCATAGCACATACGCGGTCAGCAACGAGAGCTTCCTGCTCTGCCTGTGTTGTAGCCATGAAACCATCCTGGAATGGTTTTGTGTCTACGAAGTCTTTGAGCATTTCCCTAGCCTTGAGGTATGAACCTGTGTTGAAAGCGCCTGTTCCGTTGTATGCAGCAAGGAAGTCCGGCTCTCCACCGAGACGCTGTGCAAGGTATGTCCACCAATAGAAGCCTGTCCATGTCTCTTTCTCACCAAGAGCTACAGGAGCATATCCGTGAGCCTTGAGAACGTCACAGCTCTTAAGGAACTTTGACCATGTTGAGAAATCATCTGGAGTAAGACCGCAGTCAGCGAATACGTATTTGTTGTACCAGAGACCTACTGTACCGAGTGAGTAAGGAGCACCATACTGCTTTCCGTTGAAAGCGTATACACCCATAGCACCTTTACCGATCTGAGAGATGTTACCTGTTGTAACATAGTCATTGATCTCGCGGAGCATACCAGCATCAGCCTGCTCAACCATTACACCACCACCCCATGAGCGGAAGATGTCCGGTGGGTTACCTGACTGGATAACTGTTGCAACTTTCTGCTTGAAAGCTTCGTTTTCAAGACATGTAATCTCAATCTTTACTCCTGGGTGTTTAGCCTCGAAGTTGTCAGCGATCTGACGCCATGCAGCCTGCTGCTCATCTGTTGTGTCCAGATGCCAGAATGTGATTGTTTTTGTTCCGGATGTTCCTTCTTTCTTTCCGCCTGCGAATACTACACAGAGAGAGCAAAGAAGAACGAGCATGATAAGTAAAGCCTTTTTCATTTATACTTTCCTCCTAAATATTTTAACCTATACAGGTTAGTTACAGTGTATGGGTGTTTTTCCATTGGAGAAATAGGAATTTTACCCTAGTAAGAGAATTTCCCTAAATTTTGCACGTAGTAAATAATTCTCAATACAATCAGGAATTACAATTTTCTGAAGTTAGTTGAAAAAAGCAACTTTGTTAGATTTTTTTAGGTGATTTTTTTTGCCGTTTTTTTTAAAAAATACTCGACAAACAGGGCGATATTGACTAATATTTTTTTAGCAGAAAACTCATCTTATAAAAGGAGGAAGCACGTGGACGAAGGCAGTAGTAGTAGCGGCCCGTATCCGGGTAAAAGTTTTGGCTCGGCTGCCGTAAAATCATCTGCGGACTCCCGAACCTTCCTTTAAAATGCGTCGTGCTTTTACGCGAACGCAAATTCCCGAATACGAAGCCATCTTTTAATTATCTAGTAAACAACAATTTACAACAGAACTCTGTGCGGATGCGATAAGCTTTTTACACGGAGGAAGGACAAAAAGAATGGCAGAATTCAACGCGACTTTTGAGGGCATGATTAAAGCCCTTTTGGAAGAAAAGAAATTTCCGACAATAAAAGATGTCATTTCGACGATGGCACCTACTGATTTGGCGGCTCTTTTTGAGCGAATCGGAGAGGAAGACGCTCCGCTCGTTTTCCGTCTGCTGCCAAAAAGCAAGGCTGCTGAAGTATTCGTCGAGATGGACAATGACTTTCAGGAAGCTCTTATAAAAAGCTTCAACGATAGTAAGCTGAAAGAGATTCTTGACGAGCTGTATGTAAGCGATATTACCGACCTTGTTGAGGAGATGCCTGCGAATGTCGTAGAGCGTATCCTGAGCCAGATCGATCCTGCGACGCGCAAAGACATAAATCAGCTGCTCCAGTACCCGGAAAACTCTGCCGGTTCTATAATGACGACTGAGTATGTTGCTTTCAGGCAGGGTATTACGGTAGGAGAGGCGATACAACAGCTGCGTAATACCGGTCTTGATAAAAAATCGTTCTATGCGTGCTATGTGACTAAAAACAAAAAACTCGTTGGTAGGCTTTCTGTTAAGGACCTTCTTCTTGCAAAAGACGACAGCATAAATATAGATAAACTTGTTAAAACAAACGTTATAAGCGTAAGAACACACGATGACAAAGAGGAGGTTTCTAAACTCCTTTCAAAATACAATTTCTATGCGATACCGGTTGTTGACGGCGATAACAGGATGGTCGGTATAATCTCGTTCGATGAAGCTCTTGAAGTTATGGAAGACGAGGCTACCGAGGATATCGAGATCATGGGTGGTATGACCCCTTCGGAAAAGACATACCTGCGCTCTACACCGTTCGACCTGTTCAAGCATCGTATCGGCTGGCTTATGCTGCTCATGGTGTCCGCAACTTTCACCGGCATGATTATCACGGGATTCGAGAACGCGCTTTCTACGCTTGTAGTGCTGACGGCGTTTATCCCTATGCTGATGGACACCGGCGGTAACTCTGGTTCGCAGTCTTCTGTTACGATAATCCGCGCGCTTTCTTTGGGCGAGGTCGAGTTCCGTGATTTAGGACGCATTATATGGAAAGAAATGCGGACAGCTCTTCTTTGCGGCCTTACGCTTGCAGTTATATGTTTTGGAAAGATTATGCTTGTGGACAAGCTTCTTATGAATAACGAGGAAGTGTCCGTGCTTGTCGCCAGTGTCGTGTGCCTTACGATGGCTGCTACGGTTTTCGTAGCGAAGATAATCGGCTGTACGCTGCCGCTCGTCGCGAAGAAACTTAACTTCGACCCTGCTGTTATGGCGAGTCCGTTTATCACGACAATTGTCGATGCGGTGTCGTTGCTTGTTTACTTTGGCATCGCGAGCGCATTCTTATTCTGATTACAACATAGCTTGAAAATCTTTGTCTGCGTCCCACAACCAAAGATTTGTGCAACCTGGCATTCGTATCCAAAATTAATGCGAATGCCATATCAATCAATAACTTGTACTATATCAGCCGGCGGGAACGAATGCTGTGCCTTCGATTATGAAATCACCAATGCTCAGCACTGCGTATACGTCGTTGCTGTAGTAAACCTCTTCGCCTTCACCAAGGTTTGTACCATCTACCCAAATACGGATTGTTCCGTACTTCTTTGTCTTGATTACGCGCTCGAAATAAACTGTACCTCTGATAGTTGCCTTGTAAAGCTCTGTTGTGCTGTCAATGTCGTAATACTTGTATACTTCATCGTACCAGTCAGCATCTGGATCGCTAGGATCTACATAACTCATGGAGATGCAGAATTCTGAAACAGTGAGCGTTGGATGTTTGCTTCCTGCCCATTCTTTCTGGAACATTAAGGCATTCTCGTCTGTTTCTTTGACTTTTGTATATGTTCCAGGCTTTATCGTCTTGTAAAGGAAATCGGCTGAACCGCTTCTGGAAGAAAGAGACGGCATAAGTTCTTTAAGGAATTTTACGCCTGTTTCTGATTCCAGCTCTTCTTCTTCGGTGTAATACTCGTAGTCGTCATCGTCCCAGTCATAGTCGCTCCAGTCGTAATCATCCCAGTCATACTCATAGTCGTCATCGCCCCAGTCATAATCACTCCAGTCGTAGTCATCCCAATCATAACTATCCCAGTCATAATCATACTCGCCCCAATCGTAGTCGTCGCTAGAGGTTGTGTCCGAAGCATAGCCCATGAGAACAGATAATTCATCGATTTTTGTTTCTATAACTTCAAGGTCAGCGTCGGATACAGAAGAAGCAAACACATCAATCATGGCGTTTATTTCGTCCATGGAGCCGTCATCTTCAGTTGAAAGCAGCGCGATAAGCTCAAAGAAAGACTTCATGTAGCTATATGCAACGCCGTATGTTATGGTGAATACTTTTTCCAGCGCGTTCGAACCGCTTATTCCCAGCTTGTTCAGCTCTTTTGTTACGCTTTTGTTTGTGTTGGCTGGAATCAGTTCCATCATTTGTGACAGATTCATGCTTTCAATGTCAAAATCAACTTCCATATTGAGCTGTTCGTCGAGCAGTGTGTTGATTTCGCTCCAATTGTCTATAAAAGCATCGATATCGCTTGTTGTGAGCCCTACTGTTTTTGGGCTTGCACAAAAAAGCGAAGCAGCCAGCAGTACCGTTAGAAATATGGCACAAAATCTTTTTGTCATATTCAATCTCCTTTAATGCGTAGGCGATGCGTCAAGAATGGCGCAAGCCGCAATTTTCCATGACAATATTCTACTATTGTAGCACATAAATCGATAAAAACAATATAGTCGTGTTGGCGCGTCATGTCCTTTTTTCTTGTTGCTTTTTCGTGGGGTGTCTTTTATTATAATGTTATGAGTAAGAAATCTTTGTTTGTGCTTTTGGTTTTCATCGTTATTTTGGTGTTGGCTGCAACTGTCGGGTGCATTCTGAAATTTCAGGAGAAGATAATCGCTCAGCTTGAGGATCAGATTCAATATCTTGAAGAAGAATTTGTCCCGATGAAATTCGAGATTCGTGAAAAGAAGGATTCTAATATATCGGTAAAGATAAAATACTATGATATGACAGGGGAAGAGGTCGGTTCTTCTGAAGTGAAGTTGAGCGGCAATGAGCTTCACTTTGATTTTGAGGTAATAAAGTTTTCCGACAAAGCGTTCATTTTCTTCCCGTGCGGGGTATATACTGATACAATTGCACAGATAAATGAAACGAAGATTTTCAGCGATTACGAGAAAAAAGGATTCCCTAAGATTTATAACGGGATGCAGTTTTTCGACAAAGACGGCAAGCCGCTTGACGAGGAAGGCGAAAGCCAGATAAAGGACCAGCTTTCAAATTATTTTGCGATAGCTTGCAAAGGCGGCTCTGTTTCGCAGACGGAGCAGCACGGTATTGCTGTTCATGATCTGCCTCTTTCTGAGTTCAAAAAAGGGTTCGTGTACCAGGTCGTGTGCCATCCGCATTCGGGCGGCATAGAGATTGTGAAGATGAAATGAGGCTTTAGGAGATTCATATAATGGATACTTTAGTTTATACGATACTTTTTGACGTAATTATAATGGTCGCGGTCATTTACGCGATGGTTCTGCTGTTCTCGTTCGTGGGTTTTTTGGTCACCGTGCACGACGAGAAGGTTTCTGGCGGTCCGCGGCGGCGCAAGTTCCCGATTTTCCGCGAGCAGTTGCGTCATTACGGCGGGCTTATTTGTAAGGAAGCTTTCCCTATACTTATACTGTGTGCCGTAATAATAGTGCTGAACTTAAGCTTCCGTTTCTCTGACGAAATAAAGCTTTGGTTTTCCGAGCGCGTCAATTACGACACTATTCCTGTTGTCGCCGCCGCTATTGACGGAATTGCGCTTATATGGCCGCTCGTGAGCCCGTTCCTTATTCCGGTTGTAACTGTACTTGTGCTCCTTTTGGTCCTTTATGCGATAAAAGACTCTTCTGACGCAAGGGCAGTCGCTATGATAAACAACGGCGGCAGGAAACTTCGCCGCAATGAAAACGCATTCCTGTTCTGCAATTCGCTCGAAAAAGGCTTTGTGAAGATTTGCTCAAAATTGCCGCGCATCGTCATAATTATTGCGGTGCTTGTGTGCATAAACTCATTGCTGCTTATCGGTGGGTCAATTAAGAGGATAATTCAGGCGAACGAGCGGATAAAGGAATTGCAGACAATAGTAAAGAATTTGTCGCGCTCTGAGACTGTTGCCAAGGTTACGCTTAAAAGCGTAAAAAGCATTCCGGGGCGCAAGGCACCCGTCCGGCTTTATGCTGTTGAAGTTTTGTCCGCCGCCGGGGAAACCGTCTCGACACAGAACGTTGAGCTTGAAGGTACTGAATTCGTTATAGACTGCATTAACATAAACTTTGATTACTCGCAGATAGCTTCTGGTGAAAAATCGAACCTTGCGTACCCTTACCGGGTTTATTCGGAGCTAGTCCCGGCGGCGGAAGGTATTCCGCTTGAATGCATGTTCAATGAGGATGGTATTCCGTTCAATTTCTGCCTGGAAGAGAACGAGATATACGGCATTAAGGAAGATGCGTTCTACGCGCGCCTTGCGGAGCTTATGGGCGTTATAGGCGACGATGACCAGAGCCGTGAGATGGGTATTCGGAGTACAGTCGGAAATGCGCCGCGTCTGCGCATGAACGTGGGCGATGTCTATTTTATCGACGTTGAACAAACCGGCGGAATTAGTGCGTATAAGAAGCAGTTTTAAGGGGGAATAATATGAGTGATGTTAAAGCGGCAGAAACCGCGAAAACAATCGCACAACCGCTTGATAAGCGGACAAAGTGGAGCTACTGCGTTGGTGCAACGGGCCGTGATATGGCGTATGCCCTTGTAAGCATGTATCTTATAACATATATCCAGTACACGATGAAGCTGACCGTCGCGCAGTACGGCGCAATTTCGGCTATCCTTGTCGTGTGCCTTATTTGGGATGCAATCAATGACCCGATGATGGGCATTATCATAGAAAACGCGCGTTTCAAGAGCGGCAAATACCGCCCGTGGATATTACTAGGCGTAATATTGAACGCGATCGTAATAGTGATGCTGTTCACGCTCAGACCGGAAGGCTGGGCGTTCGTAATTTTCTTTGGAATAAGCTACCTTTGCTGGGGAATGACGTTCACAATGAACGACATCTCTTACTGGGGACTTTTGCCCAGCCTTTCGAGTGACCCAAAGGAACGCAACTCACTCGTCTCTTTAATGAGTATTTTCTGCTGCGTCGGTCAGTTCGCAATAGCCGGCGTCATTCCTATCGTCGTAGCCGGAAACGCCGTGAACGCATACCGCATCGCCGCTCTTGTCGTTGCGCTGTGTTTCCTTGCGTTCCAATTGCTCACATTCTTTGGCGTAAAGGAACGGAAACGCAGCTCAGAAAACGAGCAGAAAAAGCTTTCGCTCAAAGATATGTTCAAAATCTTTTTGCGCAACGACCAGCTTGTCGTCGCCGGTATCGCATGCCTGCTTTTCAACATTGGAAACGGTCTGCTTATCTTGCTCGGCATGAACTTCTTCTACTTTGAGTTCGGCTATTCGGAAGGCGGTAATCTTATCTTCATGTTTACCGTCATGTACGGTGTCGGAACGCTTATATCGCAGGGCTGCTACGCTACAATCGCCCGCAAATTCACGCGCCGCGCGATGCTCCGCTTCCTGACGTTCGCAATCATCGTAAGCTACTTCCTGTTCCTCATAACAGGCAGAATAATCCCGCAGAATCCTATTATCCTTTATGCGGAAGGCTTCCTTATCTTCTTCTTCCAGGGACTTTTCAACATGAATGTCGTAGTTATGCTTAACAACACGATAGAATACGACGAATACCGCTTCAAGGAACGCCACGACAGCATTATATCCGCAGTACGCTCATTCGCGGTTAAGCTTTCAAGCGCAATAAATCAGGGCATTCAGGCTCTTATCCTGATAATAAGCGGCATTTACGCGATAAGCCAGAACATATCGGCTTTGGAAGTGGAGAAGGGCAAAGGCCTGCTTTCTTCTGAGGAAGTTCTTGCTTCCGCCGACAGCTACATTCAGACGGCGACATCGACACAGAAGCTTATTCTGCGTATAGGAATCACGCTTATCCCTGTTCTTGTGATAGTAACTGCTGATATCCTGCTCAAAAAGAAATACAAGATTGACGAGGTGGAGTACAAACGGCTCGTCAAAGAGATTGAGGAACGCCAGTAGATGCGGAATCTTTTAAGGCGGTGCTTGCTCGCCGCCGTTACGCTAGTATCATTCGCCTGTTCCGCAGGGGCAGATATAAATCATTATTCGCTTGAAGATGTGCGCGTCGTAGACGTCCATGAGCATAACCAAGCTTCTTTTACCGAAGGATATTTCTTCAACGGCGATGTGCTGTGCGAGACAGGTGGAAACTGGTCTGAGTCCGCGTATTACGAAGATAACGTCAGCCGCTTTAAGTTCGGACGCACCATTTTTGCCGAAGGTTCTGTAATGCTTGACGGAAAGCTTTTCGTGCTTACGTACACAAACAAGATTGCTTATGTCTACGATGCGGAAACGCTGAAGCAAAAAGCGATGATTCAGTATCCGCGCGAAGGATGGGGGCTTACGACAGACGGAACGTACCTGATTGCGAGTGACGGAAGCGATGTCCTATATTTTATGGACAAAGAGTACCGCGTCAAAAAAAAGCTTTCTGTGAAGGAAAACGGCAAGGCTGTTCGCCGTATAAATGAGCTTGAGTATATCGATGGATATATTTGGGCGAATGTGTTTTTGTCTGATGATTTGATTGTGATTGATGCGGAGACGGGAAAAGTTGTGGCGCGGATTGATTTGACGAAACTTTATCCCGAGAAAGAGCGTAATAAAAAAGCTGATGTTATGAACGGAGTCGCTTGGAATGATAAGACTAAGCGGCTTTGGCTTACGGGAAAATACTGGGATAAAGCGTTTGAGATTGATGTAAGCCGCATTATGAAAGAGCTTCCGTGATGCGTGGTGTTTTCCGCGTTTTCGCGGCTCTTTTTTTCATTTTTTGTTTTTTTTCATGTTCGCGTGTTCCAACTCCTACTACATACGAGATAATTGTTCCAACCGATATTTATGCAGGGCTTTCTAGCAAAGGCTTTTTTAAATGCGGGCGGATAACGGAGCTTTACTCCGAGAAAACAGCCCGCGAAGTTTTTTCGTCTGATAAATACAATGTGATTGTCGTTGATGAAGCGGCGGAAGCTGTATCTCCGAAAAAAAAGCCTGATAATGTTTTTGCGCTGGCTAAAGTCGGGTACGGAAAAGAGATGTCGGCTGCGTTTGGCGGCGAGCCCAGTTTTGTGGCGGTCGATGAGCGGAACACGCTTTCGGCGGAGATTGCGCGCACGTACTTGTACCCCTGTGTTCCGTTCGCGGAAGATATTGCAGAACCAGTGTACTGCGCTGACACAGATGGTTCGAACGCTGAGTGGGATGATGCCTCCACTGTTGCCACCGGAACTCCTGACTTTTACCAGCTTGCCGACATCCCGGCGGGGTACGTCATGTTACCTGTCCGCGCGAACGGCTCTGTTTTCCATGCTGATGACCCGGATTATCCGCTTTATGAAAGCAAGTTTCTGAAATGTGATTTTTCAGCTGCTCCGAGCGAGCAAAGCACCCAGACGGAGGCTGTCCGCGCCAGCTACGATAACGCTTGCGTAGTTTGCACCGCGCTTTTCAACGAAGAACTTTTGCCGCTTGTAAAACAAAAGCCCGAACCGCGTCCTGACGTGTTTTTTGTGGCGGCTGTGGGCGACATTATCCTTTCGCGCGGTGTCCAGGATGCTATGTTTTACGCAAACTCGCCAGAACCTGTTTTTACAGACACTATCCCTATTTTGAAAAACAACGACTTTACGATTGGAAACTTGGAAGGAGCTGTTACGGCGCGGACAGAAAACGCGCAAAAAACATATACGTTCAAGTTCAACAAAAAAGCTTTGCCGTATCTTAAGCAAGTAGGCTTTGATTACTTGATGCTCACGAACAACCATTGCTACGACTACGGCGAGCCGGGCTTCAAGGACACGCTTTCTGCCGTCGCCGCCGCCGGATTCGCGACTTCCGGGGCGGGCTTGAACAAAGACGAGGCTGCGCAGTTCTACAGGACAGAGATAAACGGCCATGCTGTTTCGGTGCTTTCTTTTGGGGCTTATCCAGTTGAACAGTCAGGCTTTAACGGAAAGACGATGGCGGCGGCGACGGAAGAGCGCGCCGGCATCTTGTGGGAATCGGACGACGTTATCGACATGATCCGCGAGGAAAAGAAAACAGGCGCGCTTATCATTGTTAACATACACGGCGGTTCAGAATACGTGAGAAAACCTACAGCAAGCCAGCGGAAGCTTTACGAAAAGGTTTGTGATGCCGGCGCGGACGTAGTTTTTGGGTCGCACCCGCATGTGCTCCAGCCTATTGAGTGGTACGGTGACAGCCTTATTTTCTGGTCGCTGGGGAATTTCGTGTTTCCGGGCATGGAAGAAATGCCGGGTGCGACCGACACGATGATTGTGCGCATCGGGTTTGTGGACGGTCGGCTTTTGTACTACGAGAAGTTCCCAGCGTACATTGACAACACTGCTGTCCGCCTCAAACAATAACTATAATTTGAATCTCTGGATTTGCTGGTTTATTACGTCCACGGATTCTTTGTTCTCTGCAGCGGACTCATCAACTTTCGCAATGGACTCTTTTAGGTTCGTCGTTGCCTGAAGCCCTTGCAAAATCGCGTTCAGCGTAGATTCTGACGCCTCGACAACGGAGTTCATGAACTTCCTCATATCCTCCGCAACGATGTTCTCTTTATTCGTCAGCTCCTGAATCGCCTGAACAGCGTCAACGACAAGCTCCGTAGAGTGCTGCGTGTTTTCCGCGCTTGAGCTTTGCTCTTCCATCGCCATGGAAATTGTGCTTACAAGCTGCGCGTTCTTTTCAACTTTCTCTGTTATTCCGTTGAACGAAACACCTGCGCTCGTAATCGCCTCTACACCAAGGTTAATCTTTGCCGCCATATCCTTTATGTGCTGCTGAATCTCTTTCGCGCTGCTCGCGGAAGACTGCGCCAGCGAACGAACTTCATCAGCAACGACGGCAAAGCCTGCTCCGAACTCACCGGCATGAGCTGCCTCAATCGCGGCATTCATTGCCAAAAGGTTAGTCTGACCTGCTATCTTCTGAATGACTTTGATTATCGCCTGTACTTCGTGAGATGCTTCATGGATCTCGTTCATCGCGGCGGTAGCTTTTTCCAAAGCCTGTTTGCCTTCTTCGCTCGTGGCGGAAAGCTGCTGCGACGTATCCTGCGCATTCTTTGCGGTCAGCGCAACAGCGTTAATGTTAGACGACATCTCTGTTATTGACGTGGAAATATTCTTCACGGACTCAACCTGCTCCGCAATATGGCCTTTAATCGTCTCAACGCTTTCCGCAAGCGTTCTGACGCTTGTATCGGCTTTCCTTATCAGCTTGTTCTGGTTTGACGAATTCTCGTCTATCTTGTTGATCATCGATGTCATCTGCTGAACAGCTGTTGCCGCCGTGCTTGCCGAATCCGATATGACTTCTGCAGACTTACCGGCATAATCAGTTTTTTCTTTAAGCTCTTTTATCATGTTGCTGAGCTTTCTGATAAGGTCGTTTATCGATGTAGTAAGGTCGCCAAAGTCATCAATCATCGTTATGTCGATGCGTCCAGAAAGATCGCCCTGTTCTGAAATGCTTGAAAGAGCTTTTTCAGTGCTTTTGATGCGGAATGAAAGGTTTCTAAGGACGGTACGGAACGGAATTGCCGCTAGTGCGCAAGAAAGTACCGCGCAGGCAATGCCCCGTATAAGAAAGCGTGTTTTATCCGCGGCTGTAAAAGAGCCGTACATGACTGAAAGCATCGTTATGGCGATAAAAAACGCGCAGATGGTAAAAGTCACACCGATAGAAGAAGATACATTGAGCCATTTTTGCTTTTTGTACTTTTCAAGGCTGTGAATCCTGAGCACTTGCCGGAACTTGGCGAACTGAGAGTCGAGCCCGTTTATCGTGATGATTGCAGAGAGCATACCAAAGCCGATTGCCTGTAGTGTAATGAGAGTTACCTGCACAGGAATGAACTGATGGCGACCGGCAAGAATACTTATAACCGTTCCGAATGTCTGGCCGATGAAAAAGCCGACTGCGTTTTCGACTATCGTAAGGATTATAAGCTTCTTGTAGCACGAAAGGCACTTTTTGCAGTCCTGGTTGTTAGGAACGTAACCGTCTGTCTTAGTCGCCTTAACGATACTGTCGAAAGGCTTTAATATGCGGTTCGCGATGATAAGTCCAATGGCAAGAAGAAGGAACGATATCCCAAGCAGAGCTGTGAAACTTCCGCTCCACATGTTTGAAAGCGTGTCATAAATGAACGCAAGCGTGTAATAACGCAATACAAGAACCCCGACAAGGGTTGTCAGCATAAGCATCAACGAGTAAGAAATAAATACTGTCATAGTCCGTAATAGTACATCGTTAATTAATACGACGCAAGAGAGTTTTTAAGGCGGTGGCTGCTATGCGCAGCTCCTGATATTTAAACACGCCGGGCCTTTGTTTTTGTCACGTTTTTTAAGAGTTTTTTAAGCAAAATATGGTGTATTGGAAGCTGAAATTCTGTAAGAAAAGTGTTATAATACTTAGTGGAGAGAAATTTTCGGCAGATAGCTGGAAGAATATAACAAAAATTCAACGTATTTTAGAAAAATTATAGATATTAGAGAAAAAAGTATTGAATTATCAACAAAAAGGAACGATAATATTAAGTAGGCACAGGTGGGGGAAAGGGGTATTCTGTCCAGACGAAAAAATCGGGGCAGTCTTTCTTTAAAGCCGGGTGCAACAAAAAGCGCTTCCCGGTGAAATGTTGCTACAAACCAAGATTCCTGCTCTTGAAATAGAGTTGGGGGAGGTGCTGATATGAAGAGTGAAAAATACGTAATTTATAATATTTTAAGGACGACTATACTCGCGTTATGCTTGATACTTTTCGCAACGTGTGATGTTGGTCTTGGTCCAAGTGTAGATACAACAGCGCCTGATCTCTCTATATCTAACCCGACTGCCAGCGCCATTCTGAAAGGCACGATCAGCCTTGACGGTACCGTATCCGATGATACGACTATAGCCAGTGTTAAAGTCAAGTTCAGCGGAATCAGTTCCTCAAACAGGAATGAATATGAATATGACGCAACCGTCGATGCAGCCAACAAAAAATGGAGCCTTACCATTAACACGCTCGAAGGAGAAGGTGTAAAAGACGGCAATTATGAGCTGAATGTAACGGCTACAGATAACTCTGGAAAAACATCGGTCAGAACAACATCTTTCTACGTTGATAACACAGCACCTGTTCTCATGGTAGATACGCCTGACGTTAAAACTGCTTCAATGAACTACGACGTTCAGATTGAAGGAAAACTGTACGACCAGTCAGAAGTGAAAAAGCTTTCTGTCGTAATTTGCGATGCTTCCGGCATGGAAGTAATCCGCAAAGACGCGAACGTTACGAACAACAGTACTTGGAAAGCAACATTCGACGGCGACAGCGAACTGGGATTAAAAGCGAACACACCGGTTCTGTCGGATAGTGGCAGTTATTACTACTACGTAGTGGCAACCGATGCCGTAGACAATACGAACGAATACTTCTTCCACAAACCGGATGTCTACACTCAATTTAACGGACGCAAGCTCGACATAAGCGAATGGGCAAGCTTTGACAAAGGCGACACGGACACTGTTTCCGGTCAGCAGCTTGACAGGACTTGGTTCAACTCGATAAAGATTCATGTTTCAAGCATGAGTTCTCTTTCTTCCACAAGCCTTGTACCTAACTTCAGTTATTCAAGCCAAGATTTTGCTAGTATTGAGTGGGGAAATATAGCGGATGGTTCCTCACTGGCAAAGGATGCTTCTATTGTCGGTACTATTACCCCGCCGGCAAATGTTGATTCTCCGTTTAAGAACGAGACTTTCAAGTGCTACATTTTCCCAGCTTTGAGTGGAAGTAATCCGAATCCGTTTACAACAAACTCAGTAACCGGAATAACAATGATAACCAAGCTTGACGGTTCGACGGAAACTCCGTCCGCAAGCAACAGATGGCCAGCGGCAAATATTAAGATTACAAACACTGGTACTGCTCGAAACTTTAGTATAAGTACACAATGGCCGGATAGCCTTTCGCAGTATTTAGTTGGCGAGAAATTCTTTATTTATATAGAGATAGAAAATGCAAGCGGCACTAAGTTTTTTGGAAGCCAAATATTTGATGTTAACCCTGGAACGCCAACACTCGAAATTACGACAGCCGAGCTAATTGATAGTTTGCAGATGACGACGAATGACACGGATAATTTCGTCATTACAGGTACTGCGTTCACAAGTTCTGGTATCGGTTGTGATGTTGAATATGAAGTGAAGAAAACCGGACAGGCTGGAGCTTATGCTTCTGGTGAACCGATACCCGGTGCTAATTATGATTCGACAGGTAAATGGAGTCTGCCTTTAAGTTCGTTGAATTTGACGGATGGAACTTACTCGTTCACTTTTACGGCGGAAAAAAATGGTCTTAGAGCTTTAGTGTCAAGAACTATTATAATCGATACCCAAGGTCCGACAATAAATATCATTGCAAAAACGCCGGATAAGGACTGCAATACAGTTACAGTGAGCGGAAATGCAAATGATTCCAACGGTCTTGCTTCTACGCGTTATCGTCTTTTGCCGCTTATAACAGAGTGGCAAACCATAGACGTAGCGTATAACTGGCAGGTTCCTATAAATCTGTCTTCCGCTGCGGAAGTTGAGCATACTTTTGAAATTGAGTTTACAGATGCTGCTGGAAATGCTTCAACAGCAGAGGCAACTATCCCTATCGACCATTATGATCCTTCTCTTGTTATAACCGATGAAGGTGATTGGGGAACAGCAGACGTAATTCCAGTTGTGAAGGGAACTGCGTCCGACACTCATTTTAATACCGACAATAAGATTACTGTTACTTACAGAAACATTTCGGATTCAGAAAGCCAAGAAGTAACTAGCGATATTTCTGTTGATACTACAAGTCACGAATGGACATGGAAACTCGCGGAAGATGCGGCGGATATAGATGACGGTATATACAGCGTTGAATTTAAGGTAACCGATACATTCGATAAGCAAACGACTATTACGAAAACATTCAAACGCGATGTGAATGGACCTGTATTTGAAGACGTTACGTTCAAAGGTTTGACAGATGGTATTACTGGCAAGACTCTTGAAGTCACTGTAAGAGTAGATGATAAACCGGCTGGGCTTAAGAAAGTTCAGTGGAAACTTGATGATAGAGATTATACGGACATTTCTAATGTATCTACTACGTCAAAAATCAATTTATCAGATTCAGATTTGACAGAAGGTTCTCATACTCTTTACATAAGAGCAATTGATGATACTGATCCGGGGCATGTGACGGAGTATACACCGACAACCTTTAAGACAGACTGGGCATCTCCTGTTATTACAATAGATAATATTGATATTGATGCTGTCGATGAGAATAATAAAAAATTCATTGCAGAAGATGACAACGATAACATATACATCAATAAATCACTCAAGCTTACTGGAACGATTACGGACTCTAATCCGCTTTCTAACGTGTCTGGAGGCATGAGCGTAACAGCTTCTGTAAACAACGGCACTCCGGCGACATTAGAATTAAAGACTGCTGTAACGGATGATGATACTGATTATCTGGTTTATGATGCGGATGATTCAAAATGGAAATGGGCGTACACTCTTTCCGTTCCATCAGATCACTCTGCCGATGGTACTAAGACTGTTAAAATAATCGCCACAGATGCAGTCGGAAAGAAGAGCAATGAAGACGATGGCACAAAGACTATAACAATAGATACGGAAACTCCAACCGTAACTGTTTCTGTTCCAAGCAAAGTAGACGGTACAACCCCGGCTGCAGTTACTGTGACTGTTTATGACAAGCGCATGACTGTACAGAAGGTGGAATATCAGTTTAATGATGGTACCGGATGGCCAAACAACGATAACTGGACCGAAATAACGTCAACTTCTTCTGGATATGAGGTTGAGCTGAATACGACGGTCCTTGGATCGAACGAAGGAGAGCGAAAAGTCAGAGTAAAGGCAACCGATGGGTTGAATGAATCTGCTCCTAAAGAAGCAACGTTCTATTTTGATACGGCGTATCCGACTCTTGATATTACTGCAAGCGCAGAAAACTTCACGAACGGCGGCAATGGCGCTGAAAAGAAATATGTGCTCACAATAGAATCCTCCGACGCAAACCTTAAGGATGTCGTCGTTACGGCAAAGATAGGCGAAGGCGAAAATGCAACCCCATATAGCGGAACTTGGCCTTCCTCTTTCACTCCAGCGGCTGGAGCTACAACTATTAATGCGACAGTAGAAATTCCTGTAAATACATCGACGCACTCTGCGGATGGCACGTATACGTTCACTATAACAGCAAGCGACAATGCCGGAAACAGAGTACCAGAAACTAAGAAAATTACTATTGATACGACTGTTCCGACAGTTGACGCGCCTACGATAAGTGCCGCTACGAACGGTTATGTAACAGGAAACGCTGTAGATTTGACGGTTACTGCATCTGATACAGGAAGCGGTTTGGACAGCGTACAATTCATCATCAGCGGAAAGAAGAGCGGTGAAAATGCTGTCAAAACGGAAGACGCGAATATTGGTACAACTGGTGGAACATATCGCTTAATCCTTGGTGATTGGGATGAAGGTAATCTTACAATAACGGCGACGGCTAAAGATAAGGCTGGCAATACAGAAACCTCAGAAGAAGAGACATTCGTCGTTGATCAGGAATACCCGACCAGCGAGATTACAACGGACAATTTTGAGACAAATGAAACATTCAGTATTGAAGGTACAGCTTCCGACACATTCGGAATAGAAAAAGTCGAAGTATATCAGCAGATTGTTCCGGCAAGTGGTACTGCCCCGGCAGCTGTTCTTATAGAAACAATTTCAGAAGCGACATCGTGGACGTTAGAGAATTTGCCAAGAGATCCTGAGAATCCATCTGAGACTTTGACGACCGGTACGGGCGCGGACGAAAAGCCAGTTTCCGGCACATACAAGTACTATGCAAAGGCAACGGACAAGGCAGGAAAGACGACAAAATCCTCGCCAGATGTAAAGGTAACAGTAGATACAATAGCTCCTGTAGTAACAATAGCTGCACCTAAAGACAAAACGACTGGTAATGATTCTCTTTCCGGTGAGTCGTACTCATTCTACGGTAATGTTACAGATACGATTGAAGGTGTCGCGGGAGTCGGCGTAGACAAACTTATATATGCGTTCGTGAAATCGGATGACGATGATATAGACTCGACAACAGTGCCGTCACCAGCAGAAAATGATTGGCAGGAAATGCCTGCTTCGGCTGGCAGATGGTCAATTATCAAGGCTTTGCCAGATAACACAGAAGATGATGACAAGTTGGATGAAGAACACTGGTATTTCTTTGTTAAAGCGGTCGATAATGCAGGAAACATAAGCGCTCCACAGAGTGTACACTTCCATGTGGATTCTGAGGCTCCTTCGCTTGATGTTTCTACAACTGGAATAACAGAAGACGATATATATTATTATTATAAAGCTTTACCTGATGGAACGACGACAGATACATTCACTCTCGAAGGAACAGCATCAGATTCATACGGAATAAAGAGCGTCGAGGTAAACGGTAGTGAAGTAACAGTTACCGGCGATAGTTGGAGTAAAGACATTACTATTACGCCGAATACCAGCACGACAGTTACTGTCAAAGTAACTGATTTGGTCGGTAAAACCGCGTCAAAGAGTTATACGCTTTATTTGGATAATACGGAACCAGAGCTTACTATCACATCTCCTGTTGCGGAAGATTCACTTGAAGAAGGAACCGCAACGCTCAGAGGAACGGTTTCTGATGAAGGTAGCGGAGTAAAGAGCCTGAGTTACAGAGTAACAAGAGTTACTGGGGAAACAGAAACCGGTGAAACAGAAACTTCTGTGATAGATGAAACGTCCATTACGACAGGCGGTAAGAAGAACTGGACCGAAGATGTTAATCTTGGAGATGATGAGGGAACGTTCTATTTAACCGTTACAGCGAAAGATAATCAGGATAATGAAGCAACGAAGAAAAACAAATTCTTTGTGGATAAAGCCAACCCGACAATTACCGAAACAAGCATTGGCGAAGGTGTCTTCACTATAAATGGCGGTGTTGAAAAAGAACTGACTTTATCTGGTACGGTTACTGATTCTAACGCTCTTGATAAGAATGCGGCTGTCACTATATCAGCAGACGGAATAACTACTGTCGAAATTCCAGCTTCATCAGTGGTTGATTCTGTATGGACAAAGACGTTCCTCCTTGGTGAGTCGAATCAAAATGACCCCAACTACCTTGCTGACGGAACATACGTATTCACTATAACGGCGAAAGACGTTGCAGGTAAAAAGAATTCGAAAACTCTGCAGCGCACTGTAACGATAGATACTGTTGATCCTGTAATAACGGCAACAACAATTGTCGAATACACTGTAAACAATTTTGAAACAGGTACGGACAATAACAAGTGGTTGTTGTCATCATCTGTTCCAATCAAAGTAACTGTTACAGACGATAATCTTTCTACTGTAGAGTACGTTACGAATAAGGGAAGAGGTTCTCTTACAAAAGGCACTGGCAATGAATGGACAGCAACGACTATTCCGCTCGACGAGGGTGAGAATACTATCTATATAATCGCAAAGGATAGCGCTCAAAACGAAACGCGATACCCGGCAAGTGGCGAAGAAAAAGTTTATATAGATGCTAAAGTTCCATCTATCACACTGGATGAAAGCTCTGCATTGCTTACGAAAGACGCCTTTGAGCTTTCTGGTTTTGCCGGAGACTCGAACATGCTTTCTCCGACTGTGGCAATAACCATAATGGCAGATAAAAACCGGCAGATAGGCGGAAGAGATAGAGTCGATTTGGATACGGCTGATCTTACGGAAGTAACCGAATCTAACCGTGAAGAACTTGAAGCTCCTGATGATATACTGAATGGACAATATAAGTGGACGCAGGAATTCTCTGTTGGAAATACAAATTCAACAAACGATAACTATGTTGCGGACGGAAAATATATATTCACTATCACTGCCAATGATGTCGCGAAACGCACGTTCGCAGTGTCTCGGACAATTACAGTAGATACTACAGCACCGACTTTCGATGGTGTTCCAACAATAAGCACAGCCACGAACGGTTACATAAAAGGTACGGCTATAAACTTGGAAGTAAGCGCGTCTGACAGCTTAAGCGGTGTGGACAGCGTGAAGTTTATCATCAACAAGGAAGGCGAAGCTGCTTCTGATCCAGTTAATGCGGAACTTGGCATTAACAGTTGGACATACCGCTTGCCGCTCGCTGAATGGGGCGAGGGCAAACTGACAGTCACAGCGAAAGCAACGGATAAAGCTGGTAATGAAGCTACTTCAACGGCAGTAGAATTTATCATCGACCAGTATGATCCTGTTGTTACTGAGACGGCTATTGGCACAAGTTCATCATGGAAACATGAGGACTTCACTGTCAGCGGAAAAGTAACAGATACGCTCGGCCTTTCCACAAGTGGATTTACACTTACTGTTACTAAAACAGAAGATGATGTAACTACTACTTTGGACAATATTACAGTAGACACGCAGCCTGTCAGTGGTAAAGGTACTGCGGAAAATTGTACTGAATACACTTGGGCAGTTACTATACCTGTAGCATCTGATGAATCGTCTGTTTATACATTCGTAGCTAATGCAACAGATTTGAGCGGAAAATCGTCATCAGAGGGAATAACACGTACTGTTTCAATTGATACACAGTCACCAGAACTTACTTTTAAGTATCTTTCAACAGATCCTGCTGATAAAAATATAATGGAAGGAAATTCCTATACAATCGAGGGAACTGCGACAGATGGTCTTGCCGGAATAGAAAGCGTAAGTTACAAGCTTGATACCGAAGATGAAACAACAGACGGAATAACACTTTCCGGTGATAAAAAGAACAGAACTTGGAAGCTGCCGGTACAGCTTGGTACAGGCGGACTTTCTGAAGATGAACATACAATAGTAGTTTATGCACAGGATGCTGCTGGAAATGATGCGGAATCTATAGAAGCAACATTTATCGTAGATCTTGCTAACCCGACTGTTGAGTTTAACAACGCTGTAAGTATTCCTGCTTATATAAACGAAAACCTTTCTTTGACAGGAGTTGTAACTGACTCTAACCCGCTTTCTGCTGACGCAATGGTAGTAAAAGCCTATGTCAACGGAACCGAATATACCGGTGCCAATGCTGCGACATACACTAAGACTGGCGCAAATGGCGGATCATGGAGCTTCACCGTTTTCGCCGACACTGACGGTGCAAAAGTGGTAAAGATAGTAGCCACCGATATTTCAGGAAAGAAAGCTGAAGATTCTGTAACTATAACTGTAGATAAAACAGCTCCTACAGTAACTGTTGTTAACCCAGGCTCTAAAGATGCTGGTTTCGAACTTACTGCAAATGTTTATGATACCGGAAAAGGTATGACAGACGGTTCAGTCTGCTGGTCATTTAATGAAAATGCTACAGAAGCTCCTGAAAATGCTGCGGATAGTACAGATGCCAGTTTGTACTGGCAAGCCATGACACCAGGAACTGGATCTACATATACTGCCGAAATTACGGACGATGATCTTGGAACAACTGAAGGTGAAAGACATATATATGTTAAGGCAACGGACGGACTTAACTGGTCTACGCCAGTCGGAACGTTGTTCTATTTTGATAAAGATGATCCAACTGTTGAGGTGACCGTATCACCGAACAGAAGTTATACTAACAGCGACTACACGCTTACAGTAAACGCAGCCGATGCTAACCTCAGGGATGTTAAGATTACTGCAAAGAAAGGTAATACTGCCCTTACCGGTACCGGTGAGGAATCAGGTATATGGAAGACATTCACCGCAACGGACGGCGCAGTCACAAACCAGACAGCTACACTCACTGTTCCGTCAGATCCGGAAGACCACTCTGCTGACGGCACATACACGTTCAACATAACCGCAACCGATAAAGCCGGAAAGACAGCGTTCGCATCAAAGACTGTTACGGTTGATACGACTGTTCCTACAGTAGCGGACACATTCGCCGTACCGGATACGACAGCCACAGAAGGCTCTTCGTACAGGTTCAGCGGAACAGCTTCCGACGAGAATGGAAGCGGTATCGAGAAAGTCGAGATATCATTCACGAATAAGCCTGAAACTGGTACTACATCCGATTCCGACAAGGAAGCGAACAAGATTGATGCATCCGGTCAGAACGGCTGGTCATACACACTGTACTTTGCTGACAACAGTATGTTTAATGCGGCTACAGGTGCGGAAGGTGACAAAGAAGTTCACGTCCGCGCTATAGACGCAGCTGGCAACGTAAGTCCTTGGGTAACGAAAGATTTCGTATACGACAAGAGCGCACCGACAAGCACAATTTCTCAATACAAGAATGCTGGCGATTCAGATACTAATATTACCGCAAACAGTTTCGAGACAGGTAAGGTTTTCGAGCTCAAAGGTTCTGCAAGCGACACTTACGGAATAGCGAACGTCAAAGTTTACCAGCAGATTGTTCCTGCAAGCGGTACCGCACCGGCACCTGTTCTTATAGATACGCTCACAACTGCATCATGGACGTTACAGAATCTGCCAAGAGATCCTGAACATCCTGAATCGTCTTTGACGACCGGTACAGGCGAGAACACTAAACCTGTTTCCGGCACATACAAATATTACGCAAAGACTGAGGACAGCTCCGGCAAGACGACGGATTCTGCCACTGTCACCGTCACAATCGATACGACAGCTCCGACAGTAACCATTACTGCTCCAGACAGCTCTGTATCGCCAACAAACGAAAAGACGGGTGAGAATTCGCTTTCTGATAACATCTACATGTTCCGTGGAACAGCATACGATGAAGGCGACGGCGCAGTCGGCGTCGCAAAGCTTATGTACGCGTTCGTAAAAGCGGACGATGCTTTCAATGCAACAGAACCTGAAGTAACAGCATGGGCAGATCAGACAGCGACAGCCGGCAACTGGTCTATTTCCATAACACTCTCTGCGGGTACGGGAACACCGGCGACTGGCGAACTCAATGAAGCCCACTGGTATTTCTTCGCCAAATCTGTTGACGCGGCTGGTAACGAAAGTGATGTCAGCAAGATCCACTTCCATGTGGACAAGTCATCTCCGACTCTTACGATGACGACAGATAATGTCAAGGATAAAGAGAACAAGACATACTATTTCAAGGAAGACGACAGCTTTGACGCCACTGACGGAACGATTACCCTTGCCGGAACAACAGCCGACACATACGGAATAAAGAGCGTATCAATAACGACAAAGGCCGGCGAGGAAGATGCCGTAACAACAGACCTCTCAACAAGCGGCAGCTGGACACACGCGTTCGAAGTTCCTGCAGATACAACTGTCACCGTTACTATAACGGCTACAGACAACTCCGATAAGGCCGTGACAAAGAACTACACGCTTTACAGGGATACTGTGGGTCCGACGTTGGAGATTATTTCTCCGGCTTCTGACGAATCATTCTTGAACAACACGATAAACCTTCTTAAAGGAACAGTATCAGATGAAGGAAGCGGAGTAAAAACAAGCATAAACTACAGCATAACTAAAGAAGGTGATGCGACCGCCACAAAAGAAGGAACAATCACACGTAACGGTGAAAGTTGGACTTTGAACAGTGTCGATTTCCGCCTGATAGATGAAGTAACAAACGACTTTATTACGCAGGAAGGAACTTTCTCTCTGACAATTAGAGCAGAAGATACACTTGGTAATCCAAAAGAACAAACAGTTGTATTCTATGTAGATAAGGCAGATCCGACGCTCAGCGAAACTAGTGTAGGAACGGGCGGAAAGACAACGAACGAGACGTTCACACTCTCCGGCTGGGTAAAAGAGACAAACGAGCTGAATTCGAGCGCAGCCGTAACCATAAGTGCGGACAACGAAGGATTCGCAAATATCGAGTTAGTATCAAGCAACCTGACAAAAGTAGCCGACGGAACAAGCACGACTGCCATAGCGGACGACGCTACGTTCGAAGGCTGGTACTATTGGACTAAGACGTTCTATGTCGGCAACGTAACTGCCGGACAGAATGGTGTTCCTGCAGATGCGACAATCCTTGCTAACGGCACATACGTATTCACGATAACCGCGAAAGACGTCGCAGGAAAGACGACCGTTATTCAGCGCACCGTAAAAGTGGACACGACAGCCCCAGTATTCTCGCCAAGAACACCTGACGGTGATGACTACATCTACTACACGGCGACAGACACCGTCAGCGGCGCGCCATGGATGGACAGATCCGTAGTGGATATCAGCGTGAAAGTCGATGACGAGGCCAACGGCTCCGGCATCAATACTGTCGAATATGAAACGTCGGCAGGAAGCACTGGCGTCCTGAGGAAATCAGGCACGGACTGGATCGCGTCAGTTCCTCTTTCTGACGGCGAGAACGAGATACGCATAAAGGCGACCGACGTCGCAGGAAACGTATCGTATAAACCAGAGCCGGAAGGCAACACGGCTAATTACGTGACGGTACGAGTGGACACGACAGCTCCTGTCGTCACGGCAGACAGCAGTACACAGGACATAATCACGAACGTAAGGGCAAGCAGTTTCTACCTTAACATAGCGGAAACTGGTTCCGGCATCGCATCAGTGACGGCAACCCTGGGCTCAGGCAGTACGGCAAGAACCATAACGATGACTAGCAGTGATTATGGCGTAATCGAAGCTCCGGAAGCCAATACCTCAATTACCGTTGGCGATGGAACGGAAACAGCGACACATAAAATCACTTTGAATGAGGCGGCACTGACCGGTCTTTCAGGATCAGTGAAGCTTACCGTAAAAGCAGCCGACAACGTTGGAAATGAGTCCACCTCCGTGAACGTTGCGAACATCACTATAGATACGGAAAATCCGACGATCGAGAACTTGGACTTTAACGTGGCTTCTGGCAATACGTCTTTGGTTCACAAATCCGCGGAGAACACATACTATATCAAGGACGGAACGTTCAGAATCACGGGCCGTACAAGAGACAATATCGGAATCGAAAAGACGGAAGTAACAGTCGGTTCTGGAACAGCACAGCAGGTTACATCAGATACGAGCGGCTGGCACATCGACGTTAACCCGGTAGACTCCGGTTCACACACTACGACAGTTACCGTAACTGCCACGGATAAAGCCGGCAACCAGGCAAATCAGACGATAAACCTCACCTTTGACACGACGGCACCAGAGGCGTTGCATATAATAGACTCCAAAGGCAAAGACCTAGTGTTCAGAGTTGGAAACTACAATAACGATGAGCGCACTGATGGTCCTGTATGGGATTCCAAAGACGAAGATGTAGGCGGAAAGTATTCCAAGGGTACTTACGGAAATACACGTACAATAACAATGCGCGGTCGCTATAACGATGAGGGCTCCGGTTTAAGAAGAATTTACTATAAGTTCTATGATACGGAAGCTGAAATTAATACTAAAGCTGCTGCCGGCACTCTTCTTGCAGATGTTGTAGGTACGCCAGACGGTTACATTAATCCTTCCGATGAATCGACAAAACGTGTATTCTATAAGGTCGCAGCTAATGCTACAAATCCTATCGCTTCTGACAAGTGTACACCATTTGCAGACGGCAACCCTGCGGAATATTACACGGAAATAACGACGAACTTCTTAAAGGAAGCGCTTGGTCCTAGTGTTGGTCTTAAAGATGGTGAGAATTACTTTGTATTCGTGGCAGAAGATAATGTCGGCAACAAGTCAGTGGACTCTGCCAGAGTTCCGGATGACAGTCCTGCGGGCTATACAACTTATTACAACTACGTTCTGAATGTAGATACAACCGCTCCGGTCGCAGTTAATGTAACTGGAATTACGTATAATGGAGCTACAAAGACATTAAATGAAGGTGAAAACCTGATTGTAAACAAGAGCCTGATGGGAGCTAATGATACAATCGACATTAAGTTGACCGCGACGGATGATAATAGCGGAAGTGGAATAAAGTCTGTCGAGCTCACAAAACTCGGAAATACAACGGTTTCATACAAAGAAAGTAATGCTGTGAACGGTGAGTATACAGTAAAGATTCCGCAGAATAAGGTTTCGTCAGGTGCCGTCAGCGTAAGAATTACGGATAAGGCGGGTAATGCCGCAGACTTTATCCTGTTCTCCATCACGGATGACTCAACGCCACCGACAGTTTCGCTTAATTCTCACAACAGCGATACAACCGTGAACAAAACGATAACCCTCAAAGGTACCGCAGAAGACACTAACGGTGTAGATCCTGTAGTTGGAGTTTATTATACAAGAAGCAATATAAGCAAACCGGCTGACAATACAACTCCTAATGGTACGAACGCAAATTCTGAATGGGTACCATACACAAGCTCAAACAAGAGCGGAACGAATTCATGGAGTATTGTAGTAGATACTGAAGCATCAGGCTTCGAAGACGGTGAAGACCACTACTTCACCGTAGCCGTGAAAGACAAAGCCGGCAACACAGGTTATTCGACTCCTGTAAAGCTTACGATCGATCAGCTTTCTGACTGCCCAGTAATCAGGTTTAGTAATATAACGACAGATGATGAAGGTTTGCTCGTTAGTACGCAGACACTCTTCGGTACAATAGAAGATGATGACGGAACGATAGACAGAATCTACGTATTCGTATCAGAAAATGAGCTGAGCAAGACCGAATGGGATAGTATTGATTGGACGAGTATGGAATCTGATTCATCTTCGTATTCAACAGTGAAGAGCGGAGCCTGGTCATATCAGATCAAGGGTAACGATGGAATAAAATATCTTTATTTCCGTGTTGCAGACAAATATAATACGTTTATAACTCCTTATAATTCAAAACCGGGTGAAAATGGGGTTTATATGATTGGCACTGACGAAACAGTAACGGTCATGAAGCCTCTTAAGCTTACCATAGATATGAATCCGCCGCAGATAAATCCTACTGTAAAAGTATATTCTCATACGACTGTAAATGACCACAAAGAATACAATGATGAGGATCTTGAATTATTCACGAATAATATGATTTTTGGTGGAACTAAGAAGTATGTTGATATATATGCTTCTTCTTTTGATACAAACAAAATATCAAAGATGACCATACAGATTTCAGGAGAGACCATAGACGAGAATAATGCGAACATTATAGTAGCTGAACAAACAGGAAAGAAAGACGGTGTTTATGATGTGTTTGTAAGGAAAAATATCGATGTTTCGGAATTGAATAGTGATTCGTACCAGTTGACAATAACTGCTTATGATAAATCTTCTTACAACTTTGTAACTCATAATATTCGTATAGATAACGAAGCTCCTGGTTTTGACGTGGATTCTCTTTCATCTGGTGACGAAGTAGTAGGTGATACTGTTCTCCGTGGAACCGCAATGGATAATTATGCTGCTATTGCCTCTGTAAGCTATATGATTCCAACGAAAGCTACAGAGCTTTCTTCAATAATGGCTAATATGCCTGAAGGTTCTACCAATCAATGGATTCCAATGTCCAAAGTGGATGGAACTTCATCATCATGGAAGATGGAATTCATAGATAGAAGCATAGAAATAGATGGTGAAAACAAACAGCTTGCTACTTATGTGACAGGTTCTAATGCTGGCATATATGGTGAAGAAACTCAAACAAATTCGAATATTTGGAAACTTCCTATTCTATTCCGTACAGAAGACAGTATGGGCAACGCAGATATTATAGGAAACAAGAAGGATGCGTCTGGCAATTATAACTGTTTCTATTTGATTGTAGACCCTGACGGAGACAAGCCTTCTGCTTCTATTACTTATCCTGCTATGTACGATAAAAATACACCAGTGACACTAGGCGGTACAATCCGTATATTCGGTGGGGCAAATGATAATATTGCTGTAAGTTCTGTCTTTATGCAAATTGATGCCGACGGTGATGGTGATTTTGATGACAACGATAAGACTGCGCTCCAGAATATGACTTACCAAGAAAACGGTAATACCAAACGTATCTATAATCCTAATGGAAATACTTTTGGTACGGTTACAGAGAGCACAACTTTTGAAAACGGAAAAGGTTATGTTTTCGGAACCGGAGATGATTCTTGGTGGGGTATCAAGGTTAATGGAAAAGAAAACTGGAACATATCAATAAATGAACATGGTGAGTTCAATGAAATCTATGGGGCTGCAACTGCTGGTTACGATGCGAATACAACGTATTATACCCAGTCAATTAGCAATGGTAATTATGTTTATACAAAAGTAATTTTCACAGAACAGAATCCTTATAATCCTAGTGAAAATTACTATGTTAAGATTCCTATGCATATACGAGTCCGTGCGTTGGATAATAACAATAGGGTTGGTGACTGGGATTGGAACGGTGCTACTACGGATCATCCTATTCCTATTGGAATAAAGATAGATACTGAAGGTCCTCAAATAGATAACCTTAGACTTGTTCAGTATGCTGCTAATAATACGACGGTAACTGCTTCTCAAGATTATAAGGCAGATATATCCATTAAGGGTACATGGTATCTGACCGGGCATATCAGTGATAATGATGGTATAAAATCTTTATCACAGAATAGTACGAATTCGTCTGTTAAATCATTGGAAGTAAAACCAAATGGTTCGAATGATTGGGAATCGTTTACTTATGATGCAGACAACGAAATAACAGCTGCCGACTTCAGAATTAAGTTGGAAACGACCAACAGTGGTGATCTGAACTTTGCGATAACGGCGAAAGATACTGTTGAGCCGGAGAATGTTTCTAATTACCAAATCTCCATCAAGTACGACAACTCTGCTCCTGCTGTTGGTGTAACGTTGACGACAAATGGAGGCGCCTATACTATAGGAAAAGGTGATGAAGAAGGTGACGATAAAACAGAAGTCATACAGCAGAGCAATGGAGAATATACGATAGAAGGTATCGTTACTGACGGAAATGACAGCGGTTCGAGCGATTTCTCTCGTCTTGCAGTTTACTTTATGCGTGAAGGTAACAATAATGCGGTCAGTGAGAATCTGAGAAAAGATCGTATATATAACCCAGAGCTTTCAAAGGTTAACGACAATAACCTCTCATTTATTTACGAAGAAGATGACACAACTGTACCAGGTAATGTTGTAAGAACTATTGATAATCTTCCAATATTCGTTGCCGGTGTCACGAAGAATTCAGACAGCAAACTTACGTTGAACAATATAAATAACAGCGACAAGCACATCGTAAACATCCGCAAGGGTGGTCTTGTAAAGATAAAAGGTGTGTATCGCCTCATAACGGAAGTTTCGCCCGATTACAAGACAGTTACATTTGATCCGCCTGTAGGCGAAAACTTCTCACAGGCAGAATTCGTCTATGCTCTTATAATTGACAACCGTAAAATGGAAACTGCTTCTTACGAGAATGGCGATAAAACAGTTTACAATGATGATGGTGATAAGGTCATAGAGTCTGTCACATCAAGTAACAGTCTGGCTGTAGATAGCTTTAAAAAGAATGGAAACCTTCCTTCGGTTATAGCTGATGCTTCAGGAGCTGTTACAGGTTATAAGTGGTCAGTGACTATCGACTCAAAGAATATTCCTGACGGACCTATTTATATATGTTGTGTCGCATTCGACAATGCCGGTAACATAAGCGAATTGCAGAAAATTGAAACGAGAGTGTTCAATAGTCGTCCTGCAATTGCAAACATTTGGCTTGGTACGGATTATGACCGAAACGGGGATGTAAATGTCACGCTGGATGATGACGGCAAATTGATTTCTAGCGAGCTTGTAAAGATTCGTTCAGTTATTTCTACTACCAATACAACTTGGAAAACCAGTAACAATGCTTATACTGTTCCTCTTATAACTGACACTGATGGTTTCACAGCTGTGGGAACTACTGTTATAAGACCGGAAATAGTAGGTGGTAACGGTATTCTTAACTATTACTATGCAGTTAAAGAACCGAATAAGGATATGACCTCTTATAAGCATCTGTCGAATGTGTCCGAAGCTAATGCTTATGACAATAGTACTCCTAAGAAGCTAAAAGTCTATAATAGCAATGAATACGTTTTCGTCATGGAGACAGATAAATTAATTAAAGATGATAGTGAAAAACGTTCTGCTGAGGATAGTTTAAAGCAGAATTCTATTGTCTTCATGCTTTCTGGTGATAATGACGGACCAAACACAAAGCTTGGTGGTAACACATCTAATGGACTTGGAAACGGTGAAACAGAGTTCTATTTCAAGATTTATGATAGTACCGAGAACCTTGTCGGTAATAGTAATATAGCCAATAACACAAGTCAGTGGGCTTCGTTCGGTATAAGAATCAATGTTCAGGTTGTTGATACTAAGCCACCAAAAGCAGAAATTTTACCGTTCAAGTGGAATGATAGCAGTGATAACAGCTTGTATAATAACAGCACAAATAATGGACATATAGAGCTTCCGGCTGACTTGCCGACAGAAACGTTCAAAACCACCAATACTGGCGAATACGACCTTGATCCGAAAGTTTCTGGTAAGATAACTATTCGTGGTACTGCATATGATGAGACTTGTTTACAGTCCATCTGGATAAAAATGGAAGACTTTGCTGGACTTTATAAGATAACTGATGGTGTTAAAGACTATGTACAAGTTTCTGCGTTCAGCGGTGGTTCTTGGACACCGAAAGGTTCTATTGATTCAGATGGCTATCACTTCTATGTTACTAACAATGACACTGATCTCTCTGACGGACACCATGTTGAATGGGCTCTTGACTTAGATACAAGCCGTATTAGTGGTGGCGTAGGATTAGACAAGATAATTCAAGTTAAAGTTCTTGATACCGGTGCAAACGATAACACTATGGCTGCTAATGGCGATGGCGACGTCTATATAGACCAAACAACAAATGAGAAAGCTATCGATCAAGCAAAAGTGAAAAAAGCTAAGTTGCAGATGGATGTTGTGCCGTATATAAAAGGAGTAAAGACAGCGCTTTCTTCGCTCCATAAAGGTAATTTCTCTTCTGTATATGATAGAACTGCTTTAGGTCACTATCCAGTTTCGATGAAAGAAGATATTTACCTGTACGGTTTCAACCTTGATGGTGGAACTTTGTACGATTCAAGCGAAACTCCAAAAGCTGCGGAATTAACAAAGATTTCTAATATAAGCAATCTTCCCGCTAAACCAAATTGGTATTCCACAGGTTTGTCATTTGATACGATGTATAAAACAACGTATGATCCGGACAATTCAAAGAATGGAATTTCCGAATTTACATCGGGAAAAATTTCAGTCAAGGTAAATGATGTAGAATCGTTGAACAACAAGAACAAAAACGACGGTAAAGGTTCGTATGGTGGTGTTGTAAACCTTAATTCTTCTCCAGCCGGTAACAATGACGTTTTTGAGAACTATTATAACCGTCAACCAAATGGTATCAACAACAATCTTTTGACTGATGATGTTTATCTTGATATCTGGCAGATTAATTCTGAAGCGGCTAAACCTAAAACCGGCGGAGTGGCAGAACCGGTTATGAGTATCAACCCTTCGAATCATAAGATTGAGTTCGCATTTGTTAATGGAACCCTATTCTTTAGTATGGGTTCTGGAGTAGATAAAAACAAATATTCGTATGAATATTGGATCGGCGGTATTGATGTCTGGACGAATGTTGAGTTTGTTCACGATAAATATGGTCATACCTTCGGAACGGTTTCAGGTGGCGATATTAACGAAGGTAAAGCGGACCAGTTCAGAATTATGTCCGGTAGATGGGGTAAAGGATCTCTTAAATATACTGGTTATAACGATGGAAATAATCAGCTGCGTTTGGAAATGATAGCTCAAAGAGATTTCCTAGACACTGAAAAAGGAGTGAATACCACAGGTGCTATTTTAGGCTATAATAATTTCAACAAAACGAGGATACATTCTCCATCCATTGCCACAACAGCAACATCTACTAGTACTACGAATGTTTATCTTGCTTATTATGACGAGATAAATGATGAGATTAGGTTCAAACATGGTGTTTTTGGATCATCAAAAACTAACAGTATAAACGGTTTGTTTGATGACTATATGGGTCTTGGTTCGGCTGTAAAAAGTAAGGTTGTAAATTCCGCGTATGGAACATACGGAATAGAAAATGTTTCTTTAATTGCAGGACAGACTTCAAATAAACTAACTGCTAAAGAATATCTAGATGATCAAACACAATCATCAAAAACACCATATAATTCAACTTATACCGAAATCTATGAAGTTTCAAATCAGGTTATAGCAACTGACGGAACACCTGTTTATGCAGGAAACTTTGTTGATATCGCTGCTATAGAAGGTGGTGGAACTAATGACGATGCAGTTATAGCAGTTTGGTGGGATGTAACGAATAAACAATTACTGTATTCATATAATTTACAACCTAGTTCAATACAGGCGAATACTTATGAACAGGCAGATACACATTGGACAAAGCCTGTAGCCATCTTCGGAACAGGTTCTGGAATTGGTGAATACTGTAAGATTGCCGTTATTAAGGAAGGTTCTGGGGAAAATATACATTACAGCGCACACATAGCTGCATATGACAGAAACAACGGAGATGTATGTTATGCTTATATTTCGGATTTCAAACATCCAGAGAATACGAAAACGAGCGTTGTCGATACTTATGGTATTTTAGGAACGGAAATCAATATTGATGTTGCCTTGAATGCTAATGGTAAGCCCGTACCATATATCAGTTATTATGCAGGAAGCAATGTTCGTCCTAAGATGGCGTATTTGAATAATCCTGATGCATTGACAGGGGCTAATCTTCTTGATGGAACTGCAGAAAACGATTCATTTACGAATGTATGGGAAGTAAGTATAATTCCGACTCCGAGTACTGTTCCAGAAGACCATATCAATGTCGGTGTTTGGAAAAACAACGGTGTAATTAATTATTCTACGACTGATGGAAATGCGCCGAATGCACAAGGGACAAATATTGGAAGCAATACTCATACAGCAGGTGTTAGTGAGACGACAAATAGTTATGGTAATGTTTACGGAAACGGTACCAAGAATCCAGTTCTTAGCTATGCTGTAACAAATGGTGTTAAGGGCTCTATCGAAACAGCCCAGATGAAGTAACCCGCGAGTTTCGGGGAACGCGGTTCATTTTGGACCGCGTTCTTTTGCGCCGTTACTTGCTATGTGGTCGCCAGTGCCATTTGTCACTCTGGCGGGCGAGGCTTTAAAATAAAACAGGCACTTACGTTCCTACGCAAGTGCCTGTTTTTTCAAATACCTTGATTTGCTGACAAGCCATACCAAGAGATTTAGCAATAAGCTTTACGGAATGTCACGCCAAGTTTTTATCGCTGATTCCACATCGAATTCTGTAAGTATCATAACGAGCACCTAGTCTTTAATTTGAGCTGGATACAGAAAACGTTTCTACAGGTATATTCAGCAAACTGGAAATTTCCTGTGCAGTATAGCGACCGTCTTTTAAAAGGTTCTTTGCGTCTTCCACGGCTTTTTCCTGCTTACCATCGATTCTGCCATCTTCGTAGCCGTCTTCACGCCAAGTCTTTATCGCTGATTCCACATCAAATTCTGTAAGGCACATCGCAATCACCTCCGCTTTGTTAATGCTGAAAAAGCCGTCAAGCAGATTCTCATCTATCGCCCAGCAGACGGCATCGTCAACGGCTTCCTTAACGGGCATGCCGCTCTTCTGGTTGTCTGTTATTCTGCCGACATACCTGACATAATCATACAACGGTTTGCAGTTTTTTTGAAGAGCGGAGTTGCGTCCCGGATTGATGTTTATGACCGTCGCCGTCCACTCGAAGTCAGCAGCGGGCGCATTAACTTTATCCGCGGTTTTGCACTTTCCTGCATCGTCGTTAACTTTATCTACAACACGTCTTTCGAACGCGTCCGAAAGACGCAGTGTAAACGTGTCCGGCTTGTTCCTGTCGCCGTTGTAGAACACGACGAAACGGGGTTCGGGTATTTTAATCAGCTTCGAACCTAGGATGTTCAGCTTGTTCTTTTCGATGTGCATCTGGTAGAGCTGCGAGAAGTAGAAGAAACCTCGAAGCGGCATGTTGGGGTTATACGTAGACTGCTGCTCATACAGCGTCATTTGCGAATCGACAAGAAACGAAATGTCGTTTTTCATCGTCATGTAGATAACGTTCTCTATCGTGTTTACTTCGAGTGCGTCCGGATCCGTGTAACTAGTGTTGTTAAGGGCGTTGTAAAGTTCCAGCCGCCACTTTTTGCTCAGCTCGTTGTCGCGCCCGAAAATCGCCTTGAAAAGCCTGTCACGGTACTCCCTGTTATGTGCTGCCTGAATCAGGTTTGTTTGCGAATCTGACAAAATTTGTTCCATTTTATTCAGAACCTCCTGTCCAATAAAGTTATACAGAGCTTGTAAATTCCCTTCACTATAGTTATTGCTTTTGGGTGTGTGGTTTTGAAAACTTTTCGGGGTGCGAGACAGAAAATCCAAAAAAATGTGTTATATTGATAGTGGGAAGATATTCGCGATTTTGTGTAAAAACGCAAAAAAGTGATGACGCGCCCGACGCTAACAGGCATGCCCAGCGCGAACAAACACAAAAAAGCAAGGATGCGCCCTATGATTATCCTAAAAAGCTATAAAAAAATCACACATTTTATTATAAATTTAGATATTAGAGATAAAAAGATTGAAATCTCAAAAAAAATGCACGATAATATAAAGTGAGGCAATAGGTGGGGAAAAGGGGTATTCTGCCCGGACGGAAACTACGGGAAGAATTAAAACGCTGATGCCGCACGATTTTGCGCACGGTAAAGCGAGAAATCGCAAACAACGCTCATAAAGCAGCTCGTACAGCATCGGTTTAACGCAACAATTGATCTCTGCTTCATAAAGGAAACAGGGGAGGTGCTGATATGAGGACAAAAAAACACATTATTCTAAACATCCTGAGAACTGTCATATTCTCGTTCTGCTTGATACTTCTCGCAACTTGTGACGTTGGTCTTGGTCCAAGTGTCGATACTACCGCACCTAATATATCCATAACCAGCCCGACCCCAAGCCAAGTCGTTAAAGGTTCGTTCTCGATGGGCGGCGTTGCGACCGATGACGGCGGAATTGCCAATATTATCGTAGACTTTACCGGTATAGGTTCCTCTGAAGGAACAAATTATAACTTCGAGGCTTCCGTTGCTGACGGAAAATGGAGCCTTTCTGTAAACTCAGTCGGTACTGTAGCTGACGGCACTTATCAGCTTAAAGTTACCGCAAACGATAAATCTGGAAAAACCTCTTACCAGATGACGACATTCACCGTGGATAACACGGCTCCTGTAATACTCGTTACATCCCCTGATGAAAAAAACTCCTCAATGAATTACGACCTTCAGTTCGAAGGAAAGATATACGACGCGACAGAAATAGACAAAGTAACCGTAACTGTATATGACGAAGCAGGTAATGCAAAAATAAGCAAGGAAGCAAGCCTTGTCGGTACGAGTGAATGGAAAGTTTCGTGGGATGGAGAAACAGAGCTTCTTATCGGTACGGCACTTGCAAAGCTTGCGAACGGCGATTACACATATTCAGTAACGGCTTCCGACAAAGTAGGAAACTCCAGCACATACTTCTTCCACAAGGAAGATATATACAAAGAATACAATAAAAATAAGCTTTCTATAGATGCTTGGGCAGCTTTCGACAAGGGAGATACGAACAGTGTTTCTGATGTGGTGCTGGATCGTACATGGCTTAATACGATTCGAATCCCGGCAGACCCGGCGACAGCATTTGCTGACCGTACTAAAATCACATATTCCGAAAAACAGATTGCTAGTATTTCATGGGATATAGAAACAAAAGACTCTGGAAACCTTTCTCAGCTTGATTCAGCTACCGGTACCATCACCGGTACAATTACTCCGCCTACAGGAGTAGACTCTCCTTTTAAGAACGATACTTTTGTGGCTTATATTTGGAAAGAGGAAGAAGGTTCCAATAATGCAGCTCATATTCATTCTGATGCTGATATGGTACTTCGTTATGACCCAACTGACACTAGTCCGAGTGAGAATAAAACTGTAACAATCGAAAATATAGGTACTTCCAGAAAATTCACGATAAGACTTAAGAACTTAAATGATGGAAATGGTCTAGGAAAAGGCAAACACGGCATATATATTCAAATATCCAATTCAAGTAACCAGACATTCTCCGATGAACAAGCATTTGGTATAGATTTAGGTGCACCAAAACTTGAGATACCAGGAATTAAAACGTTGCCGACAGCAACGAATACCGAGACTTTCTCTTATTCAGGAACAGCTTTCGAAAGTGATGGAAACACCGCTTGTACACAGTTGAAATACAAACTGACTATAACGTCTCCTGACGGTACGACTTTGTATGAAACCTCCGATGCAGGTCTTCCAATTACTGTAAATGATGACGGAACCTGGACACATTCAGTCAGCTCAGATGTTTACAGAAGATTGAACGAAGCCGGAGAGGAAATAACGGCTACAGAAATGGCGGATGGAACATATGCGTATGAATTCATCGCTACTTCTGGTGACTACGAAAAGAAACTGTCTCATACGCTCGACCTGGACAAAACAGGACCAGAAATTATAACTGGTTTTGATGATCAATTGTCTTATAATGCTAGAACCATAACAATCTCCGTAAACTGCTCAGATAATCTCAGCGGACTTAGAGAGGTTGCTTGGTATCCGTTCGATTCAAGCATAGGTGAGCACGGGGCTTATCTTGAAGATGACGATCACAAAAATCTTGCGAATGGTAGAAACACGGAAATCACGTTCAATACTGACGGTTCGGGTTATAAGATTAAGTTCGTCGCAATTGATAAATCTGGCAATAGGACAGAAAAAGAATACACGGGTATAACAATTGACTCCCTTCCTCCAACGCTAAAAGATAAGGATGCGTCCAACAGTCCTATACTTGCAGCGTCTGCCCCAAATTTCATTACGTCCAGCAGCGAATCATCATTTAAGATAATAACCGCTACGAATTCTGCAGTTGTCGTTGCGGAAGATGTAATAGCTATAGATTCCTTTGAAGTTAAGGCCACAAGAGACGGAGTGCCACAGAAGCCATCTGGAAATGCGGATGATGGTGAATCTTGGTATTCTTTGACAGGACTTTCTAACACAGAAATTAAGAAGCAGCTTACTGTTGGTGATTTGTCTATTCCAGATTTTACAGGAGTTGGAGATGGTAGATGGGTCGTAACAGTAAATGTAAAGGATAAGAGCGGCTGGACAGCAAGCAAGACGTACAGTTTTACAGTAGATACGACTCCGCCTGAGGTGGATTCCATAGAAACTATCGATGCGCCGAAAGATATGGGAACTATCTCATATCTGTTCAGCGGAACAGCTAATGACATTGATCCTGACACTGGTTCTGGTGTAAAGAAGATTGAAGTTGCGTTTACGAACAAAGACGAAGCAATCGTTGAAGACGCAGCGAACGAAGAAGATAATACTCCGATAAAGACCGCATCTGGTCAGGCAGACTGGAATTACTCCCTTGTATTCAGTGAGAACTCAGTATTCGCAACAGAAGGAGAAAAGACTATACACGTTCGTGCAATCGACACGGCAGGAAACGTAGGTGAATGGACCTCTTCTAATTTCGTATACGACAAGAGTTCCCCAACAAGTTCAATTATCTCCTATAAACAGGACGGTGATGCAGCATTTACGACGCTTCCATCATCTTCATTCTACACAGGAAAACAATTTACCCTTAAAGGCAAGGTTTCTGACTCTCAGGGTATAGCTTCTGTCGAAGTTTGGCGTAAAAACGGCAATGCCGAATCTACCTCTGATCCAGAAAAGATTGCCACAATAACCGAGTCTGATCTTTCTGCTCGCGATGCAGACGGTATGCAGTATTGGACAGCACCAGCTAATTTGCCAACTGTAACAACGGCTGACGCACTAGGCAATTCGATTGTGACGCTTGTTGACGGCAGCTATATATTCTACGCCATAGCAATGGATAAATCTGGTGTCAAATACGACGCTATAATGAACAATACCGATCCAGATAATAAGACCGCAGGAAAGACAACAACATCTTCATTAATCACGGTAACCGTAGATACGACAGCCCCAACTGTTGAAATAACATCTCCAGAAGAAATAACATCAACAGACTACATTGAAAGAACTGGTCTTAGTTCGCTTTCAGGCTCTTCATACATATTCAGTGTTAATACAATAGATGCTCCTGGTACTCCGGGTGCAGATGTTGCGGGAGCAGCTGAGCTTAAATATGTATTTGTAAAGGCAAAAGCCGATGATTTCGGTAATGATTATGAGGTAGACGGTAACGGAGATTACGTACTTGATGAAAATCAGAATTTAATTCCAAAACCAGAAAACAACCCTGCTGTACCAGATATTCCAGCTTTAGCTGACTGGGAGCCAATGAGCATAACTGACGGTTCTCGTTCAATTACTCAGGGTGTAGCAGATGGTGTCGGTTCTACGGCAGCTAATTCTGTCTGTGATACAGGTACCCTTAATGAAGGTCATTGGTATCTTTTCGTTCAGGCTTCAGATAAAGCTGGAAACGTAAGCGAAATAAAGAGAGTCCACTTCCATGTGGATATGAAGGCTCCTACACTCAGCAATGTCACGGTTGATTCTGTGACGGCAAAAGATAACGCCACGTATTACACTAAAGAGAATACTTTCACTATCGCCGGAAAAGCTACGGACACATACGGCATTAAGAATGTCGTAATAAATGAAGTTATCGGTGAGGATAACGAGTCTCTGATTGCAACAGTTACACCGGCGGCTGACGGAACATGGAACTACACATACACTGTGCCTGATGGAGCATCAGATACAGCAAAAGATATAAAGATTACAGCGACAGATTATGCCGGAAAGACAGTATCTAAAGAGTATGTACTTTACAAAGATACAGAACCGCCGACTATTGAGGCAACTTCTCCTGCAAAGGGTGAATCGCTTAGCTCCACTTCGATCAAGCTTAAGGGTTCTGCGGCAGATGAAGGAAGCGGTGTTGCAAGTGTAAGCTACACAATAAAGAAAGATGACACGATTCTCTCTTACGGAAGCACAAGCGCAACTGACGGCACTGACGAGAATGGTAAACCTGTATACAAGATTCAGCTGAAGGGCGAAAGCTGGACTGTTGACGGCGCAAAAGACGAGCAAGGAAAAGCTTTAGGTATTCCTCTTGGTAATGAAGAAGGTACGTTCACGCTTATCGTCAGCGCAGTCGATAAAGTCGGAAACGCCACGGATGACGATGAAATAGACGAAAATGCAGAAGACGAAAGCTCAAACAAAACGCACCAGAACAAGTTCTTTATAGATAGGTTCTCTCCTACTATTACAGAAGACGGAATAGGTGCAGGTGGATTAACCACAAATACGACATTCACATTCTCTGGTTTCGTGTACGATACGAACGCACTCGATCCTGTATCTACAGTAGTTATTACGGCTGACAATGACAGTTTCACACCTGTGACATTCGCGCTTGGTGAGTTAACACCTGCGACAACATCTGAACGTGCGCAGTTTGAAGATTTAACAGATAACGAGATTCCATGTTATAAGTGGTCTCAGACTTTCGTTGTGGATGGGACAACCCCGGCATCGGATCAAATCCACTTGGAAGACGGAACTTATGTATTCACAATCACAGCAACTGATGAAGCTGGTAAAACTAAAGTTCAGCAGCGGCGAATCCAAGTAGATACGAGCGCTCCTGAATTCGCTCCTATAGCCACGGTTGAAAGTGTTGATAAATATATCTCATACAAAGACAATGGTACAGACGGCGATTTGTGGCACAAAACTTCTGTAGTTACGCTGACAGTAAAAGTCGCCGATGCGGAAACAGGAAGCGGACTTTCCACTGTTGAATATTTGACAGAAGATAATAAGACCGGTTTCTTCGGAAAAGCGACGGGCGATGATGCTCCTGCGAATGGTTGGAGTGCGGCTATCCCGCTTAATGAGGGAACGAATCACTTGAAGATTAAGGCAACGGACGTTGCTGGAAATGTTAAGATATACCCTGATGTATGGGAAGTAATCAAAGTTGATACGCAGATTCCAACAGTTGAGTTCGACAGTAGTTCTGATATTCTTACCAATGGTGAGTTTACAATAAATGTAACTGCAAAAGACGGTGAAGCAAGCGATGTTGCAAGCGGTCTTGCAAGCGGTCTTGTTTCAGACAATGGTGAAACCTATGTAACTTACAAGATTACTAAAACTGATGAGGAAACACCACGTAAGACAATCAACGTGTCTTTTGACGATATGACAGGTTTCTACAGCTGTACGTTCGATCCGGCAGCTGAGGCAGATAGCCTTGAAGACGGTGTTTACAACGTGACAGTAACCGCTAAAGATAATGCAGAAAACTCAATTACCATCAATCGCCGGGTTACAATTGATAAGACTGCGCCGATTTTCACAGCAAATACTCTTGATATAACTACTGAAGATTGCACTGGTACGGACGGTAACATTTGGTATGGTTCAAGCAGTCTGGATATAACAGGTTCACTTACAGAACTAAATGGCATACAAAGTATTTATTGGGCATGGATGCCTGAAAACCCAAGTAACGCTAATCCAGCTCCTATGCCGGAAGAAAACGCATATCGTTCGCTCGACAGAACAGAAAGTGGCAGCACATATACATATAACGGTACTTTGCCTGTTTCCGATTCTTGCAGCGGAAAGAAGTTCGTAATAAAAGCCGTGGACAAAGCAGGCAACGTAAGTACGATAATCTCTGACGGTATAAATGTAGATTTGCAGACTCCGGTTATTACCGTACTAGAGCCGTCCGAAACGCCTCTTTTGAATGGACAGAAAGACCTTACTGTTAAAGTTGAGGCTATGGACAGCCACAGTGGTATAAATGCAATAAAACTTAAGGTTGGCGATATGTCATTCTCTGCCCCCGATGTTTCGGTTGAGCATGATGGAACGGAAGGTAAGGGCGAAGACAGTCAGTATACTCTTGTCATAGACAAAAACTTGATTAAAGAGTTAGATGTTCAGGCTGTCGTGTACATACAGGCGGAAGACAAAACCGGACGAACTAGCGTGACGACATTCCAGTTCAAGATCGATAAAGATCCGCCGACGGCAGAAATTACGGCTCCAACGTCTGGTGACGTTCTGAATAAAGAGATATCGTTCGTAGGTCGTGCAAACGATGACCAGAATCTTCTTATTGTAAACCTGTACTATAGTGTGGCAGGAACAGCTCCTGGTGACCCGGACGAATCTAATGTCTGGAAGCGCCCAATGCCTACAGCAGAAGAAATGGAAGGCAAGACAGATGAACAAATTGAGCAGCTTAAGAGAGAGCTTGAAACTGCTAGTTTGCCGGCAGAAACAATAGCCGCACAAACAAAGTGGGTACTGTTCAAGACGTTTGAAGGTGCAAAAGGCTACAACTGGGATGAAAAAATAGACACAACTGATGACCGGTATAACAATCCGCTGCAAGAAACGGACGAACATGGAAATCAGATTGAAGTTAGCCATATCCACTTTATGGCAGAAGCGTTCGATGCGGCGCTTAATAGCGAGGCAAAGAGCCGTGCTGTTACGAGTTATACTATCGACCAGTTCTCTGACTGTCCGGTAATCACATTCAGCAACATTGCGGCAAACGATCATGGTCTTCTTAAGAGTACCCAGACTGTATACGGAACAATCGAAGACGATGACGGTGCGGTAAAAGAATTGCGTGTTTCCAATACGCTTAACGGCAACTGGGACAACAGTGACTCTACTGCCTGTACAGTAAGAAATGGTTCCTGGTCTTATACAGATACAGGTATGACCGATGGTGACAAAGTCCTTTATTTCCGCGTAGTAGATGCGAAGAACAATGTATTTATTACACCACCAGAAGAAAATGCTACTGTTAATGACCTTCTTCGTGGTATTTATATTTCTGGTACAGAAGCTAACCCTGTTTCAGAGATGAAAGCCCTTAAGTTCCGCATCGACATGAACCCACCGCAGATAAACCAGCAGTCGTTCAGATACATTACTTACAAAGCTGGTGATCCAATTCCTGCAAATTATGATTCTTCAGCTGATTATCTAGCAGGAACATCAGAGTTTAAAAATGATTTGGTTTTAGGTGGTACAAACGACAGAGTTGATTTCTTTGCTTCAGCTTTTGATGCGAACGGTATAAAATCCATGAGCATAAAGCTAGGGAACCATTTAGTTGAAGGTGTTTCAACTGGTCTTAAAGATAGTGTCGGAAACGATATATACAGAATGAGTGGTTTCGATATCTCTAAGGGTAGTATTGCTGATGGAACTCAAACTCTAACAATAACTGCTTTTGATAGTACCGATTCTGATAACTCTATTACTCTTAAAGTTCGTATAGACAACACTGCACCTACATTCCAGGTAACTTCGCATCAGACGGAAAAAGATAAGAAGGTTACTGGTTCCGTAACATTACGTGGAACAACGTCCGATGCCATAGCTGGTTTAAGTTATAAAGATGAAAGTAATAATGATGTAATTATACCACAAAAATTTATGATTCCAACTAAGGTTAATGCTCCCCATATTACTGGTAATCTTGATGTTGAAGATTGGAGTGACATGACATCTATGGGAAGCAGTTCTTCTTGGAGAATCGATTTTGATGGTGTAATTGATATTGTCAATGGAACTAACAACCCGCCTCTGCTTAAGGAATTTTCGAATGATACATACGCTACAAAAGAACTGAACGATCAAGGTGTAGAAACTGGAAGATGGATAGTACCTGTATACTTCCGTACGGAAGACATTATGGGTAACTATTATGTTTACGATGATTTCTATTTCTTGGTTGATCCGGATGGTGACAAACCTTCTGCAGAAGTTACGTATCCTACAGATGGGGCAAAACTAGGTGGTTCTATACGTCTGTTTGGAAAGGCTGAGGATAACGAAAACATCGATGCTGTATACATTCAGATTGATGTTGACGGCGATGGTAATTTTACTGATGCAGACAAAGCAGACCTCAGTGCTCATTACACAATAGTGCAAGATTCAGAATCAACTCCGTTCAAACCTTATGATATCGATACCGACGGAAAACTGAAGCAAATCGCTTCTTGGGGTATTGAAGTAGATGGTAACAGAAGCTGGAATTTCACGATAAATAGCAGTGGTGAGTTCGATCCAGCTAATAACAACAATAATGACAAGATTAAAGTGCGTTGTGTTGCAAAAGACAACAACGGACTTTTAGGTAACTGGTCAGAATCTGTACAGATAACAATAGATGTCAATGCACCGCGTATCGGCTCAACGGAACCTCTTAAGCTTGTTCAGTACGATGCGTCTGGTAAAGCCACTGCTATGCAGGACTATCAGGCAGATGCGTCAATTAAAGGTAAATGGTATCTGTCTGGTTCTGCAGAAGACGGTAACGGAATAAAGACCATTGTTATAAGTAATGGAAATAATACTACAGATATTGTCGGTGACATACAGATACGTACGCAACTAAATGCGGATGGAACATCATCTTGGACAGATTGGGATGATTCTCAAAAAACACAGGACTCCGTACCTGTTATTTTCAGAATTCCTATAGATACGGAAAACAAAGGCAGTGGTAATCTCAGTTTTGATTTAACAGTTACAGAAAATACTACAAGCAACAGTCTTTCTACAAAGCAAACTGTTTCCGTAAAATATGACAATGCGGCTCCGACAATAAGTGAGCAGCTTAAGCATAATACTGCAAATATAATCGGTAACGGAGAGAATGGTACTACTGTAATAGAACAAAGCAACTTGGTATACAGCATAGAAGGCACTGTTTCTGATGGTGATGGTGGAAGTGGTTTCTCTCGTATAGCTATTTACTTTAAACGTACTGGTACTGGAACAGATGACGCAGTACGTGTATATAACCCCGCAATAGGAAAGGATGAAGAAGATAATCGTACAGATATAGATGGATCTAATGTTGAACTAAAATCAAATCTTCCGGTTTACACAGCTACGGTTAATCGAAATGGAGAAAACTCACTTGAACTTACAAGTGGTATGAATTCAAATATTCGTAAGGGAGGCCTTGTTAAGTTAGGCGGTGTTTATCGTCTTATAACAGGTGTTTCCGGTAATACGGTTACATTTACACCATCAGTGTCTACAACGCATAAAGAGGCAGAATTTGTCTATGCTCTGGTTGTTGATAACTTTAAGATTGAAACTGCCAGGTACACTGGTCCTGGTGGTTCTATGAATATTCATGATATTGCAAACGACGATGGTGACGGAATTATAGAGTCTATAGAGAAAAATGGAACAGATTACGAATGGTCTGTTTCAATTGACTCCAAGAACATTCCAGATGGACCAATAGATATATGCTGCGTTGCGTTCGACAATGCGGACAATATAAGTTCATTGCGTACAGTTTCGACAAGCGTGCAGAACAACAGACCAGCTATTGCGAATATTTGGCTTGGTACGGATTATGATCAGAGCGATAAAGAAGAAGGTGATCATAGGAGTGAAACTGTAACAGAAGACGAATTTATAAATATTCGTTCTGTTATAACGACGGAAGCGAACTGGAAGACAAATACGAATGCTTCTAACATCGGACTTATAGATAAGTCAAGTTCATTCAAAGCAGTCGGTAAAACAGTTATTAAACCGGAGATAATAGGTGGAAACGGTACACTCAATTATTGGTATGCTAAAGATTCTTCAGTTACAAGCAGTTATGAACTGTTAGACAATATCGCACCGGGAGATTCCATATCTTCTGGAACAAAAGCTTATGTAGATTATGTAAGTTCTAATACTAAGCCTATAGTTTTGACGCTTTTTGGCGAGGATGAAAACACAAAACTTGATACTCTTGAGAATGGCGACCACACCATTTACTTTAAGATATGGGATAGTACAGAGAACTTGACTGGTTCTGCAGATTCAATGGAAAGCAACACAAGTCAGTGGGCTTCTTTCGCCGTCAAATTCAATGTAAAGGTTGTCGATACAGAACCACCGACCGCCTCTATCAATCGATTCTATTGGAACAGTAGCAGTAACAACAGTTTGTATCAGAACAGTACGGCTAACGGTCATATTGAGCTTACTTTTATTGATTCTGAAGGTAAGTGCGAAAATAGAGATTGGGGAGCATCCACAGGTTATAAACCAGCCGATAATAGTGGTGAATACGATGCCGATCCGAAGGTTTCCGGTATTATAAAGATAGAGGGAACCGCTTTCGATGAAACTTGTTTGCGTTCAATCAGTATTAAGGCGGAAGGTTTTACGGCACTCTCTAATTTTACAACGCTCGCAACGTTCAGCGGTGGTACTTGGACAGCAAGGGAAGGTTCTCCGGTTGGCAATCTGGAAACAGATGGATACCAGTTCTTTGTGAAAAATGGAAGTGCAGGAGTAACTTCAGCTGGGCACTTTGTTGATTGGGAGCTTGATCTTGACACAAGTTTCGTAACAGGTGTCGTTGCGCTTGATAAGACTGTATATGTAAAAGCAGAGGACTGCGGTGGCAACACTAACTACAGAAAGAAAGGTGCAGATTCTGACTTTACGGCTCCAAACCCAGATACAAGAGAATACCGCATGGATATTGTACCGTATATTACGAAGGTAACGACAGCGCTTTCTTCTTCACTTAAAAAATATGTAAGGACGGCATTAGGTCACTATACAGTAACTAGTACTGATAGTGTCACTATAAACGGCTTTAACTTAAGTTCTCCAAAAGAAAATTCAAAAGAGATAACTGTTTCTATGGCGGATATCGTTACGTCTGGTGGTACGGGAAAATCTGGACAATATAACCATGATGTTACTTACACCCAAAATGGAGAAACTGTTCATGTTTATAGCCTTAACAATTGCAACAACAATGATAGTAAGGGAAGCTATACAGGAAGTATAAATCTAAATCAAACACCTACTGGTGATTACGAGAAATACAAGAATTATTTCTATAACCGCCAGCCAAATAACGATAATAACAATTTCCTTACCGATGATGTTGCGTTCGATATTTGGCAGATTAATCCTAATGCAGTAATACCGAAAAAGGGAACAATATCACAGCCAGTAATGGCAATAAATCCTGTTACCCACGATGTTGGATTCGCATTCGTCAACGGCTCATTATCATTCAGTATGCCTAATAGCGGTTACTCTTATGATTATTCGCTTGGTGGAATCGACTACTGGACGAGTATAGGACTTGCTTACGACTCTAAAGGTTATTCTTATGCAACGACAGCAGGTGGTGATATAAATGCCTCTGTATCTGATCAGTTCAGAATTTTGACAAGCCGGTGGGGAAGAGGCGATATTGAGCGTGACGGATATAAAAAATCGAAAAATCAATTACGCCTTGAGCTGATCGGACAGGTTGATTTTACTGGAGAGAGTAGTCCTTATCAGGGGGCTAATAATTTCGACAAGGAAAGAATTCGTTCTCCGTCTATTGCGACTGCTTCGGCTACAGATAGTTCAACTAACGTATATCTTGCCTATTATGATAATATAAATGACGAGATACGATTCAGAAATGGTACTTTTAAATCTACAAAAGATGCATCGTGGGCAAACTTAGATGCTGAAGAAAAAGCAGCTTCTTTGTTAGGTGATTATTATGGTTCCGGTTCAGAGTTTTCTAATCAAAGAGAAGGAAGAACTTTAAGATATGATGCATCCCCGTATGATGTTTCTTATTATTCCGTTTATCACTTGAAGCATAATTCTTTGCTTGCGGGGCAAACAACAGACAAACCGGTAGCAGTTTTTGGTTCTGCAATTAAATTGAATCCAACTAGTGGTAGTACGGACTTATATACAGGTTCTACAGTAACAACTGCTGTAATGACAGAAGATGATGAACAAGTCTATGCTGGAAGGTATGTAAGTATAGCCGCTATAGATAAAGGTACAGAAAGAACCGATGATGTTGTAGTCGCTGTCTGGTGGGATGATTGGAATAGACAGATGCTATATTCATATAATACATCGCCGAATTCTATAGCCCCTGGTACTTATTTACAATCTGATACAGGTTGGAGTAAACCGATTGCGCTTTTCCCTGCTAATGTCGGTCAATACTGTAAGGTTGTTGTTGACAAAACAGAACATATACATATTGCAGCTTATGACAGTTTGAATGGAGATGTTTGGTATGCTTATCTTAACAATTATTCTTCTGCTTCAAGTGCCGCAACTTGTATAGTTGATTCTTATGGTGACAATGGCAAAGAATTGAATATCGATGTTGCTCTGGATAAGAATGGTAATCCAATACCATATATCAGTTATTATTCGGGAATTTCCAGACCGAAGGTTGCATACTGGGCTGGTATATCTGCGATAAGTTCTTCATTAAGTAATGCTGCTGTAGATGAAGTCTTTACAGGTTCTTGGGAGGTGAGCGTTATTCCTACAACGAGTGATGTCTCCATAGACCATATAAATATAGGTGTATGGAAAGATTCTACTAATGGTAAGTTAACTTGGTCAACGAAAGATGGAAAAGACCCGGATGATGTAAACGCTCCAGGAGAGATAGGTACAACTGAATTAAAGAAAACTGGTGCTGGTTCTGATCAGCAAAGCTATGGTATGGTCTATGGTAATGGTTCAAAGAATCCTATCCTTGGCTATGCAATTACGAAGGGTAATGGTGGTTACATCGAAACTGCCCAGATGAAGTAACCCGCATGTTTGGCAGTGTTGCGTAAAGCGCAATATCAAAAGTAAAATGAACCAGGCACTTACGTTCCTACGCAAGTGCCTGGTTTTTATGCTCCCTCTGTTACTAACTCTTCCGCAAGCTTCTGAACTTCTTCCAGCGGAAGCCCAATACATTCGGAGATGATCTCAGGGGTTATACCTTTGACAAGAAAGTTCTGCGCAGCTTCAAGCTTGGCTTCCTGTTTCCCGGCAGCTTTGCCGTCGTCGAAATCGTATGCTCTCTGTCGTTCCCACGTCATAAACTGGTGCCTCCACTGCATATTGTGCTTCGCGTCGGTCACATAGTCCTTCAGGTCTGACGTAAATCCGTTTCCGGCGCGGTTTGAGATAAGGAACTCGAAGAAACTCCTGACTTCCTCATCCTCAATCATATTAGCACAAGCTTCTGCGAAAAAAAAGTGCTTGTATGCCCTGTCTTTCAGTGTTGTCTGCCCGTCCTCGATGCAGATGTTCTCGAACGTGCAAACAGGAAGCCCGTTGTGGAACACATCTTCCAGACAGATAAAAATAACATGAGAGTCGCAGAGCTCTTTGTATTTCTGCCCAGCCTTTAGAGAGTCTAAATCCATTAATCCCTGATAATACCGCGCCCGCTCTGGAAGTTCCTTTGTGTCGGTGACCTGAAGTTCAACATCATACATCCTGCCTATATCCTTGACGAACACGTCAAGACGTATGCCTTTGGCTTCGGGGTCAACCTCCATAGCTTCCTCATTGTGCATGTTCATTTGCACAATCTTGACTTTGAGCAGCATTTCAATAAGATGTTTGCATGCATCCGGGTGATGGCGCATTACCTTGTAAAAGATAAAATTGTTCGCCAAGGTTGCCCGCTCCCATTTTTCTTCGGGCGTTAATTTTCGGTCGTCCACAATACGACCTCCTGTTTAAGAAAAATACGCAGAGCTCTTAAAATCCCCGCATAATTAGTTATTGTCTTTAGGTGAAGAAAAAAATCATTTTTTTGCAGTGGTTTAGCGAAAAAATATAAAAAAAAATTGAAAAAATTGTCGCACCAGGTTATAACAGGGCTGGTTCAGCCCGCGGGTTTTGCACGGGGCGCGTACTTGTACAGAAAAAGATTGTTTCGAACAAACGAACGTCGAATCTCTAAAAACTCTTTGAAAATATCGAAAATTATAAAAAAATTACTTTTTCTCGTTGAATTTTATGGGATTTCGGGTATACTATAATAAATTCGGAGTATCATGTGAAAAACGTATCAGACAAGAAAACCAGAAACGTAAAGTTTTCAATTGGTTTAAAACTTATATTCATTATATCTGTTCTAGTCATTGTGTCTCTTGGAACTGTAACGTTCCTTGTAAGTTACTTCATGAGTGCCGATCTTCAGGTTACGACCGAGGAAAACAACTTCAGCACGACAATGAAAGCTGCGACCACGGTGGAAAACGAACTGTCTTCCATACGTTCCAGTGTGTTCCTTATGCTTGATATGCTCAACGCTGCTGGTTCGTCCGGCGTGCTTATGCGCCAGACATCCGCATACTTCTTTGAGCGCAACCAGAATATAGCTGCCGTCGTTATTCCCGGCAACAGAAATCTTGTAAACAACCGATTCTTCGTTTCAAATGAAATTGAAGCATCTCTCGTCGATGACTTCATCTCTTCGCACGCAGATGAGGTTTCCCGTTCAGAAAGCGGTGAAGCTTTCGTCCTTAATGCGGCTCCGTCATTCGGTATTCCTGTGCTTGTTATGATGTATCCGTGGCGTGAGGGCGGACTTAACGAAACGGCGATTATCTTCTTTACTAGCAATCTTCTTTCAGATACGTTCGGAACAGGTTCCGCAAGCGTTTCGTTTATGATAAATCACGAAGGCGATCTTCTTGTCCATTCAGACATTGAGCTGACTAAAGCCGGCGCGAGTATGGCAAAGTCACCGCTCGTACAGATAATGCGCGCTAACAATGACGAGAACAGGCAGGTTCTTTTTACAGGCGAGGATGGTAAAGAATACTTCGGTTCTTACTGCAAAATCGCGACGGCAGATATCGGTGTTCTTACGACAATAGAAAGAGCAACAGCTCTCAAATCAGTTACGAACCAGACAAAGCTTAACATATACTTGGCATTGGCGGTTCTTTTCATAGCAATTATGGGCGTCTTCTTCTATTCAAAGACACTCAGCAAGCCGCTTTCACTTCTGACTGACGTTGCTGATGAAATTAACCAAGGTAATTTTGAGACTACCTTGTTCGACAAACTTCAGACGAAACGCCGTGATGAAATCGGTGTTCTTTTCGAGAGTACTAAGAACGAGCAGAACATCCTTAATACGGTTAGTAAGCTCACAAACAAAGGTGTTGCTAAGGCTATAGTCCGCAAGGAGATAAACTTTGAGCCGCACCTTAAAGACGTAACAATCTTCTTCAGTGATATCCGCGGGTTCACGGCTATAAGTGATGGTTTCAACAACCGGTTCGGCAAGGATTCGCCACGCGAGATTATCGGGTTCTTGAACGACTACATGAGCCGCATGGTTAACTGTATTACGCTTACAGGCGGTAACGTCGATAAGTTCGAAGGTGACGCAGTTATGGCCGTTTGGGGTGTTCTCCGCGAAGACAGCCTTGAGTACGAGGAAATGGCGGACAGCAATCCGCTTAAGAAAGAGCTTAAGAGCAAGCACGAGGCACACGTTAAGTCAGATGCCATCAACGCTATCCGCGGTACAATCGCAATGCGCTATGCGCTTATGGAATACAACAAGGAAGCAGAGGCTTTTACGAAAGCTCACGAAAAAGAGCCACTTGCCAAGTACAAGCCGCACATCAGAATTGGATGCGGTCTTAACTCAGGTCGCGCGACCGTTGGTTTCATGGGTTCTTATGACAAGATGGAGTTCACGTCTATCGGTGATGCAGTTAACCTTGCGTCACGTACAGAAAGCTCGAACAAGCCTTGTGGTACCGACGTTCTTATTACGGAAGATACGTACAATCTTCTTAAATACGATTTTATCAAGAGTGAATTCAACAACTTCACTATCAAGGAAGAAAACAAGAAGGACGAAATTATCGTCGAAGTTATTCCTGTTACGTTCGAAGTTAAGGGTAAAGGTAAACAACATTTCTACGGCGTAGTAAATATGCCGCAGTTTGACATAGAAGCGTTCTTTAAGGCAGGCGATCCGAATTTCGTGGTTGATAAGGACTGTGCAAAGTCTGTCGGACCGAACGGACCAAAAACATTGGCAGAAGTAAGAAAGTTGCTTGGAATCCCGACACCGGATTTCGGCGGAGTGAACCTGGATGCAGAAGAAAACAAAGTCACGGCTAGTTGATGTTTTAGTCATACTTGTTTGTCTTGCGGGTTCCGCCCTGAGCGTCTGGCAGTTTTGGCAGGAACTTAATAAGACACTTGTAAAACTGAACGACGAGCCTATAGCGACTATAACATTTAAATATAATACGGCGCAGCGTAAATTCTCTGATGACCTTGTATGGGATCGTTTGCGTCAGAATTCTCCTGTTTATAACGGTGATACAATCCGTACAGCCGATTTCTCAGAGGCTACTATATACTTTAATGACGGCAATATAATGGATTTGAGCGAGAACACAATGGCTCGCGTATCAATCAGCAGCGGCGGTGGAGCTTCTGTTGATTTCTCCGGTGGACAAATTGCCGTTCAGTCTTCTGACAGCGGATTCACAATCACATCGGGTTCATCTACGGTTGATCTTGTGAAAGGCGCGTCCGTAACGGCAAGTTCTGCTACAACAGCAGCTTCAGGCAGCAGTTCCGGAAAAACAGAGGATGTTTTCCGCGTCCAGGTTCAGTCTGGTACAGCAGAGCTTTCTACGGGTTCTCAGGCTGTCTCTCTTGATGCCGGTAGCGCTGCCGATATGAAAGGAAACGGAAGCGTCGTTCAAAAAAATCTTTCCGTTCTTTCTCCTGACCCAGAGTCAAAAATCCTCAGTTTTGAAGAAGGGCCAGTTCCTGTAGAGTTCGAGTGGAATTCCCACGGTGAGGATGTTAAAATCGAGTTTTCTGATACAAAGACCTTCACGAATATACGAGAAACATACGAGTATTCCGGTTCCGACGATGTTATGTTCATGCTTCCAGCGGGAACAAATTACTGGCGCATAACTTGCGAAGACGAAGTTCTTAGCGGTAAAGTCACCATTTACTCTACGAAAGCACCGTCGGCAATAGCTCCTGTTGAAGATTATACAGCTCACTACCGCAGCGTTAAACCTTCAATACGCTTTATCTGGTCAGAAAGTGAGCGTTCAACGACATATGCATTCGAAGTTGCTGACAATCCTGATATGCGGAATCCAGTTATTTCGCAGCGTATACAGCAGACTTCAAGTATTGTGACGACTCTTGACGAAGGTAGATGGTACTGGCGTGTAACACCTTATTATACAATAAATAATATCGGATTATCACATCCTTCCGATGTCTATTCTTTCTCTATAGAAAAGAGTGGTGCGCTTCAGGCTCCTGAGCTGTTGCTTCCAAAAGCAGGTGCTGTCGTAAGCACAAGACTTCCTGAATCAGCCGGTTCTGGCGCACAAAACATTCTGTTCTCTTGGAAAGACAATCCGGAAGCAGCTTCTTATACAGTAACGATAACCCCGGATTCGCCTGCCTATGGTTCGGAAGTAAAACAGACAGTCAGCACAAACTATTACTCGCTTGACACTTCCGCAATCCAGATAGGAAACGGTGGATGGAAGTGGTCGGTAGAAATGACCGACGTAGAGGGAAACATTGCTAAATCAGAAAAGATTCCGTTCCTTGCAATGGACTCCGAAATTTCTCAGAAAGTTCTGTTCCCACCTGAAGGTTATATTCTTTCATCTACTCGTGTCTATGACACGTCTTTCGTATGGAAATCTAACTTAGCTTCCGACATGGAAGTTCAGTTCTCTCACGATCCTTCGTTCCGAACGCTTGAAACATCGCTCGTAACAAAGAACACAACCGCGTCAGGCTTTGACCTTCCTGTAGGAAACTACTACTGGCGTATCGTGACGAACACCGATGCGGGTTCGTTTGCGTCAGATGCCGTCAACTTCGAAGTAGAAAGCCCGCTTGTGGCTCCTGTATGCATCGCTCCTGATGACGGAAGCCGTGTTGTCGTAGAAGACTACAGGACTATCGCGCTTAAATGGAAGCACGTTTCTACTGCCGACTATTATCAGCTCAGGGTTTACGGTTCAGACGACATGAGCGATGTTATCTATGAGAACACTTACATAGAAGATGATGGCAGCGGCGAGTTCACGGAGTATGTATCATTCGACAGAATGCCGGAGCAGACGTATTACTGGAGTGTACAGGCATACCGCGATGAAAAGGACAATATGTCCAGGGCTGTCGGTACGCTCGGCAAATACTCGTTCTTCCTGCGTATCCTTAAGCCTATAACGCTTTCTTCTCCGAGTGACCGCGTTACTTTTGAAGGCCTTGATGTTGTAATGAACCCGCCAGAAATGGCATGGAACTCAATCGATGAGCTTAGCGATTCTGAGCTTCGTATTTATAAAGATTCTGTTGCCGACGAAAATGTCGTGGCTGTTATTGAAGAGCCGGAGCGGTCATTGGCTATGCCAAGACTGTACGAAGGTTCTTATTTCTGGACGGTCCGCGGTATGACGTATGATGATCTTGACGCTTCATCAAAGCAGGTGCGCAACTTCACTGTTAAGAAGATTCCGCCTATGGATGCGCCGGTTATCGTATCGCCTAGAAAGACAGATTTGTTCAGCACAGCGTATTTTGACAGAACATTCAATGTTGTTTTCAGCTGGAATCCTGTAATGTACGCTACTAAGTACATATTCTCGCTTTCTGATGAAGAGGGTAATGTACTTCGCTCTGCAGAAATCTTAAGTCCAGAAACATCATACAGCGTCGATTTCTCTGATTTTATCCACGACGGAAAGTACACTTGGACAATCGAAGCTCGTACAATCTTCGATGACGGTGTTGTCCGCTACGGAAACACAAACACGTCCGATATTACGATTACGCTGCCTGATATGGACGCTCCGGTCAAGAATGCTGTAGGAACACAGGATGTCCTTACCGAAAACTTGTATCATGTTGAAAAGAGCATAAGATTCAGCTGGAGAGCTGTTCCGTACGCGGACGAATACGTATTCACCCTTAAGAATTCTCACGGTACAGTGCTTGCCAAAGAGTTTATGAGAAGCCGCAATGTTGCCGCGGCAAACAGAAACACGACACCAGACACGTACTATGTTTATAATAACGTTAATTCTTTGGAGCCTGGAACATATAAGTGGTCTGTCGAAGCCCGCAACTACATGAACGGAAAGATGATGCAGCCTGGAAAGACTGAGGACAGCTCTTTCACAATCAAAGTTAGCGACATGGCTTCGCCCGAAAAAGTTTATCCTACGCCAGGACAAGTATTCAGCAGCGAGCTTTTCAAAGCCGATGCCGGACTGCGCTTTGAGTGGCAGCCTGTTGAGTTTGCCGATGAATACATTTTCAGAATGTATGATTATGACGGCAATGTGATTTTGGAGCAGCCGACTAAAGAAACGAAATACATTTATAATGATTTGGAATCGTTCGAAAAGAGCAAATACTCATGGAGCGTGGAAGCTCGCTGCTATCTTAACGGCAAGCTGCTCCAGGCTGGAGAAGTGAAAAAAGCTCAGTTCGAAATATATCTTCCTGTCCTTAAAGCGCCAGAAAAGATAGCGCCGGAAGAAGGTCACGAACTTAATGCTGAGTTCTTCTTGGGCGGTCACGAGCTTACGTTCAGATGGAAGAAGATAAAGTACGCTGATGAATATATCTTGACTGTAGTTGATCCGGATGGAGAAACGATAATCGAAACGAGTATAGAAGACGAAACTTCTGACGAGCTTTCTTATACCGTTCCTTGTGGCAAGCTTCTTAATAGAGGCGAATACAGCTGGTCTGTTGAAGCGTTGTCGCATTATCACGGTCATATTATGCAGAACGGTACAAGAGAAGAAAGTTCATTCGCTGTCGTAATACCGAATCTTGCATCACCGGAGCCGATTCTTCCTGCAGAAAGCACTGTTTTGGGCGCGGAATTCTTCAAGAAAGACGAGCTGCTGACTTTCAGCTGGAATACAGTTCCACTTGCTGACGAATACTTGTTCAAGCTTTATGCTCCGGATGATTCTGTAATAGCTGCTCAATTCGGTGCTGAAACTTTTGCGACAGTAGATGCTTCCGAGCTTCTTGAAAAAGGCGAATACAGATGGCACGCTGAGGCTCTTTCTCATTACGAAGGCGAAATCTTCCAGAACGGTGATATTAAAGATACTCCGTTCTTCGTAGATTTGCCAGACCTTGACGCACCTAAGCTTACGGCTCCGGCTGTTAATACGGTATACAGCACGGCGTTCTTCAAGAAAGACGAGCCGCAGCTGTTCACTTGGAAGACAGTTCCGTTCGCTGACGAATATGTATTCAAACTTTATGCGCCGGACGGATCGGTTTCGGCAGAGTATACAGGGGCTGAAAACAGCGTATCAATAGACGATGCAGCTTTCGTTACGAACGGTAAATACACATGGACTGTAGAAGCTCGTTCTTATTTCAGAGGAGAAATACTTCAGAATGGTATTGTTGCAAGCCAGGACTTCGAAACGTCTGTTCCGCTTCTTGACGCACCGAAACTTACGTCTCCAAAGGCAAAATCCGTATACGATGCATCGTATTTCAAGGGCAATGCTTTGCAGGCGTTCACCTGGAATGAAGTTCCGTTCGCAGACGAATATGTATTCCGCCTTGAAAAGCTGGATGATTCTGATGACAACACTGTTGTCAAAGAACTTGTGCTTTCCGCAGATACAAGAAGCATTAACCTTGAAACAGAGCTTTACTCATACGAAGGCGAATACCGCTGGACAGTTGAAGCAAGAACATATTTTAGAGATAAGATTCTGCAGACTGGAAACATAGCGGAATCATCGTTCTCTGTCATAATGCCGCCGCTTGGTATTCCGGGAAGCAGGTTCCCTGCGGATGAAACAGAATACGGACTGCCGCTATTTATGAGGGACGGTTTTATTGAGTTCTCTTGGAAGCCTGTTGCAGAGGCAGACTGCTACGCACTCCGTGTTACTGGTGAAGACGGCAGCATTATTGTTGACGAGCTGTTCCAGGCGGCGGGCGTAGGCAGCGACGGTATCTTCAGATACCGTGCGAACGCTCCCGCATTCGCAAAAGAAGGCGAGTATCAGTGGAATGTCGAGGCTCGTGTAATATACAACAACCGCATTATTCAGAAGAGCGGGAACGCCGCGAATACGTTTATCGTATCGCTGCCTCCGCCCGCCGCCCCAGAACTCATTTCTGGCGGTGACCTGCTTGTAGACGCTGAATATATTACTAATAACAATGCTGTTCGGTTCAGCTGGCATTCCGTTGAATTTGCTGATGAATATAGCTTCGTCCTGTATGACAAAGACGGTTCTACAGTTAAGGCAAAGCGTACAATAGAGGCGTTTGGCGATTCGTCAACGAATATCATCGCGTTGTCAGAACTCCTTTCTCCGGGTACATATAACTGGACTGTAGAAGGAATCGTCCATTATCTGGGTAAAGTTTTCTTGTGTAGCGAACTTGCTCATGGAAAAGTAACAACTGTATTCCCGGATTTACCAGCACCAGCAGCCATTACACCGGAAAATGACGGTGTTCTTGATGTATCATATTTCAGACAGAATCGCGAGATTATCTTCAGTTGGGAGCCTGTACAGTATGCTACCGGCTACCGATTCTCGTTCTACGATGCGGATGGAACGCTGCTTATGAGCCAGGATCTTGAACACGGCAATACGGAAGCTGTATTTACTGACTTGCCGAGTTTGGAGCAGGGCGTGTTCCGGTGGACAGTCCAGGCGTATTTATCAAAAGATAATGTTCTGCTGACTGATGGCGCTATTGCAGAAAATGAATTCAAAATAGAACTTCCGACGCTTAAGGCTCCGACGGTAGAAGAAACAGGTAGGTTATATGGAAATTAAAAAAGGTATTCTGCCTGTCGTTCTGCTGCTTTTAATGCCATTCTTATGCTTTGCCCAAGATCAGAATGAAGACTGGCACACGGTTCGTTTACTGGGCGATGAATATATTGAGGGAAGTGCTTCTGAAATTGCACAGGGTCTTGTTGAGTCGGAATTTGAAAAAGTTCTGGAAGAGGAAGGCTCGTTCTATATACTTACTGATGACGCTGAGAATCAGTTTATTATTCAGGAATTCAAATGGGAAGCTTCTGAATACGTTTATATGTACCGTTTCGTTATAGAACGCAAAAATGAAAACGGTGTTTTTGAGGCATACGACGCACAGGACGTAGAGGAAAACTATGCGGATTGTATGCTCGTCGCCGGTGATTACCGCTATAAAATAGGACTTTACAACTTTTTGGGTGCTATTGAGCTGTGGACAGACTGGCTTCCTGTAACAGTAAGAAAGGCTATAAAGCCAGAAATAACTGATGTTTCGCCTGATTATGTTTATGTTGATACAGGTGATGATGTCGTTTTGACGGTAAAGGGAGAGCAATTAAGCGAATCGCCAAAGTTCAGGCTCACGAACATGGAAACAGGCTTAGTAATCCCTGCTATAGTGATTGATAAAGACCTTGCAAGGAACCAGTTTACAATTCAGATAAGCGGATTTGATTATACAGAAGGCAAATATACAGTTACCGCAAGAAATGAGGGCGGTCTTTTGTCTCATTTCTCTTCTGTTTCTCTTGTCAACAGCAGTCCGTTCGACTTGACGCTTAGTATTATGGCAACAAGTCCGTTTGCAACAAGCGATACTATTATTGAAGATTACTGGTATTGGGATGCTGAAGATAATGGTATCCTGGGTCCGATTAATCCGAACTATCACGCACAGCTTACGTTTATACCGTTCAAGGGGAAAACAAACTATTTCGGTTTCTCTCTTGGAGTTTCATCGTTCTTTGCGATTAATTATTACGCTAGACCTGAAGATGAATCCTACCCGTATGATTATTTCATAAGGTCGAAGATTTCTACGGCTTATCTTTGCTTCAACTATCAGCGTCCGCTCGGCGGTCACTTTGTTTTTGACGCTCATCTCGGTGCCGGTGCTTCCTTGTTGCAGATTTCGATAAAGTACAGAATCGGTACGACTGAAGAAATGCAATCTGTAGGTTTGGACATAAAAGGCGGTATCGGAGTACAATGGTTCCCGTGGCGTCATATTTACATCGCGCTCAGTGGCGACTACAATTACCATCTTTTCAATGGACTTAGCATTCAGTATGTCGAGCCAGGTGTGTCACTCGGCTGGCGCTTCTAGCTTGTAAGGAGGATAAACATGAAATTCTATGTTTGTAAGCATTGCGGTAAGATTATCGTCATGCTTAAAGAAACTGCTGTTCCTACAATGTGCTGCGGCGAGGCGATGAGCGAACTTATTCCAGGAACGACGGATGCTGCTGTTGAAAAACACGTTCCTGTTATTTCTGTCGCAGGAAACAAAGTCACTGTTACAGTAGGTTCTGTTGCACATCCTATGGCGGCAGAGCATTACATTCAGTGGATTCTGTTACGGACAGACAAAGGAAACCAGAGGAAGCTTCTTAAACCGGGCGACGAGCCGAAGGCTGAGTTTATGCTTCTTGACGGCGAGAAACCTTTGGAAGCGTATGAATACTGCAACCTTCACGGCTTGTGGAAGGGTGAAGCTTAAACGGAGAAAAAGCCGTTTTCGGAGTACGATGCTCTGTAAAACGGCTTGTTTTTTTTGATATGAACAACTTGATTTATGAAACGCCGCGGCTTATTTCCTCCGCGTATATAGACAGTACAGTCCGGCTTGGCGTTGCGCAGACACTTCTTATGGTGCAGGATAACGTCACAGAATGCTTTGGAAGACTTAATTGTGACGGTGTTGTGTACCGGAAAAAATACAACGCTTTTTGGGTTTTCACGAAGCTTCTTATTCACTTTAATCACCGGCCGGACTGGTGCGAAACCGTTTCTACCCGCACTTTCCCATTCAATAACGGCGGCATCAGAACGCACATAAACTCAGAGGCGTTCGACAAAAACGGCGAGCTTGCTTTTGCTGCCAGTTACGAGGCGTGTGTCCTCAGTTTCGAAAATCACCGTCCGCAAAAGCTCGCCTCTCTTGGGTATCCTACAGAAAACTTTCCGACCCCAGTTTTTTCATCGCAGTTCACGCGTTTCCCGGCATTTCCTGACGGCGTGGCACAGGTGGGGGGCGCGGAAGGCGACATCGCACAGACTGGCGGTACGTATTTCGTTTTTGAGCAAAAAATCCGCTCCAGTTTTATAGACTTGTCGCAGCACATGAACAATGCTGAGTACGTAAAGCTTGCGTTGAGCACTTTCACAAACGATTACTTACGTGAACACGATATTTCAGAGCTTGAGGCGCATTTCACGGGCGAAAGTAAAGAAGGGCAGGTTCTTCGCGTTTATCGCCGCGATGAAGGTGGCAACACTTTTGTTTACATAAAGGAAAGTGAGCGTATTGTGTTCGAGTGCCGTATTACGTTCAAATAACACGCGCTGAGGCATGCGCGTGACCAAAAAAATAGCCCGGCGCGTGACCGACCGGGCATAACAGTCACCCTGAATTAATTTCAGGGTCTGGCGCGGAGATCCCGAAACGAGTTCGGGATGACTCTTAGACTTTGAACTGGTCTATCTGTGTACTTATGTCCAGAATAGAAGACTTCATCTGCGGTGCGATTGCGCTGAGCTCTGAACCCGTCTTGTTGATCTTGTCCGCGTCCTCAGTAATCTGCTTCATGTTCTGCGTCATAAGATCCGTTGCGCTCTTAAGCTTAAGAACTTCCTCAAGAATCTTGGAGTTTCCAGCTTCCATTTCCTGGCTTGCCGCACGAACTTCATTCGTGTTCGTGTTAACGAGCTGCAGAGCGGCATTGATATGCGATGACTGCCTGTTCTGCTCGTCCATTGCGTTGCGGATTATGCGTACAATCTCGTTCGTGCTGTTAATCAGCGATGAAACCTGCTTGAACGCTGCCGTTGACTCCATAGAAGCCTGAACAACTTCCGTTACAGAATTCGCTATGCCGTTGAGCTGATCATTGATCTTAGCCGACTCTTTTGATGAGTTCTCGGAAAGCTTCTTGATTTCCGTCGCAACAACGCTGAAACCTTTTCCTGCGTCACCAGCGTGTGCTGCCTCAATAGCGGCGTTCATAGCGAGCAAGTTCGTCTGCTCTGCAATTTCAGAAATAACTTTGTTCGCGCCCTGCAATGCTGCGGACTGTTCCTCAATTTCCTTAATCTTGCGGCTAACAAGCTCCTGCTTTGAAACTCCGCCGTTGGAGCTCTTAAGAAGTGCATCGAAGGAGTCTGCCATCTGCTCAACAGAAGAATTAACAGAAGATATTGTGTTTATCATCTGTTCAATGGCGGCAGAAGCCTCTACAACTCCGTTAACCTGTTTTTCAACCATCACACCCATGCGTTTTATGTTTTCGGAAATTTCTGCTACGGATGATGACGTATTGTTAACGCTTTCGCTCTGGTTAGAAAGCTTGTCGTTCATTTCAGCAATGTTCTCGTAAACTGCCGCAATTGAAATCGAAGTTTCTTTTACGTTGTCAGTCATCTTAACACCGACGGTTTCAAGCTTTTCTTTCGAAGTCTTTACATCGGCAATAATCTGCTGAAGCTTTTCCGCAAAGTCATTGAATCCGTTTACCACAGCTCCAATTTCGTTGTTGGACTTAATCGGAATACGCTTCGTAAGGTCGGCGTTACCGGTCGCAATTTCGTTAATAGCGGTTTTAACAGTTTGGAGCGGTTTGATTGAACCTGTAATTACAAGACCAATTATAATGGCTGCGACAATCGTAATTATTGCGACGAAGATAATTATAGCTTTTGTCATGCTGTCTATGTCGCTCTGGAAATCGGAGAAAGGAACCGAGTTATAAACGACCCAGTTTGTGTCAGGAACACGTTCGAATGCTAGAATGCGTTTTTCGCCCATCTTGTAATACTTTATAACGCCGCTTTCTTCTGTTTTAAACCGCTGGAATTCCTGCACATTGGCTTCATCGCCATCATTAATCATGGTTTGATACACGTTTTCGGCTGTAAATTCTTCAACAACCGCATCTTCTGCAAGATATTTCTCTATTGCGATATATGTTCCGGAGGAGTGAAGCTCAGAGTTTGCCTCTACATCGCCTGTAGGACCGTCGTTAAGCGTTATGACCGTTGGCGACCTGTTGTTTCCGGCTTTGTGACCGGTCGCAATCTTTGTGAGTTTAAGACCATCAACTACGCAGAAAATAACGTTGGTTACCTTGTTGTTGAAATCGAAAACAGGAACAGAATAGAATGTGGCAGGTGCGTTCGTAACCTTGTTTACGAATGGATCTGTGTTAAAGCGTTTACCAGTCTTGAAAGGCTCTTTAAAGTAGTACCTTTCAGAGAACGGAATCATTTTGACACCGTTGTTGATCCACGCCATTCCTTTATCGTCAAGAATACATACGTCAATGTAGTCTTTATCAAGGCTCATCGCATCATAAATGATGTGAGTCTTGTCGAGCAGGGAAACGTCAGGGTCGCGTATTTCTTTTAACGCAGCCAGCGTTTCCAGCATCTTGAATTCCCTGTCATTTGCAGCTTGAATAGCCTCCGCAGTTGCGTGAATGGATTGAACTAGAGCATCAGTCATTTCGTTTTCAAGACTGTTTTTTGCGTTCCGTATAGCTATATATCCTATTGAAACGAAAGAAACAATCATAACGAGAAGTGTAATAAGGCTGATTCCAAATCTAAGGCTTTTCATAGTTACCCCCAAAAATGCAGATAAATGCACATTCAATATCTCTCAAAAATCTGCAATATCTTACATTCTATTATCTGTCAAAAGTTGTGTTTTGTCGAGAAAAAACAAATAAATTAAGCAGAATATTACAAAAAAAAGGAGAAGGGAGGGGGAAGAATCCCCCTGGCTCCCAAGTCCTCACGAACATGTTCGTTCCGGTCTTGTCCGCCACCCCCTCTGCGGGGAAACCCCGCAACGCCCCAAACTTATCTTCTTACTTGTACAGCGGCATTACAGCCTGGAGCACTGTGTTGTACGCAGCGTATGCTTCGTCGTACTTTTTAACTGTGTCCGGGTTCGGCATTGCAACTTTTTCTGCATCAATCTTGATGTGTGTTGCGCACAAAGCCGCGATATCCGCTTCTTTGCCGGCTTTTGCAGATTCAAGACACCACAGTGCCTGAACAGCCGCACCAAGAGCCGCCGCTTCGTCCAGCACTGGTACGCGGATAGGCAGATTCATTACGTCTGCCGCAATCTGGCGCCATGTCGCGCTCTTTGAGCCGCCGCCGATAAGCCTTATTTCCTTTGGCTGGAAACCGAGCTTTCTGAATGCATCGAGTCCGCCGCGCATTGCGAATACTGCGCTTTCAAGAGAAGCGCGTGCAATGTTCTCACGGCTTGTGTTGGCTGTCGTAAGGCCTGTTATGCTTGCGCGGCCGTTAGGCAGGTTAGGCGTGCGCTCGCCGTTGAAGAACGGAAGCACGATAACGCCGTCTGAACCCGGCTTTGCTTTTGCAGCTGTCTCGTCAAGCTGCTTTACGTCAAGGTTGAAAAGACCGCGGATGAACTCTGTTGCAACCGTGCAGTTCATTGTACAAAGAAGCGGGAGCCATCCGCCTGAAGATGAGCAGAAACCGGAAAGGCCGTTCTCCGGGTCGGAGATAGGCTTTGCGGAATATCCGTACAATGTTCCAGATGTTCCCATACTCATCGTAAGGAAGCCGTCGCAAACAGTACCTGTTCCGATAGCACCCATCATGTTGTCGCCGCCGCCGGCGGAAACAGGGATACCGGCAGGAATTCCGTACTCTGCCGCTGCCGTGGCTGAAACCTCACCGGCAGGCTCGTATGGTTTGATAAGCTTAGGCAGAAGTCCTGCAAGCTTAGGATCTATAACGTCACAAATCTTCTTTGACCATTCGCGGTTCTTGCTGTCAAAAAGTGCTGTTCCGGATGCGTCACCGTATTCCATTACGTATTTGCCGGTGAGCTTCCAGTTTATGTAGTCGTGCGGAAGCATGATGTAGCGCAGTTTGTCCCATGCGTCTTTCTTGTGGCGTTTGAGCCACATAATCTTCGGGGCTGTGAAGCCTGGCAGCATAAGGTTTCCTGTAGCTGCGACAACCGCGTCTTTGCCGCCGGCGGCATCAGTTATAAGCGCACACTCTTCAGCTGTGGAAGTGTCGTTCCAAAGTTTGATGTTGTAGAGCGCGGAACCGTCTTCAGCAAGCGGTACGAATCCGTGCTGCTGACCAGAAACACCGATTGCCTCGATAGAAGCTTTTGCTCCAGATGAAAGCTCAGAGAAGCATTTTTTCATCGCAGCGTCGTACCATTCTGTCTTCTGCTCGCGTGTTCCGTCATTCTCTGAAATAAGTTCGAGCGGACATGATTTTTTTTCGATAATCTCTTTTTTCTCGTAGTCGTAGATAACCACTTTTATACTTTGGGTTCCAAGATCAATACCACATACTGTTTTCATATATTCCTCACTTTTAACGCAAGATGCGTATCTAAAACATTATGATACGCCAATTATACATCAACAATCGGGAAAATGCACGAAAAAAACGGTCGTGTTTTGCCGATAAAATAATATCGTTATTTCTATTCCGTTTTTTTGTTTTTGAAATTTAATGTGTCATAATATAAGTAGTTGGTGGTTAAAAAAGTGAAGAAAAAAGTATCAGACTTTTGTGTAAAATATCTTTCAGTATTTACCGTGCTGTGTTTTTTCTGCGTTGTTCTTGTTTCCTGCGACTTCGGTAATTTGTTTGACCCTACGTTTGACGATTCTTTTGAGGAATATCTTGATTACTGGGCTTCCACATGTCAGGTGGGGGAGATAGAATATGTCTCAAGCCATGTGACGATGGACGATGGCGAGAATCTTTCCGCGCAGGATAAAATTGAGCTTGAGATACTCGTTATAAACCCAAAAGAATATAATCTGCTTTGTAAGAATGGTGGCGGAAATTGTTTTTCTTTTAGAAACGAAGCAGGCAATTTGGCTTATTCCGAATATACGGAAGAAGTCGTAAACCCTTCAAAAATCAAAATAACGGCAAGGCTTACCGATGCTTCCGAAGGACAGAGAATAACGCTTTCAGGCTGCTTGTGGCCGGAGAATACTTCGAATTTTACGGAAGAATCATTAAGGCAGCAGAACAATGATCTTTTCTACGATACGTCTTTCATTCAGAACACTCCGCCTGATGGCGTTCGAAATGTTTATGTACCGCCTTACACAATGAATAACAAGCATTATGTGTCTTTTGAAATCCCCGACCAGACAAAAAACAAAAATAAGGGTGTTAAGTTCGAGGTTCAGTATTTCCTGCGCGAGAACGACGGACTGAACTTTAAAGGCAGCAAGGTTCTTTCTTTGAGCGACAGTAAAACGCCCGGCAATATTTTTACATATTATTTTGACGAGCAGGAAGATTTCCTTGCATACGAATATTCAGTAAAAGTGTGGGGCGGGCGAGGACTGAGCATCGAACAGGTTTCCACCGATCCGGGGCTTGGCGTTCACGTTATGGTTGAGCCTACAATTACTTTTGGAACGCCGTTTACAGGTCATACTGACGCGCAGGGCTACGAGTACATTGAGGTGTCGTCTGGCTCGGCGACTGTTTCATATACAATTTCGTCAGATGAAGCAGGGGCTGTGCTCAGCGGCAATGTGGACGGCGTTCCGTACACAGGCGCTCAGAATGGAACGCTTGCCGTAGGCGCGCATACGCTCGTCGCGACTGTCCACAAAGACATGTGCCGTGATGTTACTGTAACAAGAAAGATAATGGTCGCGCAGTCCATGAACGGTGCTACGCTGACGTTTACAGGCGTTACATACGGCAACACGGACACGAACGGATACCGCTACTACGAGGTGAACACAAATTCTGATGTCGTTCCGTATTCAATAGTCGCGACGGAAGCAGGTGTATCGCTTGCGGGAACTGTAGACGGCATTTCGTTCAGCGGTTCAAGCAGCGGCAATCTTGCGATAGGAGAACATACGCTTGTCGCGACCGTAAGCAGGGAAAACTACAACGACGTTATGGTTACGGAAAAAATCATGGTCGTAAAGAAACTCGCGCCAGCGGTACTTACGTTCACCCCGACATTCAACGGATGCGGAACGGATGATGAAGACTACGAGTACATTGAGGTCGCGACAAGTTCCGCCACAGTTTCTTACGGAATCGCGATGCCGGAAAGCGGTACGACGATTACCGGCACGATTGACGGCTCGGCGTTCAGTGGCGTTCAAAGCGATGTTTTCGCAATCGGCTCGCACACGATAACCGCGACAATACACAGGGATTACTACCACGACATAACCGTTACGAAAAACGTGATGGTTGTGAAAAAGCTCGATGCGCCGACAATCGGAATTACAGGTACGACTTACGGCAATACCGATGGTGTCTACACGTATTATGAGGTTTCTTCTGCTAACGGCACAGTCGGTTACACGATAACTTCCGAAAGCGGAACGACGATTACTGGAAGTGCCGGAACAAGCTACTCGACGACGGGGACTTCAACGGAGAACGAAAAAACCGGAACGCTTGGTATAAATACAACCGGTTACGAGATTACGGCGACGGCTCACAAACCTTACCACTTAGACAGCGAGCCAGCTTCGATGAAAATTCAGGTCGTGAAAAAACTGGAAGCGCCGAATATCGAATTTGAAGGTACTACTTACAACAATATCGATGACGAGGGCTTTAAATATTATGAGGTTTCTTCTGCTGATGGCAAAATTGTTTACACGATAGCCTCCGAGAACGGAACGACGATTACGAGCAGTTTGGGCAATGTTTCGACTCACATAAAAGAGGGCGAGCTTGGTATTGAAAGCTACGAGATTACGGCGACAGCGCATAAGCCTTACCACCATGACAGTGCGGCTACTACAAAGAAAATTAAGGTTGTCCGTGCGCTTCAAGAGCCGACGATGAGTTTCTACAGCAACTCCGAGCGGACGAACACAGTTTCGAATGTAACTCCGTATGACTCCAATTATAACTCGTGGGCATGCTATGACATAACGCTTGATAACAACGGAAATGGCAGTTTGTATTACACGTTTGAGGCGCAGGATTCTGGAGCAATCCTGTCAACGGCTGAATCTGGTTCTCCACTCAATAATTCAAGCTCGTTCGCAATCGGTCCGCATACAATAACGCTTACGGTTTCCAAGCAGTACTATGAACCGAAAACATTCACGAGAAATATTTATGTTGAAGGTGTTCTGTCTGATGCGGTTGTCACTTCTACACTGTCACCTGGAGTTACTACTACAAACTCTGGCAGCTTGCAGTTCAGTTATTTGAATTATAACGAGATGTCGGTTTCCGTATCTGCAGGCAATTCAGGAAACACAATATCTTCTGTAACAGCAGGAGGTGCGTCAAAAGGAACGAGTTTCAGCCTTGCGCACGGTTTTAACGGCAATGTAGTTGTTGTACAGACAAGAACGTATTGCAAGGCAAAGACGACGACAAGAAGTTATGCGGTAACAATAAAGCCAGTTACAGCTTATGTACCTACAGACCAACAAATGTATTTGAATTATGACGACGACGACGAATTAGGTTCCGAGGGTGAGCTTTATGGTACAGTTTATCTAGGAAAAAATGGCGACAGTTGGACGGCTGTTCGTACCTTTGAGAATACTGATTTTAAGGAACATGAATATGAACGTTTTAATCATAGTGCTTGGAGCTGCGTATTGTACAGTCCGTCAGACAGTGTAAGTTTTAAAACTGAAGGTATGTATGAAGACGATACCACAGGAGATGATGAAATAAGTGAGGTAAATACTTCCAAAGCATTAAGTGCACTAAAAGGGTATGCCCGAATAGAAATTACCTCAAACGCTGAAGGTCGCGGCGGAGAGTGCGTTCACTATAAAATTGATTTTAGTCTCAGTGAATAAAAAAACTTATGATTTATAAAAAACTAAAAAGTAAAAAAAATCCTCTTATAGCCGTGTTTGTCGTATTGCTCTTCGTTTACACGATAACTGGCGCGTATGCCGATGATTTTGCAGGCGAGTTTTCTAGCGAGTTTCTGGAAAATAAGCTTCGGCAACCGCTTCGCTGGAAGAGTTCTGGCGAGGCTCTTGAATATCACATAACGATTTTTCAGAAAAACGTTCTCTCCGGTTTGTACGAGCAGTGCTATTACCACAAGACGGACAGGGCAGAAACCGATGCGTGCCTTATATATATCGAGCCAACGCTGTCTCCGGGAAACTACCGCGCGGAAATCAAAGTCTGCAATTTTTTCAATGTTGTTGAAGAAGCTTTGACAAGAACGTATGACTTTACGGTTTATCAGGCATATTTGCCAGAAGTCAGCGATGTATCATATCCTGTTTCCGGACGGGCTTTAATCTATCTTGATGACCTTGACAATGACGGAATAATCGAGTTGGAGGGTAATAATCTTTTCATGCCTGACAGCTCAAAAAAATCAGTTTCCTATACCGACTATTTTTTGAAGAACAGCGAAAGAACTATCTATCCGGATAAAATAATATCGCACGATGATGTCCAGAACAAAAAAATTACTTTGCAATTTGATATGGACGTGCTTGTACCGGGAACATATCATTTTTTCGCACAGGATGCGAGCGGGCTTCACTCTGAGGAAGAATCGGACTCGGAGTTTGTTATTAAAGCAGGAAAACTTGTTGATTTTGATATAGAAGCAGGATATACGTGCTTCTTTTTACGTGATGAATCGATTTTAAGCTATATGGGTGAAACTATATTTCCTTTGAGCGCGCATGCACGGCTTTCTTTATTTTTCCTTAAACGGAACTGGGGGTATTTGGGAGTAGGTCTTCGGGCGAACTACAGTAATATTTCGGATGTAGAAAGGACTTATAGCATAGACGGAAGTATTGGTATGGCGCATTTTCTTTTGCTTTATCAGGTTCCGTTGTATCGTCGTAGAATCTTTTTGGAAGCGCGTGCCGGAGTGGGCGGAACTTATTTCCACGATATAAAGTTTCATTTCCAACAAAACATTGAATCAAGACCGCTGAATACAGTTAGTATTTCGTACGATGCAGGTGTGAGCGGGATATTCTATTTGACGAAACGATTCTTTTTGGAAGCAGGATTTGACTATACGTTTACGGTTAACAAGAATTCCATGTTGGGCGGTATTCTTGCTTCCGCCGGAATCGGGTGGCAATTCTAACGTGTAAAATTAGAGATTTTGTTGAAAATAGATATATTTTTGCTTGTATCGTTTTTTATAAATGTGATACAATCAATTTTGTAAGGAGTATAGAGAATGAAGAAGAGTTTCCTTTTGACTGTAGTGCTGCTTTTTGCAATTATGCTGTTTTCAAGCTTTGCCACTAATGACGGCAAAATTCTTGCTGACGGTACATATTGCGTGGATGTTGAGTTTGAAGGTGGCACAGGAAAGGCAAAAATTATTTCTCCTGCTTTGCTCAATGTAAGTAACGGAGCGGCTACTGTAACTGTTTTCTGGAACAGCAAGAGCTATGATTATATGATCGTTGACGGTGTTAAGTACATGAACCAGACTCCAGGCGACTCGTCTTCTTTTACGTTCCCAATCACGGAGCTCGGAAAAACGATGGATGTAATCGGTAATACCGTAGCGATGAGCAAACCTCATGAAATTGAGTACAAACTGACATTTACACTGTCAGAATAAATATGTTTAGAACTGTACAAACTTTCGCCGTCCTTGCTTTGCTGTGTGCTTCTGCGTTGTTTTTCGCGGGGTGCAGCAAAAAAGCAGATTCGGACGGCGGCACAAATACGAATGCGGCGGCTTCCGGCAACGTTGGCTCTTTAGAGGACTTTGCGACAGCCGCTGTTTCTTTTTCTGCGCTTGAAAAAACTGGCAGCTTGAGTTTGCGATACGCGACGCAGTTTTCTGTGGATGAGTACTCGGTCGTGTCAGGTGGCGCAGGCAATTCGCGCGGGTCGGATAACGCTCGCGTGTCCGGTACGGGTCCTGTTTACAAGCTTGTGCGTATAGCAAGCGGCAGCACGTTTCTGCTTGTGCCGGAGGGTGCGCCCGTCCCGCAAAATGTGCCGCCCGACGCGACTGTTCTGCAGCTTCCCCTTAAAAATGTATACCTTGTCGCCACGTCAGCGATGGATCTTATAAACGAGTGCGGTGCGCTAGATGAAATTGCGTTCTCCGGCACAAAAGCCAAGGACTGGAGTGTTCCGGAAGCCGCCGCCGCTATGAACGACGGAAAAATCACGTATGCGGGAAAATACAGCGCGCCTGACTATGAGCTTCTGACAGCCGGTGGTTGCGACCTTGCTATTGAAAGCACGATGATTTTTCACAAGCCGGAAGTTAAAGAAAAGCTTGAAGAGCTAGGCATTCCGGTTCTTGTCGAATATTCGTCGTATGAGCCGCATCCGCTCGGACGGCTTGAATGGATAAAGCTTTACGGCGTTCTTTTTGGCAAGGCGGCGGCGGAACAGTATTACGAAAGCGAACTTGCCCGCATCGAGCCGATTATGCAGAAAAAGCCTGTCGGGAAAAGCATCGCGTTTTTTTATGTAAACTCGAACGGAGCTGTGAACGTCCGCAAGCCAAACGACTATGTTGTAAAGATTATCGAGCTTGCCGGCGGCAAATACGCGCTTTCAGAGCTTTTGGTCGAAGAGGAAAATGCCCTTTCGACAATGAACATGATGATGGAAGATTTCTATGTTTCATGTGTGGATGCGGATATCCTTATATATAACGGTACGATAGACACAGCTTTTTCCAGCATTGACGACCTTTTTGCAAAAAGCGAGCTGTTCCGCGATTTCGCCGCCGTAAAAAGCGGGGAAGTCTATTTCGTTTCAAAAGATTTTTATCAGCAGACAACCGGAATTGCAAATTTCATAGAGGACTTGAACAAAGTATTGAACGGCGAGTATTCTAATCTTATATATCTTACAAAACTTTGATAGTAGTATTGTGAAAAAAAGGTTAGTTATCGCTTTTTCTGTAATGATTTGTGTCCTCATCGTGATTTTTTTGTGGAATCTTGCCACAGGAAGCGTTTCTATCCCGTTTTCTAAAATCATCTCCATCATCTTCGGTGACGATTCTGACCTTACGCGCTACCGTGTAATCTGGAATATAAGACTTCCGCGCCTTCTTTCCGCCGTCATTTTGGGCGGTGCTCTCGCTGTTTCTGGCTTTTTGCTCCAGACATTTTTCGGCAATCCGATAGCTGGTCCTTATGTGCTCGGTATCAGTTCCGGCGCGAAGCTTGTCGTCGCCCTCACGATGATTTTCTTCCTCGGCAAAGGAATCGCTTTTAACGCTTTTGGCATGGTTGTCGCGGCATTTTTCGGTTCCATGATATCGATGGGAATTATCCTGCTGCTTTCGGCAAAAGTGCGGAATATGTCAGTGCTTGTCGTGTGCGGCATAATGATTGGCTATATCTGCTCTGCAATCACCGATTTTGCAGTTACTTTCGCGAACGATTCAAACATCGTAAATCTTCACAACTGGTCGCTCGGAAGCTTTTCCGGCATGAACTGGACTGATGTAAAAATAATGTCGGTAATCGTTTTTGTCGTCTTGGCTTTTGCTTTTTTCCTTTCAAAACCAATGGGCGCATATCAGCTTGGCGAAAACTACGCGCGTAACATGGGCGTGAATGTTATACGGCTGCGTGTCGTCCTTATCCTGCTTTCAAGTTTGCTTTCTGCGTGCGTCACCGCGTTCGCGGGGCCTGTTTCGTTCGTCGGTATTGCGGTTCCGCACCTTGTAAGGGCTTCTTCAGAAACCTCGAAACCGCTTGTCCTTATCCCCGGCTGCTTTCTTGGTGGCGCAATCGTGACGGTTCTTTGTGACGGCATCGCACGCACCGTATTCGCGCCCACGGAGATAAGCATCAGTTCCGTTACGGCGATTCTTCTTGTGCCTGTAGTTGTTTATATGATGCTCAAAAAACAGGGGAGAAAGCCGAATGATTAAAACTACAGATTTATGCGCCGGTTATGGCAAAAAAGTGGTTATATCGGGCGTTTCTCTTGAAGTTAAAGCGGGTCAGATCGTGACTTTGATTGGTCCGAACGGTTCGGGTAAATCGACTGTTCTTAAAACGATTACGGGGCAGCTCGCGCTTCTTGGCGGAAGCATTTCTGTGATCGGTAAGGATTTGACAAGTCTTCCGGCTTCCGAGGCTGCTCTGCACGTTTCTATGGTGATGACGGAGCGGATTCATCCTGAGTACATGACGTGCCGTGACGTTATTGCGACCGGGCGCTATCCGTATACGGGAAAACTTGGCATTCTTGGCGAAGCGGATTGGCGCGCGGTTGAAGAGGCGATAAAGCTTGTTCATGCGGAAGATGTCGCGGATTCTGATTTTATGCGGATAAGTGACGGTCAGCGGCAGCGCGTCATGCTTGCGCGAGCGATTTGTCAGGATACAGAGATTATCGTGCTTGATGAGCCGACTTCGTTCCTTGATATGTTCTACAAGCTTGATTTGCTTAAGACTATCCGGTTTTTGGCGCGGGAGCGCGGAAAGGCGATTTTGATGTCGCTCCATGAGCTCGATTTGGTGAAGATGATAGCTGATACGGTTGTCTGTCTTAAGAATGATGGCGTTGACGGTGCTCATGTCGTACGGCTTGGTGCGCCGAGCGAGATTTTCGCCGGAAGATTCGTGCAGGATTTGTACGGAGTTGAGCCTGATGAGTTCGATCCGGAGACAGCGAGCTTGCATTTGAAGCCAGAGAGTGCGGGAGTTTCGGAGCGAGCCGCGACCGTGCCTGCTGCGGAAGATCGCGCCGATTTGAAGCCGGTCAAGTCAGATGCGGCAGCCGAGGATGCGCCGTATGCGCGAGCCACTCCAGATGCGGCATCCGTGAAATCCAATAAGAAAAAACGCGCCAAGGTCATTATGGTGCAGGGAACAATGTCCAATGCCGGAAAAAGCCTTCTTGTCGCCGGTTTGTGTCGTGTTTTCCGTCAGGACGGCTACCGTGTCGCGCCGTTCAAATCGCAGAATATGGCGCTCAATTCGTTTATAACGAACGAGGGGCTTGAGATGGGACGCGCCCAAGTTATGCAGGCGGAAGCTGCCGGCATTGAGCCGGTTGTAGCTATGAACCCGATTCTTCTGAAACCGACTGACGACAAAGGCTCTCAGGTTATTGTGAACGGCGAAGTCGTCGGAAATATGCGCGCTAAAGACTATTTCAAATATAAAAAGCAGCTTATCCCCGATATAAAAAAGGCGTTCTCCGCTTTGGAAGAGATTGCCGACATCATTGTGGTTGAAGGCGCGGGAAGTCCTGCGGAAATCAATCTGCGAAGTGATGACATTGTGAACATGGGGCTTGCAGAGCTTCTTGACGCGCCTGTGCTTCTTGTCGCCGACATCGACAGGGGAGGGGTTTTCGCGCAGCTTTGCGGAACTGTGCAGCTTTTACGTGACGACGAGCGTGCCAGGGTGAAAGGGCTTGTGATAAACAAATTCCGGGGCGATAAGAGCATTCTTGACCCGGGAATCAACATGATAGAAGATATGCTCAAAATTCCTGTGACCGGCGTTCTGCCTTATCTTGATATTTCGCTTGACGATGAGGACAGCCTGAGCACGCGTTTTGAAAAGAAAGATACAAAGCTTGTGAACATCGGTGTGGTAAGGCTTCCGCGTATTTCAAACTTCACTGATTTTTCGGTTTTTGAACAGATAGATGATGTCGCCCTTCATTACATAACGACTGTGCGTGAAATTCCAAAAATGGATATGGTTATAATTCCGGGCAGCAAAAACACGATTGGCGACATGAAGTGGCTCCGTGAAAGCGGTTTGGAAGCCGCGATAAAGAAGTTCGCTGCGAAAAAGCCTGTGTTCGGCATTTGCGGCGGCTATCAGATGCTTGGAAACTTGATAATTGACAAGGATGGTGTTGAGGGCGGCGGCGAGCTGCGCGGGATGGAACTTCTTGACTGCAGTACGGAACTTATGCCGCAAAAAGTGCGTACCCGTGTTTCCAGCTGTCTGGGGACTGTTGAAGGTGTTCTTTCGTGCCTTTCTGGAAAAGATTTTTCTGGTTATGAGATTCACATGGGGGAGACAACCGTCGGAGAAAACTGTCACGTTATGGAGAAAGGTGCGTACAGTGAAAATGTGTACGGCACATATATCCACGGCTTCTTTGATGAGGGCGATATAGCTTCTTGCGTTGTCCGCGCGCTCGCCGCCGCCAAAGGCGTGTCGCTCTCTGGGCAGCGTTTCGATTATCGCGCATTTAAAGAAACTCAGTATGACAAGCTTGCGGACGCTGTTCGCGAGTATATGGATATGAAAGCCGTTTATGGTATGCTCCGTGAAGCGGCGTTTTAGCATTGTGCGGAGTGCGGATGGATTACGAAAAAAGATACGACGAGATTTATGAAACGATAAGACGCGGATGGGATTCCATCGCAAAGCCGCTCGAAAGCCTTGGCCGCTTGGAAACGCTCGTTGCGAAGCTCGGAGCTGCCCAAAATAAGGAACATCCGGCTGTGGAGAAAACAGCGCTGCTCGTCCTCTGCGCAGACAACGGTATTGTTGAGGAAGGCGTTTCCCAGTCAGCGCAGGCTGTGACAAGAGTCTGCGCTGAGAATATCGCTGCGGGAAAGACGACAGCCGGGATAATGGCATCGCAAACAGATACTGAAGTTATTGTTGTTGATATGGGAATTGCTTGTTCGGAAAGCATTCCCGGCGTTTTGAGCCGGAAGATACGGCAGGGTACGCGTAATTTTGCAAAAGGGCCTGCAATGACGCAAGCAGAGGTCGAGCAGGCAGTGCAGACCGGGATTTCCCTTGTGGAGGAGTGCCGGAAACGCGGCGTTGACGTGATTTGCATCGGTGAGATGGGCATTGGTAACACAACGACATCGGCTGCCGTTGCGGCTTCCCTTTTGAAATGCCCCGCGAAAACTGTTGTCGGCCGTGGCGCCGGACTGTCCGAAGCTGGTTTGGCTCGTAAGCGGGAAGTCGTTCAAAACGCGATAGATTCTTATGGTTTGTATGAAGCTTCTACAATTGATGTGCTTCGGTCTGTCGGCGGCTTCGATATTGCCGGGATGGTCGGGGTTTATGAAGGCGCACGGCGTTATGGTGTTCCAGTGATACTCGACGGCGCGATAAGCCTTGTGGCGGCACTCGTTGCGGAGCGGATGAATCCTGGTGTTATGCGCTATCTTCTTCCGTCTCATAAAAGCCGCGAGCCGCTTTCTGCCCTCGTTTGTGACGCTCTTGGCATAGAGCCTGTTCTTGACGCAGACATGGCTTTGGGCGAGGGAACTGGCGCACTTCTTATGCTCGGTGTGCTTAAGACCGCTGTGGCCGTTTATGAAAAAAGCTTGCGTTTCAGTGAATCTGGTGTCGCGCAATACAAGAGGCATGGTGTATGATTAAGCTTGTTTATGGCGGCAGCGGTAGCGGAAAATCATCGTTCGCGGAGCAGCTTGCCGTTTCGTGCGGAGCCGAGCGCAAGTATTACGTTGCCACGATGCAGGTTTATGATGACGAGGGCAGGGCGAAAGTTCGCCGCCATCAGGAAATGCGCGCTGATAAAGGCTTCGTCACGATAGAGCAACCGGTGGACATCGGTGTGGCGGCAGAGCGCATCGCGCGCGGAAAAGGGACTACAGAAACGTGCCAAGCCGTGCCGACCGCTAAAACTGCCGTGCTTTTGGAATGCGTCACAAATCTTGTCGCAAACGAGATGTTCCCGCCGGAATGCTTTTCAGGCATAGAAGAAACTGTCGTTGTGGCGCGCATAAAAAGCGGCTTGGAAAAGCTTTTCTCCTGTGCCGACGACGTTGTTGTTGTCAGCGGAAACGTCTTTGACGACGGCGCGGAATACGATGAAAGCACACTCAGCTATATGCGCGCGTTGGGCGCAGTGAACGCATTCATCGCATCAAAATCCGACGAAGTGTATGAGGTTGTAGCTGGAATCCCCATTAAACTCGCGCATCAAAGCAAATGTGCGGAGCTTTGTTAAAATGTAGGTTGAACTGAATATGATAAAACGTTTTTTCAAATCAATAATCGTCGCTTTCTCCCTGTACTCGCGCATCCCGATGCCCCGCTTTCAATGGGCATCGGATGACATGAAATATCACCTTTGCTTTTTCCCGTGGGTAGGTGCTGTCATCGGGCTTGCAGAATATGGCTGGAAACTCGCCGCTGTCTGCCTGAATATCGGGCCTGTGCTTTACTACGCGCTTGCGCTCGCGCTTCCTTTGCTCCTGACCGGTGGTTTCCACATGGACGGCTTTATGGACACGATGGACGCGCTCCACTCGTATCAGGATGCTGAAAAAAAACGTGAGATACTTAAAGATCCACACGTTGGCGCATTTGCCGTCATAAGCCTTGCCGTTTATATGCTTCTTGCGGTTGGCTTCGCTTCCGAGGTAAAAACGCTCGCAGCTGTTCGTATCATGGCGTTTTCGTTTTTCATTTCGCGCTGTCTTAGCGGTTTGAGCGTGACTTATTTTCCAAAGTCAAAAAAAGAAGGAATGCTTTATACAGAGGCAACTGCCGGAAACTCAAAAATTGTAGGCATCAGCCTTGTCGTACAGCTCGTAATCGGTGTCGCGCTCATGTTGTACTTGTCGCTTCCTGAATCGTTCGCAGCAGTTTTTGCGCTCGTCGGCATGCTGCTTACGTTCGTCTATTATTATTTTATGAGTAAAAAGCAATTCGGCGGTATTTCTGGCGATATATCAGGCTTTTTTGTCGTTGTTTCGGAGCTTGCCGCGCTGATCGGCGTTTCGTTCGCGAGTATTTTCGGACTGTAGGAGGATGGCATGGAGCTGATTTTAGGCGGTTATGCGCAAGGAAAGCGTGATTTTGCGAAGTCATGCTATCCTGATGCGGTTGTTTTTTCGGAAGTTCCTGTAGATTTTGGCGACGATGATGTAAAAATCTGGGATAATTTCAACATATCTGTGAAAAAAATGATTGAATCAGGTAAAAAAGATGATGATGTGCGCGACATGATTCAAAGGGCTGTAGGATTTCACAAGAATCTTGTTATTATCAGTGATGAAATTGGATGCGGAATTATCCCGATGAGTGCGGACGAACGCCATTTCAGGGAATTTATCGGGCGAATACAGTGCTTTTTGGCGGATAAAGCTGATAAAGTGTTCCGGGTTGTTTGCGGCATCTCGCAGAGGATAAAATGATGGACAAAGTGAAGCTTGTTTTTATCCGGCATGGTGCGACGGCTGGCAATGCTGAGAAACGGTACATTGGCAGGGCTGACGAGCTTTTGAGCGAGGCTGGCAGGGAAAAACTGCGGGATTTTTGTGCGGCTGGGATGTATTCTGATGTTTCAGCTAGTGCGCAGTTATTTGTAAGCCCGATGAAGCGTTGCGCTGAAACGGCACAGATTCTGTTTCCCGATGTCAAACCTGTCGTTATAGAAAACTTCCGCGAGACAGATTTTGGGCTTTTCGAAGGCAAGAATTACGATGAGCTTATGGCGAATCCGACGCTAAAAGATGAATATCAAAAGTGGATAGACAGCAACGGAGAATCGCCGTTCCCAAGCGGAGAAAGCAGGGAAGCCTTTATAGAACGGACTGTGCAGGGATTCAGATTGATGATGGACTTGATCCTTGAGAACGGGGCGGAATGTTGTGGCGACGATGTTGTTGCTGTCATCCACGGGGGAAGCATAATGGCGTTACTGTCGTCGTTTTGCGGCGGCAGTTTTTACGATTATCAGGTTGAGAACGGACACGGTTTTGTTTGTACGCTCGATGTGGTGGCGTATAACCGTGGGAATACGGGTTCTATGTCCGTTTTGCAGAGATTTTAGAAAATGCGGATGATTCTTGGCTTTCATTTAATCGCGTTTGTCGGCGGATTTTTGCTCGATTTGCTGCTGGGTGACCCGCACTGGATGCCGCACCCGGTAAGGCTGATAGGAAAGCTAATTTCGTTTTTGGAAGCGCGGCTGCTTGGGGCTTCTGACGCTCACTTCGTAGCTCTTTCTTCACGCCAAAAACGTGCTCGTGGTGTGCTTCTTGTGATTGTTGTGTGTGCATCTGTTTCTGCCGCAGCTGCCGCAATCCTTGTTCCGTGCTATATCATCAGTCCGATTTTAGGCTGCGTCGTTGAAGCTGTGATGACGTATCAAATGCTTGCGACAAAATGTTTGAAAGACGAAAGCATGAAAGTTTATCGTGCGCTTGAAACGGGAACTTTGTACGATGCGCGTCGGGCTGTTTCTATGATTGTTGGGCGTGACACGGATCATCTTACCGATGAAGAAGTGACTAAAGCCGCCGTAGAGACTGTCGCGGAGAATACGTCTGACGGAGTTATCGCGCCGATGCTTTATTTTACGCTGGGCGGGCCTGTTCTGGGCTTTTTTTATAAGGCGGTCAACACGATGGATTCGATGGTTGGCTACAAAAATGAGCGTTATATCGATTTTGGGCGGTGTGCCGCTAAAACTGATGATGTTTTGAACTTTCTGCCGGCGCGGATCAGCGCGTTTTTGATGATTGCCGCCTGTCTTCTTTTGGGACGCGACTTCAACGCGAAAAATGCGCTTCGTATTTACAAGCGTGACAGGTTAAAGCATGAAAGCCCGAATTCAGCGCATACAGAAAGCGTGTGCGCCGGTGCGCTCGGCATAAGGCTTGCAGGACCGGCAAGCTACGGCGGCATCGTGGAAGAAAAGCCTTTCCTTGGTGACGATATGCGGGCTGTGCAACATCGTGATATAATAAATGCTAACCGGCTATTGTACGCAGCTTCGTTTTTAGGGGTGATTTGGTGCACGGCGGCGATGTTTATCGCAATAAAGTAAAATACGATTTCTCTATAAGCGTGAATCCGCTGGGTATGCCGCAGGCGGTTAGGGAAGCCGCCGTCGCGGCTGTTTCTGATGCGGAAAAATACCCCGATATTCAGTGCGAGTCTTTGCGCCGCGCGATTTCTGGCAAGCTTGGCTGTCCTCTGGAGAATGTTGTGTGCGGAAACGGCGCATCGGAACTGATTCAAGCTTTTCTCCGCTCTGTTTGTGGGATGAATGCGAAACATCAGGATCTCCCGAAAAAAGTGATGATTCCCGTTCCATGCTTTACCGGATATGAGTATGCAATCGATTCTGTAAATGCTTGTATTGGCGATATTTCCGCTGAATATTTCTTTTTGCCGGGGATAACGGCGAAAAATCCGTTCTGCATGACTTCTGATGTGCTTCCTGCGTTTTTGGAAAAGCTTCACGCGTCAAAACCAGATGCATGCATCATAACGAACCCGAATAACCCGAATGGAAAGCTTGTCGAGCGCGACGTTTTGGAAGAAATCGCGTCCGAGTGCGAAAAAACGGGCACTTGGCTTTTAATCGACGAATGCTTTATGGAGCTTACCGGAAAAGCGGACGGCTATTCGTTTATCCCGCTGCTTTCGCGGTACAAGTGTGTAATTGTTCTTCGCGCATTTACAAAAACTTTTGCTATTCCGGGGCTGCGACTTGGCTACTGTGTTACTTCTTGCGCGGAGACTGCAACGGTTTTAAGGAACATGCTTCCTGAATGGAATGTGTCAGCCCTGGCACAGGCTGCCGGTGTCGCAGCGGTGAAAGAGGACGCGTATATTAAAGATGCTCTGCACCTTATAAGCGAGGATCGGCGGTTTTTGACGGCGGAACTGAAAGAGCTTGGCTTTACGGTGTTTCCGTCTGACGCGAACTTTCTGCTTTTCTGTGTGGCTGGCGCACAAAACTCTGTTGTCCAGAATCTTTTTGACGCGCTTCTCACGGATGGTATACTTATACGCGACTGTCGCGATATTGCAGGGCTTGGCGAAGGCTTTTATAGAATCGCCGTGCGGAAACATGCGGAAAACGAGGTGCTTGTGAACAGCCTGAAAAAGTTTTGCCGCGCAACCAAATGAGGTTAACAAAATGAACGGAATAGAATACGTGCTTCCTTCAGAAATAGAAAAACGAAGTTTCGAGATAATTGCCTCGGAACTTGCTTCAAACAATATAGTTTTGCCGGCGGACGAAAAGCCTGTCACAATGCGCGTTATCCACACGACAGCTGATTTTGAATACGCAGAGACAATGTGTTATTCTGCCGGAGCTGTCGCCGCCGCCCGAAAACTGCTTCAAGACGGTGCCGATATAGTTACGGATACAAACATGGCTAAAGCTGGCATAAACAAAAAGACGCTTGCGTTATATGGTGGCGAGCTTCACTGCTTTATGGCGGACGACGACGTTGCTGAAGAGGCCCGCAAACGGAAAGTTACACGTGCGTGCGTAAGCATGGAACGCGCCGCACAGCTTGGCAAAAAAGTGATATTCGCCATAGGAAATGCGCCTACTGCGCTTATCTCCCTTTACGAAATGATGGAAAAAGGCGTTTACACCCCTGATTTTGTGATTGGCGTTCCGGTCGGATTTGTGAACGTCGTCGCGGCAAAAGAGCTTTTTTTGGGCTCGAACGTTCCGTACATCATAAACAAAGGCAGAAAAGGCGGAAGCGGTGTTGCAGCCGCTATATGCAACGCGCTTTTGTATGGGCTTGCGGAAGATAGGGTGGTGTGATTTGAGCGACGAAAACTTTACGAATCCGCTTACAAACGCGAATGGGTTACGATTAGGTTTCACAACGGGTAGCTGTGCCGCCGCCGCCTCGAAAGCAGCTGTATATATGCTTCTAACTGGCAGAGAAAAACACACAATATCGATTGAAACGCCGAAAGGCATTCGTTTTGACGCGCAGATTGTGGACATTGAGCGGGAAGAAACTTATGTCAGCTGTGCCGTAATAAAAGACAGCGGCGATGACCCCGATGTCACGACGGGCGCACATATCGTTTCGACGGTACGCTTCCTGCCTGACTCTGCGCTTAGTACGGATTCAGGCTCGGCGCGCTCCGCATCGCAGCAGCCAATCACACAAAAAGATCCGTTCGTCGTGATTGATGGCGGGAAAGGCGTTGGGCGCGTCACTCTTCCGGGTCTTGATCAAAAGCCGGGCGCGGCGGCGATAAACCACGTTCCCCGCGAAATGATAACGAAAGAAGTTCTTGAGGTTTGTAACCTCTGCGACTATAAAGGCGGCATATCAGTTGAAATCTCGGTTCCTGAAGGCGAAGAACTTGCCGCAAAGACGTTCAACCCGCGCCTCGGCATTAAAGGCGGTATTTCTATCCTTGGAACGAGCGGTATTGTGGAGCCGATGAGCAGCCAGGCTTTGCTCGACACGATCCGTACGGAACTCAACCAGAAAAAAGCCCTTGGTGCGACAGTCGCCGCCGTATCCCCCGGAAACTACGGTCTTGATTTTATGCGTCAGGCATACGGCTACGACCTTGATAAAAGCGTAAAATGTTCGAATTTCATCGGTGACACAATAGACATGGCGGCGGAACTTGGCTTCAAAAAGTTCTTGCTGACTGGCCACATCGGGAAGCTTATAAAAGTTTCGGGCGGCATAATGAACACGCACTCAAAAGAGGGCGATTGCCGCATGGAGCTGCTTGCCGCCGCCGCAATAAAAGCCGAATGCCGTATGGAGACAGCCAGCGCAATACTTGAAGCCGCTACGACAGAAGAAGGCGTGCGGTTAATAGAGCAGGATGGCAAACGCGATGAAGCGATGGCTTATGTTATGGAACGCATAATGTTTTATTTGAATAAGCGGGCGGCGGATAAAATGGAAATGGGCTGTATAATGTATTCGAACGATTTTGGGCTTCTTGCACAAAGCCCGAATGCGGCGGCTATGCTGAGGGGTTTTTAAGGGGCAAAACTTAATCAAGCTCTTGCCCCTTAGGCGTGAGGGTCGCGGACAAGACCGGAGCGCGCCGGACTTTTGTACGGCGCGCGAGGACTTGGAAGCGAGGGGGCGACTGCCCCCTACCACAATTTATCCCTTGATATCGTAGTCTTTGCTGAATGCAGCTTCGATCGTTGCGATATTAATTGGGTTGAACTTCTTGTTGCGTGCAGAAATAGCCTCGTCGAGAGCGTACTCGAACGGTTTTACTCCGCTGATCATGCCTGGAATAACCTTTGCAAGGCAGCCGAGCACGACCATGTTCGCACCACGCGCGTTGTTTGTCTGCTCTGCAATTTCGTTGGCAGGAAGCGCGATTGTGCGGATATCCGTGCGCTGTGGCTTCTCGCTGATAAGCGATGAGTTGTAAATGAGCAGACCGCCCTTCTTGAGAGCAGGCTCAAACTTGACCATCGACGGCAGGTTGAGCGCAACAACAACGTCAGGATGCTCGATAACCGGGGAAGCAACCTCGTCATCAGAAACGATGACTGAGCAGTTCGCCGTACCACCGCGCATCTCCGCACCATAAGACGGAATGTGAGAAACGTATTTATCCTCGCTCATGCCGGCAAGGGCAAGAATCTTTCCAGCAAGGATAACACCCTGACCGCCGAATCCGGCAAAAATAATCTCAGTTGTCATAATTCATACCCCTTACTTATTGACGACACCGGCTTTAGGGCAGGCAGCTTCTGGAATAACTCCGGCAGGAATGTCGCGGAAAACACCGAGCGGATAATACGGCTCCATTGCGTCGCGAACCCAGTCGGCAGCCGTTGTCGGCTCTACGCCCCAGTTCGTCGGGCACATTGAAAGAATCTCGACAAAAGAGTAGCCCTTGCCTTCGCGCTGATACTGAATGGCTTTCTTTATGGCTGCTTTTGTCTGGTTGATATGCTTTACGTCATAAACGGCGCAACGCTCGATGTATTTAGGTTCAACAAGCGTGTTGATAAGCTCCGCGGCGCGGATCGGGTAACCAACATCGTTAGCATCGCGTCCGTAAGGAGTTGTCTTTGTAACCTGACCAACGAGTGATGTAGGAGCCATCTGTCCGCCTGTCATACCGTATATCGCGTTGTTGATGAAGATAACGGTGATGTTCTCGCCGCGGTTTGCTGCGTGAACTGTCTCTGCAGTACCAATAGCGAGCAGGTCGCCGTCACCCTGGTAACAGATAACGATTTTGTCCTTGTGAACGCGCTTCATACCTGTTGAAACTGCCGGTGCGCGACCGTGTGCAGCCTCAACTGAGTCAACGTCAAGGTAGTTGTATGCGAAAACGGCGCATCCTACAGGCGCGGTAAGAAGAACATCTTCCTGAATGCCAAGCTCGTCAATAACCTGTGCGATAAGCTTGTGGACGATTCCGTGACCGCAACCGCCGCAGTAGTGCGTCTTTACGTTTTTCATTGATTTTGGAAATGTATAAATCTTAGACATAGCTCTTCACCTTCTCCATAATCACGTCAAGCTTCGGGATAATTCCGCCCGGCTCGCCGTAGAAATCATGCTCACTCTTCTTTTTGCCGCTGTAAAGGCGGACATCCTGATACATCTGACCCATGCTCATTTCGACGGTGAGCACTTTCTTTGCCTTAGCGCACGCAGCTTCGATAGCGTCCTCTGGAAACGGCCAAAGCGTAATCGGGCGGAAAAGACCGGCTTTAATGCCCTGGTCGCGAAGAAGTTTTACTGCCTTCTTGCAGACACGAGCGCTCGTTCCATATGCGCAAAGAACTACATCAGCGTCGTCGCACATGAAGTTTTCGTATTTAACTTCGTTTTTGGCGATTTCGGCGTAGTTTTCGGCAAGAGCCTTTACGTGACGGTTAAGATAAGCATCGTCTTTTCCGAGCTTAAGGGAAGCTATGATATGTGATTCCCTGTCGGCTGTCTTTCCTGTAAGTGCCCACGGCTTTGCAGGAAGATTCTTCACTTCTTCTGGAAGAACGCATGGCTCTGCCATCTGTCCAAGATAACCGTCACCAAGAAGCATAACGACGACGCGGTATTTGTCCGCAATCTCGAAAGCCTTTACTGTATAGTCCGCAAGCTCCTGAACTGTTCCCGGTGCAAGAACGACGACGTGATAATCACCGTTACCGCCGCCGCGTGTCGCCTGGAAGTAGTCTCCCTGAGCTCCGGCGATGTTACCGAGTCCAGGACCACCGCGCATCATGTTGATGACGACAGCCGGAAGCTGTGCGCCGGAAAGATACGAGATACCTTCCTGCTTCAACGAGATTCCCGGTGAAGATGATGATGTCATAACTCTCGCACCAGCGGCGGAAGCACCCATGACCATATTTATAGCGGCAAGTTCGCTTTCTGCCTGCAAAAATGTTCCCTCAACCTGCGGGAGACGTTTTGCCATATACGCAGGAATTTCATTCTGGGGTGTAATTGGATACGCGAAGTAAAAGCGGCAGCCTGCAAGAATGGCGGCTTCGCCAATAGCTTCGTTTCCTTTCATAAGAATCTTTTTGCTCATAATATCTTCCTTACCCTTTAGTCCTTTTCAATCTCTATTGCCACGTCAGGGCACATGGTCGCGCAGAACGTACACGCAATGCACTTGGACTCGTCGTTGCAAACTGGATAATGTACACCCTGACCGTTCGTCTGCTTTGACATCTCCAACAAGGATTTTGGACATGCACGGATGCAAAGACCGCAACCCTTACATTTCTCTACAGCTATTACAGGTCTTCCTGAAGCCATTCTAACCTCCAGAATATTTTTTGGCGAAAGCCGGACTTTGTCTTGAATCTTAAAGCCCGACATTTTGTACGATTATATAGAACAGATAAAAAAGAAACAATAAAGAAAGGGTGGTTTTCTGCATTTTTACTAAAATTCTTTAGTATTTTTTTAGTTCTATACATACATATTTATAGTGAGTAATTTTGGAGATAATTGAGTTTAAGTATATGATATTTAGAAACACGAAAAAATTTATGATTTTTCTTAATTTTTTACTATAAAGGGCTTCTCAAATCATAAATCTTGTGTATACTGATACTATAAGAAATTAAGAAAGTTCAGAGCGAAGGAAAATATAAATAATCAAAAGATGCCGAAGGTTCCATCTGGTGAACCTTCAGTTAAAAAAGTAGTTTTTTATGAAAGTTCTGCCGGATATCGCAAGGTATCCGGTTTTTTTATGCCCAAATGAGATTGGCGCGCGTTCAGAAGTTTCTCGCACAGTTTTCCGCCACCGTCCGAAAAAAAACGCCACCCGAACTTTCGTCCGGGCGGCGTTCCTCACATTAAGCGTGAATTAATTATTTCACAGCCTCAAAGATGATATCTGCAAGGAAGATAGCGGCAAGAATCCATGTGATAACAGGGATGTCTTTTGCTTTCTTTCCAGCGCACTTTGCGATAACGTAAGAAATGATACCGAAAGAAATACCCTTTGAGATTGAATATGCGAAAGGCATAGTCATGATTGTGATGAAAGCAGGGATACCTTCTGTCGGGTCACTGAACTTGATATCAACGACAGACTTCATCATAAGATAGCCGACGAAGATAAGTGCAGGAGCTGTAGCTGCTGACGGGATAAGGAAGAAAAGCGGGCTGAGGAAAAGTGAGAGCAGGAACAGAACAGCCGTAACGACTGATGTAAGACCTGTGCGTCCACCAGCTGCAACACCGGATGAAGACTCAACGAAAGAAGTAACTGTTGATGTACCAAGAGCAGCACCTGCTACTGTACCAACAGCGTCTGAAAGGAGAGCGCCCTTTGCGTTGATGATGTTTCCATCTTTATCCTTAAGGTTAGCCTGCTCAGCAACACCCATAAGAGTACCGATTGTGTCGAACAAGTCTGTGAAAAGGAATGTGAAGAAGATGATGAAGAACTTTCCGAGAACTGCGCCAGAGAAGCTTCCTGTTGCATTAAGGAAAATACCCTTGAAGTCAAACTCGAAGAAATAAGGAGCATCTGGAACAGAGAATGGCTTCCAGCCAGCTGGAATAGTCGTTACTCCGAACGGGATACCAATTATTGTCGTGATAGCGATACCAAGAAGGATTGCTCCAGGAACCTTGAGTATGAAAAGTACAATCGTGATGATAAGACCAAGGATAGCTACGAGAGCTGTTGCATTAGCCATGTTGAAGTTTACGAAACCAACGATTGTTCCTGTATCTGGTGAACAGATACCTGCGTTAACAAGACCGATAATCGTGATAAAAAGACCGATACCTACGGCAACGGCTTTCTTAAGACCTTCAGGAATAGACTTGATGATAGCCTCGCGGATACCGCAAATAGAAAGTACGATAAACAGGATACCTTCAAGAAGAACAGCTGTTAAGGCAAGCTGCCAAGAACATCCCATGCTGAAAACGACAGTATAGGTGAAGAATGCGTTCAGTCCGAGTCCCGGTGCAAGAGCAACAGGAAGGTTTGCGACGAAAGCCATAACGAGAGTCGCAATTGCAGCAGAAAGAGCTGTTGCTGTGAACACTTTACCCCAAGCCATTCCAGAAGCAGAAAGGATATCTGGGTTTACTGCAAGAATGTACGCCATCGCGAGGAATGTTGTTACACCGGCTACGATTTCTTTACCGACCGTTGTTCCCCGTGCCTTAAGTTTGAATAACTTTTCCATAATAGATCTCCTCATATGCCCGGCATTTACCACCAGGCATTGATTCTCGGTATCGCAGTTTTGCCGACGGCAAAAAAACGAGCGAAAACACCTTTCTATTATACACCTATCCCGGAAAATCTTCAAATGTTATGATACGGGATTCTGTTAAAATTCTGTAAAAAAGATTTTGTTCAGCACAGTAGCGGTCGTCGTGTTCCTTTCAGGAACCCAGTTTTGTGAATCGGCCACAAACGCGCTCTGCGTAAGGTCTCCGCTGTTTTTTATGTAAGCGGGAGAAAAGTTGTACGAAGGCGCTCCTGATGACGTGAGCGGGGAAAAGTAAATTCCGAGCTTCGCATTTTTGGCGCCATTCCCGCTCCACGAGGAAACAGCTTTGTTCAAGGCCGTCACAAAACTGCTGCGGCGCGAATCCATGTGGCTGAAGACTTCGGTATCGTCCGGCTCCGAAAAAATAGTGTCTTTCGAAGTATTCATCTGGTTTACGAACGAATACATGTCAATATACATGTCGCAGGCGGAGCCGGGGTAAGAGAACGAAAGGACATTGCTCATTACGCAGTTAAGCACATTTCGCGCCGCAGACGACGACGTTATGCCGCTTATGACACTTGCACAGAACCTTTCGAAGGCCGATTTAAGCCCCTCGACTTTGGAAAGGTTGATTTTGCTTATGGAAGCGGATGCCATGCCGGTATACTGCTCTGAAAAAGCTGATACGGCGCAGTTGGCGAGAGTTTCAGCGGGCAGCGAAGCGGCGGACGCAGTCTGTGAAGCTTGCGCGGCTTGCGCTGACGTCGCGTTTTGGCAAGCTTCGGCAGCGACACTGTCTAGGAAAATCTGGTAGTTCCACCCGTTTGACGGCACGATGTTCTCTGAACCGACCATAAAAGCGGCATCGTTCCGGAATTCCCATGCAGTTTCCAAAAGCGCGCTATAACATGTGTCGAACCCAATAAATCCTAGCTTTTCTGGCAGTTTTGAAATTGCCTGATGAACTTGCGAAATCGTCATAAACGATGCGCTGTAGTCATCGATCGCAAACGCCTTGACGCCAGCGGTTTCTGTCACCGGGCCATATGACCCGCCCTCAGAAGAGAAACAGTTCGTTCCACGCCAACCCGTGCCGTGCCCCCACATGATAAGCCCGTATTCAGAAGCGGGATACTGCTTTTGTGCAAAACGCAGTACGTTGTGAAGCACGTTCGGATCAGCCATATTGAGCTCTGAATCATCATCAGCTGAAAGCCCCAGCGTGTTGCATGAAATCCGCTCAGAAATGATATTCCCATTCAATCCGTCATCATCATGTTTTATTTCATAAAGTCTTGTATCTGTCCAATTGCCGTTCGTTCCATCATATCCTTCCGCACGGTCAACGAGCGCAAGTACTGTTATTCCGCTGTCCTCAATATCAGCGGCTTCCATTTCGTTGATATCAAGAATCGCAGCAGATTCAAGGTCGTTGTCAGCCGCCATATACATCACTATTGTCCAGCTTCGTCTTGTAAATTCACCACCAAGCTCCATATCTCCGTTAATGACAACTGTCCTTTCCGGCTCTGAAACGCCGTCGCTCCAGCATTTGAACATAAAGCCTTCATTTGGAATAGCCTTGATGGACACTGTTTCACCAGCGGAATACGTGCTTTTTGAAGGATTTGACTCGAAAGTACCACCCTCTGCATCGCGTAAAACAAGCTCAAAACTGTTTTGCGGTGGTTCTATGCTTATTTCGCGCCACAATATCTGGTCACAAGAAACACAAATAAAAGCCGATAAAATCACAGCTAAAAGCATCTTGAAATTGAATCTCATTTCTTCCCCCTTGCGAAAAATGTTCCGATATTGTCACTCCACTTTTGCCCATCCGCGTATAAAACTTCTTTCAAGTATAAAAAATCGATGTAATAAGGCGTTTCCGGGATTTCTGATATATACGCGTCCAAAGCGGCTTCAAATTGCAAAGATCCACCTGGTGCAATGGTGCAGTCAAAATCGGCTGTCACGATATTTTTGCCGGAGAATGGATTCCCGCCTTGCGCATCCTTAAAAACAGAAAAAACGGCGGTGATTCCTTTGATTTCCGACTGCCGTGCGTTCCAGACGGAGAATTTGACCCCGGCAAAGCGGAAATTACCTGTTTCTGATGTGAGCACACATTCTGGAGCTGATAAGATGAACGGCGGACTTTGGAAAAGGCTGTCGCAAGAAAAAAACAGACATGCGCAAACTGATGATAAAATCAGGATGAGCACAGTTAGTAAAAGAGTTTCTAGTGAATTACGGTTCTTTTTGTTTTTCATAAGGATCTCCTTTTATGATTTTTCCGTCACGTTTACGGTAAAAACTGATATAAGTTCCGTCTTCCATACAGACGGAGCCGATTTCCACAGCATCGTGGATTTGAACAATCGGGAGTGTGGAAGGCTGTTCTTGTACAGGGGGCGGTTCTTCGTCATTTTCGAGTGGGATTTGGGGCGGGTTCCTGTCGGGATAAATAGACGCGATGCTTTCGAGCGGGAAAAAGACGGGTTTCTCATTGCCGAATTCCGCACGGATAATGATAGAAGCCTTATCTGGTTTTGCTAAAGGCAAGGCTGAAGTTACGTCAAATGCGACATCGCTTATACCGAATGAAGGGCTTTCAGAGAATTGTTCCGCGACTTTCTCTGATAATGTGTTTAAAAGCCGTGCAGGAACAGAGCCCGATACAAACGGTGGTTTTATGCTTTCTGACGTGACGTTGCCGCCTGTTTCCACAATAAGCTGGCGGAAAGTAGCCGGAACTGGCGTTTTTACTTGATTAAGACTCGATTCGGCATGGGCTAAGTCGAAACTGGAGTAGTCGATTGACAGTGAGAATGACGGAATGTTGTCTTTGTAGCTTATGGAACTGAACGAAAGAAGCGGGAAAACTGCCGTTTCCGCGAATTGGCTTCCGCCTGTAGATGCTTCGCCGCACAGCCTTTCGACGCAGTCGTACACATCTTCTGGGAAGCAGCCTTCTAGTGTCAGCGTAGCGGAAGCAGTGGGGAAAGTCTGCCAGCGGAAGCTCGATAAAGTACCGCCTGCTTCAAAAATGAGTGAAAGGAAGTCATCAAGGAAAGGCGGTTCGGACAGTTCTGGAGCGGATGGTTCTTGTGGTTCTGTAAGTTCTATAAACTCTGTCTCTTCTTCTTCTGTTTCATCGGATTTCGCAGAATCCAATTCTGCTGTTTCTGGCACCGTTGGCGTTTCATCGATTACGGGCTGTTCTGGGCTCTGTTCTGGGTTTTGAGCTGGGAATTGCGCAGGCTCGCAAAAAACTATTTCTTCTATTACTTTTTGCGGCTCGTCTTGTGTATCCGCACAGGAAACTTCATCAAAAACCTCAGAAAAACTGAGTTTTTCAGGCTCATCAGGCTTAATAGCTGTTTCAACAACAGACGCGATATCCGCAGTCGCGAAATCATTATCGTCCTGCGGCGCACTGAAGCTCTCCATAACAACAACAGGCGAAGTTTCAACTGGACCGCCGTGCCCCGCAAAGCCCGACAGCACCGCCATCCCGATTATGAACGCAAACGCCGGAACTACAAGCAGCTTCCGTACGGGCGACTTTGCGGCGAAAACCCGCCTTTTATAAGGGCGATGCACATAAACCGCCGTGTGCTTTTTCACAAGATGAGGCGCAATCTGCATTTTCTCCGCGACGGTAACGAGCGCCATAATCTGTCCGTTTTCTTTATAAAACCTTATGTCGTTTATAAATCGCCCGTCAAAACACGGATGAAGTTTTTCCATCCATGAAAGCGCCCATTGTTTAACGCTCTTCCGTGGAAAAATAGTACATAAAAACTTTTTCCGTTTAAGAACAGTTTCCGGTATTGGAAACATATAGATATCATATTCTTCTGTTTCAAGAAAAACTTTATTTCTCAACATAACCTCCTTCGCGGATTTGTTCACGCTTCAAATACAGCTCGTATCTTTCTGTGCTTGTTGCTTTTTTTAACCGCATAATCTCCGTTAACGGAGCTGAAAGCGCATTTACAAGCAGTATCAGTGCAGCAATGGCAGCAATCGCTTCAACAAGTTTCATAGAAATCACCCTTTGAAAAGACGGCAGAAACAGATTCGAGCTCTTGATGGATTTTTCTGTACTCTGCATAGCTTGCGCGGAGCAAAAGCCCGACTGCGACTACGAAAAAAAGCAGGATAAGCACAGTCAGCCCAAGAAAGCTTCCGTCATCGCGTTTGTTGTTATTTCCATGAAACGATATCTTCAGCATCGCCGTCGCCTCCCTCAAAGCCGTCGCTTCCAAAAGAAACAACGGTGAACGGAAGTTTCCTGTTCCGCCGCGTTGAATAAACGAAATCGTTTCCCCAAGGATCTTTTTGTATTTCTTTGTCAACGTAAGGACCGTTCCAGCCGGATGGGACCGGATACAAGACAGGCTTTTCCCATAAAGCCTCAAGCCCCTGTTCATCAGTCGGATACGAACCGCAATCAAGATAGTACGACTGCAGCGCGAGCCGATAAACTTCTATCTGACTTTCTGCGGACAGCCTTCGGGCTTTTTGCACATAACCGGCGGCGGAAAAACCAACGCCGGCGGTAAGAATGAGCATTATCGCAAGCACCGCGATAGTTTCTGCAAATGAAAATCCATCATCTTTTTTTGACTTAATTCTCATAAAATCTCCTTTGAAACCCCAGCGATTGCCGCTGAGCATGATGTTTACAATATGTGTTCGAAATCCGTGATAAACGGAAGAATCACATTTTGCGCGAGCAAAAGCACATAAACCCCTACGGCGGAAAGCAAAACAGGCTCGCCATAACGCAGAAAACGCTGTTTTTCCTGTTTTTCTGCGGTGGAAATCCGTGACGCTATAGTTTTGCAAGCATTAGCAAGGTCACCGGATTTTTCGGCAAGAGCGATAAGTGCGACCGCCTCACTGGAAAAGCCACCTATTTCTACAAGGGATTTGGAAAAAGGAACTCCGCAAGAAAGCTTTTGGAGAATGGATGCGCACAAAGATGCGTTTTTAAGCCCGCCCGCTATTGAAACGAGAGAAAGCGCATTTTTTAGGTCAAAGCCGCACGAAAGAAAAAACGAGAGGGAACTGAAAAAGATAAGCTGCGGGTTTCCTTTGCCAGCTTTGAAAGCAACCCATAGAAAAGCAAATATAAATAGCCCGATAAAAGCGATTGCAGTCATTAAGCCTGAAAAAACGCCGTCGGGAACAGCCTTGAAACCGAGCGCGGCGCAATGTTGAACTAAGAACAAGCTGCCGCCGCCGGCAAGAAGTATTATTCCGAACGGATATAAGATTGCGCCTGCAAGTTTTGAAGAAAAACTTGATTTTTCTGCTTCGGAGTCAGTTATGAACTTGAGCATCCCGCATAAGTTACCGGCTTTATCGGCGGCGGCGATGAGCGAACAAAGCTTTTCATCCGTGCGGATGATTCCGTTGACTGAAATCGCGCTCGAAAAAGAGTATCCACGCTTCATAAAAGAAAGAATGCGTTCGGAAAGCCGTTGCAGTTTTTTGCTGCGGCCGGCGGACCATGCTGCCTTTGCGTGAGCCGCCCGGAATTTTACGTGAGCTGCGGCAGGTTTCGCCAGAATCTCCAGCGACTCACCGATTGGAAGCCCAGACGCGAGCAGTCCGCAAAGATATTCGCAAAATGTAAGGAAAATGCGGTTATCAATCATTGAACACCTCCTTCCCGGCAATTATGCCGAGAGCTTTTTTCGCGTCGAAGTTTTCACGGAGCGATACCATTCCCTGCGAGTGCATGCATGACGCAAAGGCAGAAACTGGTGCTTTTTCTGCAATGAGTTTGCGGACTTCTTCTGTTCCGCAAAGAATTTCCGCGACGACAGTTCTTCCGCCGGCTGCGGCTGGAACAAGGCTCTGGGCAACCGCCGCCCCGAACACTGATGAAAGCAAATACGGCTCAATTCCCATGTCGAGCAGGCGGATAACTGCCGCGCTCGCTGATGAGGCATGAACAGTCGCAAGCACAAGATGACCTGTTACAGCTGCCCGGACGGCGGTCGCGGCAGTTTTACCATCCCGGATTTCGCCAATCATCAGCACGTCAGGATCGTGACGGAACACATGACGCAATGCGTCTCCAAAATCGAAGTTTATTCCGGGGCGAACTTCAATTTGTGTAACGCCGGGAATGCGGTATTCCACCGGATCTTCGATTGTGATTATTTTTTTACTTCCGCTGGCGACAACAGGCACGGATTCCGCTGTATCACTGTTTGTATATGGATCCGCGCCAGACGAATCGTTTTCCTCGCGCCTTGTTGTACCGCCAGACGCCAGATACGAAACCATTCCCGCCAATGTCGTCGTTTTCCCGGCTCCGGTGGGCCCTGCTACGAGAACAAGACTGTTCCGCTGCGAAAGGATTTTATGCAGCGTCCTGACGTGCGTCTCAGAGAATCCAAGTTCCTCAAGCTTCACTTGGGCGACCGCCGTCCGCAAAAGCCGAAGGACGGCAGACTCGCCGTTCCAAAGCGGAATTACAGAAACGCGTATATCTGCGGAAAGTCCCGCGTTTTCCCATATAAACCTGCCGTCCTGCGGTCGCCGGGACTCTTCTGCTCTAAGCCCCGCAAGCATCTTTATTCGTACGATAACTGGTTCTAAAAGCGAAAAATCTGTACTTTTGTATAAGACAAGACGACCGTCTTTTCTAAAGCGGATTAAAAGCTTTTTCGTGCCATCAGCAAAACTGCATGGTTCAAAATGGATGTCGCTGACGTTATCAGTCAGAGCTTCGATAATCACTGAATCAATCAGGTTTACAGCCGGAACATCCGCGTTTTCATCAGACATAAACGAAGAGCTTTGTTCGTGTTTCTCCGCCATGTTGTAATCCGCGTTACTTGAAAATGGCTTTCTGTAGCCAGCGTCGACAAGCATCCGTGCTATTGAACGGCGGCAAAAATCTTCCGTGACTTTCACAAATTCAAGTTTTGTGTCTTTGGGCTCTGAAATGTCGAACACACGGCGGATGTGATTCTGCAGCTGGTAGTCATCTGTGTCGCACATGCCGACGGAGACTGTTTCTCTGGTTTCGTCTGCTTCGACGATGCAGACTTTGTTATGGATGCAGAATACTGGCGAAAGGTGGAATCTTCCACATGTTTTGTTTTTTTGCGTACTGCAAGTGTCAGAAGGTGACGAGCTTTCAAAATCCGCCGTTGCTCCCGAATCGCAACTATAGAGGGTTTCATTCATTTCTCTCCGCATTTCTCAGCCTCCGTTTCCGAACAATTTCCTGAATATCTGTTTTTATCATCTCTTTCATGCTGTCTTCTCCGCCGCTGCCCCGGTTCGACAAGGAGTTTTTATCATCCTCCCCGCAAATCCGTGGAATCAGATATATCGTAAGTTCGTTGCTTTCCTCCGTATCGTCGTGCGACTTAAAAAGCCAGCCTAGAATCGGGATTGAAGAAAGCAGCGGCGTGCCTGTTCCGGACTTGCTTTCATCGTTTTGGACAAGTCCGCTCAAAACGATGACCTCGCCGGAACGTCCTCTTACTTGTGTTGTTACGATTTTCTCAGAGGTTGGTGGCGGATTCCCAGCTGATGACGTGTCAACGCCCTGCCTTGAATACGATGCTGTTACGGATGTCGTTATCATGCCGTCGCCAGAAATCCAGCCGGTTATGTCCAGCACAAGACCGGAAACAATTTCGCGTGTTACGCTGCTGTTCATTGTTCGCCCGGTTTCCGCATCAAGGTACGGGTCGCGATATCTGTATGTGTTTGTATTACGGAAGCTTATAGGCACGCCGGAAACGCCGTGCAGTGTAGTGTCCGCGAATATTTTCGCTTTGTTCTCGGAAACTGCCGCTTGCAGTTTTGCGGAGAAAATATATCCGAACGCAGCCACCACATCGATGTTGAATTTGAAAGATGGTGATGCGGTTGCCTGAAGGTGAGTGTTTTTGCCGGGCGAAAGCTGGGACGCGTCAAGGCCCGATGACCAGCTTGAAGAAACACTTTTTTGAGCCTGGACAATAAGAAGATCATACGACAACAATTCTGCGGGACGGTCAATGAACTCCATCAGTGAGCAAAGCTGTTCGTAATTCCCGTCTGAGCCGGAGTAAAAAAGAATATTGTCGTTCCCGGTTTTCTTAAACGATGAAGATGAAAAACCGTGGGGCAGGCTGTTCAAAAAATCTTCAGCGCGTATGTACTTAAGCGAAACGATATGTTCTTTTTCGCGGACATCGCACAAAGAAAGATACTCTTGCATCTCATCGTGCTTGTCGGGTGTTGTTCGGCACATAAAACGACCCGACCCAATCTCAGAAAAATCCGTTTCCGGGAACCGCAGCCTCATCAGTCTGCAAGCCTCGTCCGCGCCTATGTATCCTGTTGAAAAAACAAACCACTCTTTTGTTTCTTCACGGAACTGCTTTCCTGCGTCCGGCTGCGAAAAGAAAACGTAAAGTCCCTGAACGCAGCGGAAGCCAACATCTGCATGCGCGCAAATAATTTCGAGGGCTTTTTCAAAAGACTGATTTGAAAAAGAAACGCGTTGAACCGCAGAACCGGGTTTTACGAGCGAGCAGAATTCAATGCCCGATATCTCAGCAATTTTCTCGATAATCTCCGGGAAGTCGGCGTTTGAAAGCTCCGCAGAATAACGGTCTTCATCGCAATGAATTTCTAGTTTATCCGTCTCCTGCTTAAAAGTTTGGTACTGACTTCCAGTGTTTGTGGCGACAACTCTTTCTATCAAAACGTTTCCGTTGTCGAGCGAGACGGCATATCCGCCGAATTTGCGCATTATGATTGCAGCCGCGGAGCATACGTCTACCGCGCCCAAATGAACGGAAACAGAAACGGACGGAACCGCGTCATATATAATGGGTATGCCCCCAGCTGTCGAAAGCTTCTCGAAAATCTTTTCAGGAAGCATGTCGCAAACATCTATGTCCATAAGTCCGTCATCATGGTTGATGATTCTGATGCGCGAGACGACCCAGCGGCTATCCTCCTTTTTAACATAAAGCCGGTTCGTAAGCAAAAATGAGTCGAACGCTGTATCAAAATCCCCGCCAGCGAAGCGGAAAGATGCCCTGCCCGAAACAGTATCATCACAGATTATTGGAAAAGAACGAGCAAGAGAGACAGAATAGACGATCTCCGATATCTCCTGTTCAGGAAAATCGAAACCAGTCTGGGCGTGAAGCGTAGACGCAGCCCAGATTAACAAACCGATTACTGATAACTTTAGAATTATGTTTCTCATGTAAAAGTTATACGAGCGAGGTATACGCAAAAAGTAAACTTTTTCAGAAAAAAAACGGAAAAAAATCAAAAAAAATGATATTTCCCGCAAAGTATAAATGTGATATAATATTGCGAAAAGTATCGGTAGCTTTACGGAGGTACAAAAATGGCATCTTATAAACGTTTAGTTGAGAATTATGAAAGAAGAGAAAACGAACTTAACGCATCGCTTGTTGCCTTTTACTTGCAGGCAGGACATCTGATACTTTCTGGAAAAACTAACTTAAAAGATGATGAGCATAGCCGCCATTACGAACTGATTGCGTCAGAAATCAGCTCAATAAACGAGCAGTGCAGAGAGATAACTGCAAACGAGCAGCGTAAAGTTGAGCTTGAAAAATCGGTTCAGACATTGAAAAAGACGATACAGGAATTTGAGCCGCAAAAGCGTAGCCGATACATAGAGCTCGGAAAATATCTTTTTGAAAACTATACGCAGCATTTGGCATCTACGTTCGGATCGGTTTATTCTGCTTTGTGCGAAGAGAAAAAAGCCGCCGATACGCTCGAAAAAAGCATTGCGGACATACAGGCACAAATCGAAAGGAAAGATTTTTTCTCGAAGATTTTACTAAGGATTAAACAGTCCTCTTTGAATACACAGCTTAGCGTTCGTCAGCACAAGATGGAAAACCTTATGGCAGAAGGTGCGGAAAAAGCGTTCCGTGCCGGTGCTGTCAACACGGAGAACGGCGGTACAAGTTACAGTGCATGCCGCATCTTGCAGGAAGAAATTGATTCTGTGGACGCTAAATTGGAAGATACTCTTTCAGAGATAGCGAAAGTTTCAGAAAAGCTTAAAGAATCGGACAAGAAAAACAGGCTGCTTGCCGCCGCCGCAGAAAAGGCGGGCGAGCTCGATAAGCTTGCGGAAAGCGCGGGAAGCAAGCTCGTCGACAAATATGTTTCACCGGAAGCCGTTATGCTTGCTGATTTCCCGGAAAGCTACGCGCGTATTTTTACCGGAGTTGTGGAAACACGCCGCGAACTTTGCTCTATCGCCCGCCGCAAGGAAATGCTTCGCTGTTCCGAGCAGATTGATAATGCAGTTGCGAGCATGGACGCAATGAAAAAAGAAGTAGAAGTAAACAAAGCGGATATAGAGCGGCTCGTTAAGCGCAACGAAGAACTTGCTGAGCGCATCACATCAACGGCGGCGGCCGCCGAATCGATAAAGCAGCGGAAAATCGCGCTTGAAGTTGAGGAAGGCGTTTCTGTGAACAGGCTTCTGGGTGTTGTACCGGAAGCGGCAGATGCGGGTGCCGCTGAGACCAGTTCTGCGGCGGACGTGACAGATACGGCGACCGCGAGTGTAGGCGAGGGCGAGACTGACGCAAAATCCGCTGCAGCTGCGAAGGATGCTGGTGCGACCGCCGATGCGCCAAAGCCGAAGCGGACATACAAAAAGCGCGTTCCAAAAACTTCGGAGTCGGCAGACGCTGGCAAAGCAAAAAAGCCTGCGAAAGCTAAATCTACGGGAAAGAATGCGGACGTGGCATCAAAAAAGCCAAAATCGCCGAAAAAAGAGGCTGGCGCATCTTCAGATAAACCTGGCGAAAAGAAAAAAGACTAAAATATCGACATTTGTGGGTGGGAAATGGCAGAAAAGAAAAAATCAGTATACGACGAGTCTAAAATCAAGACTCTGTCTCCTCTTGAACATATCAGGCTCAGAACAGGTATGTACATCGGCCGTTTGGGAGACGGCTCCAATCAGAACGACGGTATCTACATCCTGCTTAAAGAAGTTATAGACAACGCTATCGATGAGTTCATCATGGGCAACGGACGGCGCATCGACATCGAAGTAAAGGACAACCGCGTCCGCGTCCGTGACTATGGGCGTGGAATCCCGCTCGGAAAAGTCGTCGAGTGCGTATCTGTCATAAACACCGGCGCAAAATACGATGACGAAGTTTTCCAGTTTTCCGTCGGTTTGAACGGAGTTGGCACAAAAGCCGTCAACGCGCTCAGCTCATATTTCCGTGTAATCTCCGTCCGCGATGGCAAATGCACCGAAGCGATTTTCGAGCGTGGCAAGAAAAAGAGCGTCCGCAACCTCGACGCTAAACCCGGCGTAAAAAATGGCACATACGTAGAGTTCGTGCCGGATGAAGAAGTTTTCGGCTCATACAACTTCAACCAGGAGTTCGTCGAAAAACGCATATGGAATTACGCGTACCTTAATACAGGACTTACGCTCGTCTACAACGGAACAAAATACGTCAGCGAAAAAGGACTCCTCGACCTCCTGAACAAAGAAATAGAAGGCGAGTCGCTATATCCGACAGGCTACTACAAAGGCAAGCAGCTCGAATTCTCGTTCACACACTCAAACGCTTACGGCGAGAACTACTTCTCATTCGTAAACGGACAGTACACCTCTGACGGCGGAACGCACCTTACAGCGTTCAAAGAGGGCTTTCTCAAAGGCATTCAGGAGTTTTACCGCAAGCCCTACAAGAGCGAGGACGTGCGCGAGGGTATGACAGCCGCCGTTGCCGTAAAAGTTCAGTCACCTGTTTTTGAAAGCCAGACGAAAAACAAACTCGGCAACACGGAAGTGCGCAGCTGGATTCTTGCAGAAACTAAGTCCGCCGTCGTCGATTTTCTCCACAGAAACGCAGATACCGCAAAAGCCCTTGAAGCCAAAATCGAGGCTAACGAAAAGCTCCGCACAGAGCTTAACTCGGTCAAAAAAGAAGCACGCGAGGCAGCTCGCAAAATCTCGCTCAAGATCCCCAAGCTCAAAGACTGCAAGTATCATGTCGAGGACGGTGAGAAAGGCGAGAACAGCATGATTTTCATCACTGAGGGAGACTCTGCAACAGGCGCGATGGTCGGTTGCCGAGATGCGAACACACAGGCGCTTTTCAGTTTGCGCGGAAAGCCGGAGAACATGTTCGGACGCAAGCGTGCTGACATCTACAAAAACGCAGAGCTTTACAACCTGATGATGGCGCTCGGCATTGAGCAGGATTCGGCGAATCTCCGCTACAGCAAAATCGTAATCGCGACCGATGCCGATAACGACGGTTTCCACATTCGAAACCTCGTTATGACGTTCTTCTTGGGTTACTTCGAAGAGCTGATAACGAGCGGCAAAGTTTTCATCCTGGAAACCCCGCTGTTCCGCGTCCGCAACAAAAAAGAAACCCATTACTGTTACAGCGAAAGCGAGCGCGATAAAGCAATCAAGAAAATCGGTTCCGGTGCAGAAGTCACACGCTTCAAAGGACTAGGTGAAATAAGCCCCAAAGAGTTCGGACAGTTCATCGGCGATGACATAAAACTCGTGCCGGTCGAAGTCTCACAGCTAAGTGCCGTCCCGAAACTCCTGGAATTCTACATGGGCAAAAACACGCCAGCTCGCAGGGAGTTCATCGTCAACAACTTGCTCCAGGAAATCGACGCATAAAAGAAGAGAAGGGGGGCTCAGCGTCCTAGCCCAGGCAGTTTTCGCACGCGGTCCACAGTGGGTCGAGTGACGGGAGTGGGCTTACGACCTTTATCAGCTGTTTTTTGCCGGGTGTTACGAAGCTGACTTCTCGTGCATGGAGCCTGATGCCTGGCAATGTGTCTGCGCGGCGTGCCCCATACTTTACGTCGCCTTTTATATGAAACCCTGCATGTGCAAGCTGAGCGCGTATCTGATGCGTGCGCCCTGTAAGAAGCTCCACTTCAAGAAAGCTGTACCTGTCGCCGGCACCGGCACAACGCCAGTATAGCTGCGCCTTCTTGGCTTTCCGGGTTTCTGCCTTTACGATAAAAGTCTTTTGTTTTTTTGTGTCGAACACAAGATAATCTTCAAGCAGCACTGGTGTTTCGCTGACAGGGATTACTCCCTCAACGACAGCCCAGTATTTTTTGCTCGCGGTCGTGTGGTTCGTGAACTGTCCTGAAACGTTTGCGAGCGCGTTTTTGTTGCGCGCCATGACGGCGCAGCCTGAGACTGGGCGATCTATGCGATGGACGCACTCAAGGAACGGCTTTCCTGCTTTTGTTGCGCTAGATTCCGCGACTGCGACAGAGCCGCCAATCACGCTGGTGCCGGCGACAACTCCGCTTTCAGAACGAAGTCGTTCGGCGACCGCATCGGCGAATACGTCTGGCAAATACGGTGCTTCTCCCGATTTTTCGCCGTCCACGAAAGAGCATACCTCGCCAGGGAGCTTGTTCACGACGACAACATCATCGTCTATGTATAGGATGCGGTCGCTGGGGGACGCCGCGCAAACTGTATCAGTATTATCGAGCATGGTTTAAGTTTACTGGAAAAACTGATTTTTTTGTAGTAGGACTTTAGCGCACCGGGTGGCATAACGAGCGCGGAGCGCGAAGTTATGCGAGGTGGGGTAGCGGAAGACACCGCAGGGCGAAAGCTCGCCCGAGGAGGCTGGAGCGTAGGGGCGGGCTCGCCCCTTCATTCTTTTCCCTGTATTAAATCATGTCGTAAAAATCGCGGTCGGCAAGCTTTTCGAAATATTCTTTCAGTTCAAAATTCTTGTTCCATTTCGCTTCTGGATAGTAGCCGTAGCGGGCTTTTACGTCGCCCATCCGAGCCTCAAGGTTTTTCGTTCCGTCGGCGGCGCAAGTGGAGTCGAGCAGTTGTATGAGCCTGTCGTAATCGTCGAATTCTGTCGCCTCCAAAAGTGACTTTAGCTCCACAAACTTTTCGTCCGAAATGTCGATTTTGCCGATGTAATCGTCCGTCGTCTTCAAATTAAAGGAATGCGTAAGACAGATTCGTGCCGCGTTCTTGTAGCCGAGACCGCTCAAAAAATGGTAACCATCATATACGTGAGCGATGTAAGTGTGGCCTTCCTGCCGCCCGATGTCGTGGAGTAGTCCGTAGATATAAGCAAGGTCTGGATTCATCCGTTCTTCGCCTTGTTTTTCGTTAACAGCAAGCGCAATTTTTTCAGCCGCTTCTGCGACTGCGATGCTGTGTTCGCGCCATGGTCCAGGATTTTTCGCGACACCTTGTTCCAAAAGTTGTTTTGCAATTTCCCGCGTTGGCTCTGAATTAGAAGCAGCCTCTGGTATGCAGTTTTCATGAACATCGTTTTTAATTGTTTCAAAACTCATGAGCCTATTCTATTGAAAACTAAGCCTTTTTGCAAATACGGGGAAGCTTGTCATTTGCATTGACCGGCGCAGATTGTTGAGCAGATTGTGCGCAGAAGCACTTTGTTTTTGCTTTCATTTTTCGTGTAAATCAGTTATAAATGAATCGTGAATATCCTTAATAAATTGAAAGAAACTTCGATATCCGTAATTCCCGTCATGGCGATTGTCCTGATTCTTGGCTTCACGGCTGTTCCTATGGACGGCATGATGCTTGGACGGTTCGTTTTTGGCGGATTTTTGCTGATTGTCGGGTTGACTATTTTTTTGCTGGGCGTAGATTTGGGTATTCAGCCGATGGGAGAGCGGTGTGGCGCGGAACTTACGAAAAAGCGTAATTTGGTGCTGCTTGTAGGTGTCGCTTTTGTAATCGGTTTTATGGTCACTGTAGCAGAGCCGGATATCCAAGTTTTTGGGGATCAGGTACGCTCTGTATTTAGCCATGTGAATAAACTTTCTCTTGTAGTGATTATTGCGGTTGGCGTTGGGCTTTTTATAATGATCGGGCTTTTGCGCACCGTTATGAATCTTTCGATAAAACTGACGCTGCTCATCGCTTATGCGGTATTGTTCGCTGTCGCGTTTTTTGTGCCTAACGAGTTTGTGGGCGTTGCGTTCGATTCCGGTGGCGCGACAACCGGCCCGATGACCGTTCCGTTTATTCTTGCGCTCGGTTTGGGTGTTTCTTCCGTCCGTTCCGATGATAAAAGCAGCTTCGGCCTTACGGGTGTTACATCGGTAGGACCGGTAATGGCAGTTCTGATTTATTCGCTTTTCGTCGCGGGGGGTGGCTCTGGTGCCGCCGCAAGTGTGACTGCCGCAAATGTGACTGCCGTAGATACGTTGCCAACCGCCGTTACGCAGGGGTTTTTCGCGCCTTTTTCGGCGGCGATGCCCGGAATCGTTCTTGAATCGCTTCTTTCAATTTCTCCGCTTGTATTAATGCTCATCGTTTTTCAGCTTACGCTTTTAAAAATGTCTGCAAGACAGATAATCAGGGTTATAATAGGTCTTGTATACAGCTTTGCGGGGCTTCTTTTGTTTTTGTGCGGGGTACAGGGCGGCTTTATGCCGGCTGGAAAGGAGCTTGGCATGGTTCTGGGAGCGAAAGCCGCAACTTTGGGTGGCGGATGGTTCGCACTCCTTATATGCACAGGGCTTGTGCTTGGCGCGATTGTCGTATGCGCGGAGCCTGCCGTTTGGGTGCTCACGGAGCAGGTTGAGCAAGTTTCTTCGGGCACGATAAGACGCAAGGTGCTCCTCGTGTTTCTTGCCGCCGGTGCCGCCGCCGCTATTGGACTTGCGCTTTGGAGGGCGGTCGAGGGCTTCAGCCTTAAGTTTATCCTCGTTCCGGGGTACATCGTCGCAATGCTGCTTATGATTTTTTCTCCGCCGCTTTTTACAGGCATTGCTTTTGATTCTGGCGGCGTAGCATCCGGCCCGATTACGTCGACTTTTGTGCTTTCGTTCACGCTCGGTGCGTCGAAAAGTGCCGGCGGCAGTACGGACGCGTTCGGGGTTATCGCGCTTGTGGCAATGATGCCGCTCATAGCGATTCAGCTGCTCGGCATTATTTATCAGCGGAAGAAGAGTAAAAAAGGAGGTGCGCAAGATGCATAGACTAATTATTTCTGTCGTTCCAAAAAACAGCGCGGAATTTGTGACTGCCGCCGCGAACAAGACAGGAGCCGCCGGTGGTTCCGTTCTTATGGGGCGAGGTACTGCATCGAACTCAATAATTCAGCTGCTTGGATTAGGCGACACCTCGAAGGAAATTGTGCTTGTAATCGCGGAGCAGGGCATTGTGGCGGCTGTAATCGACGCGATAAAAAATGCGGTCGCCGATAAAAAGCACTTTGGAGTTATTTTTTCTGTGGCTGTTCCATCGTTTTTCAGGAGCGGCGACATAAATGGAACTGGTGGGACAAGCGGAGCTGTTGCAGCATCGGCATGCCCGCAGACTGCCGATGCGGTCGGCGAAAACCCTCAAAAAACTAGTAATACAGGAGATGACAATATGGCAGATACAGCGAATACAAACGCTTATGAGATGATAAATATAATCGTGAACAAAGGTTATGCCGAGGACGCGATGGCGGCGGCGCGTAAGGCGGGCGCGGGCGGTGGCACGATCCTTTCTGCGCGTGGCACGGCGAAAGAAGGCGATGAAAAGTTTTTCGGCATGGAAATTGTGCCTGAAAAAGAAATGCTGATGATTCTTGTGCCGTCCGACAAAAAAGAAGCTGTTCTTGATGCGGTCAAGTCGTTGCCCTGCTTGGAGAAAGCTGGAAGCGGCATTGTGTTCAGCAGCGAGGTGGAAAGCTTTTCTGTTTTGGGAAAATAGCGCGGAGGCGCGGGAGCCCGCAAAACTCATGCAAAGCCCGCGCGAAACCGATTTGGGCATAAAAAAAGCGGGTCCAGAGGGACTCGAACCCCCTACCTACTGCTTAGAAGGCAGTTGCTCTATCCAGATGAGCTATGAACCCGTGAATATATGCGATTCTACAAGCCATCGTGAAAAAAGTCAACAACGCAACGTTCATGGTCGTTTTTCCTTTTCTGCCATTTTTTCCTTGCTGAATCGGCTTTTTCCCTGTAAAATATTTCTATTATGGCTGAAGAGATTTTATCCCTTATAAAAAGTAGTGCACAAGAAAAAAATGAGAGTCAGAATACCGAACAAAAAACTACATGGCTCATTTTTACGATAGGCAACCAAGCTGACAGAAAGAACCTTTATGCAATGCCCGCTGGTAAGGTTAAAGAAATCCTGCGCGATGCTACAGTGTTTCCTCTTCCTTTTGTTCCAACATACGTGAACGGTGTCTTAAACCGATATGGCGATCCTTATGTCGTTATCGATCCTGCCATTATGGACGGAAAAGAAGCCCAAAAATCATTCCTTTTTATCGTTATAAATGACGAAAGCCATACGTGCCTTCGCATCACCGACGTTAAAGATTTTTTTACGGCGACAGAAAACGATATCGTTCATTTTTCGGATGCGGAACTTTCCGATTTTTATGAAGGAACGCTTAACATAAACGGTGATGATGTTTTTGTTATGAATGTACAGGCGATTATTGATAAAGCAGGAAAAGAAATTGCATCAGCCTGAGAAATTCATTTGCATCTCGTATCCTCAAATTGATTTTTTGATTCCAAGTGATTTTGTGATTTCTGCAGTCAGTATAAACGATTTGGATACATCGCTTTTACAAGACCAGACAACGGGAATTTTCAACTTTGATGACATTGCATCATCGTTTGCTCAAAATCCGCGTGAAGCTAATGTAAAAACAATGATGCTTTTGCAAGGCGATGATGATATCCCTGTTTCTGTTGTAACGGGACAGGAATGTAAGGTTTGCAACGTTCCGCTCAATAATTTTTCTTTGTTCACGGATCATTATGCTGACTGTCTTAAAAAAATCGGGCTGCTCGCGTGTATTTTTGAAAACGAAAGAATTAAGTACTTGCTTGATGTAAAACAAGCAATCAGCCATATAACAGGCGGCATGGCAGATGGAGGGGTTCTGTGATTCGGGTTTTAGTGGCTGATTCCTCAGCTGTCGTTCGTTCTGTATTAAAAGAAATAGTGCTGAAAACAAAAAAACTTGTATGGGTCGGAGAAAGTGGTTCATTCGGTGAGCTTCAAGCTGAAATTAGTAAGGTTAAACCCGATTTTGTAATTGCGGTAAAGCGGATTTTTGACAATGAGGGGACGAGCGTTCTTGCCGACTTATATGCTCCGCTTAATATACCTTCTATCTTTTTTTATGAGAAAGGTGATAAGAACGTCCCGACGATAAAAAATATCAAGTTTGTTGAAATGCCGGAGTTCATAAAGTTTTCGTCTCAGCAAATGGAAAAATACGCTCTTTTATTAGAGCAGCAGGTTTATGATGTGAAATCTGCCGTGCTTTTCGAAAACCATCTTGTGGCGAACGCGGCGGCAGCAACGATGATAAACGAGGATGGAAGTGTCACTCCACCGTTGAAGGAGCTTTCAAAAAGTTTTGTCGGTCGGAACTATAAGGCTGTGCTTATCGGCGTTTCAACCGGTGGCCCCGGTACGCTCGCAGAGCTTTTGAAAGGAATCGGCAAGAACTTTCCGCTGCCTATTTTTATAACGCAGCACATCGATTCGTTTTTTGACAAGAATCTTATCACTTGGCTTGGAAAAGAAACTTCTGTTCCTGTCCACCTGGCGGAAAACCACAAAAAGCCGGTGGCTGGTCACGTTTATTTCGCGCCGTCAGATGAGCACCTTACCTTTGAGCTTAATCTTGAGGGCGGTTATAGCATTCTTCTGACCCAAGACCCGCCGGTGAATTTTTTGCGTCCGGCAGTAGATAAGATGTTTGACAGCGCAGCCCGCGTTCTTGGTGGAAGCTGCATAGCGGTCGTGCTTACGGGAATGGGAACTGACGGCGCGGCAGGCTGCCTTAAGCTTAAATCGCTTGGCGCATACACGATTACGCAGAACCGGGAAACTAGCGTGATATATGGAATGCCAAAAGCGGCTTTTGAAAACGGAGGCTCCTGTGAAGAGCTTCCGCTGGAACAAATCTCTGAAAGGCTTTGGAGCCTTGTGGGGAAAAACAGGGTTTAGAGTATGGAAAAACGCGATTTTATTGACATCATAAGCTCAAAAATCCTCTCTTATTCGGGAATATACGTAGCGAACTCACAAATTCCTGCGGTGTCGGCTTTCGTTGAGAAAAAAGCCGCGCAATGCGGAACAACGCCGCTAGAATATTGCGAAAAGCTTTCGTCCGGTTCTGCGGACTTTGACGAGCTTATCAATCTTGTAACAGTTAACGAAACGTATTTTTTCCGTGAAGAAAAGCAGTTCGACCTGCTTAAGAACGAGATTTTCCCTAAGTTCGCGGATAAGAACCTTACTATATGGACATGCTGTTGCTCGACCGGAGAAGAGCCTATATCAATTCTTGCGCTCGCTCTTTCAATGGACATTAACATTACTCTTTACGCTTCTGATATAGATGATGATGCGCTCAACACGCTTCATAAAGGGCGGTACTCTGCTTTTTCGTTGCGCACGGACGGAAAGAAGTATCATAAGCTTTTGGAGCCTTATTCTAAGAAAGAAGAACACCAGATCGTGTTCAACCAAGACTTTTTAAGCCGCATAAACGTGTTCAAGTTCAATTTAATTAAGGATACGTCACTTCCGTTCTTTGATAATGTTGATATAATATTTATGCGCAACGTGTTCATCTACTTCGACAAAGAGACTCGTATTTTAGTCTGCAAAAAAATAGCTGATCGGCTTAAAAACAACGGGTACCTTTTCTTTTCGATGAACGAGATTGGTTCAATAGACAGGAATGTTATTCCAGCCGGGCTTTATAAGACGAACCGCGAGCAAGTTTATTATTTTGTGAAAGGCCACATTGAAGAGGCGAAATGCGAGACTCCGGCTGTGCGGTATTCCGCACAGAAACAGGAAAGCATAAAGCAGGAAAAGCTTCGTCATGAAGTGGAGAAGGTAAGAAGCAACAGGCTTAATGAGCAGAGCGAGCGTGGCGGGAATGGCAGTTCCAGCGCGGCGGGGCAGCAGAGTGCACTCAGTTCGCATGATGCGTCAAGCAATGCGGAATGTTCCGATTTTGACATAAAGGGCACGTTCGAGTCTATTTGCTCCGAGATAAACCGTAACAGTTTTGAGAAAGCTATGACAATTGCACGCGCTGTTAGCGGGTCAAATTACAAGAAATATTCTTTCTTTTTGCAGGGCTATATTGAATATCATGCTGACAAAAGGGATGCTGCGGAGACGTTCTTTGCTTCGGCAGAAACGCTTTCGCCCGATTTTTGGCCGGCGTTCTTTTACCACGGAATAGTCCTGCGCGACATGGGAAGAACGGAGCAGGCCACCGTTTGTTTTACGAAGTGCAAAAAGTTGCTTGAATCTTGTAAAAGCAAGGTTCAGTATGACTTTACGCTTGACTCGTTCAGCCCTTCGTACATTTATTCGCTTTGCGAGACTTTTACCAATGCTGGAGGCAGTAAATGAATCTAGACAAGTCTTTGTTCATATCAGATTACATTTCTGAAGCGCGTGAAATCTTGAATTCTCTTGATGATATTGCGGTTCTGGCGATAAAAGAAAAAAGAAATTCCACTTATCTCGAAGAAATTCTGCGGTTGCTCCACACTCTGAAAGGTTCTTCCAGAATGCTTGAATTCAATCAGATAGAAAAAGTGATGAATCATCTGGAAAACATTTTCAAGAATATCCAGAGCAACCAGGTGGAAATCTCTCATAAAGTGATTCAGCTTTTACTCGGTGTTCTGACTGTAATGCACAAAGTCATCGACAGCATAGAAGACGGCTATGACGGAACTTTCGAGGCATATGATGAGGTTATAAAAAACATAGACAAGGCTATGGAAGATGAGGATTATGAGACTGATTTTACGGATATTGCCGAATCGGTATCATCCGCGACAGACGAAAAATCCGAGGATTCCGCTCCCGAAGCTGAATCTGAAGCAGAAGAGTCCGGCACCGAATCATCCGAGTTTTTCCATGACTCGCAGACAATTAAAATACAGACTTCAGAAATTGAAGCAATCCTTCAGTCGCTAGACAAGCTCATAATGCGTCAGATAAAGCTGAAAAACGAAATTGACTTCTTGAAGAAAAGCGGAAATGACTCAGAGTTTCAGGCTTATCAGGAGCTTTCCGAGAACATAGCAGTTCTTGAAAGCCAGAGCATAGACATACAGAAAAGCATTATCGCATTGCGGATGCTGCCGTTCGACATGATTCTGCGCCCAATAAAGCGTTCCATCCTTTCCGAGTCGCTTAAAATGGGCAAGAATATCGATTTTGATATTCCACAGTCGGATATCACGATTGATAAGTCAATTTTGGAAAAGCTTCCGGCAATTCTCGTCCATCTTGTACGAAACTCCGTGGACCACGGAATTGAGTCTGTTGAAAGACGGAAAATGCTCGGCAAGAGCGAGAAAGGCAAAATATCAATCAGCATAAGCCAGGTTTCAAACAGAATATATATTACCGTTAAAGACGACGGACACGGAATCGATTACGAGAAGATAAGGGCAAAGGCTCTTCGTGTTTTCCCGGAGCGGATCAACGAAATTATGAACGCCGATGAAACCGAGCTTTTGCAGTACATTTTCTCATCGGGCTTCTCAACGAAAGACGAGCTTACAGAGCTTTCCGGGCGCGGAATAGGGCTTGATGTAGTGCGTACGGAAATGGACAAGCTTAAGGGAAAAATCTCTGTTTATTCGGAGCTCAACAAAGGCACCACCTTCGAGCTTTCGCTTCCGGCTTCCCTTGCAACGCAGGACGGACTTTTTGTTTCGGTTTCTGACAACTCGTATTTGATTTTATCGCATTACATAAAAGAAATCCTGACGGTCAACAAATCTGATTTCCTGCAGCTTCAGCATGGACCTGTCCTTAACGTTCACAACGAGCTTATCCCGGTTTTTGACTTCGACATCATAACTCCGAATTCGGCAAAGCATTCTGACATGAAAAATGAAGTTTCTGTCATCATCCTTGAGTATTTGAACCGTAAAATAAGCGTTATTGTAGACAGAGTCCTTCATTACGGCACTGTCGTTATCAAGCCTGTTCCTCCTCTTTTACGTGAATTCACAGCATTGCAGGGCATCGTTTTTGACGAGGATTACCGCATCGTTCCGGTTCTTAATATCCCCGACACGATGAAACGCTTTAAGGTTATAAATGTATATGATGTAAAGAATCTTGAAGTCCGCAAAATGCCGAAAATCCATTCGATTCTTGTCGTCGACGACTCTCATGCGACGCGCCATATCGAGCAGATTATCCTTGAGGCAGAAAACTACAACGTCGCGACAGCCGTCGACGGAATTGATGCGCTTGAAAAGATGAAGCAGCATAAATTTGACCTTGTTGTTACGGACGTTAAGATGCCGCGAATGGACGGTTTCGTCTTGCTTCATAATATGCGCCACAAGGAAGAGCTCAAGGACATTCCTGTTATCATGGTTTCTTCCGTATTTGAGAGCGATACCCTCGACAGAGTAAAGAATCTTGGCGGACAAGGTTATATCGTCAAGTCTGATTTTGAGCGCGAAAGCCTGACCGCAAAGGTAAAGGAGCTGCTCCATGAATAACCGTCGCATTTACATAGCAGAATCTTCACGCATTCTTTCGAAGCAGATAGCAAAGGCTCTGAATGATAAGGGCTTTTCCACCCAGATTTTTATGGACGGACTTTCCGCGCTCAAAAAGATAGTCGATGATGCTCCAGATTTGATTGTTGCCGACAAGAACCTCGACAAAATAAACGGAATCCAGCTTTGCAAGATTTTAAAGAAAGGTTCTACAAAAAGTTCTGTTCCGTTCATCCTGATTTCTACCGACGAAGAAGTTTTCGATTTTTGGAACAGGTCTACAGATGCGAACAAAACGCTTTCAGTCTCTTCAGAAAACTTTGAGAGTCTTATAGATGCCATCTGCGAGCTTTTGGACAGCGGCTACATTAACGAAGATTCGTTCTTTAATGAAGCCGGAAACGACATATACGGAATAAAAGCTTTGCTTTCAAAAGCGGGGGCGAACGAAGCTTTGACAGAAGCACAGAGGCAGTCTGAAGAAGAGGAAATGACTTCGTGGATTGTCAATGCGATGGAAAGAAGCGAATCGTTCCTGCAGATGACGAACAACGTTATAAAGCTTTATTCGTACGTTAAAGACACCGACGAGCTTGTCAAAAAGCTTTTTACGATGATTTATGACGCGTGCAACTACGATGCGATTGCGCTTATTCTGGACAGCCAAAAAACTAAAGTGTACAAGGCTGGTACGGAACAGCTTGAAGAAGGGCTTTCCGGTGAGTTCTGGAACATTTGCAAGACTTCGTACGAACAGCAGGCTAAGAAAAAACACACGATAACTTACGTGCAGAAAGATGTTTCAGGTATCGTCCCATGTGACCCCCAAAACCGTTCCAAGCTGAAGTCATACTACGACTTTGTTATTGAAACAGATAACGAGTTTGTAGGAACGCTTCACGTTGCCTCTTCAAAAAAGAAACTTTTCACCTACAAAGTTCAGTCTTCAATAGAGTATATTCTGCCGCCGCTCGCCTATCTTTTGCAGCAGTCAATCCAGTTTTCGGCGGTAACGCTTACAGAAAGCAAGCTTCATTCAGCGTTCCTTAAGTTCGTTCCGCCGCAGGTAATCGACGACATGCTTACTTCTGACGAAAGCGAGCAGCAGACGAACAACAACGAAAAGCGCAATGTCGTCGTTCTTCTGAGCGATATAAGAAACTTCACTTCCATAAGCGAGATAAACTCGCCGGAGGACGTAGTTTATTTCTTGAACACGTATTTTACGCAGATGGTAAACATCGTGAAAAAATACGGCGGAACGGTAGACAAGTTCATTGGCGATGCTGTCATGGTTCTTTTCGGTGCGCCTATCAGCTATACGGATAACGCGAAGAGAGCTGTCCTTGCGGCTATTGAAATGTGCGCGCAGCTCAACCAGATTCCTTGCGGTCAGCTTAAGTTTCCGGAAGGAGTGAAGCTCGACATCGGTATCGGAATCCATTATGGCGATGTTATTGTAGGCAACATAGGCAGCGAGGATAAAACGAATTACACTGTTATTGGTGATACGGTGAACCTTGCTTCAAGACTGGAAGGTCTTACAAAGCTTTATGGCGCGAAGATTCTTGTTTCACAGGCTGTTAAGGAAGAGCTTGATGATTCTGTAAACTTGATGCTTCTTGATTCTGTAAAAGTAAAGGGAAGAAAAGAAAGTGTCCAAGTGTACAGAGTAGACGACAAGCCGCTTCCGGAAGACTTTATGCAGATATATGAGAAAGGCTTCAAAACATATAACGAGGGCGCGTTCAGCCTAGCTGTTCCTTATTTTGAGAAAGCACTCGAAATGATGCCGGACGATAAAGCCGCTAAAATACTGCTCGGACGTTGTGCCGAGTTTGCTGTAAATAAACCAGAGAATTGGGACGGTGCGATAGCACTTACTTCAAAATAAAACAGGAGTAATGTATGAAACTGACGGACTTTGCGGAAAAACTGAGAAAGAAGCAAAAAGATGATTCTTTAAGCGGGAATAATTTTCGTAGTGAAATTTTTATGAATTTTCTGCCACCCGCTGCAATTATCTGGACTATAACTCTTGCTTTTTGTTTCTTGCTTGGCGATATTCCTACATCGGCTTATTTGGATGCAATCGCCGCGGGTATCTTCTTCTGCTATTTTATTTATTGTTGGCTCGTATTTATGGGAAACATTTTTGTTTCAAACCATATCGGTGAAAACATCGTTGAGATAAATACGTACGAGTCAACAGTCCGTGAAAGGACGAAGCTTTTGAAACAGATTGTGAATCTGCCGATTACAATCGGAATCATCTGTTTCTTGTTTTTCATTGCGTGTGGAGCAGTATGGCTGGCAATCGTAGCTGACCATGCTCAGATGGATACGGATTCCGTCCTTTTGTGTGCATTCACCATATATCTTGGTGCTTATTTCCTTTTTGTTTATTTAATTATCAGGGCTTTGCAAAAAGTCTGCTCACGCTATGCCTACAAAATTGCCGAGAAAGGCATTTCAAACATGGAAATTGAGAAATACCACTCATTCGGATTGAAATCCAAAGTGCTTGCGATCATCAGTATATTCTTGCCAATCGTATTTATAGCACTGAATTTCTACGTCCTTGCATGGCGTGCTTACGAGTCGAATATGCCTGTCGATCTTATGCTGAAACGCCTTATTGTCGTTGGTGGTGAAAGCGCTCTTTTTTATCTTGTGTTCGCGCGTGTCGTATTCAATAAGATGATGCGTACTGTTCACAATATGAAAAACATTCTTGGCGGAATGAACAAAGAAAACCTGCACAAAGTCCAGTACGAAAAGACTGACCTTTCTAACGAGTTTATGTACAACATTCATCTTATAAACACAATTCTGGGGATTTTGCAGAAAATCTTAAAAGAAAGCCAGAAAATAAGTATGGATGTAATTGAGTCGAGCAACGAGCTTTCTGTTATTTCGCGCGAAACGGCCGTCACATCGCTGGAACAGAACTCTGGAATTAAAGAGCTTCTTTCCGCAATGGAAGAGACGGACGCTCTTTCAAAGAATATCGCTGAAAAAATCGGTGAGGTTTCAATCGTTGCGAAAAAGACAACGGGCAATATTATGGACGGCTTCGGCATCCTTAAGCAGAATATGCAGAAGCTTGATGAAATCAAGGCTGCTAACGACATCACTGTTGAAGGCATTAAAAAGCTTACTGAAAAGATATCCGGCATTTCGGATATCGCAAGGATTATAAATGGAATCGCTGATCAGACGAACATCATTGCGTTCAATGCGGAGCTGGAAGCTTCGAGCGCGGGCGATGTAGGCGAAAACTTCTCGCTTGTAGCGAACGAAATCCGCCGTCTTACGAACAGCACCATTCAGTCGACGGAAGAGATACGCAAGCGCATCATAGAAATTCAGCATTCGTCAGATGAGCTTCTGCTTTCTTCGCAGAACGGCACGAAAAAGATTGTTGACGGAAACCAGATTATAAATGAGCTTAACGCCCGCTTCGAAGAGCTTAAGCAGTCTTCCGAAAGCATGGATTATGCATCGGAGGACATCAAGAAGATTATTGAGCAGCAGACGGCTTCGTTCGCGCAGATTGTTATAACGCTGCAGCAGATTGCGCAGACAACGGAATCGTTCTCCAGCTCAACGCAGAAAATCAGCGATTCGGCACAGCATCTATGTACGATTTCTGAAAGCCTTAAAAAACTGCAGCCAGAAGAAGAATAAGAGGTGGAAAAATGAATACGAACGATAAAAACGGAACAGTGTCATTTGAAAAGGAACTTTTGAACGCGAGCTATGTGCCTGATATCGCCTGCGGTATAGTGATGTTGATTTATTCAATATTCATTCTGAATCTTGATGTTAAGAGTCATTATTTAGTCATATTCGGCATACTTATATTGATTGTCGTTTTCCAATTCCTGGTATCACCTGTTATAAATCACATGGTGATGGGCAAAGTGTCCAAAAAAATACAGGAATACAAGCTTAAAGGCATGAATGTCGAGGAACGGACCGAGCTTTTTAAGATGATCCATAGAATGCCAATGAGAAAGCAGCTTGAAACGGCGACTTTCTTCGTAGGAACCGCATTCATTCTGACTGCGATGTATCACTTTTTGTATGACATGAACTTTGTGCTTAATATGGTGAATCTTTTTGCTATGTTCTTGGGCTCTTATGTCGCTTCTCTTTTTGCGCTTTCTTATACGCGCAGAATCTGTTCAAAATATGCATGCATGCTTGTGGAAGATGGAATTGATGAAAGAATCCTTAAAGAAAGATATGCGTTCGGTACGTCATACCAGCGGTCTTTTATAATTTACGGAGCAGTTCCTGTTGTTTGGAGCATTCTGCTTGCGATGGCTCTGTTCTATGTCTATTATTACAACAATATTTCTGCCGGATCAGGATTCCTTCCCGCCGTCTATGGTGAATATGGACTTAAAAACTCTCAGTTTATGCGCATCGGAATTGTCCTTTTAATAAACATGATGATCGGCATTCTTTCCGTTTACTCGTTCTTTAAGGGAATCTCTACTTCTTCTGACAAATTGCAGGGTTCAATGCGTCATATCATCAAGAACGATATTTTTACGGTTGATTTGGTCGCGACTGATTTTGAGAACGAAGTCTCATACAATATGTACCTTGTGAACCAGATTGTTCTTCTTTTCCGTTCGATTTTGGACGACATCAGGAAAATTGCGAAAACAATGGTCATGCCGATTGGCGAACTTTCTGAAATCTCACAGGCAACGGCTTCGTCTTCACTAGAGCAGTCTACCGGCGTAAAAGAGATTCTTGCGACAATGGAAGATACGGACAGGCAGACACGCAATATCGTTGAGAAGATTGCGGACGTTACGGATGTTGCAGAAGGCACGGAAAAGAACGTTAACGCCGGATTTGAGACGTTGCAGCTCAACCTCGACAAGATGACAGAGATTACGGAAGCGAATGTTTCGACGATTTCCGGAATCCGCGAGCTTGGCGAGAAAATCGGAAGCATTTGGGAAATCGTAAAGATTATCAACGATATTGCTGACCAGACGCGTATTATTGCGTTCAATGCGGAGCTGGAAGCTTCAAGCGCTGGTAACAGCGGAAGAAACTTCCATATAGTAGCTAACGAAGTCCGCCGCCTTGCAGCCGGTATCACGAACTCCGTAGAGCAGATTAAAGACAAGATAACGGAAATTCAGCATTCATCTGATAATCTGATTATTACGTCGGAAAGCGGAACGGAGAAGATACGAGAAGGTCTTGAACTTTCCGAAAAGCTTAAGGAAAAATTCAGTGACATTCAGAGTTCTTCTGAAATCACTGTAGAATCTGCGAACCAGATAAAGGAAATAATCCACCAGCAGTCTGCGGCGTTTGACCAGATTGTTGCGACGGTCCGCCAGATTTCTTCGGGAATTGAGAACTTCTCGACTTCTACTAGCACTGTGAACAATACGGCGCAAAATCTTAAGGACGCGGCTAATCTTTTGGAGAACCTTCATTCGACGATTGTTTCTGCCACGGAGTAAGAGTGTTTTCCAACGCGCATTTGCATTTTAAGGAAACATTTTCTCCGGCAGATTTTTGCGGACAGAATGTTTGTTTTTGCGCCGGAAGCGCGGAAGAGTTTGCGAGTGCCACGTCGTTCGCGCAAGCCGTGAATGGTTCGGGTTCCGTTTCGCTTTCCTCTCCGGCGGTTACAGGCGGAATTTGTGCATCTGGTGAGAGGCGCGCGCTTGTTTCTGCAGGGCTTCATCCGTGGACGGTAGCGGAGGCGTCGGGAGAACCGTTGCTCGGTTGGCTGGAACGGCTTTTGCAAGAGAATGCGGACGAGGTTGCTGCAATTGGTGAGTGCGGAATCGACTTGTACACACCGGAGCTGAAGGCCGCGCTTCCGGCACAGTTAAATGCCTTTGAAAAGCAGATTGACCTTGCCACCCGCTACGAAAAGCCACTTGTCGTTCATTGCCGCCGCAGTATCCAGTATTTTTTCGAGTATGCGCCGCGCCTAAAAAAACTTCGTTCAGTTATTTTTCATGCATATCCAGGAACGCTCGCAGAATGTGAAAGCTTGTTGAATCGCGGCATAAACGCATATTTTTCGTTTGGCGGGAGTTTTTTGCGCGGCGGCAAACATGCGGCGGAGTGCGTGAAAAAGCTTCCTGCGGACAGGCTGCTTTTGGAAACCGATGACGAAGAGTGTGCACCGGCATTGTTAAAAGAAGTGTTCGGCGCGACGGCGGACATCTGCGGTACGACTATCGAAGAATTGTCCGTGGTATGCGCGAACAACTTCCGCCACGCGTTTTTATGTTAAAGTGTTGCCTGGACTTTCTTCAGTTCGGCTGTCGTCTCCGCGAAAAGCCTGTTTACTTCGTCTTTTCCCGCCGGAATATCGCCCTGCGTTTTTCCTTTGAGGATGTCGTCAAGACGCTGGCTTGCGTCGAAAAGCAGTTCCGCGCCGAGCGTTCCTGCAATTCCTTTTAGCAGATGAACGAGTTTTTCAGCTTCCTGAATCTTGCCGTCTGAGACGAGCTTGTCCAAATCTTCCGGTTTGAACTGAGGATCCTCAAAAAACATTGTAAGTAAATCGTTATATAATTCTTTGTCGTTATCGACACGAGCCATAGCTTCTTCGACGTTGACAAGTTTTAAGTTTTCCATATTTAACCTCCGCGTCATTTTTTTTCAGCATTGCTGATTTTATTGTAACATTTTTTTTTGAAATTTGCTATAATTATTATATGTCAAAGAAAACTGTTGCAACAAATGCCGCCGCGCCGTCAGAGTCGGTGCAGACGACTTCAATTTCAAAGAAACTTGTTATAGCTAATATCGCTTCAGCCGCGCTGTGTGTGCTGTTCTCTTTCTTCCAGATACATTTTGTAGGTGATATTTCGGTACTGGCTTTCCCGCTTTCAGTCCTGTTTTCAGTGCTGCTCTCACTTGTAAATGCTAAAGTTCTGCTTGGCGGCGGTAATGTGAAATACGTCGGTGTTTTGCGGAAATTCAACGAATATGTTCCTTTCGTAATGCTTTTGTCGTTCGTTCTCCGCCGCGCTGGAGAGAACGGAACTTCCTGGGGCTATGACCTTATTACGGTGATTCTTTGGGTTCTGCTTACTGCGGCATCGATTTTTGCTTGCTTTTATCTTTCAGAGAAGCGTGTTTGCCGTGACAATCCAGTTTTTAAGGCACAGCGCGAAGAAAACCCGCTGAAAAAACGAAAGGGTGCGGTTCGTGTTGCGATAGAGGCTGTTAGCTGGATAGATGCCTTTATTCAGGCGGCTTTTACCGTTGCGCTGCTCAATATTTTTGTTTTCCAGCTTTACGAAATCCCGTCAGAGTCGATGGTGCCTGAATTCCTTATAAAAGACCGGGTTTTTGTGTTCAAAACTACATCTGGTCCAAAGTTCCCGCTCTCTAACATCGGGCTTCCGTGCCTGCGCTCCTATGACAGGGGCGATATTGTTGTTTTTAGGAATCCGCATTACGAGAACGACCAGAAGAGCGAGGTGAAGAACTTTGTCTCTACGCTTGTGTATATGCTTACGTTCACTCAGGTCAACCTGAATGTAGACGAGGACGGAGCGCAGAAGGCAGATCCGCTCGTTAAGCGTGTTACCGGTGTCCCCGGCGAGCAGCTGATGCTGCAGGACGGCGTTCTTTACAGCCGTACAGCAGCTGATCCGGTGTTCAAGCCTGTCGAGGCTGACGCGACTTGGGCAGAGTGGAATGTTTCTGCTTTGTCCGCTGAGTTTCTTAAGAACGTAGAGACAATTCCGATTACTGGCGATATGTACAACGCGCTGCTCGCCGTGGAAGAAGCCCGCCGCAACATGAGTTACGCAGAAGCCGCCGCCGAAAGCCGCCGCATAGCAGCCCGTTTCTTGGAAATAAGGAACCTTGTTAACCCGACGCTTGCTGGAGAAGCCGCGAGCGATATCGTGTCAAAGTCTGATATGTACGTGACGACGCTTTTTAACAAGGCGGATGCGCTTTATATAAAGCTGCTTTCAGTTGAGGGCGGCGCGGAATGGCTTGCTGAATTCCTTACGTCGTGGATTCCGGTTTACGAAAAGTCCGTTGCGGCGGGAAACACTGAAATAAACGGAAACTTGTACGATGAGTCGATGTTCCGTTTCAACATAATGATAAAGAACTGCCTTGGTAACCTTATCCTGCGCAGTGCGGAAATGAGTCTTGAAGGACTTGGAGCTTCCGCCCGCACGACCGATGCGACGAGAACGAGCCTTCTGCAGGAAGCGAACCGTTATGTGCTGTACGCTGTGCTGAACGAAAGCCGAAATATGCCGGTGTTCCCGGCGAACGACGCGAACGGAAACCCACAGTATATTCCTGAGGGTAACTATTTTATGATGGGCGACAACCGTTTCAACTCGCTCGATATGCGCCATTCCTATGACCAGAAAACGATTCCTGTTACGGAATTTGATCCATACTCCGCATATTATAAGTCGAATGTTGATCCGCAGTATGTGAGCGAAAGTCGCATCCTTGGTTCACCGAACCTGCGCTTCCTGCCGCTTAGCCGCTTCGGTATTCCGGGACAGACCGCCGAAGTCCGCAACTAGCGGGCTTGTCAGCGCGTTTCCGTGAGGTGGCTTTGTGTACAGACTTTTCGTCATAGAAGACGATACAGGTATTGCATCCGCGATTTGCGACCAAGCCGCGATGTGGGATATGGAAACACGCACTGTCCACGATTTCCGTAACATTGCCGCCGAAGTCGCCGATTTCTCGCCGCACATCATTTTGCTCGACATAAAGCTTCCGTGTTTCAACGGTTTTCACTGGTGCACGGAAATCCGTAAGTTTTCGCGCGTGCCGATAATCTTTATTTCTTCTGAATCAGACAACATGAACGTCATCATGGCGATGAACATGGGCGGCGATGACTTTATCGCGAAGCCGTTCGACCAGAACGTGCTGATGGCGAAAATTCAGGCGTTGTTGCGGCGGACGTATGATTTTGCGGCTTCTGTTCCCGTTATGGAACATCGCGGCGTAATCCTTGATATGGGCGAAAATTCCGTTTTGTATAACGGAAAGCGCATTGAGCTTACGAAAAACGAATACCGCATTTTGCTTACGCTTATGCAGAACAAGGGCTGTGTTACGAGCCGCGAGAAGCTTATGGAAGCGTTGTGGCAGACGGACTGCTTTGTTGACGAGAACACGCTTTCCGTCAACGTCGGACGGCTTCGGAAAAAGCTTGAGGCGGAAGGGCTTGCTGATTTTATCGCGACGAAATTCGGCGAAGGGTATATAGTTAAGTAATACGATTTGTTTTTTTTCGGACGGTTTTGATGAAGTTTTTCCTTAAGTATATTAGCCAGTTCAAGACTTTTTTTATCGTGTTTTTTGCAGGCGCGATTTTTTTCTCCGTGACTTTTTATCTGTATCACATTCCGGTTATGGCAGTGATTTATCCGTCTGTTGTATGCGTTGTGTTTTCGCTGCTTGTGCTTGCTGTGCGGTTCAATTCGGAAAAAAAGCGACACAAGTATTTACAGGATTTGAAAAATTGCGTTCCCGAGCTGCCACAGAACCTTTTTGCGCAGACGATATGCGAAAATGATTTTGAGGAATTGCTGCGTATTCTTTGCGCAAATATTGCGGAACTTAATACGCAGAAAGACGCGCAGTACGCCGACATGCAGGATTACTACAGTCTGTGGGTGCATCAGGTGAAAACGCCGATAACAGCGATGAAACTGATGCTGCAGAACGAAAAATCTGCTTCTTCCGCACGGCTCCAAGCCGATTTGCCCCGCGATTTGGGGCGCGAATTACACCGTATAGAGCAGTATGTGGACATGGCTCTTACGTTTATCCGGCTTGAGTCTGAGACAACGGACTATGTAATCAAAGAGCATGAGCTTGATGATATTATAAAATCCGCCGTGCGGGGCTTTGCCGGCGAGTTCATAAGCAGACATCTGCGGCTTATTTACAATGAGTGCGGCAAGAAAATTGTTACTGACGCTAAGTGGTTTTCGTTTGTTTTGGAGCAGGTGCTTTCGAACGCTCTCAAATACACGCCTGAAGGTTCTGTTTCCATTTTTGTCGAGAATGATGACACGCTCTGTATACGCGACACTGGAATCGGTATAAACCCGGAAGATTTGCCGCGCGTCTTTGAGAACAGCTACACAGGCAGGAACGGACGCGGAGAAAGCTATTCGTCGGGAATAGGGCTTTACTTGTGCCGGCGTATCTGCAACAACTTGAACCACACGATTTCGATAGAATCACGTCCGAACGAAGGTACGACAGTGCGGATAGGCTTTGGCCGCAGGGCAGAAAGACTGGAGTAAGCGACCTTCTGGAGTGCAAAAATCCCCGGCTTGGCCGGGGATTCTGCGTTACCTATGTTTAAATACAATGTCGTCGATGTAGATGTCGCCGGTGTTTCTGTTTTCCCAATCATCAAAGTCGAAATGAAGGGTTTTAAAGCGATTCCAGTCAAATTCTCCACGAGGATCAAGCCATTTGTTTTCCTTGCTTGACCATGCCCCGCTTTCTTTAAAGTTCGAAAGTGGAATTTCAACCGTTACCCATTCGCCGACTTTATAATCAGAAGCTTTAATTGTAAAACCCAAATTCCACGGCAGAAATCCTTCTTCGTCAGAATCTGCAAGATTAAGACGGAATTCCTGCTTGGCACTCGTAAACTTTACGGCAAAGCTGATGCTATAAGCATTATGGTTTTCTATCACTTTTGATAGAACTTTTTTTGGAAGAGTTAAAAGGAAATTACTCGATTGAACAGGGTAAGACACCTTTGCACATAGTTTGTGGGAATCGTCAGTTGTAGCAGATTTTACATTAAACATACTTTTTGTGCTTGTTCCTTTTGCTGCAAGACCATCGTAGACGACATAAGGTTTTTGCGGGAAAGCTTTGAGCTCAAGGTTTGCATTTGCAACAAGCGATTCATCGGGCATCTTAAAGCCGTAGGCTTCCAAAGCGTATTGATCAATATCATCAGGGAAAATTAATGATAAATCTTCTGTTTCCAAAAATCCGAAATCGAAATCAATTCCCCATGTGCAATAAGGAATGTTGTATTCGTTTAGCGCCGCAACTGTTGTATTCATCCAAACAAGGCGATCAACTGGCATTGATCTTGCAGCTGCTCCAATTTCGCCTGCCCAGACTCTTACATTATTCTTTTTTGCCCAGGTTGCGACTTTCTTTATCTGGGAATTTATATATTTTACAGTTCCCTGCTGGGGATATTTTTCTTCAATTTCAATTTTTCCAAACCATCCAAGGCTGGGGTTTAATTCTGGCATACGGCGTTTGTCATAAGGAAACGGTAAATACTTTACATCTTGAGCCGGACCATGTGTTCCCTGGTTGGTAAATGGCCCCGGTTCATAAAAATGGAATGCGTATATAAGATTTGGATCTTCATACGGCTTCATATTTACAAGGTCATCAAGGCTGTCAAAGTTTGCACATGTTACAACAACAGTATGTTTTGTGTCGTACTGTCTGATAATGGCAAGAATTTCTCTTTGGATTTTATCCCAGCAGTCCAAAAGATTTTTAGGCGGTTCGTTCTTTATTTCATAAATGATATATTCGCTTCTGTTTTTGTAGCGTTGTGCTAATTGTGGCCACAAAGCCTTTAAATGGGTTTCATATGTTTCTGGCGGTATAGTGTTTTGTATTTCTATAGCACCAAAAGAGTGATCGTCTATAACAAGATAAATCTGATATTTTTCTGCCCAGTCGCAAACCTGATCAAGTTTTTCTAAAACTACGTCATTTACTTTGCCGGTGTTTATTGGTTCCATCTGAAATTCGAACATAATAGGAAGTCTTACAACATCAACACCCATGCTTTTAAGACAGGCAAAGTCCGCTTCATCATATTTATTCAAATCAGGAAGACCATCAGTACCTGTTCCAAACCAATCAGTCATGTTTACGCCTTTTGTAAAAGGCAGCGGTTCAACTTCTGAAACCGGTTCGGTTGATAGACATGCGGTGAGCGCGAAGCATGCAAAAATCAGCAGGATTAAGAATTTACAGGTAGAGAACGCCCCCCCGTACGTTTGTGTAGTAGTTTCATGAAAAAACCTCTCTTTTTATTAGTCGCCGCGCAAAACGGCGTTAGAATCATTATAGCACAGATTTTTGATTTTTTGTTGAACAGCAAATTAAATTAGGGAAGGTAGCATACAACAAAGAGCAGCTCTTGTATAAACCGATATACATGCTGCTCTTTGTGCTGGAAGAATTATAGGCTTTACTTCTGTTTAATTACAACGTCGTCGATGTAGATGTCGCCGATTTTTTTACCGTCAAAATCATCAAAATCGAAATAGATGGATGAAAATCTGGCCCAGTCAAATTTACCCTGTGCATCAAACCATTTGTTTGCCTTGCTTGACCATGCACCGCTTTCTTTGAACTTTGAAACTGGAATTTCGACAGTTACCCATTTCCCAACCTGATAATCAGAAGCTCTTATTGGAACAGTAATATTCCAAGGAGGCAGTTCTTCTCCTTCGTCTGTATCTGAAAGGTTAAGCCGGAATACCTGATTAACATTCGAAAATTTTACAGCAAAACTAATATAAAAGGAATCATGGTTTTCTATAACTTTTGATGTGACTAACTTTGGTAGGGAAAAAGCCATATTGCTCTGTTGAACAGGGTATGATACCATTGCGCAATATTTGTGAGAATCATCAGCGTTAACAGTTTTAGCATTATACATATTCATGCTTGTTCCTTTTGTTGTAATACCATCATAAACAATAAAAGGCTTTTTGGGAAAAGCTTTAATCTCAAGGTTTGTTTTTGCAGCAAGCGATTCATCAGGCATGGTAAAGCCATATGCTTCCAGAGCTTGTTTATCAATATCATCAGGGAAGATCATGGATGCATCTTGTGTTTCAAGAAATCCAAAACTATAATCAATTCCCCATGTACAATAAGGAATATTTTCGTCTTTTAATGCTGCAACGTTTGCCTTGATACAAACAAGACGATCAGCTGGCATCGTTCTTGCGGAGGCTCCTATTTCACCTGCCCACACTCGAACTTTATTTTTCTTGGCCCAGGCGGCGATTTTCTTAACCTTGTTATTTATATTCTTTTCGTTTCCATACTGCGGATAGTTGGTTTGAAGGTCCCTTTTTAACCAATCTTCAAGATCATCACTAAGTTTTGGCATACGAGATTTATCATAAGGAAATGGTAAATCCTTTATTTTAGAGGCCCAGCCTTCTTCTCCCTGCATCACAAACAACTGAGGCTCATAAAAATGGAATGTGTAGATCAAATTATCATCTTTATATGGTTTCATTTTTACAAGGTTATCAGGATTAGACCAGTTTGCACAGGTAACAACAATAGTGTGTTTTGTGTCGTACTGTCTGATAAGTTCAATCGTTTCTTTTTGAATTTTATCCCAACTCTTCGAAAGATTTTCCGGTGGCTCGTTTAATATTTCATAAATGATATATTCGCTTCTGTTTTTGTAACGTTGAGCTATCTGTGGCCATAAAGCCTTTAAATGCGTTTTATATGTTTCTGGCGGTATAGTATTTTGTATTTCCTGTTCATTAAAAGAATGATTATCTATGACAAGATAAATCTGATATTTTTCTGCCCAGTCACAAACCTGATCAAGTTTTTCGAATACGATGTCAGTTACTTTGCCGGTGTTCTTTGGTTCCATAATCCACTCGAAATGAATAGGAAGTCTTATAACATCAACACCCATGCTTTTAAGACAGGCAAAATCAGCTTCATCATATTTATTCAAATCAGGAAGACCTTCATAACCTGTTTCAAACCACTTAAGCATGTTTACGCCATTTGTAAACGGCAGGGGTTCGACTTCTGAAACCGGTTCGGTTGATAGACATGCGGTGAGCGCGAAGCATGCAAAAATCAGCAGGATTAAGAATTTACAGGTAGAGAATGCCCCCCGTACGTTTGTGTAGTAGTTTCATGAAAAACCTCTCTTTTTATTAGTCGCCGCGCAAAACGGCGTTAGAATCATTATAGCACAGATTTTTGATTTTTTGGGGAAAAATAGCCTTTTGCGGCTGACAACAAAAATATTATAAAACTTGTAAATATTGCTTAGAAAAACATTATAAAACTTGTATTTGGCGCTTGAAAAAGTATTATAAAACTTGTAAATACTGCTTGTGAATTTGCAGCAAAAGAAATTCTGCCAACAACTTTGCGTATAACGCGGAACAGGATATCCTCACAATTCCGCATTATGCCGTCTTTGCGCTGGCAGAAGATTTGGCGAAAGGTACTATTTCTGCTTAATCATCACATCGTCGATGTAGATGTCGCCGTTTTGGTTGTTATCATGATGAAAACCAAAAAAGATATGCTCAAAACGAGACCAGTCAAATTTACCCTGCGGGTTGTACCATTTATTGACTTTGTCTGACCATGCACCGCTTTCTTTGAATTTTGACATAGGAACTTCAACAGTTAGCCATTCTCCAACCTTGTAATCAGAAGCTCTTATATAAACCGTGTTTCTCCATGGCGGCAGTTTCTCTCCTCCGTCAGAATCCACAAGATGAATTTCAAAGACTTGATTTGCGTCATTAAACTTTACAGTAAAGCTTAATGCAAGTTCATTGTGGTATTCTGCCACTTTGGAAGCAATTGCTTTTGGAAGATTAAGAATAAAATTAGCATCTTTCATGCCTGATGACTCTTGAAAATAGTTGTGAGATTCATCATCTTTCGCTGCTTTTGATAGATAAGAATGATATGTACTTGTACCTTTTCCACAAAGCCCGTCAAAAACGACATAAGGCTGTTGAGGAAAAGTTTTGAGTTCAAGGTTTGTTTTTGAAACAAGCGATTCATCAGGCAGTTTAAGGCCATAAGCATCCAAAGCATATTTATCAATATCATCAGGGAAGATTAATGATAGATCTTCTGTTTCCAGGAATCCAAAATCGGCATCTATTCCCCATGTACAATAAGGAATATTGTAATTGTTTAGCGCTGCCACATTTGTTTTGATACAATAAAGACGATCCTTTGGCATCATTCTGGCTGCTACACCGAGTTCACCACACCATATTCTTACGTTATTCTTTTTTGCCCAGTCTGCTACTTCTTTTATCTTATTATTCAAAAAAGCTTCATTTCCTTGCTGCGGATATATAGTCTGAATATTGTTTTTTACCCAGGCTTCTAGGCTGTCGTCCAGTTTCGGCATACGTTTTTTGTCATAAGGAAATGGTAAATCTCGTATATTTGCTGACCATACACCTGTTCCTTGGTTTGCAAACATTTCCGGTAAATAAAAATGGAATGCGTAAATCAGATTTTTATCCTCGTATGGTTTCATTTTTATTAGATCGTCGGTATGAGACCAATTTGCAGTGGTTACAACAACAGTGTGTTTTGTGTCGTACTGTCTGATAAGGGCAAGTATTTCTCTTTGGATTTTATCCCAGCTATTCATAAGGTCTTCTGGCGGTTCGTTTAGTATCTCATAAATAATGTATTCGCTTCTGTTTTTGTAGCGCTCTGCTATTTGTGGCCACAAAGCCTTTAAATGCGTTTCATAGGTTTCTGGTGTTGCATCTTTTTGTTGTTCTGGGTCATTAAAAGAATGATTATCTATGACAAGATAAATCTGATATTTTTCTGCCCAGTCACAAACCTGGTCCAGTTTTTCAAGAATAATGTTATCTATTTTTCCTGTATAATTCGGTTCCATAACAAATTCAAAATGGATAGGAAGTCTAATTATATCTACGCCCATGCTTTTGAGGCATGCAAAGTCCGCTTCATCATATTTATTCAATGGCGGTAGGGTATTATTCCATGTTTCAAACCAGCGAAGCAGGTTTACACCTTTTGTAAAAGGCAGGGGTTCGACTTCTGAAACCGGTTCGTTGGTTTTGCATGCGGTGAGTGCAAAGCATGCAAAAATCAGCAGGATGAAAATTTTATGTAGTAGTTTCATGAAAAACCTCTCTTTTTATTAGTCGCCGCGCAAAACGGCGTTAGAATCATTATAGCACAGATTTTTGATTTTTTTGGTAAGAAAACAAGCTTGTTCTCTATGTCATTTTTGGTAAAATGACATAGAGAATTAAGTTTTGGGGCAGGGGGTGTAAGGGCAGCCCTTTAGGGCTGTTCGGTAGTGATGGAGCCCCTAAACAGGGGCGACAGAACGGACGAATGGAGCGCGGTTAGCGCGGAACCCTGAAACACCCGGTGGCGGCAGTTTGCCGCCAGCCCCCCTTCAAATCTAACAAAAATGTAAGAAATTTCACGCGAAATGTAAGAACATAAAATAGAGTTTTTTGTGCGCGCCGTTTATATTTTAGATGCTTAAGGAGAAATCAAATGAACGTATTGGATGTTAACGGCATTAAAAAGATTTACAGAAGCCGGTTTGGAACGAATCAGGTAGAAGCATTGAAAAATATCACTTTTTCGGTAGAGAAGGGTGAGTACATAGCGATAATGGGCGAGTCAGGCTCTGGTAAGACTACGTTGCTCAATATTCTGGCGGCTTTGGACAAGCCTACCGCGGGAACTGTCATGCTTGAAGGACAGAACCTTACGGGCATAAAAGAGTCGGCAATGGCGACTTTCCGCCGCGACAACTTGGGGTTTGTGTTCCAGGAGTTCAATCTGCTCGACACTTTTTCGGTTGAGGACAATATTTTCCTGCCGCTCGTGCTTTCCGGCAAAAAGAACGAGGAGATGGTTGAGCGCCTTGAGCCGATTGCAGCGCGGCTTGGAATAGCGGAGCTTTTGAAAAAGTATCCGTACGAGATTTCTGGCGGTCAGAAGCAGCGTGTCGCGATTGCGCGTGCGATTATCACTGAGCCGAGGATTATCCTTGCTGATGAGCCGACTGGTGCGCTCGATTCTCGCTCAACGGACGACATTCTGCGCATTTTCGCGGACATCAACAAAACAGGGCAGACAATCCTGATGGTAACGCATTCGATTAAAGCCGCGAGCAAAGCGGGAAGGGTGCTTTTCATCAGGGACGGCGAGGTGTTCCATCAGATTTACAGGGGCGACGCGACGGACGAGCAGCTTTACCAGAAGATTTCTGACACGCTGACGAGGTTGCAGGCTGGCACAGGAGCTGAGAGATGAAAAACACTTTTTACCTTCAGCTTGCATGGACGGGAATAGGAAAGAACAAAAAGCTCTATCTCCCTTACCTTATAACGTGTACCGGCATGGTGATGATGTACTACATCGTCACAAGTCTTTCGCTCTCGCCCGTAATCAGGGTGCTGCGCGGCGGTGACACAATCCAGATGATGCTCGGACTTGGCAGCTATGTCGTGGCGTTCTTTTCGGTGCTGTTCCTTTTTTACAGCAACTCGTTCCTTATCCGCCGCCGACGAAAGGAGTTCGGCCTTTACAACATCCTTGGCATGGGAAAAGCCAACATCGGGCGCATCCTTTTCGGTGAGACAGTTATCACAGTTCTCATCTCGCTCGTTGCGGGGCTTCTTTTCGGCGTGCTCTTTTCAAAACTTGGCGAGCTTGTGCTTGTCAACATGCTGCAGGGCGATGTGACTTACTTGTTCTCGCTCACAATGCCAGCAGTAAAATGGACGCTTATCATCTTTCCGGTGATATTTGCCGTCATCTTTTTGTGGAACATCGTCAGCGTGCACGCCACGAACCCGATAGAGCTTCTTCACAGCGAGAACTCCGGCGAAAAACCGCCCCGCGCCAACTGGTTCTTGGGCATTGCCGGTGTTGCGGTTCTTGGTGTCGCGTACTATATCGCTGTCACGATTGAGCAGCCTATCGCCGCTTTGATGTGGTTTTTCATCGCGGTTATTTTGGTAATTGCCGCAACGTATCTTATTTTTATCGCCGGTTCCGTGCTTATGTGCAGAATCTTGCAGAAAAACAAGAAGTACTACTACAAAACAGAGCATTTTATCTCCGTTTCATCGATGCTTTACCGTATGAAGCGTAACGGCGCGGGGCTTGCGTCTATCTGCATCCTTGCCACGATGGTGCTCGTTATGATTGCATCGACAGCCTGTCTTTTCTTCGGGCTTGACGACAACATCAAGAGCCTTTATCCGTATGACGTGAACATTAACGCCTACTACGATAACCCTGTTGTTTTAAGCGATGATGAGGTTGCGCGGTTTGATGATGTCGTGCGCTCTCAGTTCGCGAAAAAAGGAGCTGCGCCGACAGCCGTTTCTGTATACCGCTCTGCAAATGCCGTTGCCTCTGTTGCGGGTGGCGTTATAGACACGAACGTAGACACCCTTGATGCGATGAATCAGTATTCGATGGAGAACGTCTTCTGTTTGTCGATCATGTCGTATGACGATTTTGCCCGGATGCGGCGCAGTGAGGATGCGGGAAGCACGTCAAGTTTGGCGCAGGCTGACGCGGGGTTGCCTGTCGCGCGTCCAGCTCGCAACGAGATTCTTGTCCTCGGTGCAGCCGACAAGCTTAAGTACGATTCTCTTTCAACGGCAGCCGGTTCGACTTATGCGATTAAGACTGCCGATGACGTTACGCTCAGTACAGGAGACGTGACCGAGATTTTCCCGACGCTGTATTGTGTCGTAGATGACGCGATTGCTTTTGTTGAGCAGTTCGACAAGGAGGAGCCCGACGGGACAACTACGAACCCCTTTCTTTCTTCGCTGTTTTATGGAGCTAATCTTACGGGCGATGACGACAGCCGCGTCGAGGTGTACAAATCTGTTTCTGAGGTACTTTCTGCTGAGCGTCCGAACCTTGCTTATGAGCGCGTCAATGTTAATTCTCCTATTGTAGAGCGGGGTGGTGCGTATGCGATGTACGGCGGGCTGTTGTTCTTGGGAATAATGCTGAGCATCGTTTTCCTGTTCGCGACGATACTCATCGTGTACTACAAGCAGATTTCGGAGGGCTTCGAGGATCAGTCACGCTTCGAGATTATGCAGAAAGTCGGCATGACGAAAAAGGATATCCGCAAGAGCATAAACTCGCAGATGCTTACGGTATTCTTCCTGCCGCTCGTGGGTGCGGGGCTTCACCTTGCGTTCGCGTTCCCGATGATTCAGAAACTGTTGATGATTTTCGGGCTTTTCAATATGCCGCTGCTTGTCGGCACGTCGGTGGCGAGCTTCCTGGCGTTCGCCGTGTTCTATGTGATTGTTTATAAGATAACGACGAACACGTATTACGGAATCGCCGTTTCTGGTCGTGAATAGGGTAGGGTAAGCGAGGTAGGGGGTGGGCTCCCCCTCGCTCCAGCCTCCTCGCCCGTCTGTGGACGGGCTGCGGTGTCTTCCGCTACCCCCTCTGCGGGGCTTCAAACGCCAGCCCCGCAACGCCCCGGCTTTACTCGGTAGGTCTCTTTTTAAGACTCTTGCTCTCTGTAATAGCTTGTCCCTCGCCGACTTGTTGCTCCATGAGGGCGCGGACTTTAAGCGGCAGACCGAACAGCGTTATGAAGCCCTGCGCATCCTTGTGGTTGTACAAATCTCCAGTCGTGAAAGACGCGATGTTCTCGTTGTACAGGCTGTACTTTGAGTATGAGCCTGCGCCGCGGATAGAACCTTTGTACAGTTTGAGGTTTACCCAACCTGTGCATGTCTCCTGCGTCTTGTCAACAAAAGCCATACATGCGTCCATAAGCGTCGTGAACCACTTTCCGTCGTAAATAAGCTCGCTCATGCGCAGGCTTACCTGCTGCTTAAAGTGGTATGTATCTCTGTCAAGGCAAAGATGGTCAATCATCTCGTGTGCGGCATAAAGAATTGCTCCACCTGGTGTCTCGTAAACACCGCGGCTCTTCATTCCGACGCAGCGGTTCTCGCAGATGTCCACAAGACCAACGCCGTTTCTTCCGCCGATTTTGTTAAGCTCAAGCATAAGGTCGAGCGCACCCATCTTCTTGCCGTTTACGCTTACCGGAATACCTTTCTCGAACTCAATCTTTACGTATTCGCCGCTTTCAGGAGCTTCTTCCGGAACTGTCGTGTTCTGGAGCATGTGCTTCCAGTTAGGCTCATTCTCAGTTTTCTCAAGCTCAAGACCCTCGTGTGAAAGGTGCCAGATATTCTCATCGCGTGAGTATGACTGGTCTTTCTTCATCGGTACTTCAAGGCCCCTGTCCTCAAGGAACTTAATCTCTGCCTCGCGGCTGTCCATGTTCCATTTGTCGTCGCGCCATGCAGCGATAACTTTCAAATCTGGCGCGAACGCTTTAATTGCAAGCTCAAAGCGGATCTGGTCGTTTCCTTTTCCTGTCGCACCGTGGCAGATTGCAACGGCTTTTTCCTGACGGGCATACTCAACAAGAATCTTTCCGATGAGCGGGCGCGCCGTAGAGGTTCCCAAAAGATACTGGTCCTCGTACTTGCAGTTTGCTTTCAAAGCCGGCCAAATATAATCGGTGATGTATTCCTCGCGTGCGTCAACAACGTAGCATGCTGAAGCTCCTGTCTTGAGCGCACGGTCTTTGATAGCCTTCCAGTCGTCGCCCTGTCCTACGTCGATACATACGGCAATAACGTCGTAATCGTAGTTCTCTTTAAGCCACGGAATGATAACTGTTGTATCAAGTCCGCCTGAATACGCAAGAATAACTTTCTCTTTGCTCATATCTATACCTCTATAAATTTGCATTAAAACTGCATAAAAATACAATTTTTATGGGCATAGTATATATATTTCGTATAAAAATAACAATAGGGCGCATGATAATAGAATAATTATTTGGTATGAATTATCATTTGACTTTTCGCATGGTTTGGATAAAATGAAGATATGAATACTTTGGAAATAAGCTACGACGCAGTTTTAAGACTCAGCTTCGATGTTTTGTCGTTATTGTTTTCAGTTTCTGTCCTTGTGTATACTGTCCGTATCCGTACCCTGGCTACTTTCAGGAACAGAATTTTCCTTGTCTACGTACTGACAGTACTTACAATGTGCTTTTTGGACTTGGTGCAGTTCATATTCTTGCGTCTTTTGCCACGCGTTACGATGTTGCATCTTGTCTTGGACTGCTTGTACTACAGCCTTGTTGTCTTCATCTCTGTTGAATTCCTTATATATGTTTTCGCACTCGTCGATTATTTCCAGATGGTTAAAGACGAAAACAAGAACATGCTGCCGTTCAGGATTTTTTTCCCTATAGCGGTAGGTATGTTTGTAATATGGGCTTCAGTCTTTTATCCCGATACTTCCAAAGTTTTTGAATATATCGACTCGTTCGGTGCGCTCAAGCTCAGTTTTATTGCACCCGTAAAAGGTCTTTTGGGGTATATAGTAGAATTCGCAATAGCATATTATTACATCATGTTTGGTGTAATAACGATGGTTCAGCATAAGTACAGGCTCGAAAAGCACGCGTTCGTACTTATGATTATTGTTTTCCTGTCATTGAACGCCGCAATCATAACTCAGTTATTGAATCCAAATTTCAGAATAGAGCCTTTGGCATTCTCGTTCTCGCTCGTAATGTTCTCGCTTTTCGTTCAGAAGCCGGAATATCTTAGGAGCAGCAAGACAGAAGTTCTTAACAGCAAGGCTTTCGATGTGATGGTCTCTGACTATCTTCTTCATGAATACAGCTTCAAAGTTATTCTGCTTTACATGGAAGATTTCGTTTTTTTCACGGATATACTTGGTCAGGGTGAATTTAATGAGTTCGAAGTCAGCATTGTGCGGAAGTTGCGTACGATGTTCAGGGATACCCCGATATTGAGGGATAATTCACCAGGCTTTTATTATCTGTTGTTAAAGAATGCAAGCGATGCCGATGTAGAAGAAGCATTGGATGCGATAAATGAGCAGATAGAGGACAGATGGGGTTACAGAGGACTGAAATTTGACTTTACTTTCAGAATCTGTGTGGTTGACGGTGAAAAAGATATTAAGTCTACAACCGATCTAAGAACTTTGGCCAATGTGTTCACAAGGCAAAACAAGTACAAGGGGCAGATTATCCGGGCGGACGAGCTTGATTATGCGACCGTTCAAAGATGTTCAAGCGCAGAGAATGCTCTTTTGAATGAAACTTTTGAAAACCTTGTCGACGTTATGTATCAGCCGATTTTTTCTGTCAGTGAAAAACGGATCACAAGGGCTGAATCAATTATGTGCTTTAAGGATGATCCAAGCTTTATTGTCACGACGGATACATTCCTTCCTGTGTTCGAAAAAACAGGCCGTTTCTTCAATATCAATGCATATGCGTTCAATTCTGTGTGCAGAATTCTTGCGCAAGAGAACTTTTTCTCGTACGGAATCGAGAAAATGGGCATAAACATTTCGATAATCGACAGCACACAGCAAGATTTGTTCGAGCAGATAAAGAACAGGCTTGAGTATTATAATGTTTCTCCGTCTCTTATCCATTTTGAGATAATACAGTCTTCATATACGAACCCGCCTGATATTATAGTGAAGAATCTACAAAAACTTTCTGGCTACGGAGTTGAGATAGTCCTTGATAATTTTGGACTCGGCAATTCCAATGTCTCACAGTTCTTACGGCTTCCGCTCGGAATGATCAAGATTGATGCCGAAGTGGTTGGCAATGCGTGGGGAAACGCGAAGATAGGCATTGCGCTTAAATCTATGGTCAGAATGGCGCATGAGCTTGGCATTCAGGTTATAGCGAACGGTGTACAGACTGTAGAGCAGCGTATTTGGCTGGAAGGCATTGGCTGCGATTATCTGCAGGGAAATCTTTTTTCAAAGCCGTTGCCTGAAGCAGAGTTTATAAAATATATGGAAAATGCTGCGAAAAACCTGGCTGTGGGAGGGTTCTCTCCTGAGTAATTGGCGTGATAGCCAAAATTCTGTTTTTTTGCTAAAGTCACGGAATGAAGAACAGAGAGATTCCGAGCGCAAACCGTGGTGCGCTGCCGATGTTCAAGCTGACGCTCCCCATTGCGTTGGAGCAGATTTTCAGAATTCTCGTATCTTCCGTAGATACGATGATGCTAAGCTCTTATGACAACGACGCTGTCGCCGCAGTAGGTCTCGTTTCTCAATACGTTTTCTTTCTTACTCTTGTTTTTTCTGTTATAGGCACAGGCTGTTCCATTGTTCTGGCACAGTTCATAGGGGCGCGGAAGTCCCGCGACGACCTGAACCATGTAGCCCAAGCAAGCGCCGTGATGGTTTTCGTGCTCTCTTTCGTGCTGACGCTGCTTGTGCTTTTCGGCACTTCCGCACTGCTCGGCTTTTACGAACTGGAAGAAGCTGTCCGTGGCTACGCATGGCAGTATTTCGTCATCTACGGCGGTATATTCTGCTTCTTTAACGCTTTCAGTCTTTTGCAGGGTGCCGTCCTGCGAAGCTACGGCTACACAAAAGAAGCGATGATTGTCTCTGTCGTCGCGAACCTTACGAACGTCATTGGTAACGCGCTTTCGCTTTACGGCTGGTTCGGGCTGCCTGTACTCGGTGTTGTGGGTGTGGCGGGCGCTTCCGGACTTGCGATGGTCGTCTCTTGCATAATGTTCGCAGTTTTTATTCGCCGCCGAAAGGACGTGGCGTTCAGTTTGAAAGGCTTGAGGAAGGTTCCTCGCGAAAGCTTCAGGCTTGTACTTAAGGTCGGCGTTCCTACCGCCGGCGAAGGACTTTCGTATAATATGAGCCAAATCGTCATTATGGCGATGATTTCGACTCTTGGAACGAACGCCATGTCTGCCCAAGTGTACACAATGACGATTCTGCGCTTTGTTTTCGCCATAGCAATGGCTGTCGGAAGCGCCACGCAGATAAAAGCCGGGTATTATGTCGGTGCCAAAGAGCAGGACGTGGCTTACAAAAAAGTGTTTATCTATCAGATAGTTGCGACTTCGTGCTCGATGCTGGTGATTATCATCGCCAACCTTATAAAAAATCCTGTTGTGCGGATTTTTACCGACATCCCGGAAGTCCACAGCCTTGTGTGTACGCTGCTTATATACTCCGCCTATATGGAATTCGGGCGTTCTCTTAACCTGGTGTACGTCGGTGCCTTAAAGGGCGCGGGTGACGTGCGTTTCCCTGTGCTTTACGGAATCTGCTCAAACTGGGGCATCATGGTGCTTGGAAGCTATATCCTCGGTATAAAATGCGGGCTTGGGCTTGTAGGGTTCTGGCTTGGCATCGGCACCGACGAAACAACGCGCGGCATTGTAATGCTGCTGCGCTGGCGGAGTAAGCGGTGGCAGAAATACTCGCTGATTTCATAGCGGGGTAGGGGTATTGGTGGCGTAATCATGGGTTTTTAAGGGGCGGAACTGAAGAAGGCTGCCCCTTAGGCGAGAGGGGAGACGAAAACCGTTTAGCAGCTTGGCTGCGTCGGGTGAACTGACCCCCAAAAGTTAGACACTTTTGGAGGTCAGAAAATGGGATTTACAACTCAGTACCCGATTGACTTGAGGGTAAAGGTTCTATCAGAATACAAACAGGGAAAAGTCGGATATAGAACCATAGCTAAGAAGTTC
>JAFZVC010000007.1 GCA_017618015.1 Spirochaetaceae bacterium
ACGGAAACGTCCGCCGCGCAAGAGGCTGCTACCTGTACACAGAGAAAGGCGTTCGCCTGACGGACTGTTATCTTGATGGCGGACGAACTCTTCTTGGCTGGGATGGTGGCAAGGCGCGGACTGTCTGTAAGGACACGCTTGAGCGCGGCGCGACAGGCGCATATTGTGGCGGCTACGAAAGCAGGCTCGCAACAGCTGTGCGTCATTTGCTGCCGGGCGAATACACGGAAATCCGCTGGTATTATGCCGATTGTCGCGAAACCTGCGCAGTTTCCGGCGGCTCTGCTGGGGGCGCGGGTGCAGATTGCGTGAGTTGCGCGCCCAGTAAAATGCGCGATTTGGCTGATGGCGCGGGTGATGCCGTGTTGTGGCGACCGTGGCTCGACATTTGCGCGGAATCGACTCCGAAGCAAACTCGCTACCCCGACATAAAGATAGTTCATCCTGGCACAGAACGCCCGGCTGTAATAAAACTCGTGCCGCCGTATCCGTGGGCAACGTCGCTTTGCATTTATGCATTCCGCGCGGACGTGCCGCAAAACGCGACAGGCGCGAAACAGGAACCGGGCGCGACCTCTGCAACTGGTGCGGAAATCCCGCCGTCTGATGTTGTGCCCACACCGCTTCTCGCCGCATACGCACGCGCTTTCTACGACTTAAAAACGGCTCTGGGTATGTTCGGCGAAAACGACTTCAAGCAGTTTTCCAAGCAGCTTTCTCCGCTTTTTGACCGCCGCGCATGCTGGCTTTTCCCAAAAATCCCGCGCGACAGCTACGAAGACTTTGCAAAACGCTGCCTTGATGCAGGAATTGTCGTGTCTCCGCATTACGACGTTCCTTCAATTATCCCCTGGCGCGCGAACAAAGGCGACATAAAACGCATCGCCGACTGCATTTAGCTGGGGCGTTACGGGTAGGGAGCGACGGCTGAAGGCTGTGCCCCGTATAAGGGGTTCGCCCGCAACCGTGTGCGGTGAAACGCTCCGCTGGCAAGGCACAGGGTCGCTCCCTATCCCCTTCCTAATTAAAATATTTCTTGATTCTTTCCAATGCTTCGAGGGTCCGCTCGCGGCTACCGAAGCCCGTCAGACGCAGATATCCCTCGCCTTTTTTTCCGAATCCGCTTCCTGGGGTGCCGACAACCTGGCATTTTTCCAAAAGCTCGTCAAAAAACGACCAGCTCGTAAAGCCGGCTGGGATTTTCATCCACACATAAGGCGAGTTTTTGCCGCCGAACGCTTTGAAACCGGCTGCCATCACACCCTCGTAAATGAGCCGGGCATTCTCGCGGTAGTACGAAAGGTTTTCCTGTATCTGCTTTTGTCCTTCGGCTGAATAGACTGCCTCTGCCGCACGCTGCGTGATGTACGACACTCCGTTGAATTTGGTTGACTGTCTGCGTGACCAAAGCGCGTTAAGCTCCGTTCCTTCAAAAACGAGGTCGTGCGGAACGACGGTGTATCCGCAGCGAACGCCAGTGAATCCGGCTGTCTTTGAGAAGGACCGCAGCTCTATGGCGCATGTTTTGGCACCTTCTATCTCGTAGATTGAGCGCGGAATATCAGGCTCGGTGATGAATGCTTCATACGCGGAATCGAACAGGATAAGGCTGTGGTGTGCGTTCGCATAATCGACCCACTTTTTAAGGTATGCTTTTGACGCGACAGCCCCGGTCGGGTTGTTCGGAAAACACAAGTAGATGATGTCAGCGACTCGCGCGGTATCTGACGGAAGCTCCGGCAAGAAGCCTGTTTCCTCGCCGCACGGCATTATGATGATGTTTTTGCCGCGTCCGTTCATAATGTTTGTGTCGATATAAACCGGATAAACGGGATCGCAGATTGCGACGGTGTTGTCTACGGAGAAGATGTCACCGATGTTTCCGCAGTCCGATTTTGCGCCGTCGGAAAGGAAAATCTCGTCTTTTTTAAGGCTGATTCCGCGCCCGATATAGTCACACTGGAGGATTGCATCAAGAATAAAGTCGTATCCGTAATCCGGCGGATAGCCCCGGAATGTTTTTTCGTCAGCCATTTCGTCAACGGCTTTGTGCATTGCGTCGATGACAGCGGGGCACAGCGGGCGCGTCACATCGCCGATGGAAAGCTTTATAACGTCGGCATCTGGATGCGCGGCGATAAACTCACGCGCTTTTCTTCCGACCGTTGAAAAAAGATAGCTCGCTTCCAAATCCAAAAAGTTTTTGTTTATTTTCATAGCTCAACATCTCCTGTGAATACCATTTCGGCGGGACCTGTCATAAAAACACTGTCGCCTTCACGCCCGCTCCATTGAATCTCCAAATCGCCGCCAAGCAGATGTACGGTGATTTTTTCACCGGCATCGACAAGCCCGTTCAGGATTGCCGCAACGACTGTCGCACAAGTGCCTGTTCCGCACGCAAGCGTCTCGCCGGTTCCACGCTCCCACACGCGCATCCAGATTGTGCGGCGATCTTGTACAAATGCGAACTCCGTGTTCGTGCGCTCCGGGAAGAACGTATCGTTTTCGAAAAGCGGTCCGATTTCGCACACCGGAAATTTTGCCGGCGGCTTGTCCAAAAAGACAACTGCGTGCGGGTTTCCCATTGAAACGCAAGTAATCTTGTATTCGGTGCCACCGACGGAAATTGGATGCTGGATGACGTTCGAATCTGCACCCGACGTGCACATCGCAACATTCACAGGGATTTTCGCCGCCTGAAAAATCGGGCTTCCCATATCGACAGAAAGCTTAGTCACCTTATCGCCGCGCTCACCGCTCTCGATTTTAAGGTGCTTGACCGCGCCCATCGACTCGACTGTAAACTCGCGTCCTTTTGTATAGCCCGCGTCAAAGACATACTTTCCGACGCAGCGGATTCCGTTTCCGCACATCTGGCTCCGGCTTCCGTCGGCGTTATACATGACCATCTCAAAATCAGCCTTTGTGCCTTTTTTTATAAGGATTATTCCGTCGCCACCGATTCCGAAATGCCTGTCCGAAAGCTTTATCGCAGCAAGACGCTCGCCTTCCGCGCCGCCGGGAAAACCCTCGCGTGTGCAGTCAAAATAGATATAGTCATTTCCGCATCCATGCATTTTTGTAAACGTCATAGCGGTTATATCCTCCTGTGATAACCGATAAACGGACATGTCAAGGCTTTAAGCGAAGCGTGCCTTGACGTGGACGTATCGCAACCTCCTGGACGCCACGGCTGCCCTCTAATAGCCGCCAATAAAACTGCGCCCGCCACACGGCATAAAACAAAAAAGGCCGTAGAAATATCCCCTGCGCAAATGCTGCATCAAGAAATATATCTACGACCTCTTTGTCGTGTATGCTTCTGTTTTATCGATTAAGCCCACGTTTGTCAATACACGCGGGTGTGTAGGCGCCGGGCTGGAGCACCTTTAGTTCCTGCGCGGAACGCGCAGGAATGAGGCGGATGAGCCGAAGTGCGCAAGACCGGATAACTTCTATCCGCCACGCCCCATTCATCCGCGTAAAAACGCCCTTATCTCTTCCAGACGTTCCACCGCTATCCGCCGCCCTTCATCATATACGCGCTGAAGCTCTTTCTCGTCATGCTCGGTGCGGCTTATTCCAAGCGGTGCTTCGGGGCAAATTACAAGCACCTCTCCCCTATCGGCTTTTTCAAAGACGTATGAAGTCTGCTTGTTGTATTCCTCTGGGCGGCGCTGCATCGCCTCGACAAGCGCCGGGTATTTCCGTAACGCAAACTTCATCAGCGGCATAAGGCTGGATGAACTTTTTTTGTACGAGCGCGGCTGCGTCAGAATAACGACATTCCGCCCATATCCGATGCTCTCAAAAAAAGCAAGCGGAATAGAGTCGGTCATGCCGCCGTCGAGCAGCTTGTAACCGTCAACTTCGACAATCCGGCTCGCAAGCGGCATGGACGCGCTCGCACGCATCCATGTAAGCTCGTGCGCATCGCACGTCTCAAGCTTTTTGTAAACAGGCTTTCCGGTAACGCAGTCGGATGCGACGCAGTAAAACTCCATCGGGTTAGCGCGGTACGTTGCCAAATCATAAACATCAAGTTCATTCGGGATTCTGTTGTAGCAGAAGTCCGCGCCGTAAAGGTCTCCGGTAAAAATCAGTGAACGCAGGGAACAGTAACGCCATTCGTGCGCGTACCGCTTGTTGTAACGGATAGCGCGTCCTATCTGGCGTGACTTGAAGTTGCAGCCGAACGTCGCACCGGCGGAAACCCCGATAGCGCCGTCGAACTCAATTCTGTTCTCCATAAAAACATCAAGAACGCCCGCTGTGAACATACCGCGCATCGCGCCACCTTCCATGACGAGCCCTCTTTTAATAACATTTTCGCTCATAATGACAGTTTAATCTTCTGCTTCCAGTTCCTTTTCATCAACCTGATATTCCGGGTATTTAGAGATCATCGGAGCCTCGTCTTTGCCCAAAATCTTTCGGTTGATATAGTTTTTCGTGATTTTCGCGACGAGCGGACAAAGTGCAATAACGCCAATCAAGTTCGGTATCATCATCAAACCGTTGAACGTATCTGACAAATCCCATGCGAGGGAAAGGCTCATCGTGCAGCCGAAGAAAATAACGATTACAAACAAAACTTTGTATATAAGCTGTGTTTTCTCACCAAAAAGATACTGCCACGCCGTCGCTCCGTAATGACTCCAGCCAAGAACGGTGGAGAAAGCGAACAGCAGAATCGCAATCGCGATGAACTTTGGTCCGAAAGCACCGAAAACAGTAGCAAAAGCTTCACCAACAAGGCCGGAACCTTCGCTTGCAGAAATCATGTGGCCAGTTTCAAGATCAACGACGCCCGTAGAAAGGATAACAAAAGCCGTCAGCGTACAAACGATAATCGTATCGGCGAAAACCTCGAAAATACCCCACATTCCCTGGCGAACAGGCTCTTTTACGTTAGAAGATGAATGAACCATTACCGAAGAACCAAGGCCGGCTTCGTTAGAGAACGCGCCGCGCTTGAATCCCCATGTAATAGCTTTTTGGAAGCCGTAACCAACGATACCGCCCGCTGCGGATTTTGCGGCGAAAGCGCCTTTGAAAATAGCACCGAAAACAGCTGGAACAGCCGTGATATGCGTAAAGAAAATAACGAGCGCACCAATGATGTAGATTATCGCCATGAACGGAACGAGTTTTTCCGTAACGGCAGCGACTCTTTTAAGACCGCCCAGAATAACGATAGAAGCTATCATCACAAGACCGATACCAGTTACCCATGTCGGGATGTTGAACGCGCTCTCCATATTTCCGGCGATTGAGTTTACCTGACTCATGTTGCCAATACCAAAGCTCGCGATAAGACAGAAAAGGCTGAACAAGACAGCAAGGACTGTACCGACTTTTTTCATTCCCTTGTATCCGCCAAGACCGTCTTTAAGGTAGTACATAGCACCGCCATGCCACTCGCCATTCTGACCTTTCTTGCGGAAATAAATACCAAGCACGTTCTCGGAGTAGTTCGTCATCATTCCGACAATCGCCATAACCCACATCCAGAAGATTGAGCCTGGACCACCAAGGATTATAGCCGTCGCTACACCGACGATGTTTCCTGTTCCGATTGTAGCCGCAAGAGCTGTACAAAGGCTCTGGAACTGAGAGATAGACCTGTCCTCTTTACCGGTATGGGCTGTAATCTTTTTGTCTTTGAAAATTGCACCGATTGTCTTTTTGTTCCAATGAAGAAAATGAGTGAACTGGAATCCCTTGTTCACAATCGTCATAATAAGACCGGCGATAAACAAAAGCGCGATACCGAAGGTTCCCCAAACAACACCGTTTACAGAATTGTTGATTTTTGTGATTGTCTCTATCATCAGAGCCTCCAAAAACTTAGTTTAAATTATGTAAAAACGAAAGGTATATTTATATATTTCGGTTGATTCACATGATTTGTGAACGTTTCTATTTAACGTATCGTCTTTTTTTTGTTGTTTATCATAAGGCTTCCGCAGTATAAATTCCGTAAGTAAAAATGGCGCGAAGGAACGTAGCGTGGGTTCAAAAACACTCCGTTTGTGGAGGTCGCGATAGCGACATCTTTAATAGTTCCCTTACCACAAACGGCGTGTAGCGCGTTAACGCGCGGTTTTGACACCCCGCTACGTGACAGGGAGCCATTTTCCTAACAAAACTTACAATGCAGAAGCCCTGCGGTTTTACAGTTTACGAGTTTCGCACACTCCGTTATAATAGCCGCATGGCACAAAAAGATTTTTTACCAATCGGAAACATCCGGCTTGACCAGCAACTCCGGTTCACAGCAGAAATAGACAAAATGACATCAATCCTGCGTCGCACAATGCTTATAGACGGCTCACGGCGCGAAAACGACGCTGAGCATTCCTGGCACATAGCTGTGATGACGCTGCTTTTTTCAGAATACGCGACGGAGCCTGTAGACGTTGCAAGAGCGGCGAAGATGTGCGTCGTCCACGACCTTATAGAGATATACGCCGGTGACACTTTCGCATACGACTTGGAAGCGAACAAAGGCAAAGCGGAGCGCGAGGCCGCCGCAGCCGACAAGCTTTTCGCGCAGCTTCCGTCGGAGCAAGGCGCGGAACTACGTGCTTTATGGGAAGAGTTTGACGCCATGAACACGCCAGATTCAAAATACGCCGCCTGCATGGACAGGCTTCAGCCGTTCCTGCACAACACGCTCACAGAAGGCCACACATGGCGCGAAAGCGGTACAAACCGCGCCGTCGTGGAAAAGCGGATGGCGGTTATCAAAGAGTTTATGCCGGAAGTTTACAAGTGGGTCGAAGCGAACCTCGACGCGGCTATCGCGAAAGGATGGCTAAAACCGTAGAAGTTAAGAGTTTTCTTTTGAATCTACACGGATTTGAACTTTAATGTTATACTGTTATTATGAACGAAGCAGAAGAAATCAAGAAAAAACTTTCAGAATATTTTTCTCAAAACGAAAAAATTGATACCGTACTTTTGTTTGGTTCTTTTTCAAAAGGTACTTTCAACGAAAACAGTGATATAGACATAGCCGTTCATTCTCAACTTCCACTCGACTACGAAACACTAAGCACAATTCAAACAGAGCTTTCACTTTTATGCCATCGAGAAATTGATCTTTCAGATTTAGCACAAGCAGAAGGAATCTTTTTATATCAAATCATGACAACTGGAGTGAAAATCAAAATCAAACCGACAGTTTTCGTAAAATATCTTACTAAAGCCCTTTGTTTTAAAGAAGATTTTCTACCAGCCATCGAATACATCCGCCGCGAAAAAATCAGGAGATTTGTAAATGGATAAAGAAGTATTACAGACAAAATTAGAAGCCCTGATTCACTGTGTCCAAAGAATTAAAAGCCAAGAAATAACTAGTGTTGATGAATTGGAATCTAACATTGACAAACAGGAAATCATAATTCTGAATCTTCAGAGAGCGGTACAAATATGTGTAGACATAGGAAATCATATACTTTTAGATTATGAAACCCCTACGCCTTCCACAATGTCCGAAACTTTCAAATATCTTGCAGATAACAAACTAATATCATCAAAAAATGCAGAAGAATTAAGCCACGCAGTTGGTTTTAGAAATATCGCTGTGCACCAGTACGAAAATCTTGACTGTAAAATAATATATGCAATTATAACTTCTCATCTTGATGATTTTAAAAATTTTGCAGGAGCTATATCAAAATTGATTTAAAACCAAAAAATGAAAGAAATAAAGATGACGAACGAAGAAATACTAAAGATTGCGATGGAGCAGTCGGCGGTAGACAGCGGATGCAAGGCAGAAGATTTTTTGTCAAACGAAAACATAGTCGTTATTTCAAGGCAGTTCGATGGCGCGCGGAAATACCTTAAACTGCCGTTTTTATGCGACCTTGCCTCTTACGGAAACAACATCGTGGCATCCGTCTCGCCTGAGCTTAAAGACATAGTAACTGACTACATCAATTCGTATCCGCCATATCACTGCTTTGAAACGCCGAACATGATTGTCCTACAGGGAAAACTTCGCCCGCTCAATATGAACGTGTGCTTTATGGCGGAATACTGGCTCCCGGACGTCGAAGTAATTGGAAAAATATGTGCGACACGCACCGTCCCTGCGGGCTATGAACTCCGTGTTCTTGAAAAAGCCGAAATTGACACCTTAAACTATTCGGAATGGGAAAATGCCCTTTGTGAAGCCCGCAAAGAACTGGACATACTTGCCGTTGCCGCTTACAAAAATGGCAAGATGATAGGGCTTGCAGGCTGTTCCGCTGACTGCGACACAATGTGGCAAATCGGCATTGACGTAAAGCCCGAATACAGGCGGCAAGGCATAGCATCAACTTTGGTGAACCAGCTTGCGTGCGAATGCCTTGAACGCGGAAAAGTTCCGTTTTACTGCTGCGCCTGGTCAAACTTAAAATCAGTGCGAACCGCATTAAAAAGCGGATTCCGCCCTGCGTGGGTACAGCTTACGGTAAAGCAGAACGAAATCATCGAGAAAACGAACAAAAAAGTTATCGCAAAACATTGATTTGCAATATAACTCGTGTATAATACACGGATACACAAGTCGCGCCATCCTTGGCGCATCGCTTATTAGTCGCGCACAAAAACTTAGGAGTGCTTTATATGAAAAACAAAAATCTCCTGATTTTATCCGTAGCCACTATCTTACTGATTCTTAACTCTTGTAGCTCAACAAAAATCGTAGTCACGGACGAAATGAAAACCCAGTGGAACACAAACTACACTTACGTTTTTGTTCACGGTCTTTCCGGTTGGGGCCACTACGATTTTATGAATAACTTCTTTCCGTACTGGGGAATGAAAAACGGCTCGCTGATGAAACAACTGCGCAAACAAGGTTTTGAATGCTACGACGCTTCTGTAGATCCACAAGGCAGCGCATGGGACAGAGCGTGCGAGCTTTATGCCCAGCTTACAGGAACTGTGACAGATTATGGCGCGGAACATTCCGCACGGTGCGGCCACGAGCGGTTCGGACGCGATTTCTCCAAAAAACCGCTTATTCCCGAATGGGATGAAAACCACAAAATAAACTTGCTCGGCCATTCGTTCGGCGGTGTGACGGTAAGGCTACTCGCACATCTGATGGCAGAAGGATCAAAAGCAGAGCGAATCACCACGCCAGAAGAAGATCTTAGCCCGCTTTTCAAAGGCGGACACGCGGACTGGATTTACTCGATTACAGCATTAGCCGCACCGCACAACGGAACCTCAGCCTATCATGTTCCTGATCAAAGCACTGAGCCAAAGACATTCATGCATAAAATGATGGAAAAGACAAACACGCCAAAAAAAGACGGTCGCGCCGACTATGACTATGCCAGTTTTGACATGCACATCCAGAACGCGGCGGAAATTAACAGATGGCTCTTAACACTCGATTCAGTCTATTACTTTTCGTTCCCATGCTGTGCGACGCAGGAAGCTGAGGATGGAACACAGGAACCGATACAAGGCTTGATGGAAAAGCATTTTCAGCGGATATCGCGGAATATCGGCATTTACGAAGACACAACGTCCGACGGAATAACGCTGGGGAAAGAATGGCAGAGGAACGACGGGCTAGTGAACACGATTTCTGCCCGCGCACCTGATTATGCGCCGTCGGAAGTCTTTACGGAAACGGTGGCAGCTTCCGCGAACTTGTCCACGGCAAACTCGTCCGCGCCGCCGCTCAAAAAGGGCGTGTGGTACATTATGCCGGAGTTTACCGGCGACCACATGTCACTTCAGGGCGGACTTACGATAAAGACAGATATCACAGAGTTTTACATTAATCACCTGGACATGATTAACAAGCTGTAACGACAGCGCAGGGAAATAAGTCCGCGAGGAATCTGCGTTTACTAAGACTCTTCTTTAAGTGGATTGCGCAGCTGATGCTATGTTTATGAAAGTATTGACGAGCGACAGCGAGGAATCTACTTTCATAAACATAGTGTCGGCGAGAGCAATCCACTTAAATGAAAAACTGTGAGTTATACGTGTATTCTCAGTTTATTTCCCGGCGCTGGACTTCTTGTAAAGAGACGCGTTTCCCGTTTTTTCGTCGGGGCGGCGCGGAATGCCTCTTGCGAACTCCTTGCGCGGGGCGCGGCGTGAACCGCCTTTACCCGCACCACGTCCGCCAAACTCGCCTTTACCAAAGTCATCACGTCTGCCGCCGCGAGCACCTCTTTCACTTCTGTCGCCGGAACGCGCGCCGAAGCCACCTGAACGCCCGCCGAATCCACCACGGCTTCCGCCACGGGAACCGCCGTCGCGTTTTCCGCGCTCACGCTTGCCGCCACCTTCTTTTGTGTCAACGTGTACATGAGGCAGCGACTTGTCGCGCGCGCATATGTCAAGAAGCTTTTTTCCGTGCGCAATAGGCAGGCTGAACAAAGAAAAGTTTTCGGTAATTTCAATGCGGTCTATATAGCGTTCCGGAACGCGGAGCAAGTCGCTCAAGAAAACTGAAAGCTCGCGCGCATTAAAGCCGTCGCGCCGACCAATCTGTATGTAAAGACGCATCTGGTCAGAAGCCTTTCCAGAGCGGTTAACTGAAATATTACCATAGCGCGAAGAATCAAGCTTTGTGCCAAAATAAAGCTGTACAAGCCGCGCGAGCATTTCTTCCGGGGCGGTTTCCGCGCAAAGCTCGCTTGTGAACGTTTTGAAATTCTCGGAAACATCAACCGCGCCAGCCAGCTTTGCCTTAAGCTCGCCAAAAAGCCGTGCGCGTTTAACGGAAAGAACTTCCTCAACAGACGGAACAGGATCCTCCTGCAAAATGCCTTTCGTCGCCTTTTTCGCAACCTGCTTCAAATACTCGACTTTGCGGCGCTCCTCCGGTCTTACGAACGAATAAGCAAGTCCTTTCGCTCCGGCGCGTCCCGTGCGTCCTATGCGGTGAATATATGTCGCGCCATCATAAGGCAGCGCGTAATTTACAACGTGTGAAAGTCCCTCAATGTCGATACCGCGCGCAGCGACATCAGTTGCGACAAGAATTCTCGTCTTTCCTGTGCGGAACCGTGCAAGAATCTTCTCGCGCTGAGTCTGCGGAATGTCTCCGTGAAGGGCTGCGACCTCGTATCCGCGCTCGTCCAGCTGCTTAGAAACAGCGTCTGCATCAACCTTCGTCTGCGTAAATACAAGCCCGTAAAAATCAGGTGAAATATCGATAAGGCGCACAAGAGCCTCAATCTTCTCGCCCTCGCGCACAACCCAATAATGCTGCTCTGTAAGAAGCGGCTCCTCAGGCTTTGCCTCTTCTTCAACAACCTCGTACTCGCCCATGAACTTTGATGCAATTTTAAGGATTTCCGGTGGCATCGTCGCAGAAAAAAGCAGGATACGGCTGTCAGGGTTAGCCTCTCCAAAAATCTTCTCGATATCCTCAATAAAGCCCATATCGAGCATCTCGTCCGCTTCATCAAGGATAAAATAGCTTATCTTGTCGAGCTTAAGCGCACCGCGGTCAAGAAGATCCATGACGCGTCCCGGCGTACCGACGACAATCTCAACGCCACGCTTCAAATCGCGGAGCTGGCTTGTAATAGACGCACCGCCGTAAACGGTCGTAAGACGCGGATATTTGCCTGTTGTGAAAGATTCAATCTCGCGGCAGACCTGCATTGCAAGCTCGCGAGTCGGCGTAAGAATAAGTGCCTGCGGGAAGCCGGCGTCAGAACGGATTCTCTGTACGAGCGGCAGACCGAAAGCCGCCGTTTTACCCGTACCGGTACGTGCCTTTGCGATGATATTCGCATCGCCGCCCAAAAGCCGCGGAATCGCCAGAATCTGGATTGGGGAAGGAGTCTCAAAACCTTTAGTCTCAACTGCCTTTAACGTGAGCTCATCGAGTCCCAAATCCTGGAACGAGATTTCATCGCTTTCTGAAATCTCATCATTTTCCGAAATCTCTTCGTTCATCGAGATTTCCTCATTCGAAATTTCTCCTGAAATTTCTTCATTCATATCCATAAAATAAAACCTCCGTACGTGTACTGACCACACCCGGAGGACTTCCCTTTCCGCGACCCTCAACCGATTTCGCGGATTCCTCTATTTTATGGCAACTGACACGTTTTTCGCCTTTTTGCGATATTTTCAACAACATAACAAAATACCGCAATTATTGCAATAGATAGGTAAAATATTATGGCGCGAGGTGACGGGCGACAATTCGCGCCTCGCACAAAGTGCTCGTTGCGACTCACCGCCCTCCCCAGTTTTCCGGTGTTCCGGGGATATCTTGTTACAACTGCGCTCATGGACGAGCGTAAAAACTGGGAGTTTGTCGAATATACGACAAACTCGATAAGTTCGAGCGCAAGGACGCGCTCGAACGACTCTCTCCACCCCGGCGCGTACAAACTTGTGGATTATTGTGCGGTGTAGTCCTGGACTGTCCAGCCAGTCGGGATACCGGAAACACTATTTGTTGTCCAGTCATCCATTGAAGCCGCTTTTTTGAACGTACCTGTTGCAGCGACACCATCCAACCAGTCAGTCGTACAAGTGGTTGCAAAAAAATCCGTTGCCAAACAAGTTACAGAATTCAAACTCGAGCAACCATTGAACATGTTGGAATAGCAACCAGCTACCAACTCCGTCGCTGGCAGCGTCGGCGCAATCGTCAGTCCTGTGCAGCCTCGGAACATGCTGTCATAGCAAGCATCCCACATCGACGTCGCTGGCAGCTCCGGCGCGTTCGTCAGCCCTGTACAGCCTCGAAACATGCTGGCATAGCACCACTCCTCCAGTGTCTCCGCAGGCAGTGCCGGAGCGCTCGTCAGCCCTGTGCAGCCATTGAACATGTTTTCATAGCAAAAATATGTCAACGTAGTCGCTGGAAGTACAAGTGCCTTTTGCGCATGGTTTTTAATATGAGTGTTTCCAGAGAATAATTCTTCGAACGCATAGTCCATTGTATCAGGAATAGTTACATCGGTTTTAAAGTTTATTGAGCTCAAAAGGCTCATAACATTACCGTAAACATAGCAGTCGGCGGAGCATTCAATTTTAAGGTACGTAGGATAAGTATTCTCAGAGCCGTCCGCATAAAACGCAACTTTGTCGCCAGCGGCAACAGCAATTGTGTTCGCACTTGCAGTTACACTCACAAAATCGCCGCCGTTTTTCTTGTACTTAAGCGTAGACCACGGATTTGTCAGCGTAATCGTACCAGCTGCAATAGCCTCAAGCGTCAGCGGCGTTTCCCGCGCCACGAACAGTGGTTCAGCCGGCGTTGGTGTTGGTGTTTGTGTTGGCGTACCACCTGCATTATCGCCGCATCCAGTTATGCAAAAAATCATCAAAACTGCCGCAAGCAAGACAGCTGCCTTAGAAATATTCTTCATTACTCTTACCTCCGAATACTTTGAAAAATATAAAACTACTATAGCGCATCATCGTCTTGTTGTCTAATTGTTCAGCCGGTTTTAAAAAAATCCTAAAACATATTGACACTTTTTTTCCATTCGGCTATATTCACTATGTCCAAGGGCGAGAGTGGTGAAATTGGCAGACACGCTAGACTTAGGATCTAGTGCCCAAGGCGTGAGGGTTCAAATCCCTTCTCTCGCATAGCTTTTATGCCGTGCGAAATAGCAGCTTTGCTGATAGTATACGGATTGTCATTCGTATAAGTTCTTGCGGGAATAGCTCAGTGGTAGAGCGCCACCTTGCCAAGGTGGATGTCGCGGGTCCGACTCCCGTTTCCCGCTCTAGGCGAAAGCGATTCGGAGAAATCTGAATCGCTTTTTTTTTCACCTGCATTTTTTACACGAAAGGAAAACCCACCGTGAAAGTAACTAAGAAAATCGAAAAGCTTGAGAATTCCGCTGTAAAACTTACCGTAACAGTTGGAAAAGAAGATGTTGACGCACAGTACAAAGATACTGTTGCAAAATGCGTCAAGAATTTGCAGATTCCCGGATTCCGCAAGGGAAAGGTACCGGCTTCTATTCTTGAGCAGAAATACGGTGAAGCCCTCCGCGCAGACGCAGCTTCAGAACTGATTGAGAAAGCACTGGAAACAGTCTTTGCAGAGTATGACGAGAAAAAGTCAGACAACCGCCCGCTTCCTTATGCACAGCCAGCAATCGACAAGGTTCCGGAACTCAAAGTTGGCGAAGATCTTAAATTCGCCGTTACATACGATGTGTTCCCAAAAGTTTCCGTAACAGACCTTACCGGCATAGAAATCAAAGAGCCGCAGGTTAAGCTTTCTGACGCAGACCTTAAGGACGAGCTTGAGGCTATCCGCGAGCGCAACGCGATGGTTATCGACAGAAAAGACAACGAACCGGCTGCAAAGGACGACATTGTTACAGTCAACTACGTAGAACTCGATGACAAAGGCGCAGAGATTGAAGGCTCAAAGCGTCAGGACTTTGTTTTCACAATCGGAACAGAGCAGAACATCTACAAGTTCGACAACGAAATTATCGGCATGAAGAAAAATGAGACAAAAGACATTGAGAAAGTTTATGCCGAAGACTTTGCGGACAAAGATCTTGCCGGAAAGACAAAGAAAATCCGCGTAACAGTTACTGCTATCAAGATTCGCGACCTTCCTGCACTTGACGACGAGCTTGCACAGGACGTAAACGAGAAGTACAAGACACTCGACGACATGAAGGCAGATATCAAGAAGAACATGGAATCCGCTCTTCAGAACAAGCTTAAGGAAATCAAATCAAACGAGCTCATTGAAAAGCTTATCGAGAAATATCCTTTCGATCTGCCTAAATCAATGCTCGACGCGGAGCTCAACCACCGCTGGAACATGATTGCACAGCAGTTCCAGACAACAACAGAGCAGCTTGAGAAGATGATTACAGCATCCGGTCAGAAAAAAGAGGATATGATTACTCAGTGGACCGGTGACGCAGCAAAGATGCTCAAAGGCCGCATCATCGTAGAAAGCCTGCTTAAAGACAGAAACATTTCCGTAACACCAGAAGAAATCGAGGCTGAGTACACCAAGATTGCAGAAGGTGCAGGAACAACTGTTGAAGAAGTTAAAAAGCACTATGCGGATGCCACTAAAAAAGAGTATCTTATTGATGATGCGAAAGAGCAGAAGCTTTACACACAGCTTTTCAGCGAGATAAAAGTTTCTAAGGGCGAAAAACTTACCTTTAAGGAACTTTTCAACGGAAAGGCTGAGTAAGTCATAACAAATACGGCGGTCAAGGCTTGCCGAACAAAAGTTTGTTACAAGCGTGATATGCGGATTATCCGCCACGCGCCGCAATTAAACAGAGAGAACCCCGATGATTGCCCTAAAAATGCAGCGTCGGGGTCGCTTCATCTGATAAAGAACAGTAAGGAGAAGAAAGTTATGGACCCAAAGATGAATAATCTTGTTCCCTATGTCATTGAGCAGACAGGAAACGGAGAAAGATCTTACGATATTTATTCAAGACTTTTAAAAGACAGGATTATTTTTGTTGACGGCGAGATAAATGATATGACAGCCGACCTTGTTGTTGCCCAGATTCTTTTCCTTGAGTCACAGAATCCAGAAAAAGACATAAGTATCTATATAAACAGCCCCGGCGGTTCTGTTACGGCAGGACTTGCCATTTACGACACGATGCAGTATATCCGCTGCGAAGTGCAGACAATCTGCATCGGACAGGCAGCGAGCATGGGCGCGTTCCTTCTTGCGGGCGGTTCTGCTGGCAAGCGTTTCGCACTGCCTTCTTCACGCATAATGATTCATCAGCCGTGGGGCGGCTCAGGCGGTCAGGCGAGCGATATCCTTATACAGACAAAAGAGATATTAAGGCTCAAAAAACTTACTGCGGACAGGTTCGCGTTCCACACTGGTAAACCAGTTGAAAAACTTTTAGAGGATATGGAAAGAGATTTCTATATGACACCAGAAGATGCACTTGAATACGGCATTATAGACAGCATAATGCCACGGAGGAAAAATGGCTTTTCTGTCAAATAAAGATATTCCAAGATGTTCATTCTGTAACCATACTCTTGATGACGGCAGGGATTTTGTTCCAGGACCTCCGGGAATATATATTTGCGAGCGTTGCGCCGCGATTGTAGACGAGGAGCTTTCACGCCATGAAGGCGACGTACGTCCCATCAATCTGGAAGATATTCCAACCCCGCGTGAGTTCAAGGAATTCCTTGACCAGTACGTAATTGGACAGGACTACGCCAAAAAAGTTCTTTCCGTTTCTGTATACAACCACTACAAACGCCTTACGCAGACAATGACGGACGATTCCGATGTTCAGATAGAAAAGTCGAATATTCTGCTTATTGGTCCGACCGGTTCAGGAAAGACATACCTTGCAAAGACGCTCGCTAAAAAACTGAACGTCCCGTTCGCTATTGCAGACGCAACAACGCTTACAGAAGCCGGTTACGTTGGTGAGGATGTCGAGAACGTTCTGCTCAAGCTTATAAACGCCGCTGACGGCAATATCGCTGCGGCGGAACGCGGAATTATCTTTATCGATGAAATCGACAAGATTGCCCGCAAGTCCGAGAACACGTCAATTACGCGCGATGTTTCCGGCGAGGGCGTTCAGCAGGCTCTTCTTAAGATTATTGAGGGAACAAAAGCAAGCGTTCCGCCGCAGGGAGGACGCAAGCACCCTAACCAGGAAATGCTCGAAATAGACACGACGAACATTCTGTTTATTTGCGGCGGCGCGTTCGTAGGACTCGATAAAGTCATTGAATCCCGTATCCACGAGAACACGCTCGGATTCGGCGCGACAATCCAGACAATGACAGAAGAGGAGCGTACAGAGCTTCTTAATCAGGTTATTCCTGACGACCTCGTTAAGTTCGGACTTATCCCAGAGCTTATCGGTCGTATGCCGATTTCTGTTGCTTTGAAGGAGCTTTCGCGCGACGACCTTCGCCGAATCCTTACAGAGCCTAAAAACGCAATCACAAAGCAGTTTATCGCTTCTTTCAAGATGGACAACGTGGACCTTGAGTTTACAGAAGATTCTATCGAGGCGATTGCGGACACAGCCATTAAGCGCAAGACAGGCGCGCGCGGACTGCGCTCAATCGTAGAGAAGCTGCTTATAGACACGATGTTCGACGCGCCGTCGCTTGACGGACACAAGAAGCTAGTAATTACGAAGGACATTGTGGAGCAGAAAGCGGAAGCCGTTATAGAAACGGATACAAAGCAGATTTCAGCCTAGCGCGAAGTTTTCAAAAGCACCTCTGAACGGGGTGCTTTTTTTTCATTGACGCTTGATAATTGTTAGCAAGCGTCAAAAAGGTTGAGTCAAGGCCTTGAGCGTAGCGTGCCTTGACCAACCTTATTTGTTTACGACTTTTTGGATAATCTCGACCGTGCGCGCCGCCGTCTTTTCCCAGGAGAAGCGCTTAGTCCACTCGAATCCCGCCTTTAAAAGACGCTCGCGCACTTTTGCATCAGTCACGACCGTGTTTATGGCGGCGGCTGTCTCCTCAATATCATCCGGATTAAAGTAATAAGCACAGTCGCCCGCAATCTCCGGCAAAGAACCAGCTTTTGCGCACGCCACAGGAATGCCTGTCGCCATCGCCTCAATAACAGGCAGCCCTACTCCCTCCGTCACAGACGGGAAAATACATGCATCGGCACACGAATAAAGCTCAGGCAGATGCTCGTGCGGGAAATACCCTGTTATAAAAATGTCGGAAGCAAACTCCGACTCGGCAGCGGCTTTGCGCACTTCATCGGAATAATCGCCCTCATCCCCTGCAAGAACAAGCCTGTGCGGAAGCGACGTATTCTTCTTAAAAAGCGAGAATGCCTTTATCAGCTCGACGTGTTTCTTTTCCGCGTTCTGCAGGCGCGACGCGTATATAATGAACGGCCGCTTTATTGAGAACGGCTTTATCGGAACAGTGTCGTCCTCAAACTCCGTGTGCGGATAAAAGTGGCTGTGGTCAATTCCGTGGTGAATAACCTCGATTTTTTCGGGGTTTATGCCAAGCGCGATCAAGTCTTTGCGGATAAACTGACTCGACGCGATTATCGCATCGGTGCGCTTAAGCGCGGTAATGTGGGCGAACTTAAGGAACGGATTGCGGTTTGTTCTGAAAAGGTCGGAAAGTACGTTGTTTACGACGGCGACCCCTGGAACATGCTGAAAAAGCGGGATAACTTCGGAACCAGCCGGATAAAAGATAACGTCGTAGTGCTGCTTAAGGGCGAGCGGGCCGATTTTTACCTGATGCCATGTTCTGTGGCTTCTGCCCTGCCCTGCGTTAAGCCCGTGGAACGTGATTTTTCCGCCGGCAGGAATGAACGACAGACGGTCAGCTTCCTCTCCAAACAGCTCAAACGAGATGTCGTCAACATTCTGAAGCTCATTAATAAGTGATATAAGATACGAGCCTATCCCGGAATGACCGTGATTGCACCCGAACGTGTCTATGCCCACTTTCATATTGCCCTATTATAGCATACTTCCCCCAAATATGCTACAATCGTTTCTATGTCAGATTATTCGTTCCCTGCACAGTGGCAGGAAATCCTTGCAAAGAAACAAATTATAAACCCGACCGCAGTTCAGCAGAAAGTAATTCCTCTGCTCGCGGAAAAAAAGAATATCCTCTTTCAGTCAGAGACAGGAACAGGCAAAACGCTCGCCTATCTTATCCCGCTTATAGATGCGCTCGACACTTCGACGCAGCCAAAGGCGCAGTCAGTACAGCTTGTAATCGCCGCGCCTACGCACGAGCTTGCCTCACAAATAAAGGCTGAAGTCCAGTCTGTTACGGACGTAAAAACAGTTCTTCTTATAGGCGGTGCGCCGCTCAAACGCCAGCAGGAGCTCCTTAAGGAAAAGCCTGTAATTGTCATTGGTACTCCAGCGCGGCTCACAGAGCTTATAATGCTCAAAAAACTTAAAACGACCGATGTAAAAGCATTCGTTCTTGATGAGGCGGACAGACTTCTCTCTCAGGAGCTACGCGAGCATACGCTTAAACTGGCGCAGTGTCTCGGCGCGAGCGTGCAGATTGTCGCCTGTTCCGCGACGATTAAGCCGTTTATCGAAAAGCTTATTAACCAAGCTTTGCCGGAGCTTCCGCAGCTGGAAACAGTCGTGCTTCCGCCAGAAGACATTCTTCAGCGGAAAATCTCCCACTGGGCGATTTTTGCCGAGCAGCGCGACAAAATAGACACCGTGCGCAAATTCCTTGCAGCAACGAATCCGGCGAAAGCACTTGTCTTTACGTCGCGGCCCGACCAAGTTATGAACATATACGAAAAGCTTAAGTTCAAGAAAGTTGACTGCGAGGCGCTTCACGCAAAGGCAGGCAAACAGGAGCGAAAGGCAGCAATCGACCGCTTCCGCTCCGGCAAATGCACAGTCCTTATCACAAGCGACCTTGCCTCTCGCGGGCTCGACTTTCCGGGCATCACGCACATAATCCAGACAGACATTCCTTCTGACGATGACTTTTTCATTCACCGGGCAGGTCGCACCGCTCGCGCCGGCGCTGAGGGCATCAACGTCATTATCGGCGATGAGCGCGAAATGCGAATCCTCGCCAAAATGGAAAAGAAGCTTAAAATAAAGGTGTACCCAAAAGAGCTTTACGGCGGGCAAGTCGTCTCCCCGGAAGCACCAGAGACCCCAACCGAAGACAAGCAAGACTGAGTGCGAAACACCTCCCGAACCTACAGATAAAAATTCCTCAAACATGTTGTTTTTTGATAAAATAAATACTATCTTTATATTAAGCGTAGACTCGCTTCTCAAATAAATTCGGAGGTACATAATGGAACCGGACAATATCCAAACAGAAAGTAAACCACGAAAGAAAAAACCGAACCTTACGCCGGCAGCTATTATCCTTATTCTTGTAGCTGTGCTTGCCGTAGCGGTTGTCTCCACGAGTTTTTTCGTAGTCGATGAAACAGAGCAGGCTGTTATAACCCGCTTCGGAAAATATTACAAGACACTCGGAGCTGGCTTACAGTTCAAACTGCCGTTTGGCATAGACAAGAACTACAACGTTCCTGTAAAAGTCGTACAGACAGAGCAGTTCGGTTTCCGCACGCTCAAATCGGGTGTTACGAACCAGTATCAGAATGGCGTTACAAAAGAGTCAACGATGCTCACGGGCGACCTGAACATTGTCGATGTTGAATGGATTATCCAGTACAGGATCGTCGATCCAGCGGCATGGCTTTTCAACGTAGAAGAGCGTACGCAGACAATCCGCGACATTTCTCAGTCAGTAATCAACACGCTCGTCGGCGACAGGGCAATCCTCAGCGTAATGGGTTCCGCCCGTACCGAAATTGAGACGATCGCGCTCGACACAATGAACGAGAACTTCAACACACTAGGTCTTGGCATAAACGTTATCGGTGTAAAACTTCAGAACATCGTTCCGCCGGAAGGCGTTCAGGACGCGTTCGAAGACGTCAACAAAGCTAGCCAGGATATGGAGCGTTACATAAACGAAGGAAAGGAAGCGTATAACCGCGAGATTCCTCTTGCACAAGGTAAAGCTGACCAGCAGATTCAGATTGCCGAAGGTTACGCTGTTGAACGCGTGAACAAGGCAAAAGGTGATGTCGCAAGGTTCAAGGCTGTTTACGAGGAATACAAAAAAGCTCCTCAAATTACGAAAGAGCGCCTTTATCTTGAGACGATGGAAGAAATCTTCAAGTCTGGCGAAGGCACGACTCTTATAGACGACAGCCTTGACAACATGCTTCCTATCAAGAACCTTAACGGACAGGGAGGAACACGGTAATGAAAATGAAAAAGTTCTGGATTACACTTATTGTTATTGCCGCGTTAGTGGTCGTTTTCCTTATGATGGGTCCTCTTTATATCATAAACGAAGGCTCTCAGGCAGTTGTTACCCGCTTCGGCGAGATTGTTGACTCTCACACAGAAGCCGGTCTTTACATAAAAGTTCCGTTCATCGACATGGTGACGACTTATCCTAAGCTGATTCTTTCCATGGACGGAGACGCACAGCGCATCCCGACGAAAGAAAACCAGTTTATCATCGTTGATACGACAAGCCGCTGGCGCATTTCTGACCCAGAGCAGTTCTATCAGTCTTTCAAGACGCTCGACAATGCGTACACACGCCTTAGCGACATCATTGATTCTGCAACCCGCACAATCATAACGCAAAACAGGCTCAGTGAAGTTATCCGCACATCGAACATCATCAACACACAGGAAGATTCAAATACAACAGAGCTTTCAGAAGACGCTGATACAGCTGCACAGATTGATTCTCTTGTAAATGCAAAGACAACATCAGAGACAGTCACAAAAGGCCGCCGCCAGCTCAGTATCGATATGGCGAACGAAGCCCGCAAGATGATGCCTGAGTACGGTATCGAGCTTATCGATATCCTGCCACGCCAGATTAAATACTCCGATGAGATGACTTCCAGCGTTTACAACCGTATGATCAAGGAACGTAACCAGGTTGCAGAGGCATACCGTTCCGTCGGTGAAGGACGCAAGGCAGATACCTTGGGTAAGCTTGAAAAAGACAAGCTCAGCATTGAGTCAGAGGCTTACAGAAAGTCTGAGGAAATCAAAGGTAACGCCGATGCAGAGGCAACACGCATCTACGCAGAAGCATACGCACTTGATCCTGAGTTCTACACATTCTGGAAGAGCTTGGAGTCATACAAGACAACAATGCCTAAGTTCGACGCAACTTACAGTACCGGAATGGACTACTTCAAATATCTTTACTCACCGGATGGTAAACGTTAATGGCAGATTTTGGGGATGAACTGCTGTTCATCAACAACGATTCAATAGTTATAGATACCGGGCTTTCAACAAGAGAAGCTGCACAGGCAAAACTGATGCAGTTTCTCATGGAACCCGGATATATCGCCGCCGTCTCCGCGCACGGGGCTGTTTCGTTCGAACCGTACACTTTTACGGAATCGTTCGAGGATATTGCAAAAGGACGCAAAAACAGCTCCGTTTTTATCCGCGGTCCGGCTTACGACGGAATTCCGCTGATGGAGCTGCTGGAAACTTCAAACTCGGCGGATAGCGGTACGGATACAAGCTCCGATGCTTCGCGCCTTGAAAAAGCGCGTCTTGCCGTCGAAAAAATCTGTAAGATTACAGAAGCTTCATTCGAGCAAGAGATAAAGCTTCCGAATAACGGACCGCTCGGCACGATTGTCGGCACAGACGGGACAATTCTTTTTCTGCCGCCGTCAATTTTCAACCGTGCGCTCGATTCCCGCGGCGATATCACTTACTCATTTTACGAGGGCTGCTGGAAAAACACCGCGCTCACCGAAAAAGACTGTCTGCGTTTTACGGCGGCAGCATACGCCTATGCCGTTTACTCAGGAATGCCGCCTTTCACGCAGAAAGACAGCCAGCTTCGCGCCGCAGACTTCTACGACAAGAACTTTAAGAAACTCTCGTGGATTTGCAATGTCGAGGCGGGCGATGCTGAAAGCGGCGACAACTCTGACGCGGGTTCCAAAAAACTTTTCGCCGAAACATTCGCCAACATAGAGCAAAACCTAAGTTGCTCCGCCCCAGAAATGGAGACGAAAAAGAAACGGCGCGGCAAAAGTTCCAAGAAAATCGTAACTATCCCCTCAGTGGCGATTACAGAGCTTCCACCGTTCACAAAGCGTGTCATCACGGACTCTGCGGCGGTTCCTGCATACGAGGCGCAGCAAAAAAGACTTAAGCGCGTCCGTTTTATGCGCAAAAACGGAACCTGGATTAAAGTCGGAATCGTTGCTTTCGTTCTCCTTTGCATTTTCGTCGCATCACGTATACGCGACTACATGAACCGCCCGACGACACTCGGACTGGAACCTGCCGAAGTTGTAGAAATGTTCTATGACGGATTCGACCAGCTTAACATCACGGTTTTCGATGCTACCCGCACAGACGGAGCCGGCGACGGTATTTCCAACATGATAGCGACCTTCTTCGTCACCGCGAAAATGCGTGAATCTTACGAAGGCAAATATACGTATACACCGTCGCAGTGGTTTAACATAAAGAACCCGCACACGGTAGACATATACGGAATTTCTCAGCTTACGATTGAAGAAGACACAAGAAAAGCAACTGATAACGTGCGGCACTTCAAGGCGCACTACTACCTGATAAGCACAGAGAACTACATGGTGATTGTGTCTGAAGTAAACGACGAGCTTGTGCTTTCTTTCGATGAAGACCGCTGGCTAGTTTCGTTCTTTGTTTCACAGGAAAAAGACCTTGACCTTGGCACTGACAACTTTTACGATGATTTGCAGACGCTTATACAGCCGAACTCGAACTATAAGCCAGCGGATGTACTGAACGCACTTTCTGACAAGTACGAGTGGCTTCCGACGCTGAAAGAGACGGAAAAAGGTTACGAACAGCTTTTTGCGAACACCGTTCAATGGTGGTAACTACCAAGACGATAACGCGACCTTCAAAAAAAAGCCCCCGGAATATCCGAGGGCTTTTCTTGTTTTATCTTCCAGATTTCAAATCATACGTATTCGGAACGTAAATGCTCTGGCTTGAAACTTCTACACCATCCCATTTTTTTGCACGCTCCAGCTCAATCTCATACTCCCACTGCGCTTCCATTACAGCAAGGTTCTGAGCGATTTTCTGATTCTCATACGCCTGCGCGTCCGCACGAATCTTCTTTGCCTCAGCATCACCGTTTGCGCGTGCGATTTCTGCCTGAGCATCGCTTTCCGCAGCCTGTCTTCTTGCCTCAGCTTCCTTAACAAGCTTCTGTGCCTGTGCAGCGGCAATCTCCGCTTCCTGCTGTGCAATCTGAACCTGCTGGCGTCTGTTCGCCGTCTCTTTTATCTGCTTGTCGTAATCATCCGACCAGTCGATATTTACGATAGAAACGCTCTCAATAGCGATAGGCATGCTCGCAAGTCTTTCCTTAAGGCGGTCCTCTGTTTTCTGCGAGATAGTCGTAAGACTTCCGACAAGCTCTGTTACAGAAATCTTAGAAACCTCGTCCTTGATAATCTCTTTCAAAGGCGTTGAAATCCGTTCATAGATAATGTCTTTGTTGCTGTATTTTAGCGTTGTCTCGTAAAGCTCTTCCGGCTTGTATTTCCAGAACAGCTCGTAATCAACACCGATAGTCTGCTGGTCGGCAGTAAGCGCGCCATCAGTTCCAATACCAAGGCTCTTTTTATACTGAACCGGTGTAATATCATATTTCTTTATAGACTGAATGAACGGAAGCTTAAAATGAAGACCTGAACTAAGAACTTCTTCGTTCGGTTTTCCAAGCGTGATTTTAACACCACGTTCCGTTGGTCCAACAGTAGAGAAGCAGTTGAGGATAACCACAACAACCAAAAGTACAACAATGCCTGTAATAACCGGCTTAAGGATTTTATTGCTCATAACGCACCTCCTGATTTTTAGCGGCAGCCGCAAAGATAAACCTTACGGAAACCGCACTTTTTTCAAAGTCTACCTACTATGTATTATTTCTTTCAGATTGTAAAGTCTTTTTTCTAAATACCCTGTTTTTCTACCCTGTTGACCCTTTTCTGCATTTTATGTATACTAATGAAACTTACGGAACGTAGCGCAGCTGGTAGCGCGTCTGCTTTGGGAGCAGAATGTCGCAGGTTCAAATCCTGTCGTTCCGATTATTTGGGAGCTTCTTTTGAAATCGAAAGAAGCTCTTTTTTTATGCAAAAGCATTTATAACTTCTAGACAGGATTTGATCGGAGTCCGGATTGCGAGCAGTGCGCAGCAATTCGGACGAGGCGGGTCCGAAGGACCAAATCCTGTCGTTCCGAAAAAATCCCTTTCCAATTTTTTGGGAAGGGATTTTTTTATGGTGTTTCCCTCACTTCGTTCGGGTCGGGCTTTTCGGGGTTCCGGCATTCGCCTTCATTCTTGCTTCGCAAGAACGCTTCGCGCCCCTACAATCCCTAACACAGAAAAATAATGCTGATAAAAAAGACTATATTCTATTCAAGAAGTGTTTGTTTCCGAATAATGTGTAACATCAAAACCAGATTTTTATAATACGCCTTATCTACTTTCTTTTTTAATTCTGTCTAATGCTTTATTAACACCGTGACGAATTTCTTCCACAATCTCATCGGTCATCTGCATACGGATTCTTTCATTTTCCGGGGTATCTTCTATCACAATTGGAGTTTTGTCTTGCGGAACGAAAAGCTGATAAACTTCAACACCTAGTGCTGATGCGATTCTTGCAAGGCTTGATTTACTAACCCATTTTCTTCCCCCCTCAATCGCATTTATTAATTGAACAGAAAGTTCCGCTTTCTCTGCTAATGCCTCTTGGGTCATTATATTTCCACGATATTTTTTAATGTTTCTAGAAAGAATGTTTGCCAATTCTAATTCATTCATACTTACTTTTAGTAGGTTTTAATATTGTTTTACACTTACCAAAAGAAGAATTATGTGCTATTCTCCTAATAGTAGTATTTTGCGAATAATGATTAAACCTTTACTAAAAGAAGAATCTGAACGTCAACTTTCTCAAATCAAATCACGCAAACGTGTTCAAGACCACGGAGAAGTATTTACTGCAGAACGCGAAGTTAAAGCAATGTGCGACCTAGTAAAAGATGAAACTGAACGAATAGACAGCCGCTTTTTAGAACCTGCCTGTGGTGACGGTAACTTTCTTGCTGAAATTCTGAAACGAAAACTTGCTGTTGTAGAAAAACTGTACTCAAAATCCATAAGCGATTGGGAAAAGTTTTCCATACAGGCTCTTACTTCACTTTATGGAATCGATATATTACAAGATAACGCTCGAATTTGTCGGGAACGACTTTTTAACATTTGGCTTAATGAATATCAACGTTTATTTGATAAAAAGATAAATCTAACAGAACAAGATGAAATCAAAAAAGCTGCCACTTTTATTTTGAACAGAAACATTCTTTGCGGAAATGCACTCTCCTTGAAGGAAGTAGATGAAACCCAGAACGATACAGATCATCCTATTATTTTCAGCGAATGGAGTTTTGTCAGCTCAAACATCAAACGCCGCGATTTTACTTTTAGAGAACTTGTAAATCAGGAATACATGAAAGACGAAGGCAGCCTTTTTTCTGACCTTGGCGACGAAGCAGAGATTTTTTCACCAATTAAAGAATATCCCTTAATCAATTTCAGGAGGGTCTATGAGCAATCTGAATAATTCGGCATATAACCCTGATGTTTTAAGCTGTCTAGCAAATCTAAGCAATGATGAAGTTTTTACTCCACCAGAAGTTGCAAATGCAATGCTTGACTTGCTTCCACAGGAAATCTTTTCTAACCCAAACGCAAAATTCTTAGACCCGGCATGTAAAAGCGGTGTTTTTCTTCGTGAAATTGCTAAACGCCTGATTGAAGGATTAAAAGATAAAATTCCAGATTTGCAGGAACGTGTAAATCACATTTTCAAAACTCAGCTTTATGCCATAGCCATAACAGAACTTACTTCGTTATTGGCACGTCGCAGCGTTTATTGCTCAAAAGACGCAGGCGGAAAATACAGTGTAGCTCAATTTGGGCAATCAGACGGAAATATTTTTTATGAACCTACTAAGCATCTATGGGTAGGTGGGAAGTGTCTGCATTGTGGTGCAAGTCAGTCTGAATACGGAAACGAAACACGCGAAGGTCTTGAAAGCCACGCCTATCAATTTATTCATAACGCTATTCCAGGAGAAATTGAAAATATGAAGTTTGATGTGATTATAGGAAATCCGCCGTATCAATTGAGTGATGGAGGGAACGGAAAAAGTGCAAAACCTATATATCACTTATTTGTTAATGAAGCAAAAAAATTAAAACCAAGATATTTAGTTATGATTATCCCTTCAAGATGGTTCACCGGAGGAAAAGGTCTCGAAGATTTTAGGAAAACCATGTTAAATGATTCTCATATACTTCAACTTATTGATTATGAGAATTTTAAAGATGTCTTTCCTGGTGTCGATTTAGCTGGAGGAGCATGTTATTTTTTATGGGATAGAGATCATAAAGATGACTGTATTGTTTCAAACTATAAAGACGGTCAATTGTTTTCATCAAAAAGAAAACTTAATGAATTTGAAACTTTTATTCGCCAAAACCTTGCTGTTGAAATTGTTCGAAAAATAGTTTCTGCTAATAAACTTTTTCTTTCAGAACGAGTATCATCAAGAAAACCATTTGGAATGCCTACAAATTATGAGCCTAGAAAATCAGGAATTCCGTGCTGGTTTATTCAAAAAATCGGATTGCAATATGCAGATAAAAATGATGTAGATGATTCAAATAAATACTTAGATAAATGGAAATTTATTGTACCCAAAGCTCCAATTGCAGGACAAACTGATTTTTCTAAACCTGTAGGTTTTTACTATGAAGGTAATACAAAAATTGCAAAACCAGGAGAATGTTGTACAGAATCATTTATTGTTTTAGGAGCTTTTACATCAAGCCAAGAAGTTGAATCATTTAAATCTTACATTTTTACTAAAACAGTACGATTTCTTCTTTTACAAACAGTTGTTTCTCAAGATGTTACAAAAAAGAATTTTTGTTTTATTCCTGATTTAGAAAAATACGACCACCACTTTACCGACAAAGAACTTTGTAAGAAATGGAATATTACAGATGATGAATGGCAATACATTGATTCAAGAATCTGCAATATTGGTCAATGATTCGCCCAATGGAGTAAACTCTATGGTTTTATATCCTTGCAAATTCAACTTTGAGAATTCGCCCCATACCAGCTGCAAGTCGTTTCAGAGTTCTGAGAGAGGGGTTCGCATTTCCACGCTCAAGTTTGCTTATGTCCGCCTGATTGATTCCTGTTTTTTCAGAAAGCTCTTTTTGAGTAAGTCCGGTTTCTTTACGGGCATCAATCATTGCCTGAATGATTGCAAACTCTGGTTCAAGAGCATCATACTCAGCTTTAAATTCTGGGTCTTTAAGTTCTTCTGCGAGAAAATCATTAAATTTTGTCATTTCTTTCCTCCTCGCGACTTGTATTCATCACGATACTTTTTTGCAAGCTCAAGCTGGCTCTTTGGTGTTTTTTGTGTTTTCTTTACAAAACCATTTGTCAGTATGATTTTCTTTCCTACAAAGAAAAAATACAACACACGAGTTATGTTCGTTCCTTGTTTAGCGCGAACTTCAAAAATTCCATCATCAAGATGCTCGGAATACGGAAGTCTTAATTCTGGTCCTACTTGTTGCAAAAGAGCAATTGATTTTTCAAGTTTTGCTCGCATTTTTACATCGAGAGACTTGATAAAATCCAAAGCTGGCTCTGTGCCATCTGGAAGGTCATAGAATATGGCTTCGTAATTCGTTTCACCCATACATTAAATATATGATAAATCCCATATTTGTCAAGGAGAATCGTATGAAAAACCAAGAATTCTTTCCACAGCGTCCTGATTCAAAACCAATAATATATGCTTATTCTGATACACGTTTTAACGGAATGCTCAAAGTCGGTTATACAGAACGCAAAATTGAAGACCGCATGAAAGAGCATTATCCTACACTTACACCTATGCAATCATGGAAAGTAGAACTTGTAGAAAGTGCGATGAAAAACGACGGTTCTTCTTTTATGGATCATGATGTTCACCGTGTTTTAGAATATTGGGGATTTAAGGCTATAAGAGATGAAAATGACAGCAAAAGCGAATGGTTTAAATGCTCTATAGATGATGTAAAGTCTGCGATAAATGCCGTTAAGCTTGGAAACGCAAACCTAAAAAGTCGAAGTGCCAATTTTGCTCCACGCCCGGAGCAATCAGCAGCCGTGGAAAAGACATATTTATATTTTGATAAAATAAAAAAAGATAAAATTAATGGTGTATTACCGCAAAATTTTACACCTAAATTTTTATGGAACTGCAAGATGCGTTTTGGAAAAACCTTTGCATCGTATCTTCTTGCACAAAAAATGGAAGCAAAAAGAGTTCTCGTTCTTACTTTCAAACCGGCTGTTCAAAGTGCTTGGCAAGAAGACATAGAAAACCACGTTCTTTTTGATGGTTGGCAGTTTGTCTGTCGTGGCGGAATGACTTACGAAGAATGTGACAAAAAAAAGCCTATAGTTTGTTTCGGTAGTTTTCAGGATTTTTTAGGTACAAACGAAAACGGTGGAATAAAACCTCGTAATGAATGGGTTCATACAACCAACTGGGATTTAGTTATTTTCGACGAATACCATTTTGGTGCTTGGAGAGAAAACGCAAAACGTCTTTTTGAAAATGAGGATGAAGAAAATCTTAATGGATTCGATGCAGAAAAATATACAAGGGAAGAAGCCGGTAACGTCCAGAATGAAGATTCTCTTCCAATTACGACCAACCATTATCTGTTTTTAAGTGGAACTCCGTTCCGTGCTCTTAATAGCGGAGAGTTTATTGAAGAACAGATTTACAGTTGGACATATTCAGATGAGCAACGAGAAAAAGAAAATTGGAACAAAACAGAACCTAACCCATATGCAGCTCTTCCTCGCATGGTCATGATGACATATCAAATTCCAGACAGCATAAAAGAAATCGCCAAAGGTGGCGAATTTAACGAATTTGATTTAAATATCTTTTTTACTGCTGAAGGAAACGGAGATAAAGCTCAATTCAAATATAAAGAACATGTTCAAAAGTGGCTAGATTTGATTCGTGGCTCGTACCTTCCTTCAACTGTGGATGATTTAAAGCTTGGTGCCAACAAACGCCCACCTATGCCTTATAGCGACACTCGATTACTCAATGTCTTAAGTCATACTGTCTGGCTTTTACCTGGCGTCGCTTCTTGTTTCGCAATGGCAAATCTTCTTAAAGAAAAGCAGAATGTGTTTTATCATGATTATAAAATTATTGTCTGCGCTGGTACTGGCGCTGGTGTAGGAATGGCGGCACTCGAACCTGTTCAGCTAGTAATGGATGATCCTCTAGAAACAAAAACAATTACATTAAGCTGCGGAAAGTTGATGACTGGAGTTACGGTAAAACCTTGGACTGGAATATTTATGCTCTGTAATCTAAGAAGTCCTGAAACTTACTTTCAAAGTGCTTTTCGTGTACAAAGTCCGTGGGAAATAAAAGACTCATCGAATAAAAATGTAATTCTGAAAAATGAATGTTATATTTTTGACTTTGCTCTTGACCGTGCATTAAAGCAGATAAGCGATTACAGCCGTAATCTTAACACAGACCCGTTAAAGGATAACCCACAAAAACTTGTAGAAGAATTTATTTCATTTCTGCCTGTACTTGCATATGACGGTTCAACCATGAAACAAATAAGTGCAACTGAGATTCTTGATATGGCTATGAGTGGTACTAGTGCAACACTACTTGCAAAACGCTGGGAAAGCGCACTTCTTGTAAATGTTGATAATGAAACGCTTGCTCGGTTGATGGCAAACCCGGAAGCAATGAAAGCACTGGAAAACATAGAAGGATTCCGAAATCTTAACAGTGACATTGAAACAATCATAAATAAGAGCGAAGCTGTTAAAAAGGCAAAGAAAGAAAAATCAGAAAAACTCACGCAGGAAGAAAAGCGAGAATTAAGCCAGGAAGAAAAGGATTATAAGAGTAAGAGGAAGCTAATTCAAGAAAAACTGATAAAATTTGCAACTCGTATTCCTGTCTTTATGTATTTAACAGATTATCGAGAACACTGTTTAAAAGATGTAATAACTCAACTTGAACCAGGGCTTTTCAAAAAAGTAACTGGTCTTACCTTAAAAGACTTTGAACTCTTAGTAAGCCTAAATGTTTTTAATGGCTCCGTGATGAATGATGCTATCTTTAAATTCCGACGTTACGAAGATTCTAGCCTTAGTTATACAGGAATAGACAAACACGCCGAAGTAGATAAATACGTTGGAGGATTTGATACAGTTATTACAGTCAGCGAATTCGAAGAGATTAGATAGATACCATAACTACTTTTCTGGGTCAAAGCGCTCGAAGATCGGGATGCTGCCCGCGTTCCGGCATGCGTCAAAATCCGCCTTGGACGCGATTGTCCACGAGAACTCCTGCGCACCACACTTGTCCACAACACGGCGGCAAGCTTTCACATTTCTGTCCTCAAAACGGTAGGCGATGAAATCCGGCTTGTTAAGAAAACCGAACGCAAGCTTTGTAAGTAAGCCCCGCTGCCATGCTGGTAAGTTTTCCGGGCGTTTAACAAAATCCTGCGCAAGCTGACCGCGCATCACACTAGGGCGCAGCTTTTTTACAGCAAGGACGCACCGAGGGTCAAAAGATTCTATGCAAAAGTCGCCTTTGTAACTGTCGAGCCTGTTCAGCACGGCAGTGGCAAGAGCGTTGTAGTTGCCCCGGAAAGATTTAAGTTCTATTATGAGCGGAACCTTGCCACCGACAAGCTCCAGAACTTCATCAAAAGACGGAATCTGCTCGTCTGTTCCTTCAAGGCGAAGCTCTTTTGCCTGAGCCATCGTCAAATCTTCAAGAAAGCCTTCCGCGCCAGTGCAACGCTTAAGCGCCTCGTCGTGAAACACCATGAGCGAGCCGTCTTTCAAAAGATGAACATCAAACTCCATGCCCCAACCGCGCTCAATGGCGCGACGGAACGCAACCAACGAGTTCTCTGGAATCTGGGGTTTATCGTGGAAACCGCGATGGGCGAATATCTGGTTTTTAAAAACGGACAGAAGCGGATGCCCCGTCCGGCAATTACAATGATTTCTCATAATTTACAACGTAACTCCGCGCACAATAATGCAACCTCGCGCAAATAAAATCACGCTAAACGAGACCGCAACGAACTAGTCGTCCATGTCCTCGTAAGCGTTGAGGCCTTTCTTCGCTTCCGGCGCAGAATCGCCATGCTTAACAAAGAGCATCGTCACAAAACTGAGCGCGACAAAAATCGCCGCGTACGGGAACAGCACCTTGTAATCGATATTGCGCATCAGCGTTCCGGCAAAAATCGGCGTAACAACCTGCGCCGCCATAGAAGCCGTGTAATAATAGCCTGTGAACTTTCCGATATCCGAGCCTTTGCACATCTCCACGACCATCGGAAGAGAGTTTACGTTAATCGCCGACCAAGCAAGACCAACGAGCGCGAACACAATGAACATCACGACATTGATGCTTGAGTACATCGTCGTAAGGAAAAATCCTGTCGCAAAGCAAACCGCAAGCAGGATAATTCCGCCAAGAATCGTCTTTTTACGCCCGATTTTCGACGCGACAATACCGATCGGAATATAAGAGATAATCGCACCGCCTGTCGCAATCAAAAGACACGTACTCGCACCGCCAAGCCCCTGCCCCATCACCTTGTCGACATACGTCGTGAACCACGTCGTTACGGCATTGTAGCCCGCGAACCACAGAGCGATCGAAGCTAGCATGAAAATAAGAGAAAGCTTTACTTTGCGCGGCAGAACCTCTTTTCCGCTGCCGTCGTCCACAGCAAGGTTCCACTCCGGGTGCTTTTCCTCAAGCGCTTTATTTTCCGCAACGAGTTTGGGCTCTTTTATCGTAAGATAAAGCACGATAATGCTCACAACCATAATTGCAGACACTACAATGAATAGTGGCTGATAGTTCACATGCAATAGCCCCGCCGTCTTTGAATTGGGGTACATCACAGCGGCAATTCCAAGATAGATAATACCACCGAGCGCACCCATCAGGTTGATGATAGCGTTCGCCTTTGAACGGAGCGGCTTCGGCGTAACATCAGACATAAGCGCAACAGCCGGTGAGCGGTAAATGCCCATCGAAAAGAGAACGACGCCAAGCCCTATGATGAAAAGCACGAAAACGGCTGACGAAGGAGACGCTGCATAACTGTTATCAAGGAACGGAAGCACGTTCAGGAAAACGACGGCAGACGCCGTACCCGCAATAATATACGGCATTCGTTTTCCAATCTTTGTATGAGTCTTGTCGGAAAGCGTACCGAAAAACGGCAGCATAAAAAGCGCAAGGATGTTGTCCACAGCCATAATCGCGCCCGACCAAGTTTCGTTCATGTGGAAAGTCTTTGTCAGAATGAGCGGAATCACGTTGTCATACATCTGCCAGAACGAGCAGATAGAAAGGAACGCAAGACCTACAAGAATTGTTCTTTTATTATTGAGCTTCATTTTTTTCTCCATTAAAACTATTGTATTACAGGAAACTTGGAAAGTAAACGAAAAAAACGCCCACCAAACATGCGCAATAGCTTTTGCTACGATAAGTAGCATAAAAAAATCGTTATGTAATGCTTGTTTTCTGTTATAATTGACCATACGGCTTTATGCTTCAGTTACAAGCTCGCGGAAAAAACGCGGCGAACAAGTTTAAGGAGACACTATGAACTTTGCAGAAAAACTTAAAGAACTTAGAAAGCAGAAAAGCATTTCTCAGGAACAGCTCGCAGAGAAAATCTTTGTGAGCCGTCAGGCAATCACAAAATGGGAAAGCGGAAACGGGCTTCCTGATATAGAAAATCTGATTGCAATTTCTTCCTTATTCAATGAATCTCTTGATTCTCTTTTGAGCGAAGAAAAAAGCCTTATTTCAAAGCACGAATTCCTTTACGAAAGCCGTACAGAATACGATTTGGACAGACAGAAGAAGATTGATTTCCACATCGGTACAGCACACGAAGTTATAATAGAAAGAACAAAGGATGAGAAAATCCAGATTGTCGCCGCATCGAACAAGCTGAGCTTCCTTGCACAGCAGGTAAAAGTGAAAATTACTGAGCACGACAAACGGATGGACGTAGTCGTAAAACATTCGACCGATTTATCTGATATTTCGGCACTCGAAAATCTTTTTATCCTTATAAGAATTCCAGAAAAATTCGTTGCGGACGCAGAGCTTTCTTCTGAACTGGAGAATCTGAAAATCCGTGACATCACTTTTGATACAATCGAGTTTTCGGGAAAAGCAAAAAACATAAGCATCACGAACGCGAAAGGCGTTGTTTCGCTCGATACGAACTCGAATCTTCTTGTCGCGGCGAACCGTGCTAAAGGAAAAATCGAGATTAACCAGTGGCACGCTGTTTCCAAAATCAATTTTGCGGAAAACACGAATTTCTATCTGAAGAATACTGGACGTTTCACGCGTTTTGTTGATTCCAATTCAAAGATTATATGCGGAAAGAACAAAAACGATGCTCCCGACACAGAGACCGATTTGATCGTAGAGCTTGGCGGTTGGAAATCAGAAGTCCAGATTGTCAAAGCCGACTAAACGTAAGCTTTCCGTACTTCATAAAACACACAAACTACTTTTCACAGGAGAATAATTATTATGTACACATATAGACCAAAGCGCTTTTATATCACTGTTTTCGCCACAACATGGTTTTTCTGGGGTTTCGCAATTCTTTTCAACGACGGGCTGACAAACGCACTGGGAATGATACTTGGCGGCATTTGCCCCGCAACAGTCGCAATTATCACAGTTTTCACATCAAAAAGCGACGCGCTGAAAAAAGATTTTAAGCGGAAAATATTCAATTTCTGGAAATTAAAGCCGCGTTATATTTTTGCCGCAGTATTGCTTTTTTCTGCGATTGTGGCTGGTTCCATCCTGCTTTCGACAGCGTTTGGTGAGTCCCTTGATCAGTTTTCGTTCACAAAGGATTTTTCATTTACTGGTGTCGGTGTGATGTCTGCCTTCGCGACGATTTTCCTGGCAGCTGTTCTGGAAGAGGTCGGCTGGCGTGGCTACGGAGAGGATTCCATCGCGCAGTACTGCTCATGGTTCAAAGAATCGATTATATTCGGCATTGTTTGGGCATTGTGGCACCTTCCGCTTTTCTGGATTCCGGGAACGTATCACTATGAAATCCGCGAAATGAATGTCCTTTATATGCTTAACTTTTTGATTTCCGTAGCACCGATGGGATTTATTACGACATGGGTTTATGTAAAGAACGGCAGAAGTATGCTCGCAAGCATCATCTTCCATCTGTTCATAAACTTCATGCAGGAAAAAATCGCGATGACACAGACGACCAAGTGCGTTGAAACGATTGTCGTCTTAATAGCCGCGACAATCATCGTTCTTACGAACAAAGATATGTTCTTTGAGAAACGCCACATTGGACGCTTGCTCGAAGAAAAGTAACGTTTGTAAAGGCCTGTTCGGTTTCGTCACTCCACGCGCTTACGCATCCTGACGCAATCGAACTGGCCGCTTTTTATGACTGAACCGCCATCGGACGTATACCCGAGCTTTTCGTAAAACCCCACAGCGACGACACGGCTGTCTATCACAATTTCCTTATATCCGCATTCTTTAATCCACTGCTCCGCTTCCTGAACAACCTTGCGTCCAAGCTCCCTGCCACGGTACTCCGGCAAAACGACGACACGCCCCAGAATAACGCTTTCCGCGTCATTTTCGTAAAAGCGGCAGGTCGCAACAGGATATCCGCCGTCCAGCACTACAATGTACTTTGTACCGTCGCAATCATGTTCATCGAACTCTTCCCGAAGCGAAATATTATGCTGGCGGTTCATGCCCTGAATTCTTACGGAATAAGCTCCGGCACGCTGCCATTCCTCTTGTGCCCTCATTACTTCAAAGTTTTCCATATATAATCCTATCTACCGCGTACAGCAGCGATGCCGCGCACAGCGACAATCATACCCGTGCAAAAAAAAACCGCCGGAAACCGGCGGTATAAAGTGACACTATATATGTGCCAACAGAATCTCGTTATTTGTTGCAGAGATCCTTAAGAGCTTTTCCAGCCTTGAATTTTGGTGTCTTTGATGCAGGAATCTTGATCGTTGTACCTGTCTTAGGATTGCGACCAGATCTAGCAGCACGCTTTCCAACTGAGAAAGTACCGAATCCGATTAACTGTACTGTACCACCCTTTGAGAGTTCCTTTGATACAGCACCCATGAAAGCTTTAACAGCAGCCTCTGCATCTTTTTTTGTGAGCTTTGTCTCTTTAGCAATAGCGTCAACAAGTTCTACTCTGTTCATAAATATATGCACTCCTTTTGCACAGTGTTCGTTGATTCATCAACTTTAATAAGTATAACCCGAAACTCTTAGGAATACCAGTGTTATTTTTCATTTTTCTGCAATATTTCTGTGATATTTTAGCTTTAAACTGAAAATATTTCTAAAATGTAAAAAATTATAATCCCGAAACAGCGCCTCACCACAGGCGGGGCTTCAATCCGCAAGGTTCAAGGAAAAAAAATACCGCCCGAATAACTCGAGCGGCATTAATTACAGAATATCTGAGTTCTCTCAGAAACTATTTTGTTGCAAGAATCGCAATACCTGGGAGTGTCTTTCCTTCAAGGAACTCAAGTGATGCACCACCACCTGTTGAAACGTGGCTCATCTTTGAAGCAAGGTTGAACTTGTTTACGGCAGCAACAGAGTCACCGCCACCAACAACGCTCATTGCGCCCTTTCCTGTTGCTTCAGCAACGAGGCGAGCTACAGCTTCTGTTCCCTTTGCGAAGTTTTCGAACTCGAAAACTCCAACAGGTCCGTTCCATACGATTGACTTTGAAGCAAGAATAGCATCTTTGTAAAGAGCAACAGTCTTAGGACCAACATCCATACCCATAAGGTTCTCTGGCAGATCGATAGCGTCAACAGCAACCGGGTCTTTGTCCGCGAACTCAGCAGCCGCAACATGGTCTACAGGAAGAAGAATCTTTACTTTCTTCTCTGCAGCCTTTGCAAGAAGGTCTTTTGCTGTGTCGATGAAGTCGTCCTCTACGAGCGACTTACCGATTGAGTGTCCCTGTGCCTTGAGGAATGTATAAGCCATACCACCGCCGATGATAAGCGTTGAAGCGTTCTTAAGAAGGCTCTCAAGAACAGCGATCTTTGAAGAAACTTTTGCACCGCCAATGATAGCTGTCATCGGTTTTGCAGGATTCGTAACCATCGGCTCAATGTACTTAACTTCTTTCTCCATAAGGAATCCGCCAACAGATTCAACTGGCATAAACTTTGCGATAGAAGCTGTAGAAGCCTGGTCGCGGTGAGCTGTTCCGAAAGCGTCGTTTACGAAGATGTCTCCGTATGTAGCAAGCTCTTTTGCCATTACGTCGCGCTCTGCAGCATCCTTGCTTGTCTCTTCCTTGTGGAAGCGAACATTCTCGAGCATTGCAACTGCACCGTTTGGAAGAGCGTCAATAGCTGCCTTCTGTCCAAGTGCGTCTGGAAGGAATGTAACTTCCTTTCCGAGTACCTTTGCGAAATACTCAACAACCGGCTTCATGCGGTTCTTTCCGTTGATGAACTTCTCTGCATCTGCGTCTGTCCATGTCTTTCCGGCTTTCTCAGCTTTTTCCTGAGCTTTCTTTACGTCCTTTTTAGGATCTCCCAGATGGCTCATAAGAACGAGTGAACGAGGATTCTGCTCGATAATGTATTTAATTGTAGGAAGAGCAGCCTGAATACGTGTATCATCCTGAACTACACCGTCTTTCATAGGTACGTTAAAATCAACGCGCATAATAATGCGTTTGCCTTTAAGATCAACATCTTTTACTGTCTTAATCATGGGAAACTCCTGTATCTCTATATACATCCGCAAAATACGGATTGTTTGCAATTCAAGCCGGAAGGTGCGCATCCGCAGTTGCAGATTTCGGCAATTTACTCCGTCAATGAACACGATAAATATACTAATAATCGATAAAAAAGTAAAGAAATGATTTTTATGCGCAGTTTGCACCAAAAATACATCTTTTGCACCCTTGTTTTTAACAGTGCGTACGCGGATAATTCAAGCATAACGAGTTTGGCGCGCTTCTCGTATTCAGGAGGTGTTATATGATAATTCAGTTTTTACTTTCAATTTTGGTGACTTTTGGTGTCGATGTATTCTGCATGTATTGCAGTGGCGGAAATATCACGGGATTTATCAACGGTTTCGAGTTTCCGGGAATTATCCTGGTGCTTGTATGTTTTCTTTTTCTTTCCGGATACGGAAAAGATTTTTGCCGCATTTTCAGCTCGCCGTCAAAAGAGAAAAAACTTCTTGGCTCAGAAAATGCGCTTAAAAAGCTTCGCGCCACAGAAACCTCACTCGATTTCGCATCAAAATCGATTTTCTACATTTGTCTTTTCTTTACGCTGATTGCGGGAATCTATTTTTACATCAATTTTGATTACATAACTGCGCTCGGCTCCAATCTTGCAACAGTCTTGCTTTCTCTTTTCTATATGTGTTTCTTCTTTACGATTTTCACGACGCTCAAAGCAAAGCTTCGGAATCAGATTATAAACTACATGGCAGAAAAAGAGCCTGCCGCAAAGTCGGAAAAGCCTACGGCAAAAGCCGTAATCGCCGGCGTAATTAAGGTGGCGGTCGTGGCAGTTCTTATTGTCGCAATGACTTGGGGAATTACCGCATACCATACAATGAACTTGCAGGATTCAATAGATGTTTCGCCTTTGATGTTCGTTGATTTGCCATCAATTCTGTATTTGATTCTGCACTGCTTCCTTCTTATTTTGATTTCGGGCAACCTCACGGTTTTCCTACGTGGATTACGCGCTGCCTTCAAAAATCAGAAAATCTCTGTTTCTGATAAAAACCTTTTCCTGAATGCAGTCCGCTCTTTCCGCATAATCATGATTTGTTCGGGCGCACAGTGTATGCTTGAAGGTTTCATAGGTGTGCTGTTCAATCTTGAAGACCGCAAATATCTTGGCTTGAACATGTTCATAGCGATGATTCCGGCTTTTTATGCTATAATTCTTTGCGTCGTCCTTGTGCTTGTGGAAAGCAGAATTTCAAAGCTTTGCGAAGAGTAATATGATTTTTGATATAGCGCTTTTTTGCGCGGGAACGCTCGTCATACTTTTGGTGAGTTTTCCTGCGCACGACAAAAATAAAGCTTTCTCGCGGTTTATAAAGGAAAGGCTTGCGGGGTGCGCGGTCGTTTCCGGCTCGCTGATTACAGTCATCAAGCTTTTGATACTTGTAAGCAGTTTTGAGCAGCTTGATCTAAGCCAGGACGATGTTACGTTCACACAGTTTTGGATAAAGGTTTTCGTAAACTTGCGGCCGCTTCTGTTCGGAATTCTGGTGCGGATTGGCTTTATGCCGTTCAGCGCGAAACTTGCGCCAGATGCGCCAGCTCCTGGGGCTGTTCCGGCGACCTCTGGCGACGCACAAGTTTCGTCAGATGCAAGAATGCCGGAAACACAAACTGCGACGGAAGCTGCCCAAGTTTCGCCCGCCGCGATCCTTTCACGCCGTGAAATAGAAGTGGCGCGTCTTGCCGCAAAAGGCTGGACAAACACGCAGATTGCCGACCAGCTTTTTATTTCTATTGCGACCGTTAAACGTCACCTTGCGACAATCTTTGAAAAGCTTGGGATTAATTCGCGGCGGGAGCTAGCCGGGAAGTTCCAGGAAGCCGAACATTAAACACGCAGCGTCCGCAAATACGCCTTGTGCTCGTCCGTGACACGGAAGCTTTCTATCGCTTTTTGGATAGCTTTGTTATGTGTCCACGGCTCAAGGCGGCGGCTTTCTATAACCGGGAGCGTCGCGTCATACTGCTTGGCGAGCGCGGTCGCAAAATACCACGCGACCATCATCTTAAGGTAATAGTCTTCGCCGCGTTTTTCCGCGACCCAGTCAAGATACTCCGGCTTAAAATCTGCGTCCAGAAACTCGTTCATAAGCATGCGCATACCGAACCGAGCCGTGTAGACATGCGGCGAATCAATCCACTTTTTTATGAGCGGAAGAAGCTTTTCGTGATTTTTCTTAAAGACTTTCGGGCTTGACTGGTCGCACACAGGCCAGCAGTCAATAAACGGCAGGAAACGCTCCACTTCCCTCACGCACTCATCAAAATCCTTTATGTTCGCGACAATGAAAAAATGGACGAGGTTCTCTTCATAATATTTGTGCGGAAGCTCCGACAAAAAAGCTTTTGCCTCGTCAGTGCCGGCAACGGCTTTTGCGACCGCGCGCATATCCGGAGTTCTAACCCCAATAATAGTTTTGGGGGAGATATTCGGCACGAGCTTGCTTTGGAACTCGCTGTATTTTTCATCCCGGTGTTCAATAAGTCTTTCATATATCGTCATAGATCTGTTTCCTTTTTTTGATTTATCAGTTTCTATTATATCATACAGTGCTGTATATCAATAGTGTTGATGTCGGCAAAATACGGAGGCAAAAGCAGACGCAGTAACAGGCGCGACGACGCGCAAGGATAAAAGCGAAATCGTAACGTTCGTAAAGTAATATATGGATAGATGTATACACAACACCTAAAAAAACTTGCCCTGGGACAAATAGCCACAGGGCAATACAGACGGCGCGAGTCTTTACAGAATCACTAAAGAGATGTATACTATACATGGTATTCGCAATCGTTGGCGGTCTTGTCTCCGAAATTCGACTATCCCAAAGGATAGATTACTTAATTTTGGAGGCTGCTGTGAGTTTGTATGAAATTCTGATGTTGGCTATTGCCATCGCTCAGCTTATCATCAACATTATCACGCTCCTCTTCCACAGACGGAATAAGGAAAACGAGTAAAAAAACAGCCCGCCGAGTGTTCTGACCACTAAGCGGGCATTGGTCTAGGAAACTAGACTAAAACCACTGGAGGCAAGACGCTAGATTGCGAATGCCTTTCGTTTTTAATGTAACTCACTTTCATTTAAAAAGCAAGTGTTTTTTTTTGCCACACAGGGGGACGGTTCTCCGTTCAAGGGGACACAATAGTCATGCTGAACTTGTTTCAGCATCTACACGGAGATCCCGAAATAAATTCGGGATGACATGTTTCTCATTCAGGGAAACGGGCGCATTAGCTAATTGTCTAGGCACAGAGCCGGGAGAATACCATTGATAGTACCATCCACGTAGCCGCTGAGGCTGCTGCTGGCTTTGCCATCATTGTACACGCGGAGCGAGTAGTAACTTTTATTATAACTAGGCGAGCGCAGCCACCAAATGCCCCCATCACTTGTATTGGTAAACTGATTCGTAAATACACCACTTGACAACGCAAAGTCAGTGGGTTTGCGTAACCTTGCGCTGTCATACGCGGAATAATAGCCGAATCCGTATGATGTCGTGGTCACCTCTTTTTCGCTGAGCAGGAAAACCTTGTCGTTCGTGTCCGAACACACATAGTTCGTTGCCTGCGTAAGGTTTTCTCCGGCATCGGTCGTGCTTTCCGCGCTGTTGTCTACAGTAGTCGCGACAATTTTACCCTGCATCGCGCTCGTAAACGCCGTCTGCAGGAATCCTTTTCCGCTGTAGTCGCCGCACGTCTCGCCAGACTTGTTGTAATTCAGTCCGTTCAGGTACGCGCGTACGCGGCTGTGCTCATAGTTGTTCGGGTAGACGGTGCTTTCGTTTATCGTGCGGTTGTCCCTATTGTCGTAGAATGTGCCGCTTATCAGTATATTCTCTGCAAGAAGCAACTTCTTTCCTGTTCCGTTGTAGTCCGTTGTCACAACACGCCACTTTATTGGCTCAACTTTGAAGTATTTGTAACTGTTCTCACTAGACTGCGCGACTGTTGTGCCGTCACTGTAGGAATATCCTGTTGCGTATGCCATTTCCTGCTGTTTCGCATACCAGTTGCCGTCATCGCCCTTGTAATACGTAAACCCGCCTCTTGCCAGCGTCTGACTTTCATCAACATTAACGTTAGCGGCTTTTATCGTCTGCGGCCAGTCACCAAAGTACACATACGTCGCCGACGAACCCGCGCTGCCATTTGCGTCTGCTCCAGAAAGCGTCGTAACAGTTCCGTGGAAGCTGTACTCTACCGGTACCTGCAGCACGAACTGCGCGGAGCCGGAAATGCTCTGCGTCCATCCGGTCGGCGTGTATGTGACAGTTACATCAAGCCGGTATGTCTCGCCCTCGTAAATCTGCGCTTCCTGCGGTATAGGAAGTCTGTTCGAGCCACCGTTCGTGAATACAGTACCACCACTGCTAATTCCAACGGCAGTTCCGCCAATGTCCTTAAGGCGGATATCCCAACTCAACTCAGAAGACAAAGGCGTAACAACCGTTTCGCCGTTCATTATCGTGGCATTAACTGTCAGCGTCGCGCCAACAGAAACGTAACTAGGTCCACTCAGCGTAATTGAATAGTCCAGCGCATTTCCGCCGATATTGCCGCCGCTTGGAGAAAGCGCAAGCTCGTTTCCGCTTTGTATAACCACAAAACCAGGATTCTTGTCGCATACGAATACATTACGAGCATTTGTTACAGAAAGTCCGCTATTTGCACTGAATCCGCTCGTAAACGTAATTGGATCTGTTGCAGTCGGCTCATTTTCTATATATGTTGTAACACCAATGTGGCTTGAGGAATTAAGGCTTCCTGTTATAGTGATATATTTTCCGTCCTCAAGATATATATTATTTGCACTGCCCGAGCCTCCATTTGTCTCGCCTGTATTGCCTGTTACGTTAACATTACCGCTGATCTTAAGCATATCAACGTTGTACACACCGCCACCGCCGTAACCAGCAATGTTGCTTGTTATAGTACAGCTATTAAGCGTAACTGTTCCACTGCTATTGAATATACCGCCACCACCCTGAGAAGCAGAGTTGCCTGTAACAGTACAGCCATTAAGCGTAACTGATCCGCCATCGTTAAATATACCGCCACCGTTTCCACCGAGAACGTGATTGTTCGAAACAGTACAGTTTGTAAGAGTTACGGTAGCATTGCTTCCTACGTAGATACCGCCGCCGTTCGTGTTTGTTCCCGTTCTACCGCCACTAATCGTAAGATTCGTAAGGTTAAGCGTGTTGTATTCAGCAACTGATATTACACAGCCAAGCTGATTTTCGTTCCGGTTTGCGTTTATCGTATAAGTCGTAGTTCCGCTGCCGCTAGAATACGGCATTATGTTGTACGTCTTCATGGAATTTTCTGTTCCCGCGGAAAGCGTTACAAGAGATGTTATTCCGTTTACAAAATCGTCAGAAGACGGCGTTATATTGCTAAGAAGGTAGATATTGCACGTAGATTCATTAGAACATACCTCGTTAAACTTAGTGATAGCACCCTGAATTGTCCTGAGCGGGGCGTTCGTTGTTCCGTCGTTGCTGTCAGATCCGGTAGCGCTTACGAAGAAATTCGGCGACCGCCTTACTGTTATGTTACTTATCGTTACAGTGTCACTAGGAACACAGCCAGACTTCTTTGCATATATCGCGATTTCGCTGTACGTACTACTAGACAAGTGGATTGTTGCAGGCGAATTTGGTGAGGCATAACCGGCAGAAGATTCTGCAGATGAGCTTCCATCCGCATAAGTCACAACGTATCTAATTTCAACAGACCCTGCGGATGTTCCGTCAAGGCACATTCCGTTATGCGACACAACAATAGAATAATATCCGTCATTGTCAGTATAGTAAGTTCCGTTTGACTCCGTGTTCACAGTCGGCGTAGCCAAGGTTTTTTCGATGTTGGAAACAGTATCCGGGGTACCATGAAGCCCTTCATCATCCTCTACATAGATAGTGTATGTCAGCGGAGTTGTCGTTACACCATCGCCTGTATAGAAAAACACCGGAACATAATCCGTATAGCTGTAGTCGGGGAAAGATTCGCTGTTATTAGAAAGCGGAAGCATTCCCGTAGGTCTTGTCGTCGTAAAACTAGTACATTCTGTCTGATAAGATGGGGATGTATAGAATTTTCCGTCAAAAGTGGGAGTTTTGAAATAGTATGCCGTGTTATTTATAATAAGCATGTGCGTATCGGAATGCACTTCGTCAATGTCGCAAACCTTTGGAAAATAAAAACACAGGATATATTGGCCGTTGGCAGATGAACGCTGCACCATAACCGTACTTACACTAGGCGGCAAAGAATTTGCGCGAGCATGAACGGGGTACGGCTCAAAGAAGCGCGTCGTATCATAGTCGTACAGAACGATGTTTCCAGAAATATCACGGTTGCCAAGCTCACTGGCTTTTAGGAAATTGCTGCTGAAATCAATTTCCAGCTGATTTCTGTCGGATGCAGACGGATAAATAGAAATATCAGATTTTTGTGTACTTGGAACTGCAGCATACTCGGTGTAGGAAGAATAATAAGTTTCTATAGCGTTCACGCCGCTCAAAAGGTTGTAGTGCGCTCTTAAGTTGAAATTACGCGGATTGCGCACCGTGACATGTATACCGCCGGGATACATATACGAAAAACAATCTATACCGCTACTGTTCGTTCCGGCATAATCATGGATACTAACGCTCTCTACACACGCTGTATCCAGAGATGCTTTCACTCTTTCACTGATATCTTCAAATAACAAATCGTCACACGATGTAAGCGCGACCACGAATATAATGGCAGAAAGGAGGAGAATCAATTTGTATAATTTTGAAACAACGCTTTTAGCCATTATACACATCATGTAGCGCCCCCTAATTGTTCAGGCACAGAGCCGGAACAAGGCCTCCAGCAACGCTTGGCTCCCAACCATAGTTCTGGGTGATAGAACCGGTATTTGTCACAAGCATCTTAGTATTAACTGAGCCTGGTGAACGTAACCACCAGTTACCGCCCTTATTCACATCTGACTGGTCGGTTTCAACACCGCTTGCCATAGCAAATTCAGTCGGTTTCCTGACTCTTAAACTGTCATTGGTCGAACCATCAGAAGCAAAACCATAGCTATCGCTGTTCGTAGCTTCGGCATTACTAAGCAAGAAAACCTTGTCCTCTGTTGGATCACAGTCTGTGTTATCAACCGTTGTCGTTGCAATCATCGCCTTTAATGCACTTGTGAAAGCCGTATTGTAAAAATCACCGGTGATGTAGCTTCGGATTCCACTAACATTATAAGCATCATTGCCATTTTCATTATAACGATGGGCAATTAATATATTTTCCGCAAGCAAGAGCTTCTTTCCAGTACTGTTGTAGTCTTCTGTAATAACGCGCCACTTTATTGGCTCAACTTTGAAGTAGTATTCCGTTCCGTTCACAAGCGTTGTTCCGCCGGAGCATGTGTAGTTACTATTTGTAGGATATGGACTTGCGCTTCTTTTCGCGTACCAGTTGCCGTCGCTTCCTTTGTAGTAGGTGAAGCTTCCCCTTGTAAGAGTCTGAGCTGTGTCAATATTAACGCCGGAGGCTTTTATTGTCTGAGGCCAGTCGCCGAACAGCGCGTAAGAAGTATCTTCTGTTCCAGCTGTACCGTTCGTTCCTGCCGGAAGCATTGTCACGGAGTCATGGAAACTGTAACTTAACGAGCGCACGACGCGGAAACCAGTTTTCGATCCTGCAACGCCCATTTGTACGTCACCCCGTTTATACACAGCACACCAATTATTACCAGTATTATTATTTTCACAAGAACCACCACGATTGACGCGACGAGTACCGGACTCAGCACCGGTTGCCCCAGTCGATGAGCTTATGTTATCGGCATGCCAATCCCAGCACATCTCCCATACGTTACCGCTCATGTCATATATTCCCAAAGCGTTCGGATTCTTTGTCTTTGCTACTTGCGGATGACCGCCCGAGCTGTTGCCCTCATACCACCCAACTTCTCCTAAAATATCGCTTCCGCTGTAATGGGTCTGTCCTGAATTGGTCAGGTTTCCACTTCTCGCAAGATATTCCCACTCCGCTTCTGTCGGGAGACGGTAGCCGTCCGCGTTGGAATTATATGTCACATTATTACCGTTTATCGTATAACACAGCGTAAGGTTTTTAGCTTCACTCAAAGCATTGCAATAAGCGACTGCGTTATACCACGTCACATCATACACTGGATAGTCATCACCAAGACTCGTACTAGCCGGTACATTACTCATATAAGTGTTCCATTCTTTTTCAGTAACTTCGTGGTCGCACACGTACAAATCCGGGATTATAAGCTCGCGGTCTGATATGAACACCTCAGAGCCTGTAATTGCCGATGAACCGCTGAAATAAGCCCCCTGAACATAAAGCATGTTCAGCACTTCCGGGTCTTCCTCGAAAACACGAGCGGCGAGAGCTTCAGGACTTGTGGCATAAGCGTTGTACGAACTGTTCGCAAAACCTTTATCTTGCGTAGCTGCCAGATAAGCTTCTTTTGAACCTTTTGGTACATAGAATTTTAAGTTGTCACTACAATTAGAAAAGTTTTTACGATTGGAATTAACAGCTAAATCTACCGGAGTACTTGATTTGAAATGAACTTCCGTTAAATTTGTACAATATTCAAAACTCCAATCATCAAGAACAGAAACAGAACTAGAAAATATAATCTTTTTTAATGCACTGGAATTTCTGAATGCACAATACGGTACTGTATCACAAGTTAAACCAGATAAATCAGCCTCTTCCAATTTGTTGCAGCTCGCAAATACAGAATCTCCATCCGATGTAAATATGGTAATCTGGTTGAGTCCGTTTATTCTGACAAGGTTTTTGTTACCTCGGAAAGCCTGCATTCTAAGCTGAGTTACAGTGTTAGGCAGAGTAAACTCCGCTCCGCTTTTTGCTGCCGGATATTTTATAAGTTCTGTTTTTGTGCTGTTATAAAGGACTCCATTTTCTACAGAAAAATACGAGTTTCCGTCATTGGGCATCTTAATTTCTGTCAAATTATTTGCTTCCTGGAACTCCTGAGAACTTATAGACTGAACATTAGAAGGTAACGTGATAGAAGTAACCTTCGAAGGAACCCAAACACTAAGGCTTGTTATTGCCGTATTAGACAAATCGAGCGAAGCACCGCTGGCATAAGAGCTTGAAAGATTTGTAAACAGAGTCGAAAGATTTGCATTTGTAAAATCAGAAGAGGCAACTAAATTGTACGATGTTCCTGTCGCAAACGTCATATTTGCGACAGACGATGATGTAACCAAAGTACCAAGCTTAAGTTTTCCTTGAGAGTCCAGCACATAATCATTGCTGCCATTCGGCGTTACTGCGAATTTTCCGGTTTCATTCGCGAGCGTAACTCCGGTTCCAGCGGCAACTAATGCAGAGGTTCTGGAGTAACTTCCCGGCGTAAGAGTCGCAACGGGAGAGTCTCCTGTGAGCGAGCTGTATACGGTGACTGTAGCGACATCACTACCAGAGTTCAGCCAAATATCATTTCCAGACGCGACGATTGCGCTACCACCCATATTCAGAGTTCCAGTCTCAAAGATTATACCGCTTCCTTTTACTGTTGCTGTATTGTTCTTGATGATTCCGCCTGTAAACGTCACAACAGAACCGATAATACTCAAACCACCGCCGTTATTCGACTCGTTAAAGCTGATTTCGCCACCTTTCATTGTAAACTGACTACCATACCCATCAATCCGAACTCCACCGGCATAACAACTGTCACTAGAGGGAGCGGTTTTATTGTAGCTTATAGCTCCACCAGAAAGCTCAAAAATCGCACTGCTTCCTTCCGAAGTGACACCACCCACATATCCAGTACTGCCATTATACGAGATGTGTCCGCTATTCATTTTGAGAGTGCCTTTGTTGTATACCGCTCCGGCTTCTCCGCCATTTGAATAGTTATTATAAATACCGCCAGAGAGTGTCGCAGTTGTATTTATCGCACTGTACCCCAGATACGCCGAAGCACCCACCGCGTTATAAAGGCCTCCACCATACATAGCATAGTTAGAACTGTTGCTCGTACTGTTCGGTGCTGCCGTTACACTCTTATCACCGATAACCGCACTTTCGTACATAAAAAGCGTTCCGGCGTTATACACACCACCGCCGCCTCCATTTCTTTCTCCCGAACCCGAATAAGTGGCTTTATTTCCGGTAACAACCGCTCCGTTAGCAAGCGTAACTTTCGCACCGCTCGCAATATTAATTCCACCACCGTTAATTGCCTCTCCACCGGTGATTTTGAGGTTCCTTATCGTAATCGGTACGGTCGTGGCGATTGTAAGAACAGAGTCATTGCCAGTTCCGTGAAGGATGTCCTGAGGTACGCCTGAAGCGTTAAGCCCGCGCTGTCCCAAAATCGTTATGGAACGGGCTTTCGACGTTGTTATCGCGTTTGTTGCGGTTGACGAAACAACTACATTCTCACTAGCCGTGCCGCTTATTCGGATTGTATAGTCTACCGAACCGCTTCCTGTCTGCGAGATTTTTTCAAGAGCCTTGCCAACTGTCGCATAAGGTTTCGCGGCAGAACCGTCACCGGATGTATCACTTCCGGCACTTCCGTCCGATGGTTTTCCGACAAAGAACTGAGTGCGTTTGAAAAGCTCCACGAGGGCTGCCGTGACCTGGAACTGACCAGAGTTGTTTATCGGGTCGAGCGAACCGCCGCCAGAAACCCAAGTATTTGTCGTTAATCTCGGGTATACGACTATTAACTGTGTCGTTGAAAAAACAAGCTCACTGTCTTTTTTGAAATCGATTGTGACGTAGTAATTACCGGAGGCGATCCCTGTTAAAGATATAGTTCCAGACGAGAGTCCACCCTGCCATGTGGAAGGTCCTGCTCCACCAGTGTTGCTGCAGGAAACAGCAGTTATTGCAACATCGTCATAAAGACTGGTTTCCGGCTCGGTAAAAGAAAGAGTTACGGAGCCTGTGCCCGACGACAGCGGTTTAAGAATGAACGAGTGGCTTATGTTCAGACCGTCCGCGGAAAGCACGGACGGCATTGTGTATGTATCTGAAAGGATAGTTTGAGTGCTAGACTCGCCAGTACTCTGATCAGTAACAGTCTTATTCGCAGAAACAGTGATTTTCCACTTGTACCCGGTAACGAGCGGGATGGTGAACGTGCTTGCACTGTCATTTACCGTGCCGGACGAAGTTTTTGCTGGATTTGTTCCATCTGATGCGGTTTCAACGGTTTCCGCAGTTACGGTGTATGTTACGCCAGTCGGAAGATTTGGCTTCGCGTTACGGGCATCTGTGCCGCCGGATGAATTGTCGTTTCTGTAAAGAGCGGATAACTCACTTGGGACAGCTCCGCCATTCGGAAGGGATGTTTCGAAGCTGCCCGTAAAATTGACTACAGCCACGCCAGAGTTGCTGGTGCCAGCAGTTTGGGGAGGATCTGATATTACAGGCTCGAAAAGATTGCTGCAAGAGGTGTTAAACAAAAACGCCACAAGAAGCGCGACAAAGACAGCGCGCGCCATATTCAGACTTTTTCGACAATTATCCGTTTTTAGAATCATATCCTTTAGTATAACTCAAAATTCGAATAATTTCAAAGTATTTATGCACCGAACTTCGGGGGTTTAGCGTTATATAAGGCATGTCATATAAACAGGAAGATACGTTATTCCGTCTTTTTGGCTTAAATCCTCGGTGTGAAGAACAAACGACTCGTCCAATTGCTCCGAATACTTTGCCCGGAATTTCTTCAAAGATGTCAGCGTGTATCTTTTCCCCGATTTTACTTCCAACGGCGACACATTATGTCTGTTTGTCGTTTTTGACTTGGCAAGAAGAAAATCTATCTCCATTCTGTCATCTTTATCATTCCGTGACGGATTCGAATAAAAATACAAGCGGCGGTCGTTGGCAGTGAGCATCTGCGCAACTATGTTCTCAAAAATCATTCCTTCGTTTACTTCAAGCTTTCCGAAAAGCAGTTTCTTATAAATTTCTTCCGAAACTATTCCTTTCTCGTCAAAGGCGTGGCTTATAAGAAGCCCTGTATCTGCCATATACATCTTGAAAGCTGAATAATCCGTGGAATTATAGCAGATGTTGGCAATCATTGAATCTTCAAGCCAAAGGAATGCGCTTTCGTAATTCCTGAATTTCGCGCCCTTCCTGAGTGCGGAAAGAGTAAATTTTTTCTCGTGTTTCGAAAGCTGCGCCGGAATTTCATCAAAAATGCTTTCAACCTTGCTTTCATACCCTTCGGCATATTTTTTTATATCTGACCTGTACAATGAAAGTATATCCCTTTTTACCAAATCGACCGACTCAAAATCGCTGCTTTCAACATATTCTTTTACGGCTTGCGGCATACCACCTATCACAAGATACTCGCGGAAAAGAGTCATGACTTTGCGGTGCATTGCCTGACCAAGAGGTTTTCTGTTCTTGAAACAGTCGTTCACGAGCGGCATGATAAGCTCTTCGCCTTTTGCCCAAAGAAATTCCTCGAAATCCATAGGATACATTTTTATATGCCTTTCTTCCGACGGGATGACAATATCCTTGACGTTTTTCTTTATGGACACCAACGAACCTGTTTCAATAAAATCGTACCGTCCATCTGCCACCAGGAATTTGATTGCGGCCCTTGCCCTTGGACACAGCTGAACTTCATCAAAAATAATGAGGGATTCTCTTTCGTACAGTTTTACATTATAGGCAGCCGAAAGATACATAAAAAAACTGTCGAGATTTCTTAGGTTCATGTCGAAAAGATTTTCAATTTCTTTTCCAACCTCGTTGAAATCAATCAAGATGTAAGACTTATAGTTGTTCTCTGCGAATTGCTTAACAATAAAGCTTTTGCCGACACGCCTTGCACCGTCGATCAACAAAGCGTTTTTGCCTTTATTGTTTATTTTCCATTCCAAGAGCTTGTTTTCTATCTTTCGTTTCATATTACGCACCAAAACAAGATTATCACAAGGATATTTTCGCACCAAAACAAGATTATTGCAAGTAGAATTTGGCACCAAAACGAGATTATTGGCGCGAATGGCGGGCACGCCCTTAATATAATTAAACATTGAAGAATCGGCTTAGTCGGTGTATACTAGTAGAATACATTAAAATACAGGAGAAACAAATGACAGAAGGATGCGACATGATCGCGAGTCTGCAAAATCTGCCGGAGATACAGATTGCGGACAGCATTAAAATAAAACGGGCGTTCGTTGGCGAGAAGGATGATATCCTGGAATTCGTCGAGAGCAAGTTCGGAAAGCATTGGCGGGGTGAGGTTGAGCACGCGCTGATGCAGGAATCGCCGAAGTGCTTTATCGCGACGGAGAATGGCAAGCTTATTGGGTTTGCATGTTATGACGCGACGGCGAAAGGCTTTTTCGGGCCGATCGGCATTGACCCGGACAAACGCGGCGGAAACGTCGGCAAGGCTCTTTTGGTGCGCACGCTGAGTGCAATGCGCGAGTACGGCTACGCATACGCGATTATCGGCTGGGTAAAGAGCGCGGAGATGTTCTACCGCAAGACGGTCAACGCGGAGTTCATCAAGGGCGGCAACCCGGAGAACAGCATTTACGCTAACTTGATTTCGATGTAACACGGGAGGATTCCGCGCAAATCGCGAGTGCGCGCGAGAACAAGGGGCATATGCGCCAGCACACGAAGGACATTGAGTAACCACAATCTTATAAATATGTTTTTTTTAAATTAGGAGGAGAGCTTATGAAAAAAGCGTTTTTAATTCTTGCGGTCATTTTTATTGCAGCGGGCGTTTTTGCCCAGAGTGCGGCGTACACGAAGTACGTGAAGCTGGCGAAAGACTACGAGGCGAAAAAGCAGTGGGCGTTCGCGCTCAACGCCTGGTACGATGCCCTGGGCTGTGACGATGCACCGGCTCTGAAAACAGAAGCCCTTAACGGTTACAAAAAACTTTCAGAGACAATTTACGACGGAAACCCCGGATATGGAAACTTTAAGGGTTCAGCCCTACATGACGAATGGATAAAACTTCTGATTGATGCAGAAAAACTCGGAAACACAATCTTCACCTATGAGCTGACTTTAGGCAAGCTTGAAAAGCAGAGCGGCACTTCGAACTACACGGCTAAAATCGAGTTCAAAGAGTCCGACCGCTACCTCAAAACGATAGGTGTCATTCAAAAAGGTTTGGCGGTTGACAATGAATCATCCTTCGACGACCATTCTCGTTGGGGGGAAGCCTGGCCGTCGGGGTGGCCTCGGTCTCCTGCAAGCCTGATGGACTCAGCAAATGAAATTCCGAAAAATCTGGCGTACAATATAGACGGCGTAAAAATTTTTGAAGTTCCTGCAGAATATGCAGAAAAATTTTATTTTTATTACCAAGACTTGAATAGTCCTAGTGTATTTCGTTTTAACGCGTTTGCCCCGATTTCATCAGGCTTAAGAGTCGGTCTTTACGACTATAAATTCAACATCGTAGACAATAAAGGCAAGGAACTTTTCAAGGGCAAACGCTGGCTGCTCGGCGACGGAGACGGAATCACGCTTACGGATATCCCTGCCGACGTCGCAAAACTGATTGACAGCGGCAAGGCGTTCCTGAACCCGGTCGCGGTATACCTTCAATACGGAAAGTATAATCCCGCCGATGACAAGGGCGGACGCACTTTCATAAAGAATTTTCCGGAAGCACAGCTCGATATGTCTACGGCTGTAATTTACTGCTGGAACAAAACAGAAGACAAAATCAAAAAAAACTTTGATGAAGCTCTTTTTGAAAGCAAAAAAAGTGCGCTGACATCGTATGATTTCATTCCCATAAAAGGCAAGAACTTTGAGATCGGAAAGACGGAAGTCACCCAGAAATTTTATGAAGCGGTGATGGGGTCAAATCCGAGCTTCCATAAGGGAGAGAATCTTCCTGCAGAAGGAATAAGCTGGTACGATGCGCTTTATTTCTGCAATGAATTGAGCAGACTTTCAGGATTCACACCTGTATATTCCGTGAACGGCGAGACAGACGTAAAAAAATGGGACTATGTTCCGCACAAAGGTAAATCCTTGAAAGGTGAGATTGATTATAATCCTTATGCGGACGGTTACAGGCTGCCAACGATTGAAGAATGGCGGTATGCCGCAAAGGGCGGAGAAAACTATGTATACGCCGGCAGTAGCAACATATATGAGGCTAGCTGGTTCCGTTACAATAGCGATGACAAAACCCACCCTGTCGCACAAAAAAAGCCCAACGGCTACGGACTTTACGACATGAACGGAAACGTATACGAGTGGGTATGGAATGAAAGTTCTGATTATTTATCGTCCGATGCCCCTCATGCGAACTACACTGTATCAGGAAGCTATTTTGTCTGGTTCGGTAATGAGGGTGTCAGCGATGCGGAGTCGAGCGGACACGGTCGTGATAATGATATAGGTCTTCGACCTGTACGCACAATTAACATAAAGGTTGAGCCGCTGGACGTAAAGAAAGCCTTGAAGTCGTATGAGCTATCATTTCTTTCAGATGTCGGTTTTGAAATAGGAAAGACGGAAGTTACGCAGCAGCTTTACGAGGCGGTCATGGGAAAAAATCCGAGCTGGATAAAGGGCGTAAATCTTCCTGTGGAACACGTAAGCTGGTACGATGCCATTTACTTCTGCAATGAGTACAGCAGGCTTTCAGGATTCAAACCAGTGTATTCCGTGAACGGTGAGACGGACGTAAAAAAATGGAATTACATACCGCACAGCGGAAGCGCCATTGAAGGTGAGATAGTACAGATAAACAGTGCGGACGGTTACCGTCTGCCCACGAGTGAAGAATGGTTGTATGCCGCAAAGGGCGGAGAAAACCATGATTACAGCGGCAGTTACAATATTGATGAAGTCGGCTGGTACGGTGGAGTGCCGTTCTTTAACTTCGAAGGGGGAAACAGTGAACACAGGGCACATCCCGTCGCGCAGAAAAAGGCAAACGGCTACGGACTTTACGACATGACCGGTAACGTTAGCGAGTGGGTATGGTCAACTTCAAAACAAAAAGTTGCCTATGGCAGTGACTGGGACACTACAAGCCCAGGACTTTCATACACCAGGAAATATGACGGTGCCTTCAAAACCTCAAGTATCGGTTTCCGCGTAATGCGTCTGCCTGATGCCGGCCACAAGATCACATCGGCTTCGGAAATAAATAGAATCATAAACTCTTATAAACTTGCTGCAATTCCCGGCAAGGAATATGAAATCGGAAAGACGGAAATAACCCAGGCCCTGTACAAAGCGGTAACAGGTGATAATCCAAGCTGGTGGGTTAGGGATGAACTTCCTGTAGAACGCGTGAGCTGGTACGATGCCATTTATTTCTGCAATGAATTAAGCCGTCTTACAGGAAAGACTCCCGTGTATTCCGTAAACGGAGAATCTGATGTCACCAAATGGAACTACATTCCGAACAGCGGTCAGAGCATCAACGCCACAATAAATCAGAATATGGAAGCGGACGGTTACAGATTACCTACGCTTGAAGAATGGTATTTTGCCGCAAAGGGCGGAGAAAACTACACATACAGCGGCAGTGACAATCTGGATGAAGTCGGCTGGTATGGAGAAAACATAAACAAGACGCATCCTGTCGCACAGAAAAAGGCAAACGGATACGGACTTTACGACATGAGCGGCAACGTCGAAGAATGTGTTTGGTATAAACCCGACTGGGACGACGAGGACGAAGTTCTTGCTAAAGGCGGTTCTGTAAATACGACCACTAGTGATCTTAAGGTGCCAGCAGGGCCTTACGAAGAGGTGGGAGATATACTCTTCGACTATTTTTATGGATACGAAAATTCCACATACCGTGGCTTCCGCCTAGCGCGAAATAAAGATGCGAAACAGAGTGGGCTTATTGCAATTCCAGGTAAGAACTATGAAATCGGAAAGACAGAAGTTACGCAGGCTGTATATGAATCTGTAATGGGTGAGAACCCGACTTACTTTAAGGGAAAAAACATTCCTGTAGGAAACATCAGCTATTACGATATGCTTTATTTCTGCAACGAATACAGCAGGCTTTCGGGACTTACCCCGGTATATGCCGTGAACGGTGAAACCAACGTAAAAAAATGGAATTATACGCCACACAAAGATGAAACCTTGAAAGGCAAAATTACGATGGACGAAAAGGCAAACGGCTACAGATTGCCTACGGTTGAAGAATGGCAGTACGCAGCGAAGGGCGGAGAAAACTACACATTCAGCGGAAGTGACAGTTATTTGGATGTTGCACAGTATAGCGGATGGGGATTCGGTGATTTGAAGACAAAACCTGTCGCACAGAAAAAGGCAAACGGCTACGGACTTTACGACATGAGCGGTAACGTCGAGGAATGTGTTTGGTGTGGAGGAGACGGCTGGAACGGCTATTTTTTGGCTTATGGCGGTCATACAGCGAGTGGAGAGGAATATTTTAAGGTGATAAATATAGCGGGAGCTTCTGGGAGCTATGGGTTATCCAACAAATATTATGAATACCAAACTTCCATATACTTTGGCTTCCGCATAGCGCGCAACAAAGAGAGAGGAGCGAAGCCGAGTGGGCTTATTGCAATTCCTGGTAAGGACTTCGAGATTGGAAAAACAGAAGTTACGCAGGCTTTATATGAATCTGTAATGCGTGAAAACCCGAGTTACTTCAAGGGAGAAAATCTTCCTGTAGAAAACCTCAGCTATTACGATATGCTTTATTTCTGCAATGAATACAGCAGGCTTTCAGGACTTACTCCGGTATATGCCGTGGACGGTAAAACCGACGTAAAAAAATGGAACTATGCTCCGCACAAAGGTGAAAAATTGCAAGGTACAATTACGATGGACGAAAAGGCAAACGGCTACAGATTGCCTACGCTTGAAGAATGGCATTACGCGGCGAGGGGCGGACAGAATTTTACTTACAGCGGAGGTGACAATATTGATGAAGTTGCATGGCCTTCTGAAATCATTTATTCGAATGCGCATCCTGTCGCACAGAAAAAGGCAAACGGATACGGACTCTATGACATGAGCGGTAATGTATGGGAATGGCTCTGGGACAATGTAAATGAAATGCGTTATAGCAGCGGCGGAGCATGGAATTCTTCGGCCTCAGCTTCTGAGGTTTCCAGAAGGAACGTTGGCGGTGCTGCCAACCGTAAAGACGGCTTAGGGTTCCGCATAGTCAGAAACATAATCAGAAAGGCAACCGTAAAACCCGTTGAAGACGCAAAAACTGTTGAAGAACTGGCTCCTGCGCCGGACAGAGAAGCGAAGCCGAGTGAGCTTATTGCAATTCCAGGCAAGAACTATGAAATCGGAAAGACAGAAGTCACGCAGGTTGTATACGAATCTGTAATGGGTGAAAACCCGAGTAAGTATAAGGGAGGAAATCGTCCTGTAGAAAACCTCAGCTATTACGATATACTTTATTTCTGCAACGAATACAGCAGGCTTTCAGGACTTACTCCGGTATATGCCGTGAACGGTGAAACCGACGTAAAAAAGTGGAACTATAATCCGCACAAAGGTAAAAACCTGAAAGGTACAATCACGATGGACGAAAAGGCAAACGGCTACAGATTACCTACGCGTGATGAATGGAAGTACGCGGCGAAGGGCGGACAGAATTTTAAATACAGCGGAAGTGACAACATTGATGAAGTTGCATGGCGTTATGAAAACAGTGATTTGATGATACATCCTGTCGCACAGAAAAAACCAAATGGCTACGGACTTTACGACATGAGTGGTAACGTCGAGGAATGGGTTTGGTATAAACTATTAGGTTGGGCAGACGGCTATGGTATTGCTTTAGGCGGTACTGTAAATCAGATGACTGAATGTCTTGAGGTGGACAATGTGTTACCCATCGAATGTTACGTATATCATGAATCCGACCCTTATCAGTACCGTGGCTTCCGCTTAGCGCGCAACAAAGATGGCATCGAAATCGGAAAGAGAGATGCGAAGCCGAGTGAGCTTATTGCAATTCCAGATAAGAACTTTGAAATCGGAAAGACAGAAGTTACGCAGGCTGTATACGAATCTGTAATGGGTGAAAACCCGAGTAAGTATAAGGGAGAAAATCTTCCTGTAGATACCCTTAGCTTTTACGATATACTTTATTTCTGCAACGAATACAGCAGGCTTTCGGGACTTACTCCGGTATATGCCGTGGACGGTGAAACCGACGTAAGAAAATGGAAATATGCTCCGCACAAAGGTGAAACCTTGAAAGGTACAATTACAATGGACGAAAAGGCAAACGGCTACAGATTACCTACGCGTGCAGAATGGGAGTACGCGGCGAAGGGCGGACAGAATTTTACTTACAGCGGAAGTGACAATATTGATGAAGTTGCATGGCATTATGATAATAGTGATGTGAAGATACATCCTGTTGCACAGAAAAAACCAAACGGCTACGGACTTTACGACATGAGCGGTAACGTCGAGGAATGGATTTGGTATAGCTCGAACCGCTATGGTGCTGCTTTAGGAGGTAAGGTAACTGATGACATTAGATTTTTACAGATGCTAGGTGAAGTCTGCGTATATGATAAATTCGAAAGTAAATGGTACCGTGGCTTCCGTTTAGCACACAACAAAGATGCGAAGCCGAATGAGCTTATTGCAATTACAGGTGCGTCGGATAGAGAAGAGAAGCCGAATGAGCTTATTGAAATTCCAGGCAAGGACTATGGAATCGGAAGTACAGAAGTTACGCAGGCTCTATATGAATCTGTAATGGGTGAAAACCCAAGTTACTTTAAAGGAGAAAACCTTCCTGTAGGAAGTGTGAGCTGGTACGATGCCATTTATTTCTGCAATGAATACAGCAGGCTTTCAGGTCTTACTCCGGTATATGCCGTGGACGGTAAAACCGACGTAAGAAAATGGAACTATGTTCCGCACAAAGGTGCAATCCTGAAAGGTAAAATTACGATGGATAAAATGGCAAACGGCTATAGATTGCCTCTGTTTGAAGAATGGAAGTACGCGGCGAAGGGCGGAGAAACCCACACATACAGCGGTAGTGGAAATATGGATGAAGTTGCATGGCACTGGGACAACAGTGATGTGCTGATACATCCTGTCGCACAAAAAAAACCAAATGGCTACGGACTTTACGATATGAGCAGCAATGTCATGGAATGGGTTTGGGATGACCAATACGGCCGTGAAGATAGCTATGGTACTGCTTTAGGCGGTACTGTAAATACGAACACTAAATTTCTTAAGGTTAACAATTTGTCCCCCCTCACATTTGATAAATCCGAATGTGCGTGGTTCAACGGCTTCCGCATAGCGCGCAGCAAGGACGGTGTCGAAATCGGAAAGAGAGAAGCGAAGCCGAGTGAGCTTATTGCAATTCCAGGCAAGAACTATGAAATCGGAAAGACAGAAGTTACGCAGGCTGTATATGAATCTGTAATGGGTGAAAACCCGAGTCACTTTAAAGGAGAAGACCTTCCTGTAGAAAGTGTGAGCTGGTACGATATGCTTTATTTCTGCAATGAATACAGCAGGCTTTCGGGACTTACTCCGGTATATGCCGTGGACGGTAAAACCGACGTAAAAGAATGGAAATATGTTCCGCACAAAGGTGAAATCTTGCATGCTGAAATTACGATGAACGAAAAGGCAAACGGCTACAGATTACCTACAAGTGAAGAATGGAAGTACGCGGCAAAGGGCGGACAGAATTTTAAATGCAGTGGAAGTGACAATGTTGATGAAGTTGCATGGCATAACGATAACAGCAGAGGCAAGACACATCCCGTCGCACAGAAAAAACCAAACGGCTACGGACTTTACGACATGAACGGCAATGTCATGGAATGTGTATGGGATTCTTTTTATGCTTTAGGCGGTTATTACAGTCAAATCCCTAAATCTATAGGGATAGATTCTTCCACTCATCATTATAAATACGATCGTTTTTTTGACCGTGGCTTCCGCTTAGCCCGCAACAAAGACTGATGCACAGCAACCGGGCTTAGCCCGGTTTGCAAAGTGGCTATGAAAATGGTAGAACTTAAAGCAATATCAGAAGATAACTTTATAGATGCTTTTAATCTAAAGCTTGCGCCCGGGCAGGAAAAATTCGTTTCGCATCCGATACGGAGTCTTGCTCAGGCGTATGTGTACAGGAACCAGTGCCAGCCGTTCGGGATTTACGCTGCGGACAAAATGGTCGGGTATGTGATGGTCATTTATGACTACGACATTCCTGAGTATGACATCTGGCACATGGTGATTGACGAGTCGGAGCAAGGTCACGGATACGGCGGCGAAGCGTTAAGCAAAGTGATTGAGTACATCAAGACAAAACCGTTCGGCGATTCAAACAGAGTCGCACTTACATGTAACAAGGACAATTCCGTAGCGATAAAGCTGTATGAGAAGATAGGGTTTTCCGCGACCGGGAACGAATACGATGACGAGATAGAGCTCGTGATGACTGTAGAGTAATCCGATTTTACGAAGTCTTTCTATTTCTGTGAACTGGTAGCGGACAAGCAACAATGCGCAGAGTAATAAAAGCTGAAATTTAGGATAATGCGCAGAGTAATTTGCACCAGTCTTGTCTTTTACAAGCTTTGCATGTATATTAAAGTCAAGAGGTTTTGATGAATATAGAAAAACTTATCCAGTTGACTTATTATCTTCTGAAAAAATATGATTACCGTCTCAATTATACAAAACTCATCAAGCTCTTATATCTTGCCGATAGGGAAGCATTCAAGGAAACCGGCCTCTCTCTTACCGGCGATGTGTATTATTCATTAGATAATGGACCTGTTCTTAGTGGGTTATTAGATTTAATTCATGGTACATACAAAAATAAGGAAGCACAAAATTTGTGGGATGCTCGTTTTGCACGAGATTCTTATGATTTAATAACAGTTGTAGATAGAATACCTTTGTCTAAGCTTTCTGATTTTGACAGAGAAGTTTTGGACAAGGTTGATAATCAATTTCATGACAAAGATTATAGTTCGTTAATCAGTTATCTTCATAATAAAGACAATTGCCCGGAATGGAAAAATCCTAATGGATCCCGCTTGCCGATAAAAATCGAGGATATTCTTGCAAACATAGGAAAATCACAGGATGAAATTGATTTTATTATGCAAGAGAACAATCTTTATGAAGAGGAAGAAAAATTGTTTGCGGAATTAGGAGCAAGTCTTGCCTAAGAAACAAACTTTTTTAAGTGATGCAGAAAAAACTCCAAGTGGTGCAAAAAAAAGACATCTAAGAATTATAATCACAGATCCTGATAATGACCAAAATCAGGTCATTGTCTCTGTTACTACATTAAGATATCCTTCTCAAGATAAAAGTTGCGTTTTATTACCTGGTGAACATCCTTTCATAAAAGAAAAATCAATTGTTGATTTCAAAAGAACAACAGTTATGTCTTATATACAGATTTTTAATGGTATACAAAAGGGGCTCCTAATACGCAAAGAAGATATTTCTGATGAGTTATTGAAACGGATTCAAAAGGCTGCTACTAAGTCAAAATATATAAGCGACGAAATAAAAAGCATGTTTGTATATTTTTAACAAAGAAATACTATGTCACTGTTTAAAATAGAGGCTGTTTCTTTTTAACTATTTTTTGACTTTTTCGCCTGACTCGTATTGGTTAAAATCGCCTGACGATAACACGACATTTAGAACGGAGAATAATAAAATGACAAAAGTTTTATTCGTATGCCACGGCAACATTTGCCGATCGACAATGGCAGAAAGCGTTTTTACATACATGGTCGAGAAAGCAGGGCTTGCCGCGCAGTTCAAAATAGACTCAGCGGCGACCAGCACAGAGGAGATAGGAAATCCGCCGCATTACGGAACGGTGTCGAAACTGCGCAGAGAAGGAATCCCGCTCGTTCCGCACAGGGCGCGCCGCATGACAGCAGATGACTACGAATACTACGACCTTTTAATTGGGATGGACAGCGCGAACATCCGGAACATGCAGAGAATCGCGGGCGGCGACCCGGACAGAAAGATTTTCAAGATGCTTGAGTTTTGCGGAAGCTCACGCGACGTGGCCGATCCGTGGTACACCGACAACTTTGACGAGACGTACCGCGATGTCACGGAAGGATGTTCCGCGCTGCTTGAGAAACTGCGGAAGGTTCGGCGTTGAGCTGTGGCGCGTCGGTTACAGTTCTGAAACCGGGATGCGGTAGACGCTGCCGCAGTTGTGGCAAACAATCTCCAGCGGATCGGGGCCGTTCTGCTTTATGTCTGCAAGCTCCGCCGCGTTCAAATTCTTTACATGACGCTTGAAAACTTCTTTTGAGCACGGACAGTCAAAAATTATGTCTCGCTCAAGAACGACAGATGGCGAAAATTCCCTGAAAAGTCCATAGATAATATCATCGCGGTCGCCTTTTTCGCTGAACCACTGACCTAGCGGCGGAGCGGCACGGAAAGCAGCTTCCACGCGGTCAAGAAGCTCATCGTCAGAAGCATTTTGTGCGCTTTCGGCGGTTGCGCTGCCCTTCTTTTTGGCGGCGCGCTCGGCAAGCTTTTCCGAAAGCTTACCACCGACATCTGGCATAACCTGCAGGAAAAGCCCGCCGGCACCTGTTACGCGTCCGGCACGGTCCATCAGGATGCTCGTGTTGAACGCTGTCTGTATCTGCTCTGACTGCTGGAAGTACCATGTTAAATCTTGCGCTATGTTACGGAACATAATTTCCGTCGTACCTGTCTGCGGAACTTTGTTGCCTTCCTGCATACGTGTGATTGTGACCGTGCCGGGTCCAAAAAACGGCGACAAATCCCAGTTTTCAAGCGGTTTTTCGACCGGTACAGGGTTCTGAAGCAAAAAACCGCGTACGGTGCCGGCGGAATCTGCCTCTACGGAGAAACCTGCTGCGGGTCCGTTCGTGTCGTATCTATAAACAAGGTGCTCCCTTCCCTTCATCGTAGGAATCATAAGCGCACCGCAAAGACACGCCTGACCGAGAATCATCGTCTCTAAAATCCCGAGCTTGTGCTGCGCACGCATATCGTTCACAAAGCGGCTTCCGTTGAAAAGTGCGCCGCGGATTCTGCCGTCAGCCATTACGAATATCGACATTCCGTCTTTTTCTATTGTGGAAAGATGCTCCAAAAGCTCTTTATCTGCTATTTCTGCCTTAATCATGCTGACAGTGTACCGCTTTTTCGCGATTTATGGTAGGGAGCGCATGACGAGTTTCAACGGGGGCGTTACGGGGGTGCGCTCGAAACTGCATCCTTACGGACTTGTTGCGAATACCCCCGTACGGTGGGGTAGCGGACAAGACCGGAACGAGCCGGACGTCAGTACGGCGAGAGAGGACTTGGGAGCGATTCGCAACGAGTGCGAAGCACGAAGTTTCTAGCGGGGGCGGGAGCCCCTTTACATAGAAAAAAATTGTTTTTTTCGCTTGACTTACGCAACATTCCATAGTAACCTCGAAATTAGGTACGTTCTCTTACATATTCGCCCGACAAACGGTTCTGCAGGCATTTAAAAATCCTTCCAGCATTGATTTCCGGTTAATACAGTTATGAAAACAGTACACTCATTACGAAGCCTTATCTTCGTAAAATTTTAACGCCTATAACAGGCAAGGGAATTTTTAGAATGGCGCAGAAAATCTATGTCGGAAATATGAATTACGCTACGACAGAAGAAACGCTCAAAAACCTTTTCTCTCAGTACGGAGAAGTCGTTTCAGCAACAGTAATCAAGGACAAGTTCACGGAGCAGTCCAAGGGCTTTGGATTCGTGGAGATGGCAGATGGCGAAGCTGCTAATACAGCTATTGCCACACTCAACGGAAAAGAGCTTGATGGCCGCCGCATCCGTGTGAACGTTGCGGAAGAAAAACCAAGAAACGGCGGATTCCGCCCGCGCGGAAACTTTAACCGCGACAGAGGCAATCGCGGAGAAGGCGGATACAGACCACGCGGAGAAAGAAACTTCAACAGAGAAGACAGAAACCGCGACGATTACCGCTACTAAAAGGCGACGCAGATAAAAGACAGGCGGCAGTTTATATTTAAATTGCCGCCCTTTTTTTCGCGCGGTTACAATTTCGTGTCGCCAGTGTTGAGATTCCACATTCCTTCCGACAATTACATGTATGGATTTTCTACCGGAAGATTTCTCTAAATTCATTTCAGACAGCTGCAACAGGACGGAGTTCCTTATCTCCCGGTTAAAAGAGCGTTGCATTCCTTACACGCCGATAAAACTGGACGGCAAAACTCATATCTGCATTTTATTTCCAAAAGAATCATATTCGCCGCGATTCCGCTCAAAAACGGTAATCGTCCACTACGACAGGGCGGAGAACACACCCGGCGCGAACGACAACAGCGCGGCGGTTTATCAGGTACTGGAGTGGGCTGAACAGCTTCTTTACTCCGGAAAAGTTCACAACACACGCATAATACTGACGGACGGAGAGGAACTTGGAGGCATGGCTTCCCCCGATTCGCTTAATCAGGGTGCGTTCGCGATTGCGCAGATGTTCAGGAAGCTCGGCGTTAAAAACAACGATGTTTTTGTGCTTGACGGATGCGGGCGCGGCGACATACTGCTCGTTTCCACGGCGGGGAAGGACAGCCCCGGTTCGCTTTCGTTCAGGCTGGAGTTTGAGTCGCTTTTCAAAAAGACGTGCGACATTGCGTCTGCTGCCGCACCCGGCCGCTGGATAAAAGCACCAGTTCCATACAGCGACAACGCGGGTTTCCTTGCGAACGGCATTCCGGCTGTGGCACTGACGGTGCTTCCTTCCGATGAAGCGACTTTGTACCTGCGAAACCTTCAGCGCGACAAGAATTTTGAAAGGCTTGTAATGACGCATAACGTCGCGGCGGGTGCGGCAGACAAAGCCGAAGAGCTGCGGCTTACCGAAAAGCTGCCGCTCACCTGGCGCATGATGCACACCCCGATGGACGCAGAGGAATCGCTCACGAAAGACGCGTTCACGATGATAGCCCGCTTTTTGAACAACCTCGCCGATTCAGTAACGATGGCTTAGTCCGCGGGTGCGAATTTCGTGCTGAAAAATGCCATCGCGGCTCCGGCGGCGGCGCAAACGAAACACGCCACAGCCTGCCCTACCCCATGAATCTCTGCAAAACCAGGGAAAATCGTAACGGCAGAAGCCAGAATAAGTCCGAAGATAACCGAATACGTCTGAACTTCCGCGACTTTCATCAGCCAGCTTATAAGCTTTGCGCCGCCGAAAAGCCCTGCCAGCACGCCAAATCCGGTCGGCACAAGCAAGATGACAGCATGCCAAAACGTCGCGCCGCTTAAAAGAGCCGGGATGCTCGCTATCACAATTGGATACACGCCCATTATCAGCATAAGCAGAGAGCCGGAAACTCCCGGAATAATCATCGCGACCGCGCCGAACACACCCGCAAAGAAAAGCCGTACCATAAGGCCGGCGCTTATCTCCGGCAGAACGGAAACAACAGCCGTCCTGTCAACGCTGCTCTCCATGCGCGAAAAGCAGATAAGAACAGCGAATCCGGCGGCAATGCACAGGACAATTGAAACGATGCGGGAAACGCGCACAGCTTCACCAGCTTTGTGTTTGCTGACGTATTTCCATAACAGAGGAATGCTCCCCAGAATAAGCCCGAAGAAAAAGTAGTTTGTCTGAACAGGGAATTTTGTGTAGAGAACTGTAATCAGCTTGCTGAAAACAAGGATGCCGGCGGCCATTCCCACAAAAAGCGGCACAAGGAATTTCCAGTTTTTTATAAGCTTTTTTACGTTGAGCGTAATTGCATTCACGAACTGGTCGTAAATATTGAAAACGACGACCATCGTGCCGCCGGAAACACCGGGGATAACGTTACATATACCAACAACAATGCCAATCAGGAGAATACGAATCATCTGCATACAGGCACTATAGCGGAGAACGCCGAAAGAGAAAAGGGGCTACCATCGCTACCTCGCCTAAAACCAATAACTTGAAACCGGATAAAGACCTTTCTCGCGCAGGATTTTTACGGTGTCTTCGTAGCCATATTTTATAAGCATATTTATCCGCTCCGGCGTGAAATTGCACGTTCCATCAAAAAGCCCCGCAAGGTCGATAGACGGGATTATCTCCACGACGTTGTATTTATCGTAATCCTTGACTTTTATACGTCTGGTGGGCTTCTGCTTCAAATAGACCACGTAAATCGTGTCGATTTTATTGCTATAATTGTACATTCCACCGTTGTCAGCAGGATCAAGAATCCCGTCAATAGGAACGTTGTCGCCACCGGCAATCTCGTTCCCGCCGTCGGTATACTCGTAGCCGTCTTTCAGCGTAATCGGGCTTGTAACTATAGGAAAAGCCGATGTCGCGAGCAGCATCTTCTGAATCTCGGTCGCATCGTCTTCAAAATTCAGCCAAAACCGATGCGCATATAATCCTGCTCCGCCGCCAAGTGCCTTTCCAAGCAGATTCGTAGCTGTTTTAAGAAGAGAGTACCGCTTACGCACGCACGTAACGTTGACAAGCGGATAAGAGTAATAAAGCTTCTCCAATGGAAGCATATCGATTATTTTCAGGAGCCCCGGCTGCGAGATAAGGGCGTCATCCTCTACAAGGTAAAACGGCACAAGGTTCTGCCAGATATAAAGGACATCGTCCATACTGATGGCGTTCATCTCGTTAAGTGCGAAAAGCGCCGCATTAAGACCGCCTACGCTGCTGCCGGAAATAGCCGTCACTTTCTGGGCAATGCCGTATTCCTGAAAAGCTTTCCAAACGCCTACCTGATATGCGCCTTTGCCGCCGCCTCCGCTAAGAACAAGGCCTATTTCCTGCGAAAACACGGAGAAAGAGAGCATAATGAGAATTATAACAAGAAAGAGTTTGCGGCTGAAACCGCAAAAAGTGCAAGTTTTATTTTTCATTTGATTCACGGCTCCCCCCAGTACGGAGACCAGTCGTCGTATATGACTTTGTCGTACACAGTTCCTGTTCCATTAAGGGTAAAGTTCATATCGCTGAAAGTACGGAATGTTCCCGTCATTTTTATTTTGCTACCATCCGGTGAAACAAGAAAATTTGCTATGTTGTCCCGGACTATTTTTTCTGGAACAAAATACTTTAGCTGGGCATAAATTCGAAGCGTATAGCCGTCATAATAATCCCAATAATAATCGCCCCTAAGGACATAACCCACTTGAGAACCGTTCTCATCGGAACGGACATCACCATGAATCATAGCACGATAGGCATTTCGCTTTTCCCATATATCATCAAGACTAAGACCGTTTGAATCTGCGTAATTCTGCCACAGATACGTAACATCCTGTTCCTGCCATGAAAAAGAAAACATTCTGTTTTCGGTGCCGAGCGAAGAATCTGGGTAGTTTATGGTTACGCCAAGCTCGCTGTTCTGCCACTCGCCCTCAAGCTCGTCGAGCGATTCAGGTGTATGCCACGGCTTTTCTTTGCCAAAATCCTCTATTTTTTCGCCGCATTTATGGCAGAAAACGGAATCCTCCGGGATTTCCGCACCGCAGAAAGGGCAGTAAAACGGCTCTGGCTCGATTTCAGGTTCGACGACTGTCTCTGGCACATTTTCTGCCACCAAAACTGATTCAGCTGACTCCGCGCTGGACGCGACCTCATCAGATGTGTCAGTAGTGGCACATCCCGTCAAGAGAAGAATAAGGACAAGGCTTGCACAAAGCAAGCGCTGCCAAAATTTTGAGAGTTTGTACGCGCCGGACTGTAGTACCGCCGCAGGCGTTCCGGAGCGAGCTTCGCGAGCGTAGGAATGAGCCGCGCAAGACGGCGAAGTACGCAAGCCCGGAACACTTACATCCGCCACGCCCGACAAATTATATCGAGAAGATAGCCGCATACTCTTTGAGCGCGCCGTCAATGTCGTGCGCAAGGACCTTCTTCGTGAGCTTCTTTCCGAGCTGTACGCCCTCCTGATCGAAGCTGTTCAAGTTCCAAACAAAGCCCTGGAACATGATTTTGTTCTCAAAGTGCGCAAGGAGCGCGCCAAGGCTTGCCGGTGTAAGCTGCTTTCCGTAAATAAGGCTTGAAGGACGCTCGCCAGCGAAGTTCTTGTTCGGGTTTTCGTCATCCTTTCCGCATGCGAACGCAACAATCTGTGCCGCAAGGTTCGCGCAAAGCTTTTTCTGGCTTACGGAGCCATCAACCTCAACGTCGCAGCCGGACTGATTGTCAACGAATCCGATGAACTGGAGCGGGATAATGTCCGTTCCCTGATGAAGCAGCTGGTAGAACGAATGCTGTCCGTTCGTGCCCGGCTCACCGAAAATTACAGGGCCTGTAACGTAATTGACAGGCTTTCCGAAGCGGTTCACGCTCTTTCCGTTCGATTCCATGTCCGCCTGCTGAAGGTGAGCTGGGAAGCGGCTGAGTGCCTGACTGTACGGAAGAATCGCAGTTGAAGGATACTCCTGCACGTTGCGCTCGTAAACGCCGATAAGAGCGTCGAGCAATGCCGGGTTTTTCTTTATGTCCTTGTTTTTGCAAAGAAGGTCTTCTTCGTGTGCGCCCTTAAGGAAGTCAGCAAAAACGTTGCCACCGAACGCGAGCGAAAGAACAGCTCCACCAACAGCGGATGTTGAAGAGAAGCGGCCTCCGATATAGTCATCGATGTAGAAAGATGCAAGGTATGCCGGGTTGTTGGCGAGCGGGCTTGTCTCTGATGTGACGGCGATCATGTGCTTTGCTGGGTCGAGTCCTGCTTTTTTGAGGAAATCCTTGACGAAAAGCTCGTTCGCAAGCGTTTCCTGTGTCGTTCCTGATTTTGAAACGAGGATGAAAAGCGTATGAGCAAGGTCAACTGAACCAACAACAGCCGCACCGTCATCCGGGTCAACGTTAGAAATGAACTTTGCGTTCATCTTAAGGCAGCCGTTCTTTTTCGCCCAGTTTTCAAGAGCGATGTACATTGCGCGTGGTCCCAAATCCGAGCCGCCGATACCAATCTGAACGACTGTCGTAAATTTCTCGCCCTTTGCGTTCGCAATCGCGCCGGAGTGAACTTTGTCCGCAAATGCCGCGATGTTCTTCTGCTGTGTCTCGTAGAACGCGCGTGCATTCTTTCCGCTGTACTCAACGTCTTTTCCGAGCTGACCTCTGAGCAAGTGATGAAGAACTTTTCTATTCTCTCCAGTATTGATGATTTCTCCATTATAAAGAGCCTCAAACTTTTCTGTAAGCTGAGCTTCGTCAGAGAGCTGCTGCATTATGCCAAGAATCTGGTCGTTAACCTGCTTGGCTGCATAATTATACACAAGTCCTTCCGCTTCCTGAGCCGCATATTTTTTTACGCGGTCGGCGGAAAGTTCTTTTTTAAGCGAAACCTGTCCTTTCAAAGACATCAGTTTTTTCCAAGATTCAAGAGAATCTGCATTTTCCCAATTAATCATATATCCCCCAAAAAAAGCCCGACCTTTCTTTTGTTGTTGTAAGGCGGGCGAAAGTTCATGAATTATTAGTGCGAACCTATTCGTCGAGCTCCGGCACTTTGAGCTTGAGCGCGTCAAGGAACTGATCGCCTGTCACACCTTCACGAAGACATGCAAAAACGCAGTTGTCGCCGCCAGCGATAGTACCAAGAACCTCGTCCATACCCATCGAATCGATTGATTGCGCCACGACATCCGCATAACCCGAATACGTCTTTATAACCGCGATATTTCCCGAGCACTCAATCGAGATATACCCGCGCATAAAATCCTGCGCGAGCGAAAGCTCAGATTCCTGCCTGTCCTCTTCGCCCGGAAGCGTGTAGACGTAGCCGTTGTGCCCGTCAGAAACTTTACCAACTTTAAGCAACTTAAGGTCGCGCGAAAGCGTAGCCTGCGTAACCTCAAAGCCCTCGCGCGTAAGGTAACCGAGCAAAGCTTCCTGGCTTTCTATGCGGTATGTTTTTATAAGTTTACGGATTATTTTAAGACGTGTGAGTCGTTCTTTCATGCGTTTCCTCGTGAATATCTATACAATAATTATGAATAAATATTGCATGAATGTCAATGTTCACGGATGTATGCGGGCGTTCCCGCCGGTTTCTGCGCAACCGGCGGGCGGGCTTTTGAACTGAACCCCAAAAGTTGGACACTTTTGGAGGTTACATGAATAAAAAGTATTCCGTAGAATTCAAACTAAAAGTTGTGCAGGAATACCAAAAAGGAGAAAAAGGGAGCTGGCTTGTCGGTCATGAGATGG
>JAFZVC010000075.1 GCA_017618015.1 Spirochaetaceae bacterium
CAGTAGGTGATTCCCAGTTCCAGCTGGTAACTTTCCAGCTAGGTGAAGAGTTGTACGGTGTTGACATTATGGATGTTAAAGAAATCGTTAAGATTCAGAGTGTACGTCCCATTCCAAACGCCCCTTATTATGTAGAAGGTATTTTTAATTTACGTAGTGAAATTATTCCCGTAATAAGCCTTCACAAACGCTTTAGAATTGCTCAGGTTGAGCTTGACGATGAAGACGATGAATCCCAGGGCGGATTTATCATTCTTAATATCGACGGCATCAAAATCGGTATTATTATTGACCGCATCGCACGCGTCGTTCCTGTCCGTGCGGAAGAGGTTAAACCACCGCCACAGATGCTCAGCGGAATTGGAACGGAATATATTCATGGCGTAATTCGTCAGGAGTCTGGCGGATATCTTATCGTCCTTGATATACGCCGTCTGTTTAATCCAAAGGATTTGCAGAAGCTTATTGGCAGTGACCGATAGACATGAGTATACAGACATATAGCTCAACAATCCGTAGAAAGGAGATGGATGCGGTTCTTACCTGCATGGTAGATGAGAAAACCGGTCCTGGAGAGCTTAATATGCGTCTGGTTCAGCAGGTCAAAGATTATTTCAAAGCAGCAGGTGCTGTCGCGTTGCGCAGTCCTGCTCTTGCTTTAAAATATGCCCTAGCATCATTAGGAACAGAAAGCGGAAGCGGAATTATGGTTTCTGCTCTTGCTCCTGACTGGCAGTATTCTGCTGTGATTGATGCGGGCTTTAAGCCTGTCGTTCTTGACGTAGATGAAGAGTCTCTTCTTGTTACGGAAGAAACAATACGTGACGGTTTGAAAAGAGGCGGAAGAGTTCTTCTTTTCCACGAAACATCCGGTTTTCTCCCCGATTTTTCTGCGATTCTTGGCATTGGCATTCCTGTAATCGAAGATATTTCTCAAAGCGCCGGTGCAACGGAAGACGACAAAAAAGCCGGTACTTTCGGCGTGTTCTCGATCCTTGGCATTGAACAGGACGATATTCTCACAGGCGGCGGCGGAGCCGTTCTTATTGCACCGGAACAGCGCGAATGGACTGTTCTTAAAAGCATAACGGACGAAATGCCTTCTACCGACAAACTTCCTGATATAAACTCCGCGCTTGCGTTCATTCAGCTTAAAGAGCTGGACAGGAACGAGCTTATTCGGAAAGAGATGCGCGACGCATATTGCCGTTCACTGATGCAGGGCAGATACAAGACAGTAATAGAAAAATATGACGGTGCTGTTAATGCCGTATATTCTTTCCCTGTCGTTCTTACTGGCGACATAAAGGATGTTAAGGATTACGCGCTTCGTAAAGATATTGAGACAGCCGAAACGTTCCGGGAAAGCATTGTTTACCGCCGCCGTAAAGCGGATGATGCCGATATAAACGCGTGTATAAAGGCAATGTCGCTCTCGCTTAGATGCCTCAATTTCCCGCTTTATCCGCGTCTGGGCAATACGCTGTCGGTTAAGGTCGCTAAAGTTCTTTCAACGTTGCCTTAAGCCGCCGGAGACTTCAACAGGTAAAAAATGAAAAAGTGCGTAATAATAATAAACAAATTTAAAGAAATTGCTTCTCGGCTTGCGGACGAAATCGCTTCTTACTTGGAGCGTAATGATGTTGAAGTTTCGCGCGTGGTGTTCGGAGCCGGCGGCGATACTGATTTTAACGGCTTTGATTTTGCGGTTACGCTCGGCGGAGACGGAACTGTTCTTTACGCCGCACGCCGCTGCGCCCCGCTTCGGATCCCTGTTTTTCCTGTTAACTTAGGAGAATTCGGCTTTATTGCCGGAATAAGCCCTTCAGACTGGCAGGCTCCTATGAGCGAGTTCCTTGCCGGAAAACTTCGGCTCGACAGCAGAATGATGCTTCTTACAGAAGTGAAGCGGGGCGGAAAAATCGTCCATTCTTCATCTTCGCTTAATGACAGCGTTATAAAGACTGCCGGCTCCGCGAAACTTGCGGAGCTTGATGTCGTTTGTAACGGCTATTCTTTGGGGCGTTTCCGCTCAGACGGCATAATAACGGCGACCCCGACCGGTTCCACGGCATATTCAGCCGCAGCCGGCGGTCCTATTGCAGATCCGTTGCTAGACGTAATCGTGTTCAGCCCAATCTGCCCGTTCTCTCTTTCAAACAGACCGCTGGTTCTCAGCTGTGATACTGTTCTTGAAGTTACTGTGAAAGACTCTCGAGGGGCAGACATACTTCTTACATGCGACGGTCAGGAGTCGTTCCCTTTGCGGACAGAAGATGTTGTTACCGTGCGCAGGAATGAAACAGAAGTTCAGCTCGCCGGCTGCGGGAAAAACGAGTTCTATACGGCTCTTAAGTCTAAACTAAACTGGTCAGGAGGCCCCCATGCTTGAGGATCTTGCTGTAAAAGATTTTGCACTTATAGACGAAGTTTCACTAGATTTTTCAGACGGCTTCACAGTTCTTAGCGGAGAGACGGGAGCCGGTAAATCAATATTGATTGGAGCCGTAACGTTTTTGCTTGGCGGAAAGGGCGGGCTTGAAGTTATTCGTGCCGGCTCGCACGAAGCCGTGGTTTCCGGGACGGTACGAATCGGCAAGGCTTGCAAGCCGGCTTACGAATGGCTTGAAGAACATGGCATAGAGCCTGAGAACGACAGGGTTCTTCTTCGCCGCGTCATAAGAGATACAGGCAAAACTTCAGCATGGATTCAGGGTGTTCAGGTAACGAAGAACGACCTTTCTGATTTTACTTCGACCCTTGTTGACATACACGGCCAGCATGAGCATCAGTCGCTTATGTATCCGGCTTCTCATCGCGTTTTTCTCGATTCCTACGCCGGGCTCACTGAACAGGTCGCGGACTTTTCGCGCATGTACGGGGAGCTTGTAGAGAAACGAAACCTTTTGAACGAGCTTAACACATCCGGTGCGGAATGGGAGCAGAAAATGGACATGCTCCAGTTCGCGGTCGAAGAAATAACGCAGGCAGCTCTTCATCCCGGCGAGGACGAGGAGCTTGATGCTGAAGAAAAACGCCTTGCACAGTATGAAAAGCTTTTTTCCGACGTGGACGAAGTTGATTCTATCCTTTCTGGTGGCGAGAATATCGTTTCCGTGCTGAAAAGGGCACGCTCTACAGTTTCTCACGCTGCCGGAATCGACAACACTCTCGAAAAGCTTTCCGAACGCCTTGAAAACGCTTTCTATGAGCTTTCTGACATTTCGGAAGAGATTAAATCTTATAAAAACTCACTTGTTTTTGACCCGGTCCGGCTTGATGAGGTTCAGGAACGTTCCGCGCTCATCTTTAAGCTTAAGAAAAAGTACGCGGCGAGCCAGGCTTCTCCTGTCGCCGATGTGATAAAGTATTGCGAAGATGCACAGAACGAGCTTGAAAGAATGCAGGGAAGCCGTGTCGATTCAGGTGCGCTCGCAGAAGAGATAAGAGCTTTGGAGCGCACTGTGCTAGCAGAGGCGGCAAAACTTTCTGCGGCACGCAACGAGAAGGCTCTTAAGTTCGCCTCCGAGGTCATGGCTGTTCTTTCCAAGCTCGGCATGGCGAATACGGTTTTCAAAGTAAGCATCACGAAAAAGCCCGGTGACACCGATGTTCAGCGTTGCGGACCTTATGGTTTTGACGACATAGAGTTCCTTATATGCGCGAACCCTGGCTCGCCGCTCAAGCCTCTTGCAAAAATCGCATCCGGCGGTGAGCTTTCGCGCGTCATGCTTGCGCTTAAGACGGTGCTTTCTGCCTCGGACACGACGGAAACTCTCGTTTTTGACGAGATAGACACCGGTATTGGCGGTGAAATTGCCGTCGCCGTCGGACATCACTTAAAGAATTTGTCGCAGAATCATCAGATTTTGTGCATTACACATCTTGCCAGTATTGCTGTTTGTGCCGATAATCAAATTAAGATAGAGAAAGTTGTCAGCAACGGCAATACATCGACGCACGTTCATCGTATTGACGGCGACGAGCGCGTCACTGAAATTGCCCGTATGCTTTCTGGTGATGCAGTTAGTGAGGCATCGCTTGCGCATGCGGCATCGTTGTTGAAAGAGAATCTGTAATGGAGAAACGTTAGCATGGCAAAAATTACAGCCGAGAGTAGGGAAATTTTCAACGAGAAGATGCAGCCTTACAAAGAACTTGTGCAGCAGGCGTTTGACAAAGAAAAAGAAATCCTCAATCTTATAACAAAGGACAGCAGCGGTGTCGGATATAAGAAGCTCCTTCTTGCAGAGCAAATGATCTATATAGCGACTCTGTATCTTATCATCAATAATCTTTCAGTAACAATTCTCGATACAAAAAACACTGATGCGCTCAACGACAGCCGTAAGACGCTTTATAAAGCAATTATCTATCTTGAAGAAATCGTCACCGATATGATTGACGCGCCTTTTGTGGACTACGAGGAAAAACTTGCGGAAATCAGCAATACACCGCTTGAGAAACGCTACTACATCGTAAGGAAGCTTGGCCTTGCCATCCGTCTTGTTATTGACGCATACGGCGATAATACGAAATGGAAGTGGTCTTTCGTAGAGCTTGAAGGCCGTTTTGCGACAGTTACGAAAAACCTGTTCGATATGAAAGACGGTTTGAAGGTATATTTTGATCCGCGCGCCACTGATTTTGACAACACCGTTTATTACGTCCGTCTTATAAAGAAACTTCTAGATAAGTCGGCTACGGGATACCGTGACAAATACGAGCTTTCGACGAAACGCCAGGACGATATGCGCCTTGGAATAAACTATCTTCTTGCCCTGCGAAGACTTGATATCCTTCTTAACGAGAAGGACGAGGCAGAGGAGCTTAAGAAAAAGATAATCGTCTGGAAGACAAAGCTCGAAAAAGACCAGAAGCAGGGAATCTGCCGGTAACATATAATCATGGATAAAAAACACTGCTTATCGTAAAATAAGCAGTGTTTTTTTTTCTGAAATAGTGTATACTGTGTTTTGCGCATGTATTCGTTTTGATATGGACATGCAGAAGAAAATCAATTTAGAAAAACCGATGGGTTCTCATCGATTTTTTATGGAGGATTCAGATGAAGAAATTTGGTCTTATTTTGATGGTTTTCGTTCTTTCATTCGGTGTTGTTTTTGCCGGCGGAAAAAAGGAAACCACTACTGTTAAGTCAACACTGCCTACAGTTCGCCTTGTAACAGATGCAACAGGTATTGACGATAAATCATTCAATGCTGCAGCATGGCGCGGAATTCTTCAGTTCTACGGTGATACATGGGAAAACCAGAAAGGACGCGGAGATTTGTACGATGTAGTTACTTGCCAGACACAGGATATGTATATTCCTACTCTCAAGCAGGTTTCTGACGAAGGCTACGACCTTGTTATCACAACAGGATTCACATTCGCTGACGCTCTTACAGAAGTTGCACAGCTTTATCCTGATCAGAAATACATGATCGTTGACGTTGACTGGATTGGTCTTCCTAACGTAGCAGAGTATGTTTACGCAGAAGAGCAGGGTTCATACCTCGTAGGTCTTGCTGCTGCTTATCAGGCAAAGGCAGACGGAATCGCAGACCCGAAATTCGGATTTATCGGTGGTGTTCCAAGCAGCACAATCACAAAGTTCGAGATGGGTTATATCCAGGGCTTGAAAGCTGTTTATCCAGATGCTGTAGTTTATGACTACTATGCTAACGACTGGGGAAAACCAGAGCTCGCTAAGGCACAGTCAAAGAACTGGTTCGACAGCGGCGTTTATGCAATTTTCTCAGCAGCTGGTGGAACAGGTGGCGGAACAATCGCACAGGCTAAGGAATACCGCTCACAGGGCAAGAACGTATGGGCTATCGGTGTTGACTCTGACCAGTACTACGACGGTGAGTACGCAGCTGGAAAATCTGCTGTTCTTACATCAATGGTTAAGCGCGTAGAGACATCAACACTTCTTACTCTCAACGCTATTAAGAACAACGCTTTCACAGCCGGTGCCGTAACACTCGATATGGCTGCTGACGGTGTTGACTATGCTCCTACAAACACAGAACTTAAGGCTGAAGTAAAGGCTGCTATTGAAGCTGCTAAGAAAGATATTATCAGCGGAAAGATTAAGGTTATCGGTACATACAAGGGCGCTCTTGCTGCTGGCGTTGTTCCTGCTAACCTTGGTGCAATTGACGACTAATTATAGATTCCGGCTGAGTTCGGAATGACACAAAAATGAGATTGCGGTGGCTTTGCTTTCATCTGAGGGCATAGCCCCGCAATTTTTCTGTCTGGAGGATTCTTTTGGCTGATGCAATAGAAATGGTTGGAATAACAAAAACCTTTCCCGGTGTTGTTGCCAACGATAATGTTTCAATAAACGTAAAAGAAAATGAGGTTTTGGCTCTTCTGGGAGAGAACGGAGCCGGAAAATCAACGCTTATGTCGATTTTGTTTGGTGCGTACAGTCCTGATCACGGCATCATCAAAATAAGAGGGAATCAAGTCCAGATAAAAGACCCCAATGCAGCAACGGCTCTTGGTATTGGTATGGTCCACCAGCATTTTAAGCTTATCCATAATTACACAGTTACGGAAAACATCGTTCTTGGAATTGAGCCGGTGAACAAGTTCGGTATGCTCGATTTAAAAACAGCACGCGAAAAAGTAAAAACACTTTCGGAGACTTACGGACTTAACGTAAATCCTGATGCGAAGATTGAGGATATTACGGTCGGTATGCAGCAGCGCGTCGAGATTCTTAAGGTTTTGTACCGCAACGCTGACATTATTATTTTTGACGAGCCGACGGCAGTTCTGACCCCGCAGGAAATCGACGAGCTGATGGAGATTATAAGGCTCCTTAAGAAGCAGGGAAAGACGATAATCCTTATTACACATAAACTTAAAGAGATAAAGGCAGTTGCCGAGCGTTGCACCGTTTTGCGGCGCGGAAAAGTAGTCGGCACTGTCGAAGTAAAAGACGTGACAGAAGACCAGCTTGCCGAAATGATGGTCGGCAGGGCTGTTAAATTTGAAATAGACAAAAAGCCAGCACAGCCGGGTGACGTTGTGCTTTCGCTTAAGAACATTTCCGTAAAGAACAGCAGGGGGCAGATCGCCGTAAAAGACCTGTCGCTCGATGTCCGCGCCGGCGAGATCGTCGGTATAGCCGGTGTTGACGGCAACGGACAGTCGGAGCTTATTTACGGAATTACAGGCTTGTCGCCGCTTGAAAGCGGTACGATCGAGCTTCATGGAAAGGATGTGACGAAATACAGCATCCGGCAGCGCATAGAAGCCGGAATCGGCCATATTCCGGAAGACAGGCACAAGCACGGTCTTGTCTCGGAGTTTTCCGTCGCGGAGAATATCGCGATTAAGAATTACTACAAGGCTCCGTATTCGTCAAAAATGGGAATCCTTGACTATGACGCGATGAACACAAAAGCTTCCGAGCTTATAAAAGCGTTCGACATCCGTGCGGGAGAGGACAGCGCGACTGTAGCAGGCTCTATGTCAGGCGGAAACCAGCAGAAAGTCATCATCGCGCGCGAGATTGAGCTCTCGCCTGATTTTATGGTCGTTGCACAGCCTACGCGCGGCCTTGATGTTGGCGCAATCGAATATATCCGAAAGCGAATAATTGAGGAGCGCGACAAGGGAAGGGCAATCCTTCTTGTTTCGTTTGAGCTCGATGAGATAATGAACCTTTGTGACCGCATTGCCGCTATTTCAAAGGGAAGCATCGCCGGTATCTTCAACGCTGGCGAAGTGACCGAGCGCGAGATTGGTATAATGATGGCGGGCTCAAAAAAGGAAGGGGTTGCAAAATGAAAGGTGATTTGAAAAAAAGAAGAACATTCAAGGAGCTGCTTCTTAAATCGGACGGAGCAAATTCTGTTGTCGTCGTTCTTTTTGGCTTTGTGTTCGCGACAATCCTTGTGGCTTGCGTAGGACGAAATCCTGCCGGTATGTACAAGGCTTTCCTTCAGTCGCTTACGGGGCTCTTCCAAAAGAAAGACGGCTCCTGGTCGTGGAATATCCGCTATGTGGGCGAATGGCTCGCAATATCGGTGCCATATATCCTTACAGGCTTGTGCATGGGCTTCGCGGCTCGCGCAGGCTTGTTCAACATCGGTGGCGAAGGTCAGTATATCGTCGGAATGACTGTTGCGCAGCTTGTCGCGCTTAATTTCGCCCAAATACCCGGCGTTCACTGGATTGTCGCGATACTGTGCGCTATCGTTGCCGGTGCTGTATGGGGCGGTGTAGTCGGCTTCCTTAAAGCCAAGTTTGAGGTTTCTGAAGTCGTTACGACAATCATGCTGAACTACGTCGCGCTTTATTTGTCGCGCATAATCACTATGGCAATTCCGGGAACGAACACATATAAAACCGTGAATTTCCCGGAAACGGCAAAAATAAAGTGGAGCTTCCTTTCTTCAATAACGAACGGATCCACGCTTAACATCGGTATTTTCTTCGCGATTGTCGCCGTAATCCTATACTGGTTCCTTATGGAAAAGACGAACCTTGGCTTTGGGCTTCGTGCGACAGGCTTTAACAAGGACGCGGCACGTTACGCCGGTATTCCTGTTGTTTCGAGCATCGTAATTTCAATGGCGATCTCAGGTGCGTTCGCTGGTCTCGCTGGCGGTACGGTCGCGCTCGGCTCGTTTAACTATGGCCGCGTTATTTCGTCGATGGACAACTACGGCTTTACCGGAATTGCCGTCGCGCTAGTAGGTAACAACACCGCGCTAGGAACGGGATTAGCCGGACTATTGTTCGGTCTTCTCCATGCATCGCAGACGCTTATGCAGTCACAGAAAATCCCGAAAGAGATAACCTTTATTATTCAGGGGCTTATCGTTATATTCATCGCGCTCCGTGAAGGAATCCGCATATTTATTTTATGGCGCGACAAGAAAAAGGCGGAGAAGGCGGTTCTCGCGGGAGCCGCGGCAAACGCGACCACAGCAAAAGATGAGGAGGCTTCAAAATGAGCGGTATTCTTGGAATGATTCCTTCTGTCCTGATGATAGTTTCTCCGATTCTTATAACTGCTTGCGGTGGAATGATTTGTGAACGTAGTGGCGTTGTTAATATCGCGCTGGAAGGTCTTATGGGCATAGGCGCTTTCGCCGCCGCCGCCTTCCACGTAATAAATGAGACGGCTCTGGGCGGAGCATCTATCTGGATCGCGCTGCTTCTTGCGGGTGTGTGCGGTACGGCAATGTCACTCATACATGCGTATGCGTCAATCTCGCTTAATGCAGACCAGACAATCTCGGGCACAGGTATTAACCTTATGGTAAACGGCATAACGATCTTTATGTCGCAGATTCTTTTCAACGCGGACCGCACACAGCCGTACCAGATGGGTATGCGCCCTATTATGGCTTTAGGCGGCATATATCCAACGGCTTTCATAGCAGTTATCGTAATTGCTGCGGCGTGGTTCATCATGTACAAGCTACCTGTGGGTTTAAGGCTCCGCGCGTGCGGCGAGCATCCGGCGGCGGCGGCTTCAGTCGGTATTCCAGTCAAGAAATACCGCTACATCGCCGTTCTTGTTTCGGGCTTCCTTGGCGGACTTGCAGGCGGCTGCCTTGTCCTTACTGAGACAATCCAGTTCACATCGAACACTATAAACGGTGCGGGCTTTATCGCTCTTGCCGCCGTCTCTTTCGGACGCTGGCGACCTGCGGGAATCTCGCTTTCATCGCTACTTTTCGGTACGGCTGTCGCGTTCTCAATCTACGTCGTGAACATTCCGTCATTGCGCAACCTTCCGACGGAATTCTTCAACCTTATCCCGTATGTAATCACGATTCTTGCGCTCGTTGCTTTCAGCGGCAAGAACTACGCGCCGCTTTCATGCGGTAAGCCTTACGACAAAGGTGCAAGCTGATGCTTTCTAAAAAACTCGTACTCAAACTATTTGAAGCATTTTCTATTGAGCGTTGGAACGACCACATCCGTCCGTTCGAGATGATAGAAATGGACAAAGCCGCCGAAAAAATGGTTTTGGCTTATATCATCGGGAAGTACGAGGAAAACGAAGGCCATGCCGTTGACTGGGATTGGATGATTTATGCCTCATTTTTCGAGCTGCTTAAAAAAATCGCTCTGTGCGACATAAAATCACCAATCCAACGCATGATAAAAAAAGACTACCCGGAAGAATACAAGCGTATAGAAGGGTGGGTCCTTGATCAGTATCACGATATTATCGACGATGCAGCTCTTTTCGAGAAATTCAGAAAATACCTTGCGCAGGAAGACCTTACTGGAAGCACCCCAGAAAAAACTGATGCGATACGCACGGCTTCCCGCGTCCTTCGCGCGGCACACAAATATTCAGCCATGCGCGAGTTCGAAATGCTTTCCGTCGTTAACGAGCCTTTCCGCGTACGGAACATAGAGCGTGAGCTCAACGAAGATATCGCGCCTTTCATGGATTTGAAAGGCTTGCAGCTCCTTATTACAAAACAAAAGCCCTACGACTTCCTTATGATTATAGAGCAGCTCCGCTTTCAGACGCGCTGGAACCAAACGCCGCGCGTACCAAAGACTTCCGTTCTCGGGCACTGCTATTTCGTAGCCGCGCTGACCCTTCTTATGGGGCTTCAGCCCGGTCTTGATATGTGCTCGAACAGGCGTTACAACAACTTTTTCTCCGCGTTGTTCCACGACCTTCCCGAAGCTGTTACGCGCGACATCATTTCCCCTGTAAAGCAGGCTACCGACGAGCTTCCGTCCATCGTAAAGCGGATTGAAGACGAAATCGTGCGCAAGGAGCTTATCCCGCTCATGGAGCCGTTCTATGCGGACGAGCTTCTTTATTTTACGAATGACGAGTTCGAGAACAGAATCGTTCTGCCAAGCGCGGGAAACAAAACTGACGGCGGCTCTAAATATGCGTGTACGCTGGAGCATGTCTCGTTCGAGGACTTGAACGCCAAGTTCAACGAGGACAAATACTGCCCTGTGGATGGCCGTCTTGTGCGCGTCGCCGACCATATCGCGGCTTTTATAGAAGCTGACAGCTCCATAAAATACGGAATTACGTCAGTCCATCTGCGTGACGGTCGCGAGAATATCCGCAAAAACTATAAAGACAAACCGTCTGTTAACGGCGTGAACCCCACCGCGTTCTTCGACCTGTTCGAGTAGGAAGTGTTTCGATACTTCGCGTGCGCGTGGTGAAACGAGCCTTTCTAAATTTGCCAAAAATCTCCATGCGTGATAAACTGAATAATCTTTTCCAAGCTTCAATTAGAGGGAGATTTATATGAAATCGTCAGCTCATTTCTTTATTACATTCGTTTGCATGTGTTTGTTCGTCTTCGGTGTGCTTACCCCAATCATGGCAGCCCCTGCGAACGGTCCCAATAATAAATACGGGCTTCCATACGACCCGAACGCCGTAATCAGCGAGGGTTTTGACGATCGTGTTCTTCCATATTGGGATGAACTCAATGAGAAACACATATATATCCGTCAAGAAATTGACAGAACGCGCGGAGAGCTTCATTTTACAGACAATGTTACAGAAAATCTTATTGGAAACTACGACTACAAGAACCAGTGCTGGCTTTTATACGGCGATGATCTTAAAAACTGTAGGATATCAATCAACGAGTATTTCTTCGACTCCATTGACCTTACAAAAACATTTTTGAACCGCGACAAATACGGAACAGCCTACAACATGTACGGACTCCCTTACGACCCGGATGCCGTGTTTGACATGTCCTACAATAACAGAGAGCTCTCTTTCGGCTCGTTGATTGCTTTTTACGAGATTTATGAAGATGATTTGGAAAAGTCGTTAATACGTTTTATCGATACAGATTACGAGGATTGTGGATTATACATGTTGGGCCAGCAGTGCTGGACTTTTTACAACGATGAGATTCTTAATTCTGTTGACGTTTCGCAGTTTTATTTATCAATAGATCTTTCAAAAACGACTCTCAACAGGGATTGGTTTGGAAACCCTGTGCCTGTAAAGCTTTCGTCTGCTTCCAGAATAACAAAGAGAGCTCTTGAAGCTGTTTCCCAAAATGAGTATGGACTTAAATATGACCCGAACGCCGTTGTTGACAAGTCAAAAGACGGTACTTACCTAGGAAAAGTCAAAGTCATTTTCAACAAATGGCAGAATACGGTTGAGCTTGATTATACGACATACGACTACGGAATATACGACTACAAAAACCAGTGCTGGATTGAATATACAGATGCAATGAAAAATGCTTACGTGGATCTTTCCCAGCTTTTTACATCGGTGAACCTTTCCAAAGAGGAACTTAACCGCGACATTTACGGAAACCCGGTCACTTCGAACACGGAAGTAGCCGAGCGCAAGGGATATATCGGCAGCAACACGGACGGCAAGTTCCTTCATTTTTACGGTGATATGCCGAACCCGGAGGCAGATCATCTTGGTGGCTACGATGTTTACATGAGCATTTCGGATGATTATTATGCTTATTTTTGCAAGACAATAAACGGACAGCAGAAGATTTTTGCCTGCTACAATTTTTCAAAGCAATACTGGTATTACCGCGCCGGATACGATGGCCGTCCTGCCATAAACGGCGAGAAATTCAACAGTTCTGCTGTAGATCCTTCAAAACTTTATCAGCAGTGCGATCCGCGCATTGACTACAACCGCACGAAACCAGCCGATGGCATTGAGTTCGCCGACATCAACGAAACTCTTGGCTACACGTATAATGTTACGAATTACACTGGCGAGCAGAAATATTTTGATTCGGAGATTATTTATTTTGACAGTGAAGCAAGACTTGCCGTACAACCAGGAGGAGCAGTAAGCGTCGGAAAATATACCGCGAGATTATCAGACAATTATGGATATGAGTTCGGATTTGAGAAAAACGGAGTTCAGGTTGGTCAGTACGACGCAAGACTTCAGAAATGGCAAACCTTTTCTCCTGACCTTGATGTTACAGACAAAGACCTTTCATCGTTGTTCTCCGAGATTGATTCTTCTGTGAACCTTTCAAGACTTACGGAAAAACCGTCTGATTATAGTTATAGAGCACTTAATCCGAGTGTCATATGGTCTCCTATTATGGCAGAAGATGAATATGCAAGCGGATTGAACCTTACGAATGTTCTTGCTGATTCAAGACGGCTTTCAAACGGCGTGAACCTTTCAAAGTACAACGAAGCTTCTGGCAAACCGAAAGTTCTTTTGTTCTTTAACCGTGACTACGAAGGCTCCAAAGATACGGTAATGAGCATACGCGACTCTCTTTCTTCTTTTGACGGCGTAGATTTGCTCCTGCTCGGCGACGATGGGTACAGTCAGGAAGAATTCCGCTGGGAATACGGCTCTTCTGCAATGAAGATGTATTTTGCAAACTTCACTGATTTGCAGCAGAAGTACATGAGCAAGCTTTTCAGTTACTATACTTCAGCTGGTTTCTATCCGTTCGCGGTTTACATTGACGGCAACAACAAGATTCAGTACATGGAGTACGCGCCGGAGCTTTCCGCGTCTGACTTGCAGATTTCTATTGACCGCTTCCTTCTTGGTACGGGTAACGGTGGATTTGGTGTTTTCTACGACAGCACGGCAGTTGCCGACACGTCACTCAAAAAGCTCGGCAAGTACACGCTTAATTGGAGCAAAACTTACGTCACTTTCAGCGAGCGTGAAAACGGACGCGATATTATAAAGGCTTGCTACAACCACTGTTACCAGTACTGGGAGTACCGGGCAGGAAAAAGTGGATATTTTGCAGGTACAACGACATTCGACGAATCTTCTGTTGACCTTTCAAGGCTCTATAAAAAAGTTGACAAGTCCGTAAAACTTTCGCGTAAAGCACCGGAAGCAAACGAGCTTAAGCCGCTCCTTGCCAAGATAACGTATTCCGGCACAAAATGCTCCGTTGGCGACATTATTTTGCAGGACGGAACTGCCGTAAGCCCGAAGACGTACCGTGCTAATTCCCGTAACCCGGCAATTGGTGTTGTTGCGTTCTTCCGTGATGTGAATTTCCCGAATTCTAACGATGCTGGAACTCAAACTGGCAACATAGAGGACGCAGTTATTATAGGAACGAAGAGAGACATTAAAGCCCTTATTGTACCAGAGAAACAATCTAACTTTTACCGCGATGAAAATTATGCGGTCGATGACATGCTTTCTTACGTTCCAATCTACGACATAGTAAGTGAACGCAGCCATAATTACGATGTGGCTTATCTTGATCGTTCGGCAAAAAGCACATATACGCCGGAATCTGATACAGACGGCTCGAATAACTACAAAATCATTAAAGCAGCGTTTGACGAAGCTTGTGCGACAAACCCGGACTTCAAGATGTTCGGCAAAATATCGTACCCGGCGTTCGAGGCTGCAGAAAACTACGGAAAGACGAACAATATAAGCGGAACATTCAGGAACGGTTGGTATGTACCTACTTACGCAGAGATTGATTACATAGTACGTAACAAGGAAACTGTAAACAATTCTTTGGCAAAAATTAACGGAGCAGATTCTTTCACGCAGGAAGAGATGTATGTCGCTTATGTTCAGGATGGCGTGGATGTTTATAGCTATAGACAAGTTAAATATTCATCGGTGACAGACGGTAATACTTTTTCTTCTTCTCTTGAAAATTATACCAGTCTTAATAATGAAGTAAGCGAACCAGAACAGGTCTATTTCCTGCGTAATTATGCGGATATAGACGCGGCTTACAGCGGCCGTCCTGCTAACGTGCTTGCGTCCGGTACTTATGGCGAAAAGCCAGAACCGAATGCCATAGGAGACATCGTTTTCAGCGACGGCAGCGCGACAGCGTTGCGTGACGGACTTATTCTTACTACAGAACAGAAAAAAGCCGTTATGGCAGTTGGCGTTTATATTGGTGATGGCTACATAGGTGACAAAGGTTACTTGTATTTGTCTTCCGTATATAGAAATTACGAAATACCTGTGGTTAATAATGAGCTTATGGCTATTGATGATGGATCTAGATCTAGTAAACTCGGAGAAAAACAGACTCGAATCCCTATTACATACGATACTATTGTTCAGTCTGAATATCCGTTTGAGGGAATGGTTTACGATGGGCCTAAGAACTGGGAATACATAAAAAAGTCAATTTCGTGGGCTACGGGCGTAAAAGACCGTGACGGTGATTATATAAAAGGATTTTTGCCTTTTATTTATGCGGAAATGTATGGCTCCGGAAAGTCGTTCACCTACAAAGCTCTTAACACAGAAGACTTTGCAGAATTATTTAAGGGAAGTTACTCTGTTATTACACCAAAACTGAATGGAAAATATGCAAGCGACTGGTATATTCCGTCTTTCGCCGAAAGCAAAATGGCAGCATGGAGCCTTTCTGTTTTTAGGGAAAAACTTGAAGCAATAACCTGTTCAGAGTTTAGAAATAGCTCAGGTAGTAATGGAACAGGCGGACATTGGGCTGACGATGATGTTATTGGTTCAAACCGTAGTATTCTTTTGGATGTGAGCTCCGCTGGTATTTCAATATCCGATGATATAGTTTTTGGACGTGATGTTCTTTTCCACAAGGCTACAAAAATCCATGACGATGATTTGATGCTTTCCGCTGAAGATTTTGGCCCTGACCGCTGCTACATAGGCGATATAGTTCTTGCTGACGGTTCTTTTGTCCACATGGACGAATACGACTACAACCCAAAGAATCCTGCAATCGGTGTAGTTGCGTATTTTAAGAATAAAACACTACAAATGAAGAATGGTGTAGCGGATAAAACTGGTACTGGTGTATACGATAGAACAGGAACTAAAACGAATGCTGTTATACTCGGTTTGAACAGTAAAAAAGGAACGTGGCAAGAAGCAAAGAATTTTGCTACAAACTATGGAAAGACGAGCAGCATAACAGGCATTTATAAAGATGATTGGTATCTTCCTAGCATTGATGATATGCTAAAGATTGATAAAGAACTTCTTGGAAAGAGCATTATCAAAATAGGAAACAGCATAGCAAGAGATGTTATGAGAAATGTATCGCTCACCTTATGGAGTTCATCAAAAAATAATGATGGCGTACTTGTCGCAAAAGACTATGCTGTTGATGAAAACCAGATATACACAGCTTTAGTAATTCATGACTATGTAGAGCCGACAACTGTTGTTGCAAATGATCACGGAATGACGACGGACAGGACTCATCCGTATAAAGTGGGCGACATTGTTCTTGCGGACGGAAGCGTTGTTTCGGCGGCGCAGTACAAAGCGAATTCACGAAACCCGGCTGTCGGTGTAATAGCTTTCTTTAAGGACAGCTCTTTCCCGAACAGCGGCAATTACGGTTCGCGTACCGGAACAAAAGAGAATGCATACATAATCGGATTGAAGCAGAATCAGGGCGTGATTCAGTGGGCAACAAAGGGCGCGCAAGGAACAAAAGACATTAAGACGCTGCAAAGCTATCCGTCTGTGTATGGTTACGGTGTGGCGAACATTGCTACGTTCTACCCAGGAAGCGACAACGACGGTAGTGACAACTGGAGCCAGCTCTGCGCCGCCGTCACGGACGAGAATATTTCTGGCAGATACCCCGCTTTTGAGTACGCGGAATCTTACGGAAAGACGAACGGCATAACTGGTTCTTATTCAAGCGGCTGGTACTTGCCTACAATCGCGGAGCTTTCGTACGTATACAGAAACAAGAACTTTATCAACGAAAGCATGGAGCTTATTGATGGGGCTGTTCGCATAAACGGTGCTCTATACCGTTCGTCGTCACAGAATGCATTAGCCGGCGGCAGTACATACTCGATGAACGGAATAACAGGTTCTATTGAGTACGAAGCAAAGACAATGGATTTTGACGGTCACGGAGTTCTTGTTATCCGTCCGTTAAGTACTTCAAGCAAAACGCCTGTTCAGTGGTCTGCCCCTGTCGTTCCTACAAAGATAGCCACTAATCAGCTTTTGAAGAAATCGTACAGCGGACAAATCGGACAAAAATCAAAGCCAACCGCTGTTGGAGACATAATTTTCAGCGACGGTAGTGCGACTTCATACTCAGCAAATCTTTCTTTGACTCAAAAACAAAAGAACGAGGCTGTGGCAATTGCCGCATTCATTGGTGACGGTAAAATAGGACAAAAAGGCAAGATATACGGCATTTCGCTTGCATCAGAAGAACGTATATATTACTCAAATGACACAAGGTTCTATTCGTACATTTACCAAACGTGGTGTAACGCTTATGGCACAAGTTCGATGGTAAGCATTGAAGAATCGTACGGAGTGCCTCATATTTCACCATGTTATCCAAATGGTAAGAATCCAGAGGACGATATTATGAATTATGGCGATATTGCATATTTTACAGGTGACTGTGACGGAAGCGATTACTGGAGCGAGATATGCAGTATAGATCCATATGGTGCTATAGATTCTGCAACAATATATCCTGCATGGGATTTTGTTCTTAACTTTGGTGAAGGCTGGTATATTGGAAGTGCCGCCGAAATGTGGATGGTCTCAAAGAACAATGCGATAATCAACAAAGCAAGACTTGCAGTGGATTACGACGCTTTGAAACCCGCTTGGACATCATCGTACTCTGGTAGTGAACTGTATCCGTTCTTTAGGGGTGTTAATCAGGACTCAGAAAGAGCTTATCTTCCGGATTTTACATACGGTTTGTATGCGTTCGATATGGGAGATGCTTCCGTTGAACGCCAGGCTGCACAATACACGCAAGGTTCGTCTGGTTCTGGTGCGACTTCCGGCAACGGCGGATTCGTTCTTGTCGATGGTGGTACGTTCAAGATGGGTAACGCATCCGGTCAGAACGACGAGAAACCCGCTCACAACGTAACTTTGAGCAGCTTTTACATCTGTGACCACGAAGTAACACAGGCTGAATACAAGGCAGTTATGGGAACAAATCCGAGCGACTTCAGCGGCAACAACAAGCCTGTTGAGCAGGTAAGCTGGTACGACGCAATCGAATACTGCAACAAGCTCAGCAAGAAAGAAGGTCTTACGCCGTGCTATAGCCTTAACGGAAGTACCGATACAAGCAGGTGGGGCGCAAAGGGCAATGCATGGAACAGCGTTGTCTGCGATTTCAACGCGAACGGCTATCGTCTGCCAACAGAAGCGGAGTGGGAGTACGCCGCGCGGGGCGGAAACAAGAGCAAAGGCTATACGTACAGCGGCGGAAATACGGCTGTCAGCGTTGCATGGACTAAAGACAACAGCGGAAACACTACGCACGATGTTAAGACTAAGAACGCTAATGAACTTGGTCTTTACGACATGAGTGGCAACGTCAGCGAGTGGGTATGGGACTGGTACGGAAACTACGGCAGTACAAGCCAGACTAACCCGCGCGGCTCGTCGAGCGGTACTTACAGAGGACGGCGTGGCGGCAGCTGGGCTGATGCATCTTCCAACGCGACTGCCACCTACCGTGACGGAAACTCCCCGAACCGCGTCGCCAACACTAGAGGCTTCCGCGTTGTAAGAAACGCAAAGTAATAACGCATACAAAACAGGCGGGGCGTTGCGGGGCGAAACTGGTTTTTGTTCCTGCCCCGCATGAAAGGGGAGACGAAACCGGCTGTACGGATTTACGGACAGCCGGTTGAGGCGCGGGGAAAGGCTTTTCCCCGTATATCATATGAATTTTCACCTTATATGAAGTAGCGAACATGCCGATATATTGAAATATGAAAATTTCAGTTATCCGTTTTGTAATGATTGCCGCCTTTTTCTCTTTAGCTGTATTTGCTTTTGGCGAGCAAAAAACTCACACCGTGCAGAAGGGCGAGACTCTTTATTCTATAAGCCGGCAGTATGGGCTTACCGTAAATGAGCTTCGGCAGCTTAACGGGCTGAGTGATACAAGCGTACTGAAAGTAGGGCAAGTCCTTAAAGTTTCTGCGCCGGAAACAACGACTGCAAGTTCTGCAGCAACATCCGCATCTGCTTCCGGGGCTTCTTCCAGTGCGGGAAACACTTCGTCATCTTCAACCGCGACCACATACGAAAAATACACCGTAAAAGCCGGCGACACTTTTTACAGCATCGCGCGCGCTTCTGGAATTACGGTAGCTGAACTTAAGAAAATCAACAATTTCGGTGATGATGCCGTCCTTAAATACGGAACAGTCATAAAGGTGCCGGCAAAAACTACGGCGGAAACTTCAACAGCTACGGCTTCAGCATCAGCCGCAACAACTCCCGCAACCGCGACTGCGCCCACATCCGGCGAAGTTCTTCTTTCCGTAACGGACGATCCGCGTAAATATGACAGCAACAAAAAAGGAAACATCAATCTTGAATGGCCTGTAAAAGCCAAAGAAGTTACGTATGTTTCCGGCAAGATATCAGGCGTTACGATAACGGCTACGAAAAATGAGGCAGTCGTCGCAATCAAAGAAGGAAACGTAACGTTCAGTGGCTTTTACCGCGGCTTTGGAAACGTCGTGTTCATAAAATCTTCTGCGGGTTATATATACGTTTATTCAGGCCTTGGTTCAGTCTCTGTGACGCTGGGAACAGCCGTAAAACACGGGGATAAGATAGGAACCGTCGGCACCGACTCTTTGAGCGGAAAAACACAGATTAACCTTATGGTCTATAAGAACGGCATGGTAATTGATCCAGCTGTTGCTCCGCGCGGATAAGGCATTTTATAAGAAGCTGCATACACGCTTTTGCATCATCGGTTGCCCGGTGCGCGGTTCCGCCAGGAATTTTAAGCGATTCTACAAGAAACTGAAGAGAATGACGCTCAAGTTCCGGGAACATTTTTCTTGAAAGATAGACTGTATCAACCGGAAACCGTGCGTTTTTAAGCTCTTTCATTCCGGCGGCAGAAAGCTCCATGTTAATAAAGCCTATATCAAACTGAGCGTTATGCGCGACAATCCGCGTACCGTCAATAAAATCAAGGAAATCAGGCGCAATCTCGCGAAAAACCGGCTTTCCTACAAGCATTTCATCAGATATCCCGTGAATTTTCACAACTTGCGGCGGAACGCTTCTTTCCGGATATATAAGCGTATTATATTCAGCCAGAATGCCGTCTTTAGAGAACTTTACGGCTCCGATCTCAATCACTTTATCGGTATAACGAGAAAGTCCTGTGGTTTCTGTATCAAGAGCCGTATATATTCTTCCGCTTTTGTATTCCTCAATGAGTCTTTCTAATTGTCTCATTGTGCGTCGAGAATAGCGTCTATTTCGTTCTTTATCGCGTCACAAAGGATGTCGGCTTCTTTTTTAGCGTCGTCAAGCGAGCCTTTGATTGCAACTTTGCTGTTGATGTAGAACTTGATTTTTGGCTCTGTTCCCGAAGGACGTGCGCTTACGACTGTTCCGCCGTCAAGGAAGAACTGGAGTACATTGCTCTTTGGAAGCTTTATGGCCGTCTTTGTAGCGGGTGCAGCCGGGTCGTAAATAACGCTTTCCTGAACGTCGCGTATCTTGAGAACTGTCTTTCCGCCGAGTGTCTTAAGTCCTTTCGCGCGGAGAGAAGCCATTATGCCCTTCATCTTGTCGAGTCCTGCAGAGCCTGGGAAGTTCTTAGAAATCGATACGTCCTTGAAGTAGCCGTATTTTGTGTAAAGCTCTTCAAGTCTTTCAAGAAGCGATTTTCCTTTTGAGCGCCAGTAAAGTGTCATCTCCGCGCACATAGCCGATGCTGAAACGCCGTCTTTGTCGCGAACGGCTGTCTCTACGTTGTAGCCATAGCTTTCCTCAAAGCCGAAGACGTAATTGTTCTTGCCTGATTTTTCGAATGTCGCCATGTCGTTCGCGATCCACTTGAAGCCTGTGAGACATTCTGAAAGCAATACGCCGTAATCTTTGGCGATGCTGTCTACCATCGGGCTTGTTACGATTGAGCGGATCATCGCTGGGCCGGACGGCATCTTTCCAAGCTCTTTGCGTGAAAGAAGGATGTAGTCTGTAAGGAGAACGCCCATCTGGTTACCGGAAATAAGAACGTATTTTCCGTCTTTGCCTGGAACTGCGCTACCGAAGCGGTCTGCATCAGGGTCTGTCGCCATAACGACGTCTGCTTTTTCTTTTTCTGCAAGCTCAACAGCCATTTTAAGAGCTGGGGCTTCTTCCGGATTCGGCTTTTCTACAGTGTGGAAAGTGCCGTCCGGCTCCCTCTGCTCTGGAACTGTAATAACTTTAAGGCCAAGGTCAGAAAGAACTTTCTCTACGTGCATCGCGCCTGTTCCGTGGAGAGGCGTGTAGACAATCTTTACTTCCTTTGCCTTTTCTTTTATAAGCTCTGGGCGGAAAAGCTGCTCTTTTACCATTGCCCAGTATTTTTCATCGATTTCTTTGTCGATAAGAACGAGCTTTCCTGCTTTTATGGCTTCGTCCTTGTTTATCGTCTTAACTTCGGAAACGGAGTTAACTTCGTTGATGATGCCAACGTCATGCGGCTCTATAACCTGCGCACCGTCACTCCAGTAAGCTTTGTAGCCGTTGTACTGCGGCGGGTTGTGCGATGCAGTTACGACGACGCCTGTGTCACAGCCGAGCGTGCGGATTGCGAATGAAAGCTCCGGAGTAGGACGAAGCCCTGTGAAAAGGTATGTCTTAAAACCGTTCGCGGCGAAAATGAGCGCAGTTGCTTCGGCGAACACGTCTGAATAGCGGCGCGAGTCATAAGCGACAACGGCGGAAAGCTTTCCGGCGGCGGCTTTATCTGGCAGTGCTTTTTTTACGTAGTTTGCCAAGCCCTGTGTGGCGTTGTTTATTACGAATGTATTCATGCGGTTTGTTCCGCCGCCGATAACGCCCCTAAGTCCGCCTGTTCCGAACTCTAGGTTGCGGTAAAATCTGTCTTCAAGTTCCGCCGCATTCTTTTCTGGTGACGCAATAAGTTCCTCAACTTCCTTGCGGAATCCTTCGTCTTTTTCTGCGGCGATGTATTCTTTCGCACGAGAGATAATTTCGTCCATATTCATATTTTCCTCCGTTTTAAGCCGTCGCGGCAAAATGGTTGCCGGTTCAGCGAGCAATTATACAGTTTTACGTACATTATAATATATCAATTAAAACGCTATCCGTGAATAGGTCCGCGCATATTTTACAAGCACGATTTTCGCAATGTGAAAGGTGCGTTTTCAGCCGATGAGTCCGAGGACAAGGAAAAACTGCGCCGCAAGATACGTTGTCATAACATACACGCGCGAGAACTTAAAATCGTCCTTGAACATCGTAACAGAAAGCAGCGAGTCAGAAAGCAGGAAGAGCATGTTTCCGCCGAAAATGAACCATGTCGTTAATGGAACGGCTGTGAGTTTTGCAGATGCGAACAGACTCGTCAGAATTGATGATATACACGTAAAGTTGATAAGAAGCAGCATGAAAGCGTATACGACGGCGGCGAACCCGCGGAGTCCCTTTGGCTTGTGAAGCATGTTGTATATCATAAAAACGGCGAAACTGTAGACGAGCACTATTAAGACGACGCACCACGGTGGAAGAAGCCAGAACTGTGAGTGCGGAATGAGTATGAGCAGATAGAAAGCGTGTCCTATGAAAAAGGCGAATACGCCGCGAAGGAACTTTTTTTTCGTGACAGGTCTAAGAAGAAAATAGTCACCTAAACAGCCCGCCATAAGCGCACAGGCAAGGTACAGCTTGTTCTGCGCGCCTTGTGTGAAAAGCACCGCAAGAGCAAGGAGAGGCATCGCAAGCACTTTCGTCACTTTTGACAGCTTGTTCATTGGGAAAAAGCATGTTGCAACGTGAACGGCTGAAACGATGAAGAACGGTATACAAAGAACGTAGAAAGACATATAAACCCTCCAAAAAACTTGAATCCCTGTATTATTATAACACGAATAGTCGTCTAAACAATGCGTAATTTTTTCGCACGTTTTCAATCTTTTTCATCTTTTTGCAAAGTTTTACCATAGTTCTTGAACAAGCATCGTTTTTTTTATATACTTCTTTCGATTAACGTAAATGCTGTGCTGTAATCGATATTTAGGGCGACAACCCATACATATTGGTCCGGCACATGGAGGATTATATGAACGAGGGTATGACAATCGTTGACATGCTTGGTCAGAGCGGACTTCTCACTCTGCTGGGTATGGGCGTCGTATTCGGATTCCTTATCATCATGATTATTTTTATGTCGTTATCGACAAAAGTAATCAAGGCTCTTGGGCTTGATAAGGACAAAGGAACGGCTAAGGGAGCCGCTGCAAAACCTGTAGCAAAAGCTCAGAACAACAATGCTGTGGTTGCAGCTATTGCTGCCGCTGCCCGCGAAAAGAAACTCTGATTTAGGTAGGATAAAATGGCAAAGAAAGTAAAGATTTCAGACCTGGTTCTTCGTGATGCACACCAGAGTCTTCATGCAACACGCATGACAACGGCAGATATGCTTCCTGCATGTCCGATGCTCGACAAAATCGGCTATGAAAGCCTTGAGGCATGGGGCGGTGCAACATACGATTCATGTATCAGCTTCCTTAATGAAGATCCGTGGGAGCGCCTCCGCAAACTTCATGCAGCTCTTCCAAACACACCTATCATGATGCTTCTTCGCGGCCAGAACCTTCTTGGTTACCGCCACTACGCTGATGATGTTGTAGACAAGTTCGTAGAGACAGCCGCTGCAAACGGTATCGGCGTATTCCGCATTTTCGACGCATGTAACGATCCTCGTAACCTTCAGCGCGCTGCTAACGCCGCAAAAAAGACAGGCAAGCACGTTCAGATGGCTATTTCTTATGCGGTAACTCCTTACCACACAAACGAAAAATATGCAGCTCTCGCAGCTGAGTATGCAAAGTTCGGTGCAGATTCAATCTGTATCAAAGATATGTCAGGTCTTCTCCGTCCGTATGACGCATACGAGCTCGTAAAAGCTATCAAAGCTAAAGTAGATATTCCTGTTCAGATTCATACGCACGCAACGACTGGTATGTCAGTTGCAACACTCGTTAAAGCTGCAGAAGCCGGCGCAGATGTTCTTGATACTGTAATCTCTTCAATGTCAATGACAACATCACACAGCCCGACAGAGTCAATCGTAGAGATTTTCCGTGGCACAGAGTACGATACAGGCCTTGATATGAAGGCACTTGTTGAGATTTCTGACTACTTCCGCGGCGTTCGCGCTAAATACGCTAAATTCGAATCTGCTCTTAAAGGTGTTAAACCACAGATTCTTCTTTCTCAGGTTCCAGGCGGAATGCTTTCTAACCTTGAGAACCAGCTCAAAGAGCAGAATGCATCTGACAAGATGGACGAAGTTCTTAAAGAGATCCCGCTCGTTCACAAGGACGTAGGATACGTTCCTCTTGTAACACCTACATCACAGATTGTTGGTGTTCAGGCTGTTCTTAACGTTCTTCAGGGACGCTACAAGATGATGACACCTGAGTTCCAGGGACTCCTTACAGGTAAATACGGTAAGCTTCCTGCTGACCCGAATGCGGACCTCGTTAAGATCGCTCTTGAGAAGAGCGGAATGAAAGAGCCTATCACATGCCGCCCAGCCGACGAAATCCCGATGGAATGGGACAAGATGGTTGAGGAAGCAAAGGCTGCTGGTGGAAACGGTTCTACAGAGGATGTTCTTACATACGCTATGTTCCCGAAGAAGGCTCCTAAGTTCTTCAAAGAAAGAGCAAATGGTCCTGTTAACTCAGATTCTTTCAAAGTTGCAGAAGCTGGCGCTGGAAAGGGTGGTTCATACACAGTAAACGTAAACGGAACGGCATACAACGTAACAACAGGTCCTGCTGCCGACACAATGACAGTAAACGTAAACGGTACAGCATACAATGTATCTTTCGGTCCTGCTGGTGCAAAAGTTGCTCCTAAGGCAGCTGGAACAGGAAGTGGTGCTGATATCAAAGCTCCTGTAGCTGGTTCTGTTCTTAAACTTCTTGTTTCTGCCGGTGCAGATGTTAAAGAAGGTCAGGATGTCATGATGATTGAGTCAATGAAGATGGAGCTTCCTGTAAAGGCTACAGCTTCTGGCGCAATCAATTTCTGCGTTGCCGCTGGCGATTCAATTCAGGCTGGACAGCTTGTTGCTACAATCGGTGGTGGTGCTGGCGCAGCTCCTGCTCCGGCAGCTGAAGCTGCTGCAGAAAGCGCACCTGCTGCTGCAAGCGGAAACGGAAAGACTGTAAATGCTCCAGTAGCTGGTACTCTTCTGAAGAACCTTCTCGCAGAAGGTGCAGCTGTCAAGAGCGGCGATACAATCATTATGGTTGAGTCAATGAAGATGGAGCTTGAAGTAAAAGCAACAGCTGACGGTTCTGTACATTATCTTGCAAATGCTGGTGATTCAATCCAGGCAGGACAGGCAATCGCAGAGATTCAGTAATTGAGGTATATGATGTTAGGTCAAGAAAATAAAAAGAGCAGAGAAGCTCTTAAAGTTATTGCGGTTCTTCTTGCTGTATCGATGGTATTCTCTTTTGTGACAAATATCTTCGCGGATAACGGAAACACAAGAGTTGCACCTTCTTTAAGCACGATGGATACCGCCATTATCAAAGGATCAGAGAAGATTCCGCTGATTCAGCCGGGCGAATTCCTTAAGAGCCTGTGGCATAACACAGGTATTTATCAGATGATTTTTGGCGAGAATCCTGCAGAGGAAGAAGTTGAAGTTGAGAGCGCAGTTGAGTTCGCTGCGACAGCTCCTGGCTGGCAGAAGCTCATAATGATCGCAGTCGGATTCCTTATCATCTGGCTTGCTGTAGCAAAAGGCTTTGAGCCACTTCTTCTTATCCCAATCGGATTCGGTGTTGTTCTTGTTAACATTCCTGGTGCTGGTATGGGACAGGGACCAGATGGTATGCTTCATATCATCTATAAAGCTGGTGTAGGAAACGAGTTCTTCCCGATGCTTATTTTCATGGGTATCGGTGCTATGACGGACTTTGGTCCTCTTATTGCAAACCCGAAGATGGCTCTTCTTGGTGGTGCCGCTCAGCTCGGTGTTTTCGCAACGCTTATTGGTGTTGCACTTATGAACCTTATCCCAGGCGTTGAGTACAACATGATGCAGGCTAGCGCAATCGCAATTATCGGTGGTGCTGATGGTCCTACTTCAATTTATGTTGCTGGTAAGCTTGCTCCTGAGATGATGGCTGTTACAGCTGTTGCTGCATATTCATACATGGCTCTTGTTCCAATGATTCAGCCGCCGATTATGAAGCTCCTTACAACAGAGAAAGAGCGCAAGATCAAGATGGATCAGCTCCGTCCAGTTTCAAAGACAGAGAAAATTCTTTTCCCGATTGTTCTTCTTGTTCTTACAATCCTTCTGCTTCCACCGGCAGCACCGCTTATCGGTATGCTTGCTTTCGGTAACTTCATCAAGCAGGTTGGTATTGTAGAGCGCCTTTCAAAGACTCTCGAGAACGAAATGATGAACATTGTTTCTATCCTTCTTTCTCTTGGTGTTGGTTCACAGATGACTCCAGAGAAGATTTTCAACCCAAGCTCAATTGGTGTTATCCTTCTCGGACTCCTTGCCTTCGCAATCGCTACATGCGGTGGTCTTATCATGGCAAAGATTATGAACCTTTTCCTCAAGAAGAAGATCAACCCGCTCATCGGTTCCGCTGGTGTTTCCGCTGTTCCTATGGCAGCCCGTGTTTCCAACAAGGTCGGTCTTGAGTATGACCCAAGTAACTTCCTTTTGATGCACGCTATGGGACCAAACGTTTCCGGTGTTATCGGTACAGCAGTTGCAGCAGGTGTATTCATCGCAACATACGCAAAATAATTTAATGCGGAGTTTTCTCCGTATTTACTGAATGAAGCCTGTCTGGGAATAACCGGACAGGCTTTTTTTTGTCTTAACGAAAAGATGTGCGCACAGGACGTGCGTAGAAACTGACCGAGTTTTGCAGAGTAAAACTCGTTAGGACGGACAACAAGGACGTTGGCCGTCCGACAACCTATAGAACAAAAACAAGATTTATGACATAATAGGTCGGTTATAATAGCATCCGGCACTCAAATCGTCCTGGTGCTGACGGAGGAATATTTTGTACGAATCAGTAGATCCAAAAGTTAATTTTCCTGAGCAGGAAGAAAAAATCCTTAAATTTTGGAAAGACAACGATATTTTTAATAAATCAGTAAGTCAGAGGGATGATTGCCCTGAGTACGTTTTCTACGACGGACCGCCTTTTGCAACGGGACTTCCTCATTTTGGACACTTTTTGCCAAGCACGATAAAAGATATTATTCCACGCTACCAGACAATGAAGGGAAAGAAGGTCGAGCGCCGTTTCGGATGGGACTGCCACGGACTTCCTGTTGAAAACCTTATTGAAAAAGAGCTTGGACTTAACTCCAAGACAGACATCGAGAAATATGGAATCGACAAGTTCAACGAAGCTTGCCGCGCGAGCGTTCTTCGCTACACAAAAGAGTGGCGTGAGACAATCACAAGACTCGGACGCTGGGTTGATTTTGACAATGACTACAAGACGATGAATCCTGAGTACATGGAGTCTATCTGGTGGGTTTTCAAGAGCCTGTGGGATAAAGGACTTATTTATGAGGGTCACTACATTCTTCCTACATGTCCTCGCTGTGCGACTCCGCTTTCTAACCACGAGCTTGCCCAGGGCGGCTACAAAGAGGTTCACGACCCTGCAATTACGATCCGCTTCAAGGTAACAGAGGCTTCTGCGGCTGCAAAAGACCCGGACATGGCGAACGGAAAGACATATTTCCTCGCATGGACGACAACTCCGTGGACGCTGCCCTCGAACCTTGGTCTTACAATGGGACCGGATATCGATTACGTAAAAGTTCACGACGGCGATGAGTACTACATCCTTGCAGAAAGCCGTCTTAGCGCATATTACAAAGATCCTGCTGCATGTGAAATCGTATGGAAAAAGAAGGGTAGTGAGCTTAAAGACTCACGCTATGAGCCGCTTTTCCCATATTTTGCAGACCTTTACAACGCTACGGACGGAAGCGATGGCAATCCGCCGTCGATTGGCGCGTTCCGTGTTTTCAACGCAGATTTCGTTTCTACAGAGGACGGTACTGGTATTGTTCATACGGCACCTGGTTTTGGTGAGGACGATAATAAAGTTTTCCAGGGCAGCGGCGTTCCGACTATCTGCCCGGTTGATAACGAATGTAAGTTCACGGCAGAGGTTCCTGATTACAAAGGCCGCTTCGTAAAAGACTGCGACAAAGACATAATGGAACGCCTTAAGGCTGAAGGAAAGCTCGTTAAGCGCGACCAGATTCTCCACTCATATCCGTTCTGCTGGCGCTGCAGCAGCCCGCTTATCTACCGCGCGGTAGGAAGCTGGTTCGTAAACGTAATCAAAATCCGCGACAACATGGTAAATGCTAACCAGAAGATTTTCTGGCAGCCAGAGCATATTAAGAACGGCCGTTTCGGTAAATGGCTTGAAAACGCTCGTGACTGGGCAATAAGCCGCAACCGCTACTGGGGTAACCCGATTCCAGTTTGGGAATGCCCAGACTGCGGAAATCAGGTTTGTGTCGGCAGCCGCCAGGAGCTTGCTGATCTTTCAGGTACATACCCGGAAGACCTTCACAAGCACTTTGTAGATAAGATAACGATTCCGTGCTCATGCGGCGGAAAGATGAAACGCGTTCCAGAAGTTCTTGACTGCTGGTTCGAGTCTGGCTCAATGCCTTACGCGCAGCAGCACTATCCATTCGAGAACAAAGAATATTTCGAGAGCCACTTCCCGGCTAAGTTCATCTCTGAAGGACTTGACCAGACACGCGGCTGGTTCTACACGCTGACAGTTCTTGCTGTGGCTCTTTTCGACAAGCCTGCGTTCGAGAACTGTGTTGTAAACGGACTTGTTCTTGCATCTGACGGAAAGAAAATGTCAAAGAGCCTCCGCAACTACACCGACCCTGCTCTTGTAATCAAGCAGTTTGGTGCTGATGCGCTCAGACTTTTCCTTATGCATTCCGCCGCAGTAAAAGCTGATGACCTTAAATACAGCGATGACGGCGTTCGTGACATCCTTAAGGGAATCCTTATTCCTCTTTGGAACAGCTACAGTTTCTACATTACATACGCGAACATCGACGGCGTAACGGCAACAGGACACGCATTCGACAACGCGCTTCCTACGAACCCGCTTGACCGCTGGCTGCTTTCAGTTACGCAGAAGCTCGCCGGCGATGTTTCCGCCGCACTCGATAACTACGACCTTTCCGGCGCAATTGACCCGATCGTCTCTTATATCGATGACCTTAACAACTGGTATATCCGCCGTAGCCGCCGCCGCTTCTGGAAGAGCGAGAACGACAGCGACAAAAAAGAAGCGTATGAGGCTCTTTACATCGCGCTGAAGACGCTTTCTCTCGTTGCTGCACCGGTAGTTCCTTTCATTACGGAAGCAATGTGGCAGAACCTTAGAACAGCCGATGATCCTATTTCAGTACACCTTGCTGACTACCCGGTTTGCGATGAGTCAAAACGCGATCTTAAGCTTGAGTTCAAGATGGAGACTGTTCAGAAAGCCGTTTCGATGGGACGCAGCCTTAGAAGCCAGTACAACCTTAAGAACAGACAGCCGCTTAAGAGCGTCGAGTTCGTAACAAGGAACCCGGAAGAAAAAGCTGTTCTTCTTGAAATGGAAGAGTCAATCCGCGAGGAGCTCAACGTAAAGAAAGTCGTTTTCCACGAAAGAGAAGACGAGCTTGTTGAGTACAACGCAAAGGCGAACTTCAAGACGCTCGGAAAAGAGCTTGGACCGCTTATGAAAGCGGCGGCTGCTGTAATTACGCAGCTTGATCAGGCTTCTATCCAGTCTATCCTTGAAGGCTCTACTTTGAGCGTTGACGTTCAGGGCAAGACAGTCGAGCTTGACTCAACGAAGATTATCGTTGACCGCCTTGAAAAAGCAACGCTTAAGGTCGTAAACGACGGTACGCTTACTGTCGCGCTCGACTCCGAGATTACAGAAGAGCTTAAGATGGAAGGCTTTGTACGCGATTTCGTCCGCGGTATTCAGAACTTGCGTAAGGAAAGCGGTTTTGAAGTCACTGACCGCATAACGATAAAGCTTACAGGCTCCGATGTGCTTAAAAAGTCATTCGAAGCTTTCACCGACTACATCAGCGGTGAGACACTTGCTGTATCGACAGAATGGGCTGACAGCCTGCCTTCTGAAGCGGTTTCGATTGAAGCTGGCGATGAAGTTTGGAAAGCTGTTATAGCCCGCGTTTAGGAGTTTTGTTGTGGTACGTATGAATTGCAAATCATCAGACGCACATTTTCATCGTATCACAATAAATTCCCTCCGTATTTGCTTTCTTATCGCTTTTCTCTGTATTATGGCAGGATGTCAGACCGTAAAGCTGACAAAATCATTTTCTGCATCTGATGTTCTGCCAGATACCGACTCAATGTATGTAAAAATCCCTGTAGAAAGTAATAAAGAGCTTTGCAAAACAATACTCAACACATATATCGTTGGACTTACAGAAAAAAACAGCTCCGATTTGCTTGACCGCTCTCAGTATATGTATGCGTCCGTAAACTTTGCGGACAATTCCATAAACGCAGCTGTCGTTGGCGATTTCCCTGTTTTCATCGATATGGTTTTTACAAAAAAGAACGGATGGGAAACACGTAAGTTTGAGGAAAAAGGTCGTTCCCTTAAATACTATGAAAGCGCGATGGGGTTCAAAGTTGCCGTTATCCAGAACTCCGTAATGCTCGTATCTTCTTCTGATGTTCAAGTTCTTTTACGGCGGCTTTTCACTTATGAAGATGAGCTTTATCCTGAAATCCGCGAGGTTACGCCCGATGAACTGAATGCGGAGCAGAATACAATACGAAGTAAAAAAGATATTCTCTCGAGTAATGGTACGGAAATCTCGTTCTATACTTCACAGGCAGGCTTGTTCATAGAAAGCATAATTGGAAACGGGATAACGCTTGCCGCAGACATTGCCTCAGGAGATTTTTCAAAAGAAACAGAAAACGTCTATGTGCTTGATATGGCGATGACGTTTACAAATAAACATGCGCTGAAACCTGCATTATTCCTGTTCAAAAAAGCGCAACCGTCCGGGGAGATAGAAACGGAGGCTCTTTCCGAGCTTTCGATGAAGTGTACCGGCATGAATATGGATATTAAGACAATAGTTTCGTTATTAATTGGAGGATAAATATGGATTCAAAGATTGTGTTAAAAGCAGAGGATCTGGACGGCTATCTTACCGATCAGGATCAAGCTTATCTTTCGCAGATGGACAGCTTGTATGAAAAAGCAATGCAGTCTTTTAAAATAATTGCTGCCGGAGGGTTCAGCTCAACGCTCGCGACAGAAGAGAAAAAAGTCATCGATATTTTCGATGAGATGGGACAGCTTATGCAGAATATCTGCCATGAGGTTCCAGGTCTTAACGTATTCTCTTTTGTAACACCGGAAGAAAGCCATGCAGAAGCTTCCCGCGTTATCGCAAAGCTCCGCGACATCCGCACGGGTCACAACGAGTTCGTGTACTACACACAGCGCGCCTACGAGATGCTTTTCCGCCTTGCTTACACAGGAAACCACACCGACAACAAGAATTACCTTGTTGTAAAAACTCCTGTAACGTCACCTGTTCAGAACTACGCGGTTCATAAAGTTCCGGACATCGACTACAAGCTTGAGAATACCGTTATGTGCGTTATGCTTCGCGGCGCGCTTCTCCCTTCAATGATTATGTCAAAAGAGATTGAGGAATATTCTTCTCACGGATACGTTACTCCGTTCGCTCTTTTTAAGATTAAGCGCGATGAGTCAAAGAAAGAGAACAACATGGAGTATGTCCTTGACTTGAACAACTCTTTCTATAATCTTGATGACCTTAATGGCAAAGACCTTATCTTCGCTGACCCGATGAACGCCACTGGCGGCTCGCTCGTTACTGTTGTGAAGTATCTTCTTAGCCAGGGCGTTAAGCCAAAGTCAATTAAGTTCTTCAATGTTATTTCTGCACTTAAGGGAAGCCTTCGCGTTGTCCGCGCTTTGGAAAACTGCACATGCTACACGCTTTGGATGGACCCTGTTCTTAACGCATCTGCGTACATCATGCCAGGTCTTGGTGATGCCGGCGATCGCCTTAACGGACGCGACACGGAAGATACACCGCGCAACATTATCCAGCTGATTGCGGACTACGGCTCAAATATAGCCGGACTTTACCGCTCACAGCTCAGGAAAATCGAGCATACGGTCCTTGGTCATTAATACGGGATTGATAAGGCGTTCGGATTATGAGGAACCGGATTACTATTTCTGCAGCAATTAGTTTAGCTTGTTTACTCTTGTTATGCTCCTGCTCTTCAACAGGAAATGGCTTTGCAAATTTGTTCTCCGGTTCCCCGCAAGTTTCTTCAGAAACGCTTGCTGCTGAATATTATGACATAGCGAACGCCTATTATGATTTAAAAAAGTACGATAAAGCCATTGAGTATTATGAAAAAACACAGGATTTATTGCCGGAAGAAAATCTGACTATCACTTATAATCTTGCGCGGATATACGCGATACAGAACAGATGGAGCGAGTCAGAAGAATATTACAGCCGGATTTTTGAGCTTGACCAAAATAATACAACCATCGGTATGCCGTACGCCTACGTGCTTGCAAAGCAGGGCAAGACTATGGAAGCAAGCGCGCTTTACCGTGGCTTTTATGAAAGAAATCCTGTTGATAAAAAGCTGCTCGCGAACTTTATTTTAGTTCTTCTAGAGCTTGATGAAGATGAAGAAGCTACCGAACTATTTGAGGAACTTAAAACACTTGATGAAGAGTCTGATGAAGTTCGCAGAGTAACTGATGCATTCAAGAAAAAAGAAGACGAACGAATTGCCGCCGCACAGGCAGCAGCGGAATCAGAAGAATCCGAAGAGTCCGAAATCGATTAACCAACGAACCTTTCTGCTGATTCAGCAAGATACTGCTTAGATTTTTCATGATTCACACGAAATGCAACTATTGGAAGCGTTTTCTCTCCCATCGCTTTCTCTGCAGCTTTTTTAGCTTCGTTCAAGAGCCTTGCTCCTGTTATAAGCCTAAGTGAGCGTGTCGTAAGCCCGATTCCACAGCTTGCGTTGCATTCGTATTCGTTGAAAATATCTTTGAGGTTTGTATAAAGAAGCTCAGAAGCAGCCATAGCACCGTCAATGTTCGTGTTGACAAGGATGCCTGCGAATCCTGATTCACCGTATTCAAAAACCATGTCTTTATACTGGAAGAATTCAAGCATTGTTTCACAAACAGCGTTAAATACAGGAGAGTCTTTATCAATATCCTGAATATTGATGATAAAAAGAGAAAGATCCATTTCATTTGAAGCGGCTCTTATAAGCTCTGCATCAAGGCGCGGTTCAAGGTAAGATTCCCAACCAAAACCGCTTTTTTCGGAGAAAAGTCCTGCTGGGTCGGAAGAATCAGTTTGTTCATCATCTTCTTTTTCTACTGTTTTCTTTTCTTCAGCTGGCTTGGGTTCTGCTGCCTTTGGTTGTGCTGTTTCCTTTGGCTCAGATTTACCTGCTATTGTGTTTATCTCTTCCTCGATATCTTCAAGCGTTTTATTCATTTCTTTTGCTGAAGACTGTGTGAATAAAGCAAGATAGATTAAAAGCAGGAAATCAAAAACTGTTCCGGCAAGAACTATTATGAATGTGCGTGAGCATACTGTGTAGAATTCTGATTTAAGAATCGTATTAAGCGCTGCTGTAACTGTAATATCACCGTAAGAAGTATGGATAATATCCGAGAATGTCTTTAATGTAGGCGTTGAAACAGAGATTTCTGGATTACCAGACTGATTTATTACGAAATGCGATGAATCTGCAGGCCATGCAAAAAAGGCTGAGTTCGAATCACTAAGTGTTATGCAAGAGATATATGGATTTTCAGACAGGTCTGCTTCAAGTTGATTAGAAAACGGTACGGAAAATGGGGAAGTTTCATCTGCTAAAGAGATGATTTTACTTGTAAGCACTGAATAACGGTCATGCAAAATAGTCGAGTTTGCTGAGATTGTATGAAAAATACCAAATACAAAGTAGGCAACTGCCGCAAGAAAAATAATCAGAATGAAAATAACAAAAAATCTGAAGCTTTTGGTGTTCATTTCAGCTCCTTCTAAAAGCCGTAATCTCTACGGCCTTCGCAAATATATCTTCTATATCGGCATTTTTTTCTTTTTCGTTTATCCATGTTGCATAAGGAAGTATCGAGAATAGTAAAGATTTATCATTATTTTTTAGGCCATCAAGAAAAAACGAAATAAACTTTCCGTAATCAAAAAGAGGACGGGATGTTTTTTGAACTGATAATTGAGAAACTTGTTTTTCAAAAGATTTTGCTTTGCTTTCAGGCAGATTTGAACCTGATTTGACAAAAGAAAATGAAGCATTATGCGACGCGATATAAGAGAGCAAGTCGTTTTTATACGAAGAGAGCAGGGGCGTTGTAAAGCCTTCATCCGTTTTTGTAAGCTCTGTTCTATAACAAAGCGCGCTAAACGAAGTTTCTTCTGGGACTACGCGGTTACAGCCTGAAATGAATGTGTCGTCAAGGTATGTTCCACGCGTGTATGGTTTTCCTGATTTATAAGCGAAATCGGCTCCGAAAAACCTGACAGAACGGAAGCCGGCTTTAACGGCTATGTCCGCCGCCGCGCTAAGAACTGTTCCGTTGCCTGCAGTGTACACAGGAAAAATAGTCGCGCAAGTTTCATGCTGCGAAATGAAGTTGCTTTTGTACCAGCTGTTAACGAGCGTTCCAAGCGGGTGACCAGTCGTGAAAAAATAAAGCTTGTGACCTTTTTCCAAAAGATGTCGCGCAGCGGCGGCATTCGTACAAATATCTGCGGCGACAATAGTTTCCGGCGAATCAATGCCAATAAAGTGTGATATGCTTGCGTTCTGACCGTCGAGCGTTACGACCATATCCGCTTTGATTCCGTTCCTATAAAGCGATCTGTATGCGGTATCGGTAGAAATTATAAAAAAACGGTTTCTGTTTTGTTCAAGCAAAGGCATTGATTCGTCGAGCGACGGTCCTGCTCCTATGATGGCAGCTTCTTTATCCGCATTTTGAGCGACGATCGTGCGTATATCTTCTTCGTATAAAACTTTATCTTTTAGTTCCGTACTGGCTTTACTTGATGGGCTTTTTATGGCGGCAGCTTTTGAGAACAGCTCCAGATTTTTCAAAATATTCGTGTGCATAAGCTTTCCGAATCGCGCTTGGGTAGCGTAATCGGCTGCTATGTCGCGCAAAGTTTCCTGAATCATGTCTTTAAGGGAGCTTCCGCCGCTCTCTTCGTATGCGAGTTGCCAGGCTTTTACCGGGTGATATAAAAAAGTACCGTATAAAACAGGAATATATGTGTTTTTCAAGTCTGTACAAAGTGTTTCTGGCGTTGTGAAAGATACGCGAGGATTGTTTTTTAACTCAGGGCTGCATAATTTGCTTTCAAAAAGATATTCGAGCGTTTCTTTGTTGTATTCAAGAATCAAAAGTACGGCTTTTGGATTCAATTCGAGCAATGAGTTTATATGACTTCCGTCTCCAAGCCCGGCAACAAGTATAAAACTGGAGTCTTTGACCGACGGAGTGTTGGCGTAAAACTGAATATCGCGCTCAGGATTGTATTCAGAAAAAAAAGTTCTTCCGTTTGAAAGAACTGGTATATCTTTTCCTGTTTTCGACTTTTTTGTTCCTATGTAGAAAATGTTAGAACTCATTTACTCATTCTGTTTAAAAGCGTAATCGCCGTTTCAATAAGCTGAGTTGTTTTTTCTTTGATTTCGTCAGAAACAGTTTTTTTCCCGGCTCTTTCAGAAAGAACAACTTCTTTTAACGCGGCAATTTTATACCAATCAATATTATAAGGGTTTTCAGCGTTTGTATCAATTTCCGCCTTTATCTTTTCTAAGAAATTATTCATTTGCTTTTTTGTGCGGGTTGTATCGACCTCTGATGTCTTATATGAAAGACTATGTTTCGAGTTGTTTTTTATAAAACATTCCGGGATTTCAGAATCTATACAAATATCTTTCAGATGGGAAATAGGCTCAAGTGAGTCTTTCTCTGAAACCAGGCGGAAAACGCGCTTGTAAAAGCTTTCGTTACGCGAAGAAAACCAGTTCCGGTAAATACCGAGCGAACCGCTCCCGGAAAAAGCTGAAGAAGTGATTCGTGTTTCTGTCGGTTTTAATCTGATGTCTTGTTTGTTATTTATTGGTTCAAGCGCATTCGGCTGCGTGTGCTGGAAGCAATTTAACGATGGGGCAAGGTCTAGTCCGCAGAAAAAAACGCTGCTTGTCGTCATGTTTAGGGCAAGGACGGCGGCTGTTCCGCTTACAGTTCCGTTACGTTCCCCCGCTATAAAAGGAATGCCTGTCGCATCAAAAAAAAGTTTGTCCGGGAAGTCTGAATAGCTTAACGGAACAATCGGTGTGTTTGAAAGAAGTTCTGTGGGAACGGCACTTTCCGGTGGCACAATAAGCGGAACCGTAATTCCTAGCTTATTACATAGTCTTATAAGCGGCTCAAGATGTTTTTTTGCCCACCAGCCGCCGTCTGTTGTTATGCAAAAATCAGGTATTATTTCGTTTTCAAGAAGCGGCAAAACAGAATAAGATGCAGCTATCAGAACAAAAGATTCTCTGTGTTTTTTTAGGAAGGGCAGTGCATGAGCAAGGCTTGGTCCGCTTGCAGTTACGACAATAGGCTTATCTGTCTTCTCTGGAATGCTGATTGTTTTTACAGCGTTGTAAAAGCGTATTGTGTTCAAAAACCAGCGTCTGTTAAAAAAACTTCGTGTTGATATTACGGATTCTGCTTTAGAAAGCAAATCTTTGAAAGATTTCCATAGCGTTGCGGCTAAATCTGGCCAGGCTTTTTCTGAAGGCTTCCATGAGATAAAAAGTGTGGAAAAAAGTTTTTCTTCGCCTATAACCGAAAAGAGCCTGTCGTTTATAAAATCTGTATCAGATTGTTTTGTTATAGAAAAAGAAAAATCCCAGTTTTTGGAATATTGCTCAAAATCTGTAGAATATTGGATGGCAATCGTTTTTGAGTCAGGAAAACGCTTTTTTAGATATTGTGCGGTATAGCCAAGGCAAGGGCCTGTAATAACGATAAATGAAGGAATATATGACGATTCTATTAAAGAAACGAAACGTTCGGCTTCCTTTTCGGGGTCAAATGTAGAATGTAATGAAAAAGAATCTTTTGTGCATGTAAGACTGCCATTTCTGCTGTTTTTAAGGATTATATCCACTTTCAGGCTACCGCTGCAGAAAATCTATAAGAACGTTTATATCTGATGAAGAACCTTCACACTTTATCTCGATTAAATCAGATTTTTCCGGTGTGAAAATTGGAGAAATTGTCTTTTTAAGCTGATAAGCATAAAGTTCATCATCAAGCTCACCGTTGCAGAACCTGATTAATTTGATTGCGTGATCATCAGCATAAAGTATATCAGGAAGTTTCGTGAGGATATTAATAGCGTAATGAAGACTTTTGAATAAAAGAAGAGACGCTTCCGCAGAAAGATAATCAAAAGAATTGAAGAAATTATCCAAAGAAACAGTGAACATATAGCCTTTAGCGTTCTCGATAAGCGAATTTTCCGTGTTAACGGCTGTCTCAAACTTTGTAGCAAATAATGCGCCGGAAATTATGCGTTTCGTTTCTATACAGTGTTCTATATGTGGATATAAAGAGGGTAGGACAACATCTACCATGTCTGTGTCAACGAGCGTCTGTTTTGTATACTCAGCGATAATCATTATGCAGGATGTTTCTTTAAGCTCGAATCTTTTTATATGGAGCAAAGAGATTTCTGCATTGTCATCTTCTGAAAAAAGCTGTCTGAACGGAACTATGTCTTCATCACTCGCTTGAAACCAGTCTTCTGATGGTATTGTACCGTCCCAAAAATCTTTTGTAGATACTGATTTCTGGAAGGAAGAAGAATCGAATCCGTATGAGAAATACATTTTGAAAAGATTTTCATCAGAAAGAAGAATACAGACTTTTGAAAAGCCGAGTTCTTCGACGAAAGAGCTGAAAAAAACAAATGGTTCGTCCGTTTTGCAGCTGAATCTTGCGGAGTGCAATATATGCTCCGCACGACTCAACAGTCCATGAACACTACCAGTTTCTTTCCGAATAGGAAGATAGTATTCGGTAATCAGCTTATAAAGACCCATTTTCAGGCAAGTCCTAATTCCGTGAAAAGTTTCTTGTAAACTTCAAAGTGCTCGGATTTTGCGAACTCTGCAATTTTCTCTTCTGGAAGATTTTCAAGCAGCTGATCCATATAAGCAAGAACAGACTTAACATCATTCTTAAGGCTGTCTGGCATTGAAGCTACGTTGCTTTCTGTAGGTGCTGCAGGTTCTGCAACAGGTTCTGCGTCGAAAGAAGGACCTTCTGTCGTTTCTGGCTCTGGTTTCCACTGCTCGCCGTCAAATACAGATTCTGCCGGAGTATCGTCGATATCTTCGCCTAAAGAAGGCTCAACACTGCTGCCGAATGTTTCTGGTGCGAAATCATCTGCTGCTTCTTCGTTTGCTTCGCCGAAAGTAACGTTATCGAGTGAATCCTCGTTAAGATATGAAACTTTATCTGATGACAATGCTTCGTCGAGTGTTGGATCGTTGTCTTCCAAGAAATCGTGTCTTGGAGCAGCGTCAACAACAAATGAATCTTCTGAAGAAGGAATATCAATTTCGTCAGGAAGTTCTTCTGGAGCTTGATTTTCTTCGTTGTCGATATCGAAGTTTATATCATCGATAACTGGCTCAGATACGTTCTCGTTAAAATCGATTGATGTATCAGGACCTTCGCCATCATCATAAGTTAATGAATCATCTTCTGAAACAGGCATTTCTGCTGGTGCTTCTGGTTCTTCTGGAGTATCGTCGAATGATGGTGTCTGTGGTTCTTCTGGTTCAGCGGCTTCAGTTGCTGTTTCTGGCTCGGCTGTTTCTTCGGTGAATGCAGCGCTATTAAGGATGTTGTTGAGCTCGTCGCCAGAAAGAGCGATTGTTTCATCGTCTTCGTCGCCGCTGAAGAAGCCTGTGGATTCCTCTGCTTCTGCATTAGGAAGCTTTATGTCGTCAGCAGAATCTGATCCACCTTCGGACTTCTTAAGCATATCAAGCTCGGCTTTAATGGATGCCATTTCATTTCTGAGAGTAGATAATTCATTTACTATTTTATCAAGAACAGGATTTTCCGTTGAATTATCTAAGGAATCAGTATTATTAATATCAAAATCGTTCATGTCAGAAATAACCTCCATATCACCTTGGTTATCATTATATATGCAATTCTCAACTACATCAAGTTCATTTATTGCGTTTAATTCATTTGATTCAGATGAATCGCTCGGTTCGTTTTCAGAAACGTTCGAAAGTGCAGCTGATGCAGCAAGAACACCGGCTCCAAGAACACCCATACCGATAGAGGCGGCGGAGGATTCATCAGAGAGTGGGGCAGGAGTTTCGTCAGCGGCAAGCGGCTCTTCTTCTGGTAACGCGAAATCGTCTGTCGAAACTGGTGTTCCTTCTGTAAACGCGAAATCATCAGTTGTAACAGGAGTTTCTTCAGCAACAGGCTCTTCAGTTAAACCGAAATCGTCTGTGACAGGGATATCAATCTCTGATTCTTCGGAAACTGGTGTTTCTTCAACGACAGGCTCTTCTTCAACAGGAGTTTCTTCTGTAATGCCGAAATCATCTGTAGAAACAGGGATTTCTTCTTCTACGACAGGATTTTCTTCAGTAACCGCGAAGTCTTCAATGACTGGTGTTTCATCAACAACAGGCGTTTCTTCGATGACTGTCGCTTCGTCGGTGAAATTGAAGTCGTCCATGCTTGGCATATCGTCTGTAATGGAAGCTTGTTCAACAACAGGCTCTTCTTCAGCAGGTGATTCCTCTGGGAACGTGATCTCATCAGTCGTAACTGGGATTTCGTCTTCTACAGCTGGAGTTTCTTCTGCAATCGGTGTCTCTTCAGTAATGCCAAAATCCTCTGTAGAAACAGGGATTTCTTCTTCTACGACCGGAGTTTCCTCAGTAACCGCGAAATCTTCGATAACTGGTGTTTCATCAACAACTGTCGCTTCGTCGGTGAAATTGAAGTCGTCCATACTTGGCATATCGTCCGTGACAGAAGCTTGTTCTGCAACAGGCTCTTCTTCAACCGGTGTCTCTTCTGGGAATGTGATTTCTTCGGTTGTAACTGGGATTTCGTCTTCTACAACTGGAGTTTCTTCTGCGATCGGTGTCTCTTCGGAAATCCCAAAATCATTTGTTGAAACAGGGATTTCTTCTTCTACGACAGGAGTTTCTTCAGTAACCGCGAAGTCTTCAACGACTGGTGTTTCCTCAGAAACCGCGAAGTCTTCAACAACTGGTGTTTCATCAACAACTGGAGTTTCCTCTGTAACCGCGAAGTCTTCAACGACTGGCGTTTCCTCAACAACAGGCGTTTCTTCGATGACTGTCGCTTCGTCGGTGAAATTAAAGTCGTCCATGCTAGGCATATCGTCTGTAACGGAAGCTTGTTCAACGACAGGCTCTTCTTCAACAGGTGTTTCCTCTGGGAACGTAATTTCTTCAGTCGTAACTGGGGTTTCGTCTTCAACAACAGGAGTTTCTTCTGCAATCGGTGTCTCTTCAGTAATGCTGAAATCATCAGTCGAAACAGGGATTTCTTCTTCTACGACCGGAGTTTCCTCAGTAACCGCGAAATCTTCGACAACTGGTGTTTCATCAACAACTGGAGTTTCTTCAGAAACCGCGAAGTCTTCAGCGACTAGTGTTTCATCAACAACAGGCGTTTCTTCTGAGAACGTGATTTCATCAGTCGTAACAGGAATTTCGTTTTCAGCTACTGGCGTCTCTTCATCTGCCGCCATTGCTGCTGCAATGCCTGCACCAACAACACCCGCCGCAATGCCTGCGGCGATGTTTGCTGTATCTGTATTGTTCTCTTCTGGAACAAAGTCAGGTATATCATCAAGAGAAGGAAGCTCGTCTGTCGTTCCAGATGTTTCCTGCTCGGCTGTATCAAAAATATCATCGATATCGGGCAGATCATCGAAAGAAATGCCTGAATTCGGCTCATCTTCGGGGACATTCTCTGTAATATCAGCCTGTGTTTCTGGTTCTGCACCCACTGCGACAGCCTTTTCGAAAAGCTCATCGTCAATTTCTGGGAAATCAAAGCCTTCTGACTCTTCTTCAAAAGCTGCAGGCTGTGGAGTTGGCTGTACAACTTCAGCTGCTTCATTCTGAATAGGTTCTGCATCTATCGGATTGTTTTCGGTTGGTTTATCTGAGATATCCACGATTTCTACTCCTTCAAACGAAAGATCGTCAATAAGTGAAGATGCCGGAGCATCGGGTGTTTCATCAACAAATGTAATAGAGTCGTCAATGTCCGCCATTGAGAATGACGGAGCTGCGGCAGCCATTGTTGCGGCGCCAGCTGCTAATGCAGACGAACCCTTGTCTGTAAACAAAGAAACAGCAACATCCTCTTCGGAATCATCAGTTGTTTCTATTGTTTCATGTTTTATTTCTGATTCATCAAGATTTACCTGAATGTCAAAATCAACTTTCTTTGTTGTTTTTGACGCTGGTACAACATCAGGGATTTCTGTCGAACCTTTATTAGAAGAATCTTCAAAAGAATTGAGCAAATCATCGAATTCGGAAACTTCATCAAAAGAAACATCAGTTTCAACTTTTGGTTGTTCATCAGGGATATCCGGGATTTCCGGAGCGTTCATATCTGTTATGTTGTCAAAAATATCATCGAAGTTGTCGAATGTCTCTTCGCCTGTTGTAACTATGTCCGATACAAAATCATCTATCGGGATTTCTGCTTCGGCACTCGTATCTGAGTTGTCGTTTGCTTCAAGAACGAAAGAATCGTCGAATGTAAGCGACATTTCTATTGGCGGGTCGTTGAGGATATCGCTCTTTTCAGGAGCGGAAGAAGATGTCATGAACTCCTTGAATTCCGATGCTTCTGAAAAATCGGAGTCGGACATAAAATCTTCAAGGCTGATTTCTTCCGTACCGCCCATTTTGGGAGCAGGGGAGTCGCTCAAGAATGCGTCTATGTCGATTTCCTCTGTTTCGGTATTGAATATTGCCTCAGCAACTTCGTCAATTTCTTCTGCTTTTGGTACAGCCTTTGCTTCTACAGGGATAGCAGCTGTAATATCCTCGAATTCAATATCACCGAACGTTTCTTCACCGGCGGCAGCAAATTCTTCTGCGTCAGCTGGGGCTGAAACTTCTTCTTTTGATTCAGCGATTGTTTCGGCTTCTGGAGTGCTTAATAAATCTGGAATACCTGTTGAAAGATCGTCTAATGAAACTTCGTCATAGCCTGCAATCGGTTTTTTCGGGGTTTCTGGTTCAGGTTTTGCTATCGGCTCAGTTTTAGGTTCTTCTGCCTGTACTGCTTCAGTCTGCTCGAATGCGCCAGTGTCATCGATGCTGTCCGTAAACGGTTCAGCCATTGTTTCAGCTTGTTCTTCAGCCGATTCAGGTTCTGATTTATCTGCAGTTTCTTCTATATATGTCTGTCCTGTTATACTGTCCGGAACAGGGAACGAGCTGTCGTCTCCAAAGTCAAAATCGGAAAAATCTGATATGTCGATGTCGTTTGTCGCAGCGGACGGCAAAAATCCGTCAATCGATGGATCTACGCTTGTTGTTCCGACATTTTCCGTAGCTTGTTCTGATACAGGTTCTTCTGCAGGAGTATCACCAAGCGCAAGATCTGTCGCAGTTTCATCTGTGGTGCTGGAGTCGTCTTCGCCGAAACTGTCGCCAATTGTTCCAAAATCAGCTGTTTCCAGGTTTTCTGATTCACCGAAACTTTCGGCAGCAGTGCTTTCTTCAGAATCTGTCGTAGCAAAAGTTTCTGTATCGCTCATGGCTGCTTCAAGAGGCAGCTCGTCGTTTGATTCAGAAGATGTGTCGTTTGTCGTATCAGAACCAGAAAGCTCTGGCGGATCTGGAATGTCAAATTCTGAAAGATCAAAATCCCAGTTTTCGTTATTGTTCTTATCTGTGTCAAAGTCAGAAAGGTCGGAGAAAGAGGCGCTTTCAAAGCCGTCAGCTGCAGATGCGGCGGGTATGTCAAAATTGTCCGTATAATTATCCTGCGATGAATTTTTTATCCACACCCCGTATTTATCTAATTCCTGCGGTTTTATTTCTTCATTATTCGGTTCACTAATATTATCAAGTTCTAATGACATAGCTGCTCCGCCTTTTATTTTAGGGGCATAGGAAGCATTTTGCAATGAGCCCGGCTCGTTATGAAAGCCACCTATAGATAAGACCCCTGTATTCTTATCGGCAATAATTCTTAATTTCATTAGGGTGTAGCAAAGGATTTGGCGGTTATCGCCATATTCTTTCGTTTTTCTGTTTTAAAATCAGCGATTCCCTATAAAAAAACGATGTCCCCGTGCCGAAAAACAAACTATGACAAGAATAAAGTTTATGATATCCGTGTGCATCGGCACATTCATATATATTTTACTTTCAATCACCGCAGGGCGCAATGGAATTTACGCTTATAATCAGCTTTATGAGCAGAAAATGCGGCTTACGGCAAACGTTGCGCAGCTTCAGAAAGTGAACGACCTGCTTTCTTCCGAATGCAACGCACTTCGTACTGACCGTTCTATTATAGAATCTTATGCGCGTAATCTTGGTTTTGCATACGAAGGCGAGAAGATAATAAAGATAACTGGCATTGGTATTGCAGAGCACAATGTTTACGATACCGGCACAGTTGTCCGTATAGAAGATATTTCATTTGTTCCTGAATATATATGTAAGATTTCAGGTCTTGCAGGTTTTGTTATTTCTATGTTAATAATGATGATTGTATCGTTATGTTCCATGCGCAAAAAAACAGTGGAAGCTGTTATTGTCAACGGGAACGATGAGATAACATTGCCTGTGGAAATTGTGAATGAAATACCTCAAATGTGATAGTGAATCTGTTCATGTAACGGCGGAAGCCTTAAAAAATCAGAAAATTGTTATTATCCCGACAGATACGGTATACGGCTTTTCGGGGATTGCCGATTCAGCCATGACTGGTGTTAATGACGGTGCGAGTCATATGAGCAGTACAGACGCAGAGATTCGGCGCATTAAGGGAAGAGAAGCTTACAAACCGTTTATCCAGCTTATAGCCGCGCCAGAAGATATAAAGCTCATAACAGACGACCAGATACCCGACGAGCTTTTTTCACTGTGGCCGGGCGCGCTTACGATTATCGTGAATGATAAGCGGGGTGGCGCGGCAGATGGCAGCCGTGCGACTGTCGCCGTCCGCTGCCCAGGAGACGCGTGGCTCCGTGAAGTTATCCGCGAAACTGGAGCTCCAATCTATTCCACAAGCGTAAACCGTTCCGGAAAACCTGTTTTAACTGATATTTCTGATATTGTTGCTGAATTCGGAAATGAAGTCGAGCTTATAATTGATGACGGCGACAAAAGAAACGCATTGCCTTCTACGATTGTGTCGCTTGCGGACGGCAGATGTACCGTTGTACGGCAGGGAAGTGTAGTCGTCCCGCCTAACCATCGAGACGTTTTCTGAATTCGCGCTGAAGGTCGCGCTTGTTGTCGCGTTCCTTAATATCCGCGCGTTTGTCGTACAGCTTTTTACCCTTACAGACACCAAGCGTCACTTTTACCCTTCCGTTTTTCAGGTGAAAATCGAGCGGAATGAGCGTATATCCTTTCTCTTCTGTTTTTCTAACAAGCCGCTTTATCTCCTCGGCATGAAGAAGAAGCTTTTTCGGTCTGTCTGGGTTGTGGTTGAAAATCGATGAGAACGAGTATTCAGCGATATGGCAGTTTTTCATCCATACTTCGTTGTTGCGGATTTCTGCGAAAGCGTCTGGAAACGAGATGTTCCCTGCCTTAACCGATTTCACTTCCGTTCCTTGAAGCTCCAAGCCACATTCGTATTTTTCATCGACTTGGTAATTGAAAAATGCTTTTTTGTTTTGTGCAATGAGTTTTGTGCCTTCTGCCATGTGGAAGATTATATTCCTAAGACTTGAAAACAGCAAGTCTATATGATATTGTAATGGCATGGCATCGAATCCGTACGATTTCTCGTTTTCATCAAGAAAAGAATTTCATAAAAAAGTATTCGTTATAATTCGTAACTGTCTTCTTGTCTTTGTTTTTATGAATCTCGTGCTTAAATTCCTTATGTTTCCTGTACGGGTTACGTCAGAAGCGATGATGCCGGAATTTCCAGAAGATTCCTTTGTTTTTGTTACACCAAATTATTCTTCGTGGAACATATCGCTTTTTGACAGGACTTTGGAGCGTGGCTCCGTCGTTTATGTTGAGCCGGTTGTTGAGGAAAAGCTTTCGTTCATTAAAAAAGCCGTAAATTTTATAACAGCATTCTTTTCATTCCAGCAATATAAGGTTTTCGTTCAAGAAAACGCGATTTCGGGTACACCTTCGCTTCGCCGTGTCGTTGGGCTTCCAGGCGATTCTGTTTACATGAAAGATTATGTGCTTTACATAAAACCTGCTGGAGAACAGCATTATCTTACGGAGTTCGAGCTTACGCCAAGAATGTACGAAACTGTACAGTCTAAAGGCAAAAATCTGAGTAACGCAGGTATTCCGGCTCAATTGGAAGAAATCGTTCTTGGAGAAGATGAGTATTTCCTGCTCGCTGATGACAGAATTTCTTCGGTCGATTCCCGCGTGTATGGTCCCGTCCAGAAAAGCAGAATAGGCGGAAAAGCATTCTTAAGATACTTCCCGTTCTCCGCTTTCAGTACGCTGTAAATAGCGACTTACATCTGTGAAAAACAGTTTCCCGCTTTATATACATATTCCTTTTTGCCGCTCAAAATGCACTTATTGCGATTTTTTTTCTATTCCGTCCGATTATTCACAAGCAATACCTGATTCTTATATTGATGCGCTGAAAGCGGATCTTGCCTACCGCTGTAGCGTTTATAAGCCTGATTCTTGGAAAACCGTATATATTGGCGGAGGTACGCCAAGTTTACTTTTACCAGAGCAGCTTCGTGATTTGTTTTCATTCATCCGCGAAGCTGTTCCAGGCGGTATCGCTGATGATGCGGAAGTTACGATAGAGGCGAACCCGGCAGATATAAACCGTGATTTTTTAGATTGTATAGCTGATGTAGGCGTGAACCGTCTTTCTGTGGGCATTCAGTGCTGCAGTCAAAAAGTTTTGTCGTTTTTGGGGCGGCGTTCCGATGCGGAGACAGTTTCGGATGCACTCGATTGCATCGGGAAGTATTGGAAGTGTGGAAAAGACAGGCGGTTTTCTGCGGATTTGATAGCGGGCTTACCGTTCCTTTCGGACGAAGATTTTGTTGAAGGCGTCGATAGGATTATTGGTTCTGGTGCTGACCATGTTTCGCTTTATTCGCTGATGGTAGAGGAGGGTACGCCGCTTTGGGAGCAAGTCCGCTGCGGGGACGCGCCCTGCACCGATGAAGATGCGGAGCGGCAGTGGTTTTTAGGCAAAGATCAGCTTGAAAAAGCCGGCATAATGCAATATGAAGTTTCGAATTTTGCGCGTCCTGGTTTTGAAAGCCGCCATAATACGGCGTATTGGCACATGGAAGATTTTATAGGCATCGGTGCGGGCGCGTCCGGCACAGTTGGCTGTGAAAGGTGGACGGGCGTGCAATCCGTGCCGGAGTATACGGCAGGGTGGGGTGCGGCAAGTGAAGTTTCGGGCAGCGTTCGAAGTGTCGGCGAAGTTCGCGTTTGCGGTAAATCTGCGCCTTGTGGCAATGCGGCGTGTGAGGTGCCGCGCCAAGCTGTCCCGGAAGAACTTGAAAAACTCGACGAAGCGACGCGCGAGTATGAGTTTTTAATGATGGGCTTCAGGCTTCGGTCTGGTGTGAGCGCGGCTGAATACAAAAAGCGTTTCGGGAAAGAGCTTTCCGACCGAATTGGCGCGGAAAAAGGACTTTTTGCCGACTGGGAGAAACAGGGGCTTGCTGTGCGCCACGAAAAAGAAGGCGATACATTCTACGCGCTGACCGCCGCGGGCCTGATGCTCTTAAACCGCTTCTTAACCGAACTTTGAAAGCTACTCGTATAAGTCGTGCAGCTTTCTGTACACCGCGTTGAGCCGCGCTTTCTGCTCTTCCGTGAATTCGCCCGCGCTTTCATCTATAAGCGTTTCAAGGCTAGAAAGGCTTTCGTTAAGCGCAGTGGAAAATCCGCGCGAAACTTTCATCCAATAAGTGCCGTTTCCGTCTGTAAAAAGACAGATAAACCCAAGTTCGTGGCTTTTCGCTTTTGCTTCCGTGACTCTAAGAATCTTGTCGAGTGCGGCTGCAATCTCCACTTTGTTTTCCGGGAAGTGCGCGTTCATCTTTCTGTTCCATTTGTCATCCGTAAGAATAGAAAAATCAAGGTTCTTAGAGAGCTTGAGTATAAGATCAAGTTTTTCGCCGGCAAGAAGTGTGTACGAGTTCATCTGTATAACGCCCTTCATGTTTTTCACGCCGCTGCCTTTCGCCGTTATATCAGCTTCTGGGTTAGCCACAAGCTCGTCATGCAGTTTCTTCCACGGCAGAATGACGTTCTTCTTTCCCTTGACCTTTTTGACTTCAAAGCGTGTATTGCCTATGCAAACTGAATTTTCGTCAGTAAGCGAATCTTCAGCGGCGTCCTTCCCGCCTTTACGACGGCTGTTTGCGTCTGCTCCTTTCCCTTTTTTCTTGCCTCCGGACGAGCCTGCGCCATACGGTGCATTGCCGAGAAATACTCCGCTTCCTCCGGCGAAATCGTCGTCCTTGTAGTCCCGTACAGACTGAAGCTGCTTCTCAATGTCGCCAGAAAGCTTGTGAAGTATAGTCTTTGTGAGCGGAGAAACTGTCATTGCGAACATTCTTGAAGTACGGACGATTTCGCCGGCAACTATGTAAAGCGGACTTGTGCGGAAAAGCCCTGATCCGGGGTGTATCTGTATGTTCTCGGCAGTCAGCGTTCTGTAGCTTTCTTTGTCGCTTCTTATGCAAACAAACTGTATTAGTCCGGCAGCAACACAACAAAGATAGTCGTCTGTGCTTCCGCTTGAAAGAATCGGGATGCCGTCTTTTGATACAATTTGTTCAAGCTGCTGCTTTATGTTTACAATCTCGAGCATAACGCGTTCATCAAGATAGTTCATGTTGCAGAACTCCTCAGTGTCCTCGGCTTTTGTAAACAAGTTATAAAGCGTGACGTAAGTCATAAAATCGCCAAGAATATCGCGGAATCGGTGGTGAGCCTGACGTGCGTCGGCTTCTTCACCAGGCGGAAGCACGAAAGGCGTTTGCGCGGAAAGGAAAGCTGCAGCAATAAGCGACTGCTCCATAACTTCTGGATACCGCAGTATCGCTTCCGTGATTATTCGGCTTATTCGAGGCAGAAGCGGGAATTTCGCCATTATAAGTCCTGTTTTGGAAAGCGTATTGTCAGGGTTTAGCGCCTCAAGCATATTAAGCGTCTCAACAGCGCTTCTCATGCCTTCTCTTGGTGGCGGTGAAATAAAGTGGAACTGCTCAAAATCAGTTATTCCAAGCTCTGACATCCTCATCACGACTTCTGACAAATCGGTTCTGTAAATCTCTTCCGTCGTATAAATCGGGCGCGTATCATAATCTTTCTTAGGATAAAGCCTGTAGCAAATACCGGGACCAGTCCGTCCTGCGCGTCCTTTCCTCTGGTTGCACGATGCTTTGGAAATCGTCGTTTCAGTAAGACTCGACGTGTATGTACGCGGATTGTAGAAGTTCATCTTTGCAAGACCGCTGTCAATAACAGTCGTTATGCCGGGAATTGTGACGCTTGTCTCCGCTATGTTAGTAGATATTATAACTTTCCGTCTGCCGAAAGGCGCAGAGTCAAACACTCGTTCCTGTTCTTCTTTTGCAAGCCTTCCATAAAGCGGAACAAGATGAATCTTCCGTGAGAATGTCGCGTGCGAAAGCCGTTTCATGCAGTCCTTAATAACTTTTTCGCCTGGCAAAAAACAAAGGATATCGCCTGGATGACGGTTTGAAATAACGCGGTCGATAATATCCTCTATTTTCATTAAAAGTTCTTCTTCCGCAGATGGACTTGCCGTGCTTGCTGTTATTCCCGGCGGATCGTAAATCACTGTAACAGGATGAGTTATCGTGTCTATCGTTACTATCGGGCAAAAATCGAAGTATTCGGAAAAAGCCTCCGCGTTCATCGTTGCTGATGAAACAATCACTTTTAGGTCGGGGCGGTCGGGCAGGATGCGTTTCAAAAGCCCAAGGACGAAATCGATGTTAAGGCTTCTTTCGTGCGCCTCATCAACCATGACGACGGAGTATTTACTGAGCCACGGATCAAGCTTCATCTCCTGAAGCAATATACCATCCGTCATTATTTTGATGAGCGTCGTATTGTCCGTTTTATCCTCGAACCTCATTTTGTAGCCGACAAGGCCCGGATACTCGGTCTTAAGCTGCTTTGCTATGAATTCGCTCACAGAAAGCGCTGCAATGCGGCGAGGCTGTGTTACTGCTATAACTCCGTTTTTTGAATAACCTGCTTCATGAAGGATAACTGGAAGCTGCGTCGTTTTGCCGGAACCGGTCGGGCTTTGTACGACAATAACCTGATTTTCTGCTAATGTATCGAGAATCCGCTGTTTTTGTTCATAAACTGGAAGCGTATTATAAGAAATCTGCATAAAGTAGTATATTTCCCTGATGATATAAGTTGTTTCGTTGACACATGATACATTGACATCGCTTATTTTTCAATGGTATTATACTATAATAAGATATGTGACTTAATGTGACTTAAGGAGAAAGAAGCTCAAATGTCAAAGACAAAATTTGTCTATTTCTTCGGTAACGGCAAGGCCGAAGGTGATGCTGCGATGCGCAGTGAATTAGGTGGTAAAGGTGCTAATCTTGCTGAAATGACTAATCTTGGAATTCCAGTTCCTCCGGGATTCACTATTTCTACGGAAGTTTGTAAGCTTTTTTACGAAAACAACAGAGCATACCCGGCTGGGTTAAAAGAAGAAGTTGCTGAGAATCTGGAAAAACTTGAAAAACTTATGGGAAAGAAGCTCGGTGACGCAAATGATCCTCTGCTTGTTTCTGTCCGCTCCGGTGCGGCTATCTCTATGCCAGGTATGATGGACACAATCCTGAACCTTGGTATGAACGACAAGGCTGTTAAAGGTCTTGCGACACTTTCAGGAAACCCACGTTTCGCATGGGACTCATACCGCCGCTTCATCCAGATGTTCGGTGATGTTGCAATGGGCGTTCCGTCTGACGCTTTCGAGGATGCTATCGATGCAATTAAGAAAGCAAAGGGCGTAAAGCTTGATACAGAGCTTGATGCTGCTGATTTGGAAAAACTCGTTGCAGATTATAAAGTTATTTACAAAAAACATGTTGGAAAAGATTTCCCGCAGAATCCTGTAGAGCAGATGTGGGGCGCAATTGACGCCGTATTCGGCTCATGGATGAACGAGCGCGCAATCAAATACCGCCAGCTCAACAACATCAAGAATCTTGCAGGAACAGCTGTAAACGTACAGTGCATGGTTTTCGGTAACTTCGGTGACGATTCCGGTACTGGCGTTTGTTTCAGCCGCAACCCTTCAACAGGTGAGAACAAGTTCTACGGTGAGTATCTTATGAACGCTCAGGGCGAGGACGTTGTTGCAGGTATCAGAACTCCGGCGACAATCGACAAGCTCGAGAACGACAACAAAGAAGTTTACGAGCAGCTTTGCAAAATCCGCCTTAACCTTGAGAACCATTTCCATGATATGCAGGATATGGAGTTCACGGTTCAGCAGGGCAAGCTGTTCCTGCTCCAGACACGCAACGGTAAACGCACAGGTGCGGCAGCCGTTAAGTGCGCTGTTGATATGGTTTCCGAAAAACTTATCACAAAAGAAGAAGCTATCCTGCGTGTTTCCGCAGACCAGCTCGATCAGCTCCTCCATCCGATGATTGATCCAAAAATTGCCAAAAAGACAACAGCCCTTACAAAAGGTCTTAACGCTTCTCCGGGAGCAGGCTGCGGTCAGATTGTATACACAGCAGACGAGGCTGAGGCTTGGGTTAAAGATGGCAAGAAAGTTATTCTTGTCCGCAAGGAAACATCCCCAGAGGATATTTCCGGTATGGTTGTTGCAGAAGGTATCCTTACTTCAACAGGTGGTATGACAAGTCACGCCGCTGTTGTTGCTCGCGGTATGGGAACACCTTGTGTTTCTGGTGCTTCTGAAGTTTCTTTCATCGACGGTAAAGTTAAGATTGCTGGAAAGACATTCAACAAAGGCGACTTCATCACGATTGACGGAACAACTGGTAACGTATACGAAGGACAGCTTGCTCTTATCGTTCCAGAGATTTCTGGCGAGCTCAATACATTCCTCGGATGGTGCGATGAAATCCGCGCTTCTTCCGAAAGAAAGATGACATCTGGCGTTCTTAAGGGCTTCGATGTTCGCGCTAACGCCGACCAGCCGATTGATGCACAGCATGCGTTCGAGTTCGGTGCAGCTGGTATCGGTCTTTGCCGCACAGAGCACATGTTCTTCGACAGAGACAAGCTTATCCACTTCCGCGCAATGATCGCATCTGACACAGCTGAGCAGAGAAAAGCAGCTCTTGCTAACATTCTGCCACTTCAGAAAAAAGACTTTATCGGTATTTTCGAAGCGATGAACGGTCGTCCTGTTACGATCCGCCTTCTTGACCCGCCGCTTCACGAGTTCATCCCTCACACAGACGAGGAAACAGCTGAGCTTGCAAAGCACATGGGCATCGATAAGGCTGTTCTTAAGGCAAAGTGCGACGCTCTTCACGAGATGAACCCGATGCTCGGTCATCGTGGATGCCGCCTTGCTATCACATATCCTGAAATCTACGAGATGCAGGTTGAGGCAATCGCTCTTGCAGCTGCAGAATGTGTAAAGAAGAATATCCCTGTTCACCCAGAGGTAATGATTCCTATCGTTTGTGACAACGACGAGCTTGAAATTATCCGCAAGTCTTGCGAGACAGTAATGAAAGATGTTTTCACAAGAGAGAATGTTCAGTTCGAGATTAAGATCGGCTCTATGATCGAGGTTCCGCGTGCGGCACTGCTCGCTGGAAAGCTCGCCGACTTCGCTGACTTCTTCAGCTTCGGTACAAACGACCTTACACAGATGACATTCGCTTTCAGCCGCGACGATGCAGGTAAGTTCATGCCAGCATACTTGAATCAGGATATTCTTGATTCAGACCCATTCAAGTCAATTGATGAAGAGGGTGTTGGCGAGCTTATCAACTACGCTCGTGAAAAGGCTCGTGCTAAGAAACCGAATATCAAGCTCGGTATCTGCGGTGAGCACGGTGGCGATCCTGCCACTATCGATTTCTGCTACCGCGCAGGCTTGAACTACGTTTCTTGCTCACCGTACCGCGTGCCGATCGCACGTCTTGCGGGTGCACAGGCTGTAATCCGGAACAAATAAGTTAATAGTGAGTTGCGGGTGCGATTGCCCGTGACTTCAAACACGTAAAAAGCTGTCCGATTCGTTCGGGCAGCTTTTTTTTGCGGTTGCGATCTTGAAAAATCGCCCACTATCTAAAAATCACGTTTAATGGTATAATTAAAAATAGCGCGGAAATGATATCTGTGTTAAAAAACGTACAAAATGAAAATAGATAGAATCATTCAAAGTATTATATTCACTCTTCTCGTAGTTACCATAATTATTGGTGGTATATATATCTATACGTCATACACCGCGCTCAATCCAAATTCCAGCTCAAATGCAGACGACGGAAGAATCGAGTCGATGCGCACACGAAGTATCCTCATTACAGGTACTTCTGAAAATGAAGACTACCTGAAGCAGATATACGAAGGTGCTCTTGAAAAATGTTCCATATACGACAGCTCCGTTCAGCTTTATGTCCCGTCTTCAAAAGCAGAAAATGTGAATCTGCAGTCGCTTTTGAATTATGCTGGTTTTATAAATGCTGACTGTGTAATATCTTACATCGACAGCAGCAAAAATCTTATACCCCCAAAAAACAGTTCCGGTGTAGCTGTCCCGCTTATAACAGTCGGCAACTACAATCCCGATTTGCCGCAGATTTCGTTCATCGGTATAAATTATTCAGAGTTAGGACGCATTTTCGCTTCGGAAATAACGTCTTTCCTTAATGCAAAAGGCACTGTTTTCATACTCAACACGTCGTCAAAGAACGACTTGAACTACAGTACGCTTGTCAGCAGCCTGCTCAGCTCGCTAAAGCAGGAAAGCGACATAAAAGTCGAGATATCGGCGGTCCTTAAAGACTCGTCTTTCTCACTGCAGGATTCAATACGGCAGCAGATTGTTTCCGCGCCGAACATTGACGTGCTTGTCTCTTTGACAGAAGAAAGCACGATGATCGCTACACAGACGGTAATAGACTTGAACCTTGCCGGAAAAATAAACATAATCGCGTTTGGCGAGGGTGCCGGGTCGCAGTCTTATTATGACAAGGGACTTGTAACCGAGCTTATTTCCATAGACTCTAAGGATATAGGCAAAAAAGCCCTCGACGAGTTCTACGAGTTTCATTCGAAAGGATCCGCGAACAGCTATGTAATGGCGGACGTGAAGGTACAGCGGAATGAAAAATAAAAAAAACTGCGTGGGCATGAAAGGAATAAAACGATTTTTCGCGGTCTTCAGGAACCAGCCTATACGGCGCAAGATAATGATAACGTTCCTTGTATCGTGTCTTATTATTGCGTCCACCGTTCTTTTTATGGCGAATATCGTCACAAACACTATGCAGACGATTGGCAGCTCGTACCAGTCAAACGCCGACCTTGACCGCTATCTCACGCAGCTTTCGGGCATGGAAGCCGCTATGGAGATGTACATACGCTACCGTACTTTCGAGAGCGTTGACCGTTATTATCATTACCTGGCGATTGTCGAGACTATGGCGGAAACGCTTTCGTCCTCGCCATCGGAGCTGCTTCCGTTACAGCGCGAGTACAACATCCGGCAGCTTTCAGAAAACTTCTGCCGATACAGTGGACTTGCCGTCGCCGCGCGCCGCGCCAACAACTCAGCCGACCTTGACGACTACTACAACATGACGCTTCAGTGCTACTCCTTCCTTACGGAAGAGATTATGAACCTGAACATGCTTTATTTTAAGACGAACGCCGAAAACTACGAGAAAAACCAGGAGCTTACGCGGACTCTTACGAGCATTTCGCTTATCCTTATGTTCGTCCTGTTCTTTACGGCGGTAATGTTCCTTTACGTCAGCATAAAGCAGATTACGGCCCCTCTTAAAAACATATCGGACGTGGCGCAGCGCGTCGCCGACCGTGACTTTGACGTGCCCCTTTTCAACTCGCGCTCAAAAGACGAAATCGGCAATATATGCCGCGCCTTCGACAGTATGATTATAAGCATCCGTGCGTACATTGACACGATTTGGGACAAGGCGATGAAAGAGAACGAGCTGCGCGAGAAAGAGCTTGAGATACGCGCGCTCTATACGGACGCTCACCTAAAAGCACTGCAGGATCAGGTAAAGCCGCACTTCCTTTTCAATACGCTCAACACCGGTGCGGGGCTTGCTATGGTCGAAGGCGCGGAGAAAACGTGCCTTTTCTTGGAGCAGGTAGCTGACTTTTTGCGTTACATAATACAACATCCTGGCCGCGACGCGACGATTGGCGACGAGCTTAAGATGGTAGACAACTACATCTACATTATGAAAGTCCGCTTCAACAACCGCTATGACTTCGTAAAAGAAATAGACGAGGGAACGCTTTCGCACAGAATGCCGAACATGATTCTTCAGCCGCTCGTTGACAACTGCATCCGTCACGGGCTTAAAGACATAACGGAAGGCGGCCGCATTGTCATTCAGGTTAGAAGGGAAGGGGACAACATCATAATCGCCATATCCGACAACGGCTGCGGCTTCTCCGAGGAAGTCAAAGAAAAGATATTCGCCGCGGCAGAAAACGGCGGCGGGGTCGTCGTTAACCCAGAGGAACCGAGCAGGGAAGAGCATATTTCAACAGGTCTTGTAAACGTAATTGCGCGAATGAAGTATTATTTCAGCCGCGACGACGTTTTCTCAATAATTCCGAACCCGGACGGGAAAGGCACCATGTTTTACATGAAGATACCAAATGTATAGTTTTTTATTGACCGATGACGAACAGATTGTAATTGATACTCTTACGCTTATAATAAGGCGCAATTTTGGCGAGGACATAAAGATTTTCTCCGCTCTCTCCGGTTCTGCCGCTCTTGATATTGTCCATAAGGAAAAAATCGACATCATGTTTATGGACATCCATATGCCCGGCATAAACGGACTTGAAGCCATAAACCTCATAAAGCAGATAAACCAGAACATAATCGTCATTATCCTGAGCGCGTATGACCAGTTTGAATACGCGCAGGAGGCGATAAACCTGGGCGCGTTCAAATATCTGACGAAGCCTGTGAACAGAAACCTTATCGTTCAGACAATCCGCAACGCAATGAACCTTGTCGATGAGCAGAAAGGCCAGCTTTCAAACAACATGGAGATGTACGAAAAGCTTAATTTCGTGTCCTCGATAGTCGAAAGCGATTTTATATACTCGTGTATTTTCAACAACAACAAGACGACAGAGCTTTCTACATACCTGAAATATTTTAAAATACAGGATAAAGATTATTTTATGTGCTGTATGGAAATACCGGAGGCGGTCAATAAGTCGAGATACAAAAACTACGTTAAGCTTCGCGACATAATGACGGCTAAGTGCAACTGCATAATCGGCTCGTTTATGAACAACAGGGTCGGTATTTATGTGACCGTTCCCGAGCAGGCGAGGAAAGATTCTTCCGACCCGCGAAGAACGATTCTTGAGCCTGTCCATCTTATGCTTTCAATGGAGATTACGTCGGGAATCCGCATTGGCGTAAGCGAGATAGAGTCAGATATCGGCAGGGCACCGACGGCTTACAACAACGCCATGACGGTTCTTGCGGATCTTGCCCCTACAGGCGGCATCGGATTTTATGAAGGCTCCAGGGATATTCCTGACGACAAGCTTTCAGAGACAGTCAAAAACCTTTCTCAGCGCATACTCGCAAGGGTTAAGGCTGCGGACAGCGTAAGCCTTAACAGGCTTGTGCCCGAATACATATCCGCTCTTTTCAAACTTTACCGCACCGAGCCTGACCGCATTAAAAACAGCGTTTTCGAGCTTGTCCTTAACGCAAGAAGCTTTGTCCTTCAGCTGGAGCCTTCGTACACTAACTCCGCGTTCGATACGGCTTTCTCAACGCTTATTTGCACGAACGACCGCGATGACATCGGTCATTTCATACTCGACAGGTGCATGGAGTGCGCGGGGGCGATTGCCGCCATTCAGGAAGACTCCATGAACCCGATAATCCAGAAAGCATGCAGCTATATTGAAAACAATATATCGCAGGATATAAACCTGGAGCAGCTCAGCGCGTATCTTAACGTAAGTCCGTTTTACCTCAGCAAGCTTTTCAAAGAAGAGAAGGGCGCGAACTTCATAAGCTACGTCACCGCTCTTCGTATGGAGAAAGCGAAGAGCCTGCTTTTGGACGACAGCCTTATAATGAAGGAGATTGCGTCGAAAGTAGGGTACAACGATCAGAATTATTTCAGCAAACTTTTCAAGCAGGAGTTCGGACTTACGCCGACGGAATATAGGAAATCGAAGCTAAAGTAAAGCAGCGTATACGTGACGATAGACTTTTGGAGGAAATTATGAAAAATCGTGTAGTGAAGTATCTTTTTTTTGTTGTGTTTCTCGTTCTGCTGCTAACTGGATGTGCTAAAAAGAAAGATGAGCCGACGAAACAAGCCTCCGTCAAAGAAAGCGAAAAGTCGCAATATACAATAGGATTTTCAATTGATACGCTTGCCATAGAGCGGTGGCGCCGTGACTGCGACGTTTTTATGAACACTGCGAAAGAAAAGAACGTCAACGTCATTGTCCAGAACGCCGGAAACAGTCTTGAAGAGCAGATCCGCCAGATTCAATATCTAATAGACAAGAAAGTTGATGTTATCGTAATTGTTGCAAAAAAAGCCGATTCAATGACAGATGTCATAAAGAACGCGCGGAGCCACGGGATTCCTGTCATTTCTTACGACAGACTCATAACAAATGCCGATATAAGCCTTTATGTAACGGTTGACTCAGAGAAAGTCGGAGAACTTATGGCGTCCGGACTTCTTAAAATTGACCCAAAAGGAAAGTGGTTCTGCATATATGGACCGCAGGAAGACAACAACATGGCTATGATAAGTTCTGGCGTCGATAAAGTCGTCTCTGGCTCTGCTGTGAACATAGCATATACATACTATACCGATGGCTGGAACTACGACCTTTCTTATAGAGAAATGTCGCGTCTTCTCCGTGAGGGCGATATCCCTACGTCAGTTGTATGCGGCAACGACGCCGTCGCTAACAGCGTAATTCAGGCTGTACTGGAAATCTGCCCCGACAAAAAGATAAACATCGTCGGTCAGGATGCTGATATCCTGAACTGCCAGCACGTAGTTTCTGGACGCCAGACGTTTACCGTCTACAAACCGATAACCGACCTTGCACGCATTTCCGCGCGAATAGCGTGCGAGCTTGCCGCCGGTAAAAGCTTGCAGGATATTCCCGACATAACGAGCACAATAGACAACGGCTTCGGTCAGATTCCGTCCGTTATGCTTGATCCTATCGCTGTAGACAAAGACAACATGGACAGCGTTGTAATCGAATCAGGCTTCCACACATACGGCGAAGTCTACCGCAATTAGGGAAAATTTTGTCATCAAAATTTTCTAGTCCGTTTTCATTAACCAGACAAAATTAGAAATTTTTTTCCACTAAAAAACAAAAATTTACAGAAAGTAGGTGATTTTTCCTATTTGTAATGGTGTATGCTGACAGCGTACTTAGTTATGAGTACATAAATCAACAGGAGGATTTTTATGAAAAAAATCGTCAGTATTCTTATCGTACTTCTGCTTGCTACATCAATGATTTTCGCAGGCGGAAAAAAAGAGACAGCATCAAACAAGATTGGTGTTTCAATGCCTACACAGGACCTTCAGCGCTGGAATCAGGATGGCGCTAACATGAAGAGCCAGCTCGAAGCAGCTGGTTACACAGTTGACCTTCAGTTCGCACAGAACGATATCGCAACACAGATCAGCCAGCTCGAAAACATGATTACTGGTGGATGCAAAGTTCTCGTTATCGCTTCTATCGATGGTTCATCACTTTCTAACGTTCTTGCTGATGCAAAGGCAAAGAATGTAAAAGTTATCGCTTATGACCGCCTTATCATGGACACAGACGCTGTTTCATACTATGCAACATTCGATAACTACAAAGTAGGTACATTCCAGGGTACATACATTGAGGACAAACTCAACCTGAAGAACCGCACAGCTGCAGATCCAGTTTACATGGAATTCTTCACAGGTGACCCAGGTGACAACAACATCAACTTCTTCTTCGGTGGTGCTATGGACGTTCTTACTCCTTACATCGAGAAGGGTGTTATCGTTTGTAAGTCAGGCCAGACAGCAAAAGCACAGTGTGCTACACTTAACTGGTCAGCAGCAGAAGCTATGTCTCGCATGGAGAACCTTATCACATCTAACGGTTATGCTCCTAACGGACAGAGACTTGATGCAGTATACTGCTCAAACGACTCAACAGCTGAAGGCGTTATCAACGCTCTCAAATCAGCTGGTTACGATGCAAGCAACATCCCAGTTATCACAGGTCAGGACTGCGATATCACAAACATGAAGTTCATCATTGCTGGTCTCCAGTCAATGTCTATCTTCAAAGATACACGTACACTCGCAGCTAAGGTTGTTGAGATGGTTGACGCTATCATGAAGGGAACAAACCCGCCAATCAATGATACAGAGACATACAACAACAACGTTAAGGTTGTTCCTTCATTCCTCTGTGAGCCTGTATTCGGTGACATCAACAACTACAAAGCACTGCTTATCGATTCTGGTTACTACACAGAAGCTCAGCTTAAATAGTTCAGTTTAAGTGAACAAAAAGGGTTGTCTCTCCTAAGGGACAGCCCTTTTTTATATGGGGGATTCCAATGGCAAAAACATTATTGGAAATGAAAAATATTACCAAGCTTTTCCCTGGTGTAAAGGCTCTTGATAATGTTAACCTTCAGGTAGAAGAAGGCGAGATTCACGCTCTTTGTGGCGAGAACGGAGCTGGAAAATCTACACTGATGAATGTTCTCAGCGGAATTTATCCGTATGGTTCATATTCCGGTGAAATTATCTATGACGGTAATGTTTGTAAATTTCAAAAAATTAGAGACAGTGAAGAAAAAGGTATTGTAATTATTCATCAGGAGCTTGCACTTGTTCCGCTTCTTTCAATTGGCGAGAATATGTTCCTGGGTAACGAGCGTGGTTCCAAAGCGAAGATTAACTGGGCAGAGACTCATTCAAAGGCGGATGCGCTTTTGCAGATGGTCGGTCTTAAAGAATCATCAAAGACGCTTGTAAAGGATATAGGCGTTGGAAAGCAGCAGCTTGTTGAAATTGCTAAGGCACTTGGAAAGAATGTGCGCCTGCTTATTCTTGATGAGCCGACCGCTTCACTTAATGATACAGAGTCAAGACATCTTCTTGATCTTCTTCTTGAATTCAAGAAGAAGGGTATGACTTCTATCATCATTTCTCATAAGCTCAATGAGCTTTCTTATGTAGCGGACAAAATCACGGTTATTCGTGATGGTGCCGTTATTACAACTCTCGATAAAAATAAAGACAGCTTTGCAGAAGATTCAATTATCTCTGCAATGGTTGGCCGCAGCATAACTGACCGTTTCCCAAAACGTGAATCACACGTTGGCGACGTATGCTTTGAGGTTAAGAACTGGTGTGTTGACCACCCTGTTTTTGACGGTATAAAAGTATGCGACAATATCAACTTTAACCTTAGAAAGGGTGAAGTTCTTGGTATTTCTGGTCTTATGGGTGCTGGCCGTACTGAACTGTCTATGAGTATATTTGGACATTCTTATGGTGCCAACATTAGTGGTCAGATTTTCCTTAACGGAAAAGAAGTTTCTTTCCCGAACGTAAAATCGGCAATTAAGAACAAGATCGCTTACGTAACGGAAGACCGAAAAGGCAACGGACTTATTCTTTCTGAGTCAATCTGTAAGAATACAACCGCAGCCAAAATCGACAAGATTTCTAAGCATTATGTAATAGACTTCGACAAAGAAAAAGCCGACTCTAAGGCAATGGCGAAGGAAATGCATACAAAGTGCTATTCTGTCGAAGAGGATGTAGGAAACCTTTCCGGTGGTAACATGCAGAAAGTTCTTCTTGGAAAGTGGCTTTATGCAGAGCCGGATATTCTTATACTTGACGAGCCGACACGCGGTATCGACGTCGGTGCAAAGTATGAGATTTACTGTATCATAAACAAGATGGTTGCAGAGGGTAAGTCAGTTATTATGATTTCTTCCGAAATGCCTGAGCTTTTGGGTATGTGTGACCGTATTTATGTTATGAATGAAGGCAGGATGATTGCTGAGATGGACGGAAAAGAAGCCACTCAGGAAAAGATAATGGCCTGCATTATTAATTCAAGTAAATAAAGGAGATTCAGATGGCAGAAAAACTGAATATACGAAAGTCATTAAAAGACAATACCATGGTTCTTATCTTGGTTGGTGTAATGCTTCTGTTCGAGGTGCTGATCCAGTCATTCGGAAAAGGTTCTCTTTTCTCACCTGCGAACATAACGAACATTATTCGTCAGAACTCATACGTCGTTATTCTTGCGACAGGTATGTTGCTCTGTATCTTGACTGGTGGTAACATCGACCTTTCTGTTGGTTCCGTAGTCGCCCTTGTTGGCGCTCTTGCTGGTGTTCTTATCGTAAAAATGGGTATGCCGGTTGCTCCTGCAATTTTCCTCTGCATCGTATGCGGTATTTTGATTGGTGCATTCCACGGATTCTTCATTGCTTACCTGCACATTCCGCCGTTTATTACGACTCTTGCTGGTATGCTTTTGTGGCGCGGTGTTGCGACGATTATCCTCGATGGTAAGCCGATTGCTCCGTTCCCATCAAACTACAGCGTGCTTTTTGAAAGCTACCTGTTCAGAAGCGCAGACGGTTTCTCCGTACCAACGATGATTATAGCAGTTGTTTGCTGTGTAGTTTTCGTTATCGCAGAAATCTTGAGCCGCGCAAGAAAGGCAAAGAAAGGATATCAGGTTTCATCAACAGTTGGTTTCGTTGCAAAGCTTGTTATCCTTTGTGCTGTAATTATTATTGTTGGACAGTTCCTCGCTCGTGACCGTGGTCTTCCTGTAATCCTTATCCTTCTTGCAGTTATCGTTGCTGCATACGGATATTTCACACAGAACACAGTTCCTGGCCGCTACCTGTACGCAATCGGTGGTAACGCTAAAGCAGCAAAGCTTTCTGGTGTTAACACAGATAACGTTATGTTCTTTGCATACACGAACATGGGATTCATCGCAGCAATCGCAGCTCTCGTTTCTGTAGCACGTCTTAACTCAGCACAGCCTACAGCTGGACAGAACTACGAAATGGATGCTATCGCTTCCTGCTTTATCGGTGGTGCTTCCGCTTACGGTGGAATTGGTAAAGTAACTGGTGCTGTTATCGGTGCTCTGTTCATGGGTGTTTTGAACAACGGTATGTCAATCCTTGGTGTTGATATGAACTGGCAGAGAGCTGTTAAGGGATTCGTTCTTCTTGCAGCCGTTATCTTCGACGTTGTTTCAAAGCAGAAGAAATCATCGAAGTAATCGATTTAATAGAGTGGGGCGCGCAATCGCGAAAGCGAAAACCGCGCTTCCCGAAATAAAAATCCTTCCTGTTTCGCAGGAAGGATTTTTTTATGTCTAAGGTAGCTGCGCTACATATCAAGCTGCGGTCTATCTACCGCAACAGTACTTATACTTTTTCCCGGAGCCGCATGTACACGGATCATTACGACCGACTTTTGGACCTATGCGAACAACCGTAACACTTTCACCCTGCCGTCCTGATGCCATCGGGCTTTTGTCCGCACCGGCGCGGGCTGCGTTCGCGTCAAAAGACTGCATTGCATTGTGCTGCGCGTTCATGTTCCGAATAACGCCGTGCTGCCTGCTAAGCTGTGCAGCTTCCGCCGTCTGTACTTTAACGCGGAACACGCGCGAAACGATTGCGTTTCGTATGTCGTCGAGCATGTCATAGAAGATGTTGAAGCCGTCAATCTTATATTCAGTAAGTGGGTTCTTCGAGCCGTAGGAACGAAGATGCACAGCTTCTCTAAGCCCCTCAAGCGTTTCAAGGTGATCGAGCCACTTCTTGTCTATTTCCTGAATATACTGATAGCGTATGAATTTATTCAATTCCTTTTTTGAAACAAGGGTCTCTTTTTCCGTTATGTCGTTCTGCAGCGCGGCATAAATGCGTTCTTTGATAGCGTCAGTGTTCTTTTCCGTTATGTCGCTTATATCAAACTGCATCGCGAAAATGCGCTTAAGGTTGTCGGAAAGCTCTTGAACCGCCTGATTAACCTTCTTGTGACTTTGCGAATTGAAATCATCGAGCAGGTTGTCAACCTCAACTTTAGCGTTATTAAGAACGCGCGTAGAAAGATCTTCATCAGCAAGAATCTCGTCACGCTGGCCGTATATGGTGTTTCTCTGCTCGTTAAGAACGTCGTCGAACTCAAGAAGCCGCTTACGTATCTCGAAGTTACGCTCCTCAACTTTTGTCTGCGCGTTCTCAATTCCTTTCGTAAGCCACGGATGGTAAATCGGCTCTCCGCCACCCATACCAAGTCGCGACATCATCATTTTCATTTTCTCGCCGCCGAAAAGGCGCATAAGGTCATCATCCATAGAGATAAAGAACTTACTGCGTCCGGGGTCACCCTGTCGTCCAGAACGACCGCGCAGCTGGTTGTCGATACGGCGGCTTTCGTGGCGCTCAGAACCGATTACGTAAAGACCTCCGCAGTTC
>JAFZVC010000076.1 GCA_017618015.1 Spirochaetaceae bacterium
TATGCCCATCTCATGACCGACAAGCCAGCTCCCTTTTTCTCCTTTTTGGTATTCCTGCACAACTTTTAGTTTGAATTCTACGGAATACTTTTTATTCATGTAACCTCCAAAAGTGTCCAACTTTTGGGGTTCAGTTCAACAACCGCCCCTAGCTTCCAAGCCCTCGCAGCCGTCCAATGTCCGGCTTGCTTCGGTCTTGTCCGCTACCCCACCGCCTAGGGGTTGCACCCCTAAAACCCCAAAAGCCATCCGCGACTTTTGCACATCATTTTAATATTTATAATTTTTTGCTTGACAAGAGTTTACGGGGGGGGGGTAAAATAGGTGTACTATTTTATATAAAAGGAGTTTTAATTATGAAAAAACTATTAACAATGTCTGCGTTGCTGCTCGTAGCATTGCTGTTGTTTACAGGATGTCCCAAAGACCCTGCTCCGAACGGAAACGGACTGCCAGGAACATGGTCACAATCTGTTCAAATGTTTACAAACAATAGGAATTGTTGGAGTAATAAAGGTACTTTAATCTACGACAATACTAACAAAGCGTTTGTTTTTAATCTGAATGCTGGCGAATTAACCGGTAATGATATACCAGATTCAGGTAAATTCGACACTTGGTGGTTCCCGGTAACAACGGATGCCAATTATACTGGATTTAAAGCCACTGCCACCACCACACAAAGTACTTATTGCGGCTTCATATTCAATTTGACGGAAGTAAGTAATCAATGGTCTTATTATTACATCGTTCTTTCGGATAGTAAATTTATGTTGAAAAAATGTATAAATGGTACATCTTCAAATATTTTATCTTGGACTGCAGACGATGCTATAAAACCAACTCCTCAAGAAAATGAAGTACTTGTTTACAAAGATACCGATTCTTCTATCATTATAAAAATCAATGGAGTAACAGTATATACTATTACATCTCCTGAGATACACGAAGGTCAGTGTGGTGTAGTATGCTGTGTATCAAATACTCAATATAATAACGGAACCGAAATAACAACAACATGGAAATTCAAAGAATTCCAGAGATAACAAAACTTTACCAACAAAAAAACGCTCCCGAGGGAGCGTTTTTTTATGTCTACTACTCTGCGTTGCGCACTACCCTAAAACCGCGGTTGTTTGCCGTGCGGTTCGGAGAGTTTCCGTCACGGTAGGTAACGCTCGTAGCTGAAGACGCATCGCTCCAAGAGCCACCACGCCGCGCGCGGTACGAACCGGATGAAGCACCTTTCGGGTTAGTCGAACTTGTGCTGCCGTAAGAGCCATACCAGTCCCAGCACCATTCAGCAACGTTGCCGCTCATGTCATAAAGCCCAAGCTCGTTCGCATTCTTTGACTTAACATCATGCGTCGAACTGCTGTTGTCCTTGCTCCAGGCAACGTTTCCGGCAGCGTTTCCACCACTGTATTTATAGTCTTTGCTCTTGTTTCCACCGCGCGCGGCGTACTCCCACTCAGCCTCTGTCGGCAGACGGTAGCCGTTCGCAGTCCAGTCACAAGTGTAAACTCCGTTGCTGCTCGTATAGCACGGTTTAAGACCTTCTTTCCGGCTAAGAGCGTTACAGTATTCTATCGCATCATACCAGCTTACCTGCTCTACAGGCTTGTTATTGCCGCTGAAATAACTTGGGTTACTTCCTGTAACAGCCTTGTACTCAGCCTGAGTTACCTCGTGGTCGCACATATAGAAACTGCTGAGCGTAACGCTGTGAACTGGCTTTTCATCTTTCTCACCGTTTGTACTGCCCATTTTGAATGTACCGCCCTGAACAAGCACAAATCCTGTAGTTGTCGGCTTAGAAGTCTTTACAGGCTGTGTCGCTCTTGGCTCTCCAGAAGAACGCGCCACGCGGAAACCTAATGTGCGCTGTGTCCATATTGGACTATAACAGTCTCGGACAAACACACGGAATGCTTCTTCTTCACCATAGTCGAACGAATAATTACGGACAACACGCAGATTTCCAGATTCTGCTCCTGTCGGGTCATATTCGGTATCACCAGAATATTCCTCATATCTATCCCAAACCCATTCCTTGACGTTGCCGCTCATGTCGTATAGGCCAAGCTCGTTCGGGAGCTTGGCCTTAACTTCGTTCGCCCAGTTTCCGCTGTTACCTCTAATCCATGCAACTTCGCCAAGATCGTTACTTCCGCTGTAAGTATAATTCTTGCTCTGGTTTCCGCCTCTTGCGGCATACTCCCATTCAGCATCAGTCGGAAGACGATATCCGGTCGCATTCCAGTCGCAAACAACATTGTCCCAGCGGCTTACATTACTATCCCAAGAAGTACCTTTGTCACCCCATTTATCAGGGTTCGTCTCTCCATTCAGCGAATAACACGGTTTAAGACCTTCCACAATACTCCGTCTGTTACAGTATTCAACAGCATCGTACCAATTTACACTCTCTACAGGGCAATTGCTTCTGTCATTTTCTTTGTTAGCAGGATACTCACATGGGTTTGTACCCATCACTTCTGCATATTCAAGCTGCGTAACCTCATGGTCACAGATATAGAAACTCGTAAGATTTACGGTGTGTATCGGTTTTTCAGCATCTACCCTGAGCGCGCCGGGGACACGTTCGAACTTTCCGCCCATGCTGAATGCTCCGCCCTTAACGTAAACAAGTCCTGGATCAAGCTCAGCATTGCGCACGACGCGGAAACCGATTTGATTGCTTTTGTCTCTCAGTTCATAGCTGTCACGATACCAGTTGAGGCATTCATATTCAGCAGAACCGTAGTTACCACCGCGCACAACACGATACATACCAGTCGCTAAACCCCTGTAATTATAAACGGTTTCCTCGCCATAATCACTGAACACATCCCATACCCACTCGCCTACGTTGCCGGTCATGTCGTAAAGTCCAAGCTCATTTGGCTCGCTTGTCCGAACATCATGCGCCGCATAACCGCTGTTTTCGCCGTACCAAGCAACACGCTCTATATAATCGCTTCCGCTGAACTCAAAGTTTTTGGTATTCTTACCGCCACGAGCTGCAAATTCCCATTCTGATTCAGTCGGCAAACGGTAACCGTTAGCATTCCAGTAGCATGTTACGTTATTGCCATTTATTACATAACAAGGGGTAAGTCCTTTCTTTTTGCTCAATGCGTTACAGTATTCAACAGCGTCTAGCCAGCTTACGTTCACAACAGGCTTGTTCGCGCCCGTGTATGAACCGGCTGTTTTTCCCATAATATTCCTGTATTCAGACTGCGTAACCTCATGGTCACTGATATAGAAGCTTGAAACCATAGCACCATGCATTGGATCTTCCAGCTTTGCATAGCTCAAAGAATCACCAGAACCCACTGTAAGCAGTTCCTCGGTTGTTCCCATGTCAAAATAACCGCCCTGTACAAATACGTTTCCTTCATCATCAGTAACGATTTCAGCTGTTTCTGTTACGTTCTTCGCCAAATCGCTGTCGCTTACATTCCTTTTTGTACCATCAAACGCATTGCGTACGACACGCAGACCGTAAGTGTTGAACGCTGCAGTAAAGTAATTACTTTCACGATAATAAGCATCAAGTACCGGTTGATAATAAGAATAGCCGCTGCGCCAACTTCCACCTCTTATTACTTTGCGTCCATCGTATGTTCCCTTTGGATTTTTCATCCATTCATCTGTATAATCGGAATATCCGTCCCAACACCATTCCGCGACGTTACCGCCCATATCGTAAAGACCTATTTCATTCGCCTTTTTCGTCATAACATCTTGAGTTCTCTTCTCGCTGTTACTTAAATACCATGATACTGCGTCTGCATCATCACTTCCAATGTATTTGAACCCCTTACTGTAGTTTGCACCGCGGGCTGCATACTCCCACTCAGCTTCCGTCGGCAAACGATATCCATTAGCCGTCCAGTCACAAGTATCTCCGTCATTGGAATAACATGGCGTAAGACCTTCGGCAATACTGCGCTTGTTACAGTATTCAATTGCTTTTAACCAGCTTACATTTTCAACAGGACGATTGTCTCCAATAAACTCACTTGGATTAACGCCCATTACTGCCCTATACTCTGCCTGCGTGACCTCGTGAGCACAGATATAGAAGCTGTCTATCGTAACAGTATGAACAGGAGTTTGACTTGATGTACCATCTGGTTTTCCCATATTGAATGTGCCACCACGGACATAAACAAACATTGCGGATTTGTTCTGGTCGGAATCGGATTCAGAAGCCGTTATGTTCACAGGTTTTTCTGTTCTTTCACCGTAGTTGCGGACTACACGGAAACCTGTTTGATCATCACGTTTTCTAGGCTCCAGTCTGGTATCACTACCAAGTCCAATACCATAAAGATTAACGCTTGGTTCGGCAGATTTGTAATTTCCTCCATGAACAATACGGTAAACTCCATGAATAGGTCCGGTAGGATTTATAGGGCTTTCTTCTCCTTCAATGTCACCGAACCAATCCCAACACCATTCACCAACGTTGCCGCTCATATCGTAAATTTCAAGCTCGTTAGGAAGCTTTGTTTTAACGTCGTGCGCATAACCGTCGCTGTTCTTTTTATACCAAGCGACTCCATCATATGAATAGAGAGCTGAACCGCTCATTGCATATTCGTATCTTATTGCATTTTTTCCACCATGAGCGGCATATTGCCATTCAGTTGATGTCGGCAAGCGGTAGCCGTCGGCGTTCCAGTCGCAAACGACGTAATCCCATCTATAAACAGAACCGTCCCAGTTGTCACCCCATTTGCTTATATCTGTCTCGCCATTAAGTGAATAACAGGGCGTAAAACCTTCGGCAATACTCCGTTTATTACAATAATCAAGAGCTTCGTACCAAGATACATTTACCATTGGCTGATTACCGATTTCTTTTAGGACAACAGCATTTCCTGTTATAGCTGCATATTCTGCCATAGTAACTTCGTGGTCACTCATAAAGAAGCTGTCAAGTATTGCTGCATTTGCATGCGCTTTGTTATCGTTATTCAAGCGTCCCATTCCGAAGCCACCGCCTTCTACAAAAACAAAGCCTTCATCAACTTGGACGCGCATATAAGTTTGAGCTTCAGGAGCAATATAAAAGCCGTTACGTGCTACACGGAAACCTGCATAATATTCTTTTTTGTCAGCACCGAAAGGAAGTCTATAATAAACTTTGGAATTAAAATCCGCATCCACACAACTTCCGCCACGCATTGTTCTATAAGTTCCGGATGAAGGTCCTTTAGGATTTTTCTGACTGCTGCTGCTATAATTTTCGTACCAGTCCCAGCACCATTCAGAAACGTTACCAGCCATGTCGTAAATGTAAAGCTCATTCGGTCGTAAAAGCATTACGTCCTGTGTTTCTCTTTGGCATGTAAAATCGCACCATGCAACTAATCCCAGGCTGTCACTTCCGCTGTACTCATAACCCTGACTGTAGTTTCCTCCGCGCGCGGCAAATTCCCATTCCGCTTCCGTAGGCAAACGGTAGCCGTTCGCGTTCCAATTGCATTCAATGTCTTTTGCAGAGCTTGTAAAATCGCTGCCCCATTTATTTGAGTCCGTTGTTCCATTGTAACTGTAGCAAGGGGTAAGTTTTTCCGCGACGCTCCGTTTGTTGCAATAAACAACGGCATCGTACCAAGACACATTCTCTACAGGTTTATTATCTCCCTGATGTTCACTTGGGTTCTTTCCCATTATTGCATTATATTCTGCCTGCGTAACCTCATGATCACTGATGCAGAAACTGTTTACCGTTACGGAGTGGACGGTCTCAAAACCATACGTGTCATTTGGATTGCCCATATCAAACGTACCGCCCTCTACGTATACCATGCCGTCCGCACGCGTGTTCTTTGTTGTATCGACACGGATTACCGTTTTATTCGTGCTTCTGGCTGTTCCCGGTGCAATTTGCGGGAACTGGTAGTACTGGTCGTAAACGTAGCACACGATTTTTCCGCTTGTATCGCGGTTAAGGTTTGTTTTAGTTAAATCTATAGATTTATAAAGCTGCGTAATGTCGATATAGTTATATTTCATCTCGTTCGCGAACTCAATCCAGCACTGGTTTTTCCAGTCATATTTGCCGGAAAGAACAGCTAAATTGTAATTAGGATGGAAAGTAACAAAATCACCGTCAAAAAAAGCTCGGAACGCTGAATTATTAATACTTTCGAAATATGTACCGTCTTTAGAAAGGTCAATGACGGCATTCGGGTCATAAAAAAGCCCGTATGCGTTTTTTGTACCGGATTGCGCTGTAAGCGGGAAAATCGTAACCACAGCTATCGCGAAAATGCAAAAAAGCTTTACAAATGATTTTGAAAAGTGTTTCATATTTATCTTTCTCCTTAAGCGTCCGTCAAACGGCGGATATTTCTTTTAATATTTCGAGTTTTACAAGACCGTCGTACACAAGCTGGACAGAAAGGCCTGCAAGAATAAGACCGACGATTTTCTCCATGACGAACATGCCGGTCCTGCCAAGTAACTTCATCAGCTTTGTCGCGCTGCGCATGAACATGTATTCGATAAAAAGCCCGATAACTATTGCGATGAGGACGTATATAAAAACGCGGAGAGAAAACTCGGGAGACGCGGTATACACCATGATTGTCGTTATCATACCGGGACCGGCTATAAGCGGAAAAGCAAGCGGGAACACCGCGATAATTCGAGTTTCATCAGGGTTAAGGGTTGACTGCGGCGCGTGGCGGCTACGTGGTTTGCTGTTTATCATTTCAAGGGCTATCTTGAAGAAGATGATGCCACCCGCTATGTAGAACGCTCCCGGCGTTATTCCGAAGAAAATAAGGATAAACCGCCCGCCAAGCGCAAAAATAAGCAGCACGACACCGGCGATTGCGATGGCGTGCTTTAGGATTCGTAGCTGAGTTTTACGTTCATAGCCGCCCGCGACCGCGAGGAAAGCCGGCGTGTTGCCGATTGGGTCAAGGAGCATTATGAACGTAAAAAGGATTTTTAGAAAATCATATATCAGTTCTTTAGTCATAATGACATTATAACGTTTTTTCTGTCATTTGTGACAAAAATCAGTACGCATAAAACTTGATGTCCGGGAAATAGACGTTAACGAAATCCAAGGCTTCTTCAAGATCTTCGCCATAATCGTCGTATATCTCATCTAAAGAGTCTGCCCAGCTGTTTCCATGCGCAAGGTCATACATCTCTGCCAAGTAATCTGTTATCTCACTTATAGCCCACTTCATGTTGCATGCCCATTCAGGAATGCTGTCATAAATCGTAGGCCATGGCTCTTCGTAATCCCATTCCGCATAAGCCCAGAAATCGTCAACGTCGGCTATATCCTTGTCATAAAGACAGGCTGAACCATATTCATCATTATACCAGATCTGCTCGTAAATATCAGCGATTTCTTCGCCGGCATCCATAGGAAGCCCTTCTTTACTGTTAAAAACAACTGACAATGCTTTGAAAGTAGCCTCGTAGCCTTCATACATGCTTACAGGAAGCAAGAAATACTCACCGTAGCTTACATAATAGTCCTGCTCGGAAACTGGAACATTGTAGCAGTCCATACCGTAAATACGCTGTGTCCTGAAGTAGTCGGAACCGTCCGCAGCCACGCTCGCGCCAAAAGACACGAAAAGCAGCATAAAAGCGATCATAATGATACCGAACTTTTTCATAACTCTTATTCTCCTTTTATCTTAAATACACTAACCTTCTGGTTAAGAATGTCAATATTTGCTTTGTTATTCTCTGAATCTTCCGTAACTGTCGAAACAGCTTTAGAAATAAGATCCGTTCCCGATGCCATCTCGAACATAGCGTTGTTTATCTGCGAAGTTACGCCGGAAAGAACAGTCATTTCCTTGCCAATCTGATTTCCGCCTTCAAGAATCTCCAAAGAGCCGTCTCTTACGATGCGCGTAGTATCCTGAATTTCGCCGATAGCCTGAAGAACCTGCGTACTTCCAGCAGACTGCTCTTCCATACTATTCTTAATGACAAGATCCTGATTCTTTACAGTGTTCGTAAGCTCAAAAATAACCTCGAACTGCTTCTGTACGTCACGGGAGTTCTTTGTTACTTTCTCGATGTCTGTCTGAAGCTGCTTAAGATGACCTGTAATAGACTTACCCTGCGTATTTGACTGCTCGGCAAGCTTACGGATTTCGTCAGCAACAACAGCGAATCCTTTTCCAGCTTCGCCCGCGTGTGCAGCCTCAATAGCGGCGTTCATAGCAAGCAGGTTCGTCTGGCTCGCGATGTTCTGAATTATGCTCGATGCCTCGAAAAGACCGGCAGATTGATTCATTATGAGGTCAGAAAGTTCTACAGATTCGTTGATCTTTGCGCGGCCAAGCTCTGATTCTGTTCCGAGAGATGCTACTGAGTTGGAGTTTTTCTCAAGGATATCCGTTACAGAACGGATATTGGAAACCATTTCTTCTACAGCTGCGGAAGAATCTGCAACGCATTTAGCCTGATCTGCAATGCTGTCGTTCAGTTTCTTTACGCGCGTAATCATGCTGTTAACAGTTGACTGTGACTCTTCGACACCGGCGGAAAGATCCACAACGTGGTCTTTTACGGTGTTTATACCTTCCATAACGTGCATAATCGCCGCTGAAGACTCAGTCATATTTTCCGCAAATGAGTCGGCGGAACTGAGTGATGTATCAACTGACTTTCTTATCGCAAGAATAAGCTCGCCCGTTGTCTTGTAGAACTTGTTCAGCTCTCCAATCAAAATACCGAACTCATCACGGCTCCGAACAAGAAGCTTTTCTTCTGAGTAATCGCCGTTTGCGATCATTGCAGTGAACTCTGAAATTTCTTTTACTCTGGAAACTGTTCCGCTCATCTGCCTGTAAACGTCGAATACCATGAAGAAAACGCAAATAATACCTGTCGGGAAAATAACAGTCATCAGAAGCCTTTCTGGATCAGTTCCTTCAAGAGATTTTGCCAAGTACGGACTGAGCGTAACAAAAAGAAGACCAAGACAGCCGAAGAATGTTACGAGAACGCTCCTTAGCTTAAGGCTAAGGGATTTGTCAGCAACCGTGAACGGAAGATTGTAAAGGTTATGCTCAAATGTCTGCATAAAAAGAATATAAAACAACAGCGCGAAAAGGAATGTCCAACCGCAGCAGGAGAAATAAACAGGAATACCCTGCCACAGAAGGCCAAGCTTTTTTGTTACGATCTGTAGTGTCGTTGCTCCCAAGATCCCGTTAAGACTTCCGGCAACAAGAGAAAGGTTAACGAACATCTTAGCTGTCTTGTTCATCTTCCGTTCATTTTCTTTAGAGCCATCGTATGAATAAAGCTTTCGTGTATGGTATATATAATTCCAAACGATGAAAACAATATAGACACCTTCCATCACCAAAAATAAGGGATGAGTGAGTACACGGGCAATATCGGGACCATAAATCTTCATTTCAATCAGCCAGCCTATACTCGACAGAAATGGTGTTAAATATAGCATGATGTAGAAGATTAACATCTTTTTAGGAAATTTTCCGATTACGCCTTTCTTATTCTCAGTTGCTCTCATAAGTTTCTCCCATAAGGTGAATCGTCGTTTTTTTGAACACGAAGCATCCACACAGAACGTATATTATAATTGTAGCACTATTGGAGATTTTCTACAATTTGTTTTGTTCAATTCGAGAAAAAAAATAAGAAAACATTAAGATAGTGCGAATGTTGACAAATTGGATTGTTTTAGTAAAATCATGATTATGTCAGTATTTCCAATTATCTTTATTATTATCATCATTTTAGTCTTTTACTTTTTCTTGATAAGAGGAAGCAAGACTAGAGATACTTCAAACTCATCTGAATACACCGAAAAACCGGTTGAAAATATAACGGTTATCAAAAAGCAAAGCTTTTTTGGCGGATGTCTGAGCTTCATAATCATAATTTGTCTGCTTGCAGCTGGTGGAATTTTTGCATTCAAAAAGCTTTTAGTAGATTACAACGGTACATATGCCACCGACAGGCTCACTTACACCGAAGAATACGGCATCTGTCTTTTGATTACCTACCATCCGGAGTATCAGAAAGGCAACTCAAAAGGCTTCGCAGTAACACATATTGCAATAGAAGATTTACTTTCCGGAAAATATAACGCAAGCCATAGCAGTGACACCGCCGATTCGGAAGATCTTTTGTATTCATATCAGCTTATGGCTTCTTATGCAGACAACGATCTGGTCAACAGCCTTTCAACTTTGTTAACGAATAACAGTTCAAAAAGCTTTGATATCGGAAGCAATGGCAAATATTTCCTTCTTACATCGAAGAGCAAATAAACGGAGTTAAGCACGCTGCATAACACGACACACAACAAAAAGCCCCTGGCCGAATTGAAGTACGCTTCGTTTTTCGGTCAGGGGCGTTTTTTTATAAGCAATGTTCAAACGCAGCCGGTTTGCGCCGTACTGTGTAGACTAAAGGTTGTCGAAAAATCCTTTTGCTTTAAGAAGCTCTGCGTTGAGGATTCCACCGAGAGCCGCACCTCGCTTTGTGTTGTGGCTGAGCGCTACAAACTTTACGTCGAAAACCGGGCACTTTCTAAGACGACCTACAACGCAAGCCATTCCCTTCTCTGTCTCACGGTCGCGGCGCGGCTGTGGTCTGTTTTCCTCGTAGCGGTACACAATCGGGTGCTCCGGTGCGGAAGGAAGGTTGAGTTTCTGCGGCTCGGAAGTAAAGCTTGTCCAAACCTTGATGATTTCTTCCATCGAAGGCTTCTTGTCTTCCGGCAGGTCAAACTCAAGTGAGACACAAGCTGTGTGTCCGTCAACAACAGGAACGCGCGTACATGTTGATGAAACGAGTGGTCCTGCGGCATTCTCAATCTTTCCGTCTTTTACAGTTCCAAGAATCTTAAGGCACTCTTTTTCTGTCTTCTCTTCCTCGCCGCCGATATACGGCACGATGTTGTCAATCATGTCGAAAGAAGCGACTCCCGGATAGCCCGCGCCGCTTGTTGCCTGAAGCGTTGTTACGATCATACGCTTAATCGGGTAACCAGCCTGCTGCAGAGAGTAAATCGGCATCATATATGTCTGGAGAGAGCAGTTCGGCTTTACAGCGACGAAACCTTTGTCCCAGCCGTGGTGCTTCTGCTGCGCCGCGATAACATCAAGGTGAGCGTAGTTAATCTCTGGAACGAGCATTGGAACATCTTCTGTCCAGCGGTTTGCGGACGCGTTGGAAACTACAGGGATTCCCTCGGCGGCATACGCTGCTTCAAGAGCTTTAATCTCGTCCTTGCCCATTTCAAGTGCGCTAAAAACGAACTGGCACTTGCCGAGGGCTTTTTTCTCGTCGTTCGCGTCCTCTACCATAAGGTTCGCAACATCGGCCGGGATGTCCGCACCGATGAGCCATCTGTTGGCGACGGCGTCCTTGTAGAGCTTTCCTGCTGAGCGAGGAGAAGCTGCAACGTATGTAACCTTGAACCACGGATGGTTTTCAAGAAGCTTAATATAGCGCTGGCCTACCATACCGGTAGCGCCAAGAACTCCTACTTTTATCTTTTCTGACATAATAAATCTCCTAAAGGTCGCACTCTTTGAGCGCGTTTTCAATAATCTTCTTGGCGTTGTCGTTCACTTCTACAAGCGGAAGTCTAAGACCGCCGGCAGGAAGTCCCTTAACGTTCATAGCATACTTTATGGACGTTGGATTGCCGTCGATGAACGCAGCTTTGAAGAAAGGCGTAAGCCTGTAGTGAATCTCGCGGGCTTTCTCAAAATCGCCATTCAGTGCGAGTGTCACCATTTCTGTTACAAGAGCCGGTGCAACATTTGAAACGACGGAAACAACGCCGTCGCCCCCTGCCGCCATCATCGGGAGTGTAAGACCGTCATCACCGCTCAAAACTGAAAAATCCGGTTTCTTACGGCTGATGCGGGCTATCACCTCCATCATCTGACTGATGCTGCCTGACGCTTCTTTTACTCCGGCAACATTCGGAAGTTCTGCAATACGGCAGAGAAGATCCGTGCTGATATTCTTACCAGTACGTCCTGCTATATTGTACACTACTATTGGAATTCCAACCTTCGAGACTTCCTCGAAATGTCGGAAAATACCTTCATCAGAAGGCTTGTTGTAATATGGTGTGACGATAAGCGCATAATCTGCGCCCATCGCCTTTGCGCGCGTCGCATAGCGGACTGCATCGCGCGTGTTGTTCGAGCTGGCACCAAGGATTACAGGAATATCGCGCGGATTCCCTTCATCGGCCAGCTTCTGTTTATATTTACGAACTTCGGATATTACAATCTCAATCAGTTTCTCCTCTTCTGCGTTCTCATCAAGCGTTGGAGTCTCGCCTGTTGTTCCAAGCGGAACAAGGCCTGAAATCCCGTTCTCAAGCTGAATCTGAATCAGCTTGCGCCAGCCCTCGTAATCTACGGAGCCGTCCTCAAACATCGGAGTGACCAGTGCGGTAAATGCGCCGCGCAACTTTGACATTTAATGCCTCCCAGCATTATCCGGCAGAGCTTTATTTTTCGCGCCCAAGTGAGGGTTCGCGATGTCTGCCATACAGATTTGCATATAGTCATGCAATTTTATGCAGATTATTGCATTTTTATGCATTTTACGCAATAGGTATTAAGGGGAAATAAAGAATTTCAGCGTGCGAGGTGTACTGGACGGTAATCGCGCGATGTGATAATTTTGTTATCATTCAGGTACTACATATGCCAAAGAAAGACAAAGAGATAAAAGAAAAGAAACCAAAAACTAAAAAAGAACATAAAAAGATAAAGCCCAGAACAGTTAAAATTCTTATTGCGACTTTCTCCGCCATATTTCTTCTTATCATAGCCGCGACTACATCTTTTCTGATTTACGGTAACCATCTTAAAAATCCAGAGCCGATTGCTCTTACATCAGAACAGCAGTCTCTTCTTTCCGAGCGGACAGACAGCTTGTACCCCACTTCCATACTGAATCCGCTCCCATATAGTACCGTACCAGCTGAGCTTAACATAAACGCCGCATCAGCGATGCTCATAGATGTCGCAAACGGCTGCATCCTATATGAAAAAAACGCTGACACCCCGATTCCGCCAGCTTCAATGACGAAACTCGTCGTAATGTACGTCGTTGAGCAGGAAATAAAAACAGGCCGTATTTCTTACGGCGACATCGTGCCGCTTCCGCCCGAAAGCTGGGCTATAAATCAACCGCCGGACTCATCGCTGATGTTTCTTGCTGAAGGACAGAAAGTTTCGCTCCACGAGCTTTTGGAAGGTCTTTCGGTTTCTTCGGGCAATGATGCCGCGTATGCCGTCGCCGCTTATGTTTCAGGCTCTGTAGACGCATTTGTAGAGCGCATGAATGCCGAGATAGAAAAACTCGGACTTAAATCCACTCATTTTGTTGAACCGTCTGGTTACAGCGCGGAAAATATAACGACAGCAAGGGATTTTGCAGCTTTTGCGCGGATTTATATCCAGCGATATCCAGAAAGTATAAAGAAATACCATTCTCTTGAAAGCTTTGCGTACCCGCAACCGTGGAATTTGCCAGAAGGTTTCTCATCACTTTCAAAGCCAGCGTCCGTAAGACGTTATTATCCCGACAAGCCAATAAAACAGAACAACACGAACAAAACGCTCGGAACGATTCCGGGCGCAGACGGTCTTAAAACTGGCTTTATCGATGAGTCAGGCTATAATCTTGCGTACACTGTAATGCGCGGAGACACGCGTTTTCTTTCGATAACGCTAAAAGGGCCTGGTGTTGGCACTTGGGAAGGCAACAAATACAGAATGGAAGATGCGCAGACGTTCACGGATTTTGCGTTCAATACTTTCACGACCGTAAGACCAACCGCAGTCAATGACATACCGGTTATTGTCGCTGGTGGCGAAGAAAACAGCATAAAGCTTCATCAGCTCCGCGCAGACGCTATATCTGTTCCGCACATTGCGGGATACGGCTTGACGCCAGACGGAGAAAGCGATGGCGTTTATCTTTCAGTAAAAGTTTCTTCACCCGCTTATATAGACGCGCCGGTAAAAGCAGGCGATCATTACGGAACTGTAACTTATTCTCTTGGGAACACGGTTCTTACGACTGTTCCGCTAATTGCAGACAGGGATGTGGAAATAGCAGGCAGTCTTAAAGTCTATATAGACCACCTGCTTCTTGATGAGTAATTAACGTATTTCGGAAACTGGAACGATGCGATATCCCGCGTCAAGAATCGCCTCAACAAGTACATCGAAACGGTTGTAAAGATAATCACTGCGCGTTCCTTCACCCATTCCCAAAGAAACAGGAATAACAGCGCCTGCTGCGAAGTATTCGGAAAGATTATCGATTACTTCAGCGGTCGTGTAATACTTTTCACCGTTGACTGCGGCATTCTCTAGCGTTGTCGTATCATACAAAGGCGTTGACGATTCTACATACGTGTAGCCCGCTGCCTTACCTGATGTTATAACTTTTGGATCAGCCTTAAACTGCGGTGCGTGCCAGTAAAGCGTAAGCTCGCCACCCGTAAGCGCGAAGAACTCATCCTCGTTTCGTGCAAGACCACGGCGAATAAAGCTTTCATCGCTTATGAAAGTAGATGATGTAAGATCCGCGGCGGTGATGAACATAGATGCGCACTCGTGCCCAGATTCAGCTATTTCCTGAACGGCTGTCGGGAAGCGACGAATGAATTCACCGTTTATAAAGAACGTGACTTTAAGCTCGTTTTTCTTAAGAACCTCAAGAACTTTGGCAAGCCCATCCGCGTTGTCGAGAGCGTCTAGCACGAGTGCGAGAGCGGGTCGCAAGTCCTCTTTTTCGACCTGTTCACGATACAACGGGCTTGTCGAATAAAGCCCCGTAAGAGAACGGACGTATATTGCGTTTTTGTAGTCGGGGTTTCCCGAACTGCCCAAGAAAACACGGAAATATGTATTCTGAGTTACAGCTTTTCTTACAATAGCCGCCGAGAACGAATCCCATACGTTTTGCTGCTCATTATACTTGAATGTACCGTAACTGTTCGAAACAATTACATCATTTGAACCGGCATTCCATGCAAAACGTTCTGCAGAAGAAAGCAGCAGGACTTTCGACGTTTGCGTTCCAGGCTCCCAAATACGTATAGTCTCTGCCCCACCTATGAAAATCTGGCGTCTGTCTATCCAGCGGAAAGATACAATATCTTCTTCCGCGAAAACATAAATCTGCTGCCAGTTTGAAAGCTTATAAACGTGAAGGCTGTTTTTATCGCGGAAACAAAGCATCTTCCCGTCTGGAGAAAGCATTGGGTCCGTAACGAAAACAGGAAGCGGAAGAGCCGTAAAATACGTACTGTTTCTTGCGCTGTTTATAGTAAGCTTATATACATAGCTTTCGTAACTTGTTTCATGCAACTGCTCTATCCAAACTATAGGGATATCTACGCCGGCTTCTTCTGTCCAGAAAACTTTGAACGATACAGCCGTTCCTGGAACGCTGACGAATGGATATGAATAAAGTGTCGTAATGAAATTGAAGTCTGTACCTTCAAGCTCCATATACCAGAGCGTGCGGTTATTCTGGACAAGAACGATTGATGATGCATCTGCGTTTGTCCAGAACGCGTCATTTCTGTTGTCAAAAGCATTCGGAAGTCTTCCGGCAACGGAGCCTGATCCCATAAGGTCGGCGTAAAGCGCGCGCGTATAGAACTCGTTTGTAGCTATTTTATAAACGATATCATGGTTTATATATACAAGAAGCGATGAGGTCGCCCAGCATACGTTAGAAATTGCTCCGTGACCGATTTTACGGAACTCTTCTGACATAGCTGAAAGACTGAAAGTTTCGCTAGTTTCCAAGAAATAAAGCTCGCCTTCTTTTTCGTAAATAAGACGTTCTGAATCGGGCGACCACGAAACTGGAACGTAGCTGTAGGAAAACTCCGTATTAGGAGCAAGCACACGCGTTTTTCCAGTGACCATATTCTCAAGGATAAGATCCGCGCGCGCTGCTGTTTTCTTAACGAAACGGCACTGCCAGTTTCCGTCCGGGCTTACGGAAACAGCCGCCATGTTTACGGAATCTTTTCCTGAAACCCATTTAAGCGTATTATCAGCAACAGAATATTCTGCTATACCGTCAGAATTGCGAATTTGAAGAAGTTTTCCACCCTGAAAAACTTCAAGTTTCTCTGGGAAGCATGTAAGAAGTTTGCTCTCCGCTGCCGCAGATTCTCTTATATTATCTGTAAGCTTAGCACGGTACAGCTTTTTATATGTGATATTTTCTTTTGATTTTGTCTCTGCCAAATATAAAAGCATATCGCTTGAGTTCAAATCAAGCGATGAAAACGTAATCTGCGAAAAAACTGGTGTGGCAAAAAGCAAAGCCACAATAATAATGAAAGAAGTGCGCAAATATCTTAACATCGTTTATCTTTTTCCCTTCTCATCATAAATATTGTCATATCCTGCTCTAAATCGTCAAGCATTGTGTTAATCCGATTAAGCCTTGAACTCTTTTTTGCTGTCTCAACTTCTGACAAAGCCGCTGATTTTTTACCACCAGCAGCTCCTACGGGAACAAGGTCTGCCTCAAGTTGAGAATAGCCACACCACGGACAATAAACGAAATCCTTACTGATTGTTCTGCCGCATTCAATGCAAACTCCCGGTAAACGCATATCTTTCTCCACAAAATTAAAATTGAAGTATTGAAGTCGGCGAAACAAGCTGACTGTTCTTATATACTGAAAAATGAAGATGCGGTCCTGTTGAATATCCCGTACTTCCTACATATCCTATTGTCTGTCCCTGATTAACTGTCTCGCCCTTCTTAACAGAATATTTCTGCATGTGAGCGTACAACGTCTGGTATCCGTTTCCATGGGAGATAATTACATAATTACCGTATGTATTGCTCCAACCAGCTGTAGAAACTTTTCCACCCATACTCGCACGAATCGGAGTTCCCGCAGAAACAGCAAGATCGATACCAGTGTGGTAGCTTCTTACGCCAGTGAACGGATCGGCACGATAACCGAATTCAGATGTAATTCTATAGCTTACGGCAAGCGGCTTTATCCATAGCTCACCAAGTGATTTCTTGAGTGTTTCAGAGTCGAGTTTTCCGCCCGGAATAAAAAGAACCATTCCCGGCTGAAGGACATCTGAAGTCATGTCGTTCACATCAAGAATATCCTCAACAGAAATACCATAACGCGAAGAAATTGATGCAAGAGAATCACCCTGCACTACTTTATAGGAAACGCCGTCCATCGAAGGAATCGTAAGCTTCTGTCCTACCCACAACTTACGCACGTTTTCTATATTATTAACTGATATAAGCGTTGAGATATTCGAAAGCCCGAATTTTCTTGATATATCCGTTATGTTGTCACCAGATTTTACTGTGTACTGGCTGTATTCAACCGTTCTTGTGAAAACTGTTTCCGCCGTAACATCAGCTATGGTTCCGTCGTCACTGACCTGACTGTACTCATCGTCCACGAACATCTGCTTCATCGCTGTCTGAACGAGGCTTGCTCCATCAGCTGTTATTTCCGAACCGAATACAGCCTGCTGCGGACGTGAAATAATAAGAAGGTATGCCCTGAAAAAGAGTACGGAGGCAAGCGAAACCGCCGCAACTACAGCGAAAAACCATCGTAAACTGTATATAGATGCGAAAAGAGCTTTGAAAATCTCTGTACTTTCTGTCGTAACCCTTACAGCAGCCTTAGCCTGCGCCTCGCTTTTCTTGCGTACCGAACGCTGTACTATACGCTGCTTTTCAAGCATTTTATCTAAAGAAACCGGCTCATATTCAGGGCTTCTATATGAGCGTGAATCAAGAAAACTGATAATTTCCATACTCATCTATCGACATAAACAAAGCTCCATATTAGAATAAACTGTTATGAAATCCGGTAAAAGACATCTGATTGCATACATTATCGCAGGAATTTTGCTTGGCATAATTCTGAGAGTGTTCGTAATAGACGTGGAGAAAGTCTCCGGAACTTCTATGGAACCAACGATAAAAGAGGGCGAAACAGTACTGATAAACAAGCTTGCATACGGAATTGAAAACCCTTTCAGCAACAATCTTCTTGTCCATTGGGCAGAGCCCGAACCGGGTGATATAATAACTTACTACATGAACAATAAGCTAGTTATGAAACGATGCGTTGCCACAGAAAATACGGTACTGGATTTTTCAAAGGATTCAGGGTATAGTCTTTCCGTGGGGGGAACAAAAATTCCTTTGACAGAACAGCAATATCAGCGCATTAAATACGATACATCGGTACCGGAGGGGACAGTTCTTGCAATCGGCGACAATTACGATGAGTCAGTAGATTCACGCGACTACGGTTTTATTGAAGTTAATTGCATACTTGGTAAAATAATATGGCACTGAACAAATTCATTTCAAAACCCAGGCTCATAATTCTCGTCGTATGTTTTATCCTTTTCGCCGGTTATGTAATCGTCTCTTACGGAATCCTTGCTTTCAAAGAAAACAAAGTCGCTGTGAATGCCACAATCGAAATTGAGCGCGGCTCGATACTCGACAACAGCGGAAAACCGCTCGCCGTCGATACGACGTTCTATCATCTTGCGGCGACCCCTTCCCTTCTTAAGAACAAAGAGGGCCTTGCCGCCCAAGTAATTGCGCCCGTAACAGGGCTTGCGCCTGAGACGATAAAAGACATGATTCTTAATAATCGGACTGACTTCCTTTACATAAAGAAAAAGCTTTCTGAAAGCCAGCACGATGACCTTCTTACCGCTATAAACAACAACGAACTTCGGAACGGACTTTTCTTCGACTCTATTCCTGGACGAATATACCCAGAGAATGCGCTTGCCTCTCAGGTCGTAGGCTTTATGGGCGACGACGGCATAGGACTTTCGGGCATAGAATACTCGATGCAGGATGTTTTGTCGCCGGAAATACCCGCGCTTAACGACATAACAGAAAACACGACGCTACGCGGAAAAAACGTCTACCTTACGATAGACTCCATTCTGCAGTACAAACTTGAGAAGATCGCCGATGAGGCAATGCGCTCCACTGAAGCGGAAAGTCTGATGCTTATCGCGATGGAAGCAAAAACTGGCGAGATTCTTTCATACATAAGTCTTCCGGCGGCAAACCTGAACGAGTATCCGTCGAGTAGCCCTGAGCAGCAAATGAACAGACCGACCGTAATCGCATACGAACCTGGTTCGGTCTTTAAGATTTTTTCAGTCGCTTCGTTCATCGAATCAGGCGTTATAAACAAAAATGACACGTTCGTTTGCGACGGCCGTTTCGAGATTACAGATGCGAAGGGCGAGAAAGTCGTTATGACTTGTCTTGACCATCATGGCAAGATAACAGCGGAGGAAGCCCTTAAATACTCGTGCAATGACGCGCTGGCACAGATGAGCCAGAAAATCGATACACAACTTTTCCTGGACTACATACACAAATTCGGCTTCGGCTCAAAGACTGGAATTGAGCTGCCGACAGAAACGCGCGGATTCGTGAACAGCCCGGAAAACAAGTCAATTTGGTCGCTCAGGTCCAAGCCGACTATCTCTATCGGACAGGAGATAAGCGTTTCCGCCGTACAGATGGTTCAGGCTGCTTCCACAATCGCAAACAGCGGCGTTCCGGTACAGCCGACGCTTATTTCAAAGATTGTCGATGCGTCCGGCAACATTGAGTTCGAGCACGAACCGACCTTTAAAGAGCGCGTTATATCTGAAAGTACGGCGAAATACATACTTGGCTGTATGGAGACTGTCGCGCGCACAGGTACGGGCCACAGGGCAAACCTTGCGGACGTTTCTATCGGCGTAAAAACCGGTACCGCGCAGATGCTCGACGAGAACGGACACGGCTACAGTGACACAGACTTCCTTTCGAACTGTATGGCGATATTCCCTGTCGATTCTCCTGAAATAATACTGTATATCGTCATAAGCAAAGCAAAGGGCGAGACGTATGCAGGACGCATCGTCGCTCCTGTCATCGCACAGGCAGCCGACGTGATAATAGACCATCTTGGCATGGCGCGCGCGAACGCCGCTTCAATACTTCATTCCGGCTCAATCTCGTTCTATACGGGAAAACCGGCTGAAATCGGTGATACGCTCCCTGATTTTACGGGAACGCCGAAAAAGCTTCTCACAGACTTGCTCGAGCGAACTGATCTTACGATACGCATTGAAGGCGACGGTTACGTAGTTTCGCAGAATCCGCCGCCAGGAACGCCTGTGACAGAAGGCATGACGATAGAGCTGCGTCTTGAATAAGGGTCGGGAAGCAGATATGCCGGATTTACCAGACTCATCAATTTACGAAAAAAACATCGACGCATTCCGAACCCGATTCCCGGAATTGTTTGCCCTTATGGAGCAAAACCTTCTTCCGGGTGGCAAAACACCCGCTCTTCCCCAAAACACAACGCTTCAACAAGCGAAAAACGGCTCTTGGACGGCTCTTTTCGAAGGCACGCTTCTCCATTCCTCATACAACCCTGAGCGCGAGGCTGAAAAACTTGTTTCCGCCGTTTCGGACAAAGAGTTTTCCTCCGGTGTCTTTTTAGGCACAGGGCTTGGGTATGCCCCTGTCTGTTTTGCCGAGAAATTTCCCAAAAAGACGCTCATAATCATTGAGCCTGACGTTAATCACCTTATAACAGCCTTTTACACGGTAGACTGGCAGCCCATTTTCCGGCACCTTTCCTGCATCATCCTCACAGGCGCGACACACCCACAAATTATCGCGTTACTTGAAAAAGTCGGCCTTGAAGACTGCCATTTCTTTGAAACGCCGGCACACGAGCTCCATGATCCGCACTTTTTCAATTCGCTTAAACGCCTTGTTGAACGCAATAAACAAAAACACAAAATAAACAGCCGTACGCTGAAAACTTTTTCGCGCCTGTGGTTCAGCAATATGTGCAGGAACATAGACCAAATGGCTTTGCGTACCGGAATAACATCGTTTGAAGGGAAAGCTGCCGGCATTCCAGCGTGTATAATAGCCGCCGGTCCCTCCCTTGATACAGTTCTTCCATTCCTTGCAGAACTAAAAAAACGCTGCATCCTTATTTGTGTCGATACGGCTTTACGCGCTTGCCTCCGCACCGGTGTGCAGCCTCATTTCGTGGTGCTTACCGACCCGCAGTATTGGAACGCGCGCCATATAGCAGGACTTTCCGCTCCGGAAACTATTCTCATCACAGAGACAGCTGCCTACCCGACTGTTTTCCGCTTCGACTGTAAGAGCATACACCTCTGCTCATCGTTCTTTCCGCTCGGTCAGTACATAGAAAAACATACTCGCATAAACGGAAAACTTGGAACAGGTGGCTCTGTCGCGTCTACGACATGGGATTTCGCACGCTTTTGCGGTTGCCGCACAATATATGTCGCAGGACTTGACCTAGGTTTTCCGAGCGGAAAGACACACACTAAGGGCAGCACTTTTGAAGAAAAAGCCCACATTGACGCGAATCGTCTTAAAAACGCGGAGACATCAATCTCTGGCGCGCTTTTTTCCGCGAACAGCATAACCGCAAAAAGCTATGACGGAAACCCGATAAAAACAGACAACCGCATGACGATGTACGCATGGTGGTTCGAAAGCCGGTGCGCGGAATACACTGATGTCAACACGATAACGCTTACACCAGAAAGTCTTGCAATACCTGGAATTAAGCAGACTGCTCCGCAACAAAACCCCAGCACACCTGCTTTGACACCCGCCCTCGCCGCCGTTCTGTCCGAACCCTCGCGCGAAAAAGAAATAGACGCAGTCATCGAATCGTGTGAAAAAGAAAGCCTTTCAACAAGTTATGAAGAACGGCGGTCTACACTTTACAACGCGCTTAAATCGCTCCATAACGACTTATTGAACATGAAGCAATGCGCGGAAAAAGCTGTTTTCCTGTGTAAGACGCACTGCCAGAATGACGCGGAATACAAGCGCGTAACTTCTTCCCTTTCCGAATGTGACAAAACGCTTTTGAAAAGCGAAGTTTCAGAATTAGCATCTCTTCTGTTCCCCGGAAAAGAAGAGCTTGATGTGTTAAAGGCCGGCATCAAGCCGGATAGCACCAATCCGTATGCGGCTAATCTTCGTACATCAGAGCTTGTATATGCAAGAATCCTCGACTCTATCGAACAGTGGGAAAGCAGGCTTCCACACTGACACTCTTGTACTCTGTAAAAAAACTTACTAAAGAAACAGCTTATCCCCTCCGATATTATTATTGTTGATAAAACATGCTTCGGACGGTATCGACATCCAGACGGCCGAGGATAATGTTATAAACAATATATATTTCTGCCGGAGGACAAGTGTGAGACGTTTTCCGGCTATTTTTTTGTCAAGTTTACCCCTCTACTCCCTTATGTAAAATCAGATTTTATGCGATAATAGAAATATGAACAGTTTTAAAGTGTCTGATATAAAACCTGGTGTTTTTTTTACTGACGACGTTACAATTGATAAAACTTTTCTTCTTCTCAACAATGAGATCCCTGTATCCGAGGAGCTTTTAAAAGCACTCAACGATTGGTCTTTTACTGAAGTTTACAGTGAAGGCTCAATTGGCACCGCGGACGCAGCAAAGGCTTCCGAAATACCGGAAGCTGGTCTTATCGAAATAACGAACGACAACGAAGAGGAACCGAGTAAGTCTACAATACAGAAACCAGACAGCGAAGCTCTTAAACAGTCAATTGAAAATGTTGAGCAGCAGGACACTCAGAACACAGAAACTTCACGCATTACAACTGTTCTTAACGTATACAATGAATATCTGAATTATATTTACGCCGTATACACTCGATTTGCGACACACAAAGAACTTGATTACGAGGATATTTCCGCAACTGTCAAGGAACTTTGCTTTTTCATAAAGGACAACAAGAACTATATTCTTCGTCTTGATTCAACACAGGACCCACAGAGCAAAATGTTCCTGATAAACCATTCTCTCCGCTCCACAATAATCGCCATAACGATTGGTTTCCAGCTGCGTTTCCCGCTTTCTAAGCTTATTGAGCTCGGTGTTTCCTGCATTCTGCACGAAATCGGTATGCTTCAGCTGCCACCGCAGTATTATCTTGCCGATAAAACACTTTCTGGCGTTGAGCGTAAAGCGATACTCACCCACCCGCTTCATTCGTACAACATACTGAAAAAAGCGAATTTCCCGCTGAGCATCTGCCTTGGCGTTCTTGACCACCACGAGCGTGAGGACGGCTCAGGCTATCCGCGTCATCTTTCTGGCGGCGACATGTCGCTTTACGCAAAGATAATCGCAGTCGCCTGCTCTTACGAAGCGATAACCGCACCGCGTCATTACAAGGATGCTCAAGGCTCTTATGAGGCGATGGTCGAAATCCTTAAGAACAGCCGCAAGACATATAACGAAAGCATTATCCGCGCGCTTCTTTGCGCACTCTCGCTTTTCCCGATCGGAAGCTATGTTTATCTTTCTGACGGAAGAATCGGACAAGTCGTTGACGCGAACCCTGAAAACCCGAAGAACCCGATTGTACAGGTTCTTAACGACCCGACTACTCTTGATGATAAAGAAGAGACAATTACAACATCGGATACGGGAATCCACATTGTTCGTGCGTTGAATAAAGAAGAAACGGAAGAAGTCCGCAATTCCGCCGCTGAAATCGAAGAAATGCGGTCGAATAAAAAGCAGTAATTTCTATTTTTTTGATTCGTACATCGCCAGATAATCCGCAAGATGCTTTGGAAGCGTCTCGAACGGCTTCAGGTGATACGGACACTTTTGTGCGCACGCGCCGCATTTCGTACAGCTTTCAATACGCATCATTTTCTCGTGCCATTCGGGTGTAAGCCAGTTTTCAGAAGGAGCGCGGCGCAAAAGCTGCATCATGCGGTTCGCGTCATTTATCGGGATGTTCTGTGGACACGGCAGACAGTAGCCGCACCCACGGCAAAAATCGCCTGAAAGTTCAGCACGTTCTTCCATCGCTTCTATACGGAATTTCTCGTCTACAAGCGGAGGATGCGCCTCAAAGTAAAGGATCTGCTGAATCTCCTCCATTTTCTGGATGCCCCAGATTGGAACGACATTCTCGTACTGGCGGATAAAACCGAACGCCAGCGGGATATTCGTCAGAAGACCGCCGCACAACGCTTTCATGGCAATAAAGCCCACATCGTTTTTCTCGCACAGCTTTACAAGCTCTATTTCCTCATTGGTGGCGAGCAAGCTGAACGGATACTGGACAGTCTCGTACAAGCCGGAAAGCGCCGCGCTCCGGGCTATTTCCAAAGAATGCGACGTAATTCCGATATGGCGAATCTTCCCCTGATTTTTAAGCGTGACAAGCGTGTCGTAAAGCCTGTCTTTGCTGCCCGGCACAGGAAGGAAACCGGGATTATGCAGCTGATATAAGTCTATATAATCAGTCTGCAAAGCCTCAAGGCTCTTAGAAAGATCATCCCTAAGAGCCTCGGCTGTAACGGCAGCTGATTTAGTCGCGATGAAAACGTCTTTTCTCATTCCGTAAAAAGCAAAACCGAGCTTTTCTTCGCTGTCGGAGTAAGCTCGTGCGGTATCAAAGAAGTTGATTCCGCCCTCGTAAGCCGCGCGTACAATCGACACAGCCTCTTCCATATCCTTTACACGCTGGATTGGAAGCGAGCCGAACGATGAGCGGCTTACCATCATGTTTGTTTTTCCCAGAGAGACGTATTCCATCGTGACACCTTCAGTTATGCACGTTTGTAGTTCTTTATCTCTGCGCGGATACGCTCAGAAAGATGCTCTATCGGAACACGAACCTGTTCCATAGAATCGCGGAAACGGAGCGTAACCGTGTTGTAATCAGGATTCGGAGAACCATCATCTTTCTTCTCGTTAATCGTGTCGTAGTCGATTGTTACGCAGAAAGGAGTTCCAACCTCGTCCTGGCGGCGGTAGCGTTTTCCAACAGTTCCGCTAACGTCGTAATCAGTAACGTAATCCTCTTTAAGAAGATGCTGAACTTCTTTGGCTTTCTCTGCAAGTCCGTCTTTCTTCATCAAAGGAAGAACAGCTACAGTGATAGGCGCAAGACGTGGATCAAGGTGAAGGACAGTTCTGTAGTCTTCTTTTCCGTCTGTTCCTACGTTCTGCTCCTCGTAAGCCTCGCACAGGAACATTAGGAAGTTTCTGTTAAGACCTGCTGAAGTTTCAATTACGTAAGGAATGTACTTCTTGTTGCCGTCATCCTGATCGATATAGTTCATATCTTTCTTTGAGTACTGCATGTGCTGCGAAAGGTCAAAGTCAGTGCGGCTGTGGATTCCTTCAATTTCCTCGAAACCGATTGGGAACTTGTACGTTACGTCGTAAGCATCCTTCGCGTAGTGAGCAAGCTTGTCGTGGTGGTGCCACTTAAGGTGCTCTTCTTTGATACCGTACTTAAGATAGAAGTTCCATCTGTCTTTGCGCCAGCGTTCGAACGTCTCGTCCTCTGTGCCTGGCTTGCAGAAATACTCCATCTCCATCTGCTCGAACTCGCATGTGCGGAAAATGAAGTTTTTGAAGATAATCTCGTTGCGGAAAGATTTACCGACCTGAGCAACGCCGAAAGGAACTTTCATGCGGTTTGACTGGACGATATTCTTGAAATCAACGAAGATTGACTGACATGTCTCTGGGCGCAGATAAACGAGAGAAGCGTCGTTTGCGACTGGTCCAAGATGTGTCTTGAACATCAGGTTGAACTCGCGGACATCAGTATATTTTCTGTTCGTGCTTCCGCATGTCGGGCAGTTGATATGCTCGTCGATAAATGCCTTCATTTCTTCGTGTGTCATTGTATCGACTGGCTTTCCGGGATTGACTCCGTGCTTTTCGCAGTAGTCTTCTATAAGCTGGTCGGCGCGGAAACGTGCCTTACACTCTGTACAGTCTATCATCGGGTCAGAAAAGTGGCCGACGTGTCCTGAAGCTTCCCATGTCGTGTGATGCATGAAAATAGCACCGTCCAAGCCCACAACATCGTCGTGGAGCTGAGTCATCTCTTTCCACCAAGCGTTCTGGATATTCCGCTTAAAATCAACACCTAAAGGACCGTAATCCCAGGCACCCGCCTGTCCGCCGTAAATTTCTGACGACTGATACACAAAACCGCGTCTTTTGCAAAGGCTTACGATTTTGTCCATTGTTACTTCATGATTATCCATGATTTTTTTCCTTGCTTCCTTGCGGCCTTTCTGGAGGAAAGGCACCTTATTCTGTCGCATAAGCCGCATTTGGCCGATGCGCCGGGTCCACCGCACCGGCGGCTTTCCCTACGACCCGCATAATACCTGACTATGTGGGGGCAGTCTGACAACTATACCATATAGACGATATATCAACAAGAGGAACGACCCAGCGCATTGTTTAAGGGGGAAAGCCTTCCCCCTGGGGCGCACGATGTTGCGCCCACACCCCCTTCACCTATGGCTGCGCCCTAAAACCCGCCGTTACTTTATGTAGTTTCTCTCTCTCATTATGTCAAAAACAGAATCCATTCCGCAAAAATGCGCCGTTCCCGCATAAATGAAAGTCGTACCACCTTCCAGAATATACCCGTGGATTTTGTCAGCCCACGCGCTGTTCCGTTCCGTATAGACGGCATCGTTGTATCTTATAATAACTTCGTTAATATCCTCGACTGCTGTATCTTCGTCTTCTTCAAGGAGAATAGCCGTAATTGCATCCGGATCATCATCCACATAAGCCTGATAAAGATACAATAAGTTCAGGTATGTTTTCTCTATGTTCACAAGCTCGCCAACGCTCTGCTCTGCAATTACAAGCTGCTCGTCCCAATCGCCGAAACGCAGGATATTCACCTGAACTTCGATGGGGTCAAGACCTTCAATTGGTCTGCCGGCATCCTCCGCCATTCCGAAAAGAACATTATCGATTCCGTTAGCCGGATCCATTCCCATAGCTATTACAAGACCGCTTGAGCAACTAAGACCGAGATACCACGGCTCAAAAGAGTTGAAAAGATCACGCTGCTCCGGTGTGAATGAGTTATAGAAAAACAGTCTGTTATCTGGAGAAAGCTCGTCTATGACGTTTCTGCCGATTGCAAGCTGCTGAGACTCAACAAGCATTGCAGGAAGAATCTCGTTCGTAAAGCGAATCTGGTCTTCGGAAGAAATCTCTGCAACAAGCCTGTCCGCGCTGTTCCATGCGTCAAGAATCTCGTCGCTCAGCGGATAAATATCATCAGTTGCGAAGTGGAATGTTCCAAGCACGTATACGACAGACGGATTTCCGTTTTTGTCTGTTCCGTCGATGCGCCACAACATGCGGCTGTCCGTTTTTGTGAGCGTCGCAGGGACGAACTCTGGCTCGGCGGGCTGTACTGGCTCAATCTGCTCCGGCGTTATCTGCTCGGCCGTGCCAGGCTCAACAGGTTCTGTCGGCTCTACGGGCGTAACTGGCGTAACAACTTCGGGTTTAGAAGCACAAGAAGTGAAGAACGCCGCCACGCACAAAAGCAGTGCAAGCAAAACTAAAAGACTTTTTTTCATACTTTAACTCCTACAAGTTTATCAGCAATAAAATAGGCACATTTCACTGTGAATTTTCTAGCCGTGCTTTCGCCAACAATCCCTACAAGCTCAGTTAGTTCCTCACTTCGTTCGTCAATACTGGCTTGTAGGTAACTTGTTGGCTACGCACGGCTAGAACACATCATGTTAGTTGTACTTTTATTAACAAAAAACTAGAACGCTGCGATTGTCCGCTCTGTGCGCTCCAACGCTTTCTCGACACCAAGCGCAAGGATAGAGCCCATGAGCGGCGGGGAAACGCGGCTTCCTGTAACAGCCATACGGATAGGCATCATAAAGTCACCAAGCTTAATGCCAAGTTCCTCTGCCATTTTGCGAGCAAGCTCTTCCTGTGCCTCGTGCTCAGGGATGCCTGGAAGCGCTTTTATGAACTCCTTGGATTTCTCCAAGACTTCTTTCGTTTTTGCCGCGTCAAGTTTCTTCGGGATAATGTCCGCGACAGGCGGAACCGCGACGTTCTTGAACAGGAATCCGACCATTTCCGCCGCGTCCGTAAGGAAGTGAAGTCTCTCTTTAATAAGCGGCATGAGAGCCATAAGTTTCTCGCGGATCTCTGCGTCACTGAGCTGTGCGGCACCGGCTGCAACTGCTTCCGGCGCGATGCAGAGCTTTCCGTCCTCGCCCATGCAGATTCCTGAATAAGCAGGACCAACATGCGGTGCCGGGAACTCTTCGCTTGCGTTTATCGGGATGGCTGCATCGCCTGTTCCAGTGATGAATGGCAATGTCCACTTGAAAAGCTCTTCATCGGTCATAACGCGGATATACTGACCGTTGTACCACTCAAGTTTCTTGTAATCGAAAACAGCCGGAGCCTTGTTAAGATGCTCCAGTTTGAAAAGCTTCTCAAAATCAGAAAGCTCGTAAATATCACGGCCGTCCTCGTAAGAGCAGCCGAGCATGGCGACGTAGTTAATAAGAGCCTTTGGCACATAGCCGCGCGCGCGGAACTCATTAACAGATGTTGCTCCGTGGCGTTTTGAAAGCTTCTGTCCGTCTTTTCCCATAACCATAGGAAGGTGGCAGAACTCCGGATAATCCCAGCCGAAAGCCTTGTACATTATAACGTGCATCGGGGTAGACGGAATCCACTCCTGTGCGCGCATAACGTGGCTTATCTTCATAAAATGGTCGTCAACGATATTCGCAAGGTGATATGTCGGGAATCCGTCGCTCTTAAGAAGAACTGGATCCGGGCTTACATCCTCGTTTTTCCACTCGATGTCGCCAAGAAGCGCGTCATGAAAGCGCGTAACGCCTTCCATCGGAACCTTGAGGCGGATAACATAAGGCTTTCCAGCGTCAAGATTCGCCTTTACCTCTTCCGGCGTAAGATGGCGGCAGTTTCTGTCGTAGCCAGGGGCCATCTTGTTCTTTGTCTGAAGCGCGCGGATTCTTTCAAGGCGCTCCTCATCGCAGAAGCAGTAGTAAGCCTGTCCTTTATCAACAAGCTCCTGCGCGTATTTTTTGTAAAGCTCAAAACGTTCTGACTGAACGTAAGGGCCGTATTCGCCACCTTTCGGGCCGCCCTCATCCCACTCTATACCAAGCCAAGCAAGCGTATCGTAGAGATTCTGTACATATTCCTCACCGTAGCGTGTACGGTCTGTATCTTCAAGACGAAGTATGAATTTTCCGCCCTGACTGCGGGCATAAAGATAATTGAAAAGTGCGGTTCTTACACCGCCAATGTGCTGCATTCCCGTCGGGGAAGGTGCATAACGGACACGGACTTCCATAAAACCTCCAATAAAAACGCGCATCGCTCAGAGCTCATCGTAAATTGCTACTGGGCATAAAACTTAAACGCGCAAAAAAATCATATGAACAATTTACTATACTATTTTACGACGGATTAGGGAATAGAGCAAACCGACAGGGCTTCAGCACTATAAATAATTTCAGATGGAAAATTACTTCCAGTCACGTAGCGGGGAGTCAAAACCGCGCGTTAACGCGCTGCACGCTGTTTGTGGTATGGGAACTATACGTCTGGTCAAGGCACGCTTCGCTTAAAGCCTTGACTCAGCCGTTTTGACGCATGCTAAAAAATTATCAAACGTCAATTAAAGGTGCCGCTAGCGCAGCATCCACAAACAGAGTGCTTTTGATCCCGCGCTCCGTTCCTTTGCGCAATTTTCCATTCAACCTTATAATACGGAAATACACCCCGTCATTTCGCGAAATTTTTCCCGCCCAGTTTAGCTAAAATTTAGGAATTACATGCTAGAATAGAACAATTGTTTTAGGAGATTTACGCATGAAAAAACTCTTTGCCATTTTATTTTCGATAACTGCCATTTTTGCGCTATCAACACAATCCGCATTTGCCGCGTCATCAACTCAAACCGACGATACCGACACTGGCATAACCGTAACTAATATTTCGCGGACAAGTCACATAGCAAGCACCGGTGGCGTAGACTATACGGCAAATAGCGGGTACGCCGTAATGCCCTACTCCCGACAAGGCAAAACGATTACGGTTAACAACGGCATTTCTATTATCCAACGTGGAATGTTTGACGATGAGTTTGACGCGGAAAAAATCGTGCTTCCATCGAGCGTGACAAGAATAGAACAAGGGGCTCTTCTTAACTGGTGCGTAATTTCATGCGCGACACAGGCGCAAAAAAACTTCTGTCTGGAAAACGGATTCGCCGTTGACGGTACATACTCCATAAAAAACGGTGTTCTTACAATAAACAAAGGCGTTAAGGTTGTTCCTTCCGTAATAGCGCGAGGAAACACCTCAATAACAAAAATCGTCCTGTCCGATACAGTAAAAACAATAGATGCATTCGCTTTCTGTGACATGACGAACCTTACCGAAATAACAATACCGACATCGGTGGAAGTAATAGGTGCTGCAGCTTTTCTTAACTGCAAGAAACTTACTTCGATAACCTTCCCGGAGAATGTTGGGTACATTGGCGACAAGGCTTTTTCCGGCACAAAGCTTTCGGCGGTCAAAATCCCAGAAGAAACCGCCTGCGAATCAGATTCATTCGACAACAGGGTTGTCATACAGAGATACGAGACATCGCGGTCAGTGGACTACTATCAAGAATCGTTTTATGGTCCAAGGTTCTATTACAAAACAGGCTGGCAAGAGGGCGATTTTTCCTCATCTTGGAAAGAGTTCGGCTGGCGTATCCCGACAAAAAATCTTCGTGTCGGAACGAATACCATAACCTTGACGTACACAAGCGGAGAGAATGTCCTTTACATAAAAGACATCGAGCTTATTGCAGATGGAAACGTAATATTCACAGACAAAGCAGAACGCTGCGCAGGAAACAATCCTAGGAGCGTTGTATACACATTCAACCTCAAATCTGTTCCTGGCGTTCTAAATTTGAGAGGAAGCGCAAAAACAGACGGCGGAACGGATTCAAACGGAACGATTACCGCACAAAATGTTATAAGTTCCATTTTAGAAGGAATTATCAAGACAGGAGACTATCTTGACTATACGGACGAAGTTCTGGACATTACTGGTAATGTACACACAATAGAGAAAAACGCGTTCAAAGCCTCTACAAAACTAAGGGTTCCTGTGGGAAGCTACGCGGAACAATGGTGCAAGCAAAACGGTTACTATCTTTGCGCCGCGCTCGCTGACCTTTCCACATACACAAAAGACGCATCGCTTAAAATCGATGAAAGCGCCTTCACGCGCATTCTATGCTACACCGACACACCCGAGGATATCGACAAATATCACTTTAATGTTACTCATCCGCTTACGCTCGATGTCGTAAACGGCAGGCTTGAACTAACGAGCTACATGCTTTATCCGTGCAAGAATGTAACAGTAAAGAAACTCAGCTCGGACGGCAGGGAATCGGTCGTTGCCAGGTACAACTTAATTCAGCCGTTGGCGCGGTATGTCGTCCTGAAAAACACAGATGCAAAAGCGACTTACATAGTCACAGCCGATGACGCCTTTTACAAAAGCCTTAACGACATCCCGGTGGACTGGGAAGTATCCTTCACTCAAATCCGCGAAAACTTTTACAAGGGTTTTTGGCTCATATTGCGTGCGCCAGTGTGCCGCGAGTGGATTTCTCTTATAACCCAGCAGGCTTTCGCGGTTGGCAGCAACTCTTTCAGAAATTATTTCCTCACGTCAAAGAACCGCTTCTACACTGGAAATACTGCAGTTGGCTACGAATCGACCACTACCAAATATCTGACCGAGGCAGAAGTACGGAAGCTCTATAAAAAGATGACCGACTACAGCATAATGCTCGGTGCGCTTGATGCCCGCGTAAACCAGGAAGTTGTGGGTATGGGTGCTTTGAACGGCTCTCTGCTCGGCATTGACGAACCTTATGTTGGAAACCAGTACGGCGACAAGCATATATCGAACATAATAGCCCATGAAATGATGCACAACATGGGCTTCTTGCATGACTCAAACTTGTGCGGTCATTCGCTGAGCGGCGCGATATATCAATACGAGCTGATGTATGTCTTGAAGCAGCTTTCAGCGCAGAGGCTTCTTCCATACGACGATGAGAACACGCTCGCCACAAAAAAGTTCTGGTATGACGATTTTTACTTTATAAACGAGGCTGTATACCCGCCGGAAGATGACGGAGCTTTTTTCAGATGGGCAGAGAAAGAGATTTCTACACAATGGGCGCAAAAAAGCTATGATATTTCAGGCAAGATAATTGAAGGTGCAAAAGACCTTACCGTAACATTCCAATATACGAACGGCGGTTACAATCTTGCCGCGAAGAACCTTGTGCTTGTGGCAGACGGAAAGGAAGTCGCACGTTTCCCTGACGAGTTTACGACCGCGACATTCGGACGGGCGTTCAAAATCTCCTGCTCCTTGCCGGAAGGCGTAAAAAAGCTGATTCTCAAAGGTGACTTCAGAACGATCGCGGGTAATCTTTCATCTGGTTCAATAAAAATCATTGCCAAAATATACCAGATGCAGGGCAGCACACTGAAAGTGAACAGCGGCGTTAAAACTATTTCCAGAGAACTTTTATGGGATGAGGATGCTGCCCAGCGGATAGAGCTTCCAGCAAGCGTAACCACAATAGAAAAAGGCGCGCTCCTTAACTGGTGTACAATTTCATGCGCAACACAGGCGCAGAAAAACTTTTGCTACGAAAATGGCTACGCAGTAGAAGGCTCATATTCGGTCAAAAACGGTGTTCTTACAATAAACAGCGGCGTTAAAATCGTTCCCCCTGCAATCGCGCGCGGAAACACTTCCATTACGAAGATAATTCTCCCCGACACAGTGACGACAATAGACGCTTTTGCTTTTGCAGGCATGTCAAGCCTTAAAGAAGTCGTAATTCCACCATCAATAAAAACAATTGGCGCATGCGCCTTCGACGGTTGCAAAACATACGCCCCAACCTCAATTCCGGAAACCGTTACGTACATTGGTCCCTGGGCTTTCAGAAACACCGGCATAAAAAAAATAAAACTTGGCAAAGACACAGTCTATGAGTCAGAAGGTCAAGTTCGCTCGTTCGACAACATAGGACAAGTAGAACAGGAAGCAGGTGTCAATTCCTCCGTCGCCTCCTTCAGAGATGTCGCGTTCGCTTCTGCTTACGACCCGAAGGAAGGCACCCAGTACGCCATGGACAACACCGGCTGGAAGAACAAGGACTTTACGACCGAATGGAAAGCATACTACTGGAGTTTCCCTTCAACCGAGCTTAAAAAAGGAAGCAACACAATATCGTTCACTTACACGAGCGGTTCGCACAAACTATGCCTTAAAGATGTTGAAATCACAGCGGACGGAATTCCTGTGCTCTCTGCCGGTGCGGAACAGTCTGCCGGAAAAAGTCCAAAAAGCGCAGAATACACATTTACGCTCAGTTCCGTTCCAGAAGCTCTTGTAATAAGGGCACACGCACGTACAGACGGCGGAAACAAATCAAACGGCACTATCACCATTAACGGCAAGACTGTTTCAGCGCCGGAAAAAGACATCATTGAGGACGGCGTTCTTAAAATCGGCTACGGTCAGACGGCGACACAAGCAGCCCAATACTTGCAGAGCAGCAAATTCTCTTCGATAGAGTTCCCAGCAACGCTTCAAAAAATTGAGGGCGCAACGTTCGCAAAAAACAATAAGCTTAAAAAAGTCGTAATTCCAGGCACCGTAAAGATGATCGGCGGAGAGGCGTTCGCTGACTGCAGGGGGCTCGAAGAACTTGTCATAGAAGAAGGCGTTGAAGTCATAGATTATTCCGCTTTTTACAACTGCACAAAGCTTAAATCCGTCACATTGCCAAAATCAATCCGCTCCATCGATGCGAGCAGCCTTTTTATGGGAAGCACGACTGGAAGAACTTTCCGGTGTTATGCAGGAACAGACGCTTACAAACTTGCGACCCAGTACGGTTTTACGGTGGAAGTGCTGGGCACTGTGGAAGAGGAAGAGAACCCGCTTACAGAGCTTGTCTACAGCGACAACACCGTAATAGACCCGCTTGAAGGTGACTACAGCAAACTTAAGTATGTGGGCATCGCCAAAGCACAGACTATCTCTGCCGGAGCGTTCCAAAAATATCCGGTCGAGCTGATTGACATTTCCAGCACTGTAAAAACCATCGGCAAGAATGCATTCCACAGCGGATCAAAGCTCCGTATGCCGCGCGGAAGCTACGCAGAAACATGGGCAAAACAGAACGGATATTATCTTTGCGGAACGCTCGCAAATCTTTCGACATACACAAAAGACGCATCGCTTAAAATCGATGAGAGCAGCTTCACGCGCATCCTTTGCGACGGCGAAACTCAAGATGCTTTAGAGAAATATCACTTTAATGTCACTCATCCGCTTACGCTCGATGTCGTTAACGGCAGACTGGAGCTTACAAGCTACATGCTTTATCCGTGCCAGAACGTCACAGTAAAAAAGACAGGCGCGGACGGCAAAGAGTCGGTCGTCACAAAATTCAGCACAGTGCAGCCTTTGGCGCGGTACGTTGTGCTTAAAAACGCCGACACAAAAGCGTCATACACAGTGACAGCGGACGACAGTTTTTACAGAAGTTTGAACGAAATATCCGTAAACTGGGAGGTCTCGTTCATGCCGTACTTTGGAAAAATTGACGGATATGACTTTTCCATAGACCTTAAAGCGTCCGTTTGCCGCGAATGGATTTCCTTCATAACGCAGACAGCATACATCGCAGGAAGCAGCTCGTTCGCAGGATACTTCCTGACTTCTCACAACCGTTTCTACACAAATAACGACTACCTTACGGACAAACAGATGCGAAACACATTCGTCCGCATATTGAACAGCAAAAAAGAACTTGGCGTTCTTAGCAATGACAGCTACTGGCCAGGAGCCGCATATATCGATGAACCCGGAATAGGGCTTATAGAGCAGTATTTTGGAAACCAGTACCGGGATGAAAACTGGTTTGTAATCGGTACAATCAAGAACCAGCGGCTAGAAAGCAACGCGAACTGGTTTACATTTATGGGAAGTCTTATGATGACCAACCTAGGATATCCCAACGGATCAAACCTTCGTAACCTTACGGGGCATGACATCATTTTCGGCGACGAGTTCGGGTATATCGCCCGTCAGTTCAAGACGCAGAAGATGCTTCCGTACAACGACGAGCATATTCTTGCAAGTAGGCTTTTCTGGTATTAAGGTGAATAAGGATTAAGGAAAGGGGGCAGTCGCCCCCTACGCCTCATCTAAAGAATCGGCTACCCCCACTTCAACTTTTCTGCGCACTGAACGTGCGCGGAAACTTGTGGTTTTTAGAACAGAAGACGGTACAAACCTGCAACAAGAAAGTTGCAGGTTCATCCACCACCCTATCGCGATTATTTCTTCGTCACCGTGATTGTGCCGATGTTGTCACCGTTGCCGGCTCTTGCCAGCGCGTACATTTCAAGTTTCTTCGTACCGGCGGGAACCGTTATAGTAAACACGACCTCGCGTGAAGTTGAGCCTATCGACTGCTGCTCCGCAAAATGTGCGATTGCCTTGCCGTCAGCGGTGAAAAGCGTGTCATTCAGGCGCAGAATGTCATAACCGCTCGTGTATTTGAACGTGATTGTGTAGATTCCGCCACCTTTCAACGAGCCTGAGAAATCCCACTTGCGGCGTACATCAGTTTTGGTGAACGCGCCTTTTTCCCACTTGTCGCTAGGAACAAATGCGATGCTCCTGTCTGCCATAAACTGATCCGCCTTGCTCTGCAGAACAGCCTTTATTTTGTAGCCGTTTTCCAGCGCGAACTTGTAAGCGTAGCTTCCGGCTTCAACATCCCACATAACATCTTTTGGAACGACATTCTTGCCGATTGTCTTCACGCTTGCAGGAACCTTAATCTCCGTAATACAAGTGCCATAGAACGCCTTTTCGCCAATTTCCTTGACTCCGTTTTCGATTATGACACTCGCAAGGTTCGCACAATCCTGGAACGCCTTGTCGCCGATGACCTCAACGCTTGAAGGAATCCTTACTTCTGTCAGCGCAGACCTCTCGAAAACTCTTTTCCCGATATTCTTGATTCCGTTCTCAATCACGACTTTCGTAAGGCTCGTACAGTCTTGGAACGTTTCGTCTGCAATATTTCCAACATTCTTCGGAATCGTGATGCTTGTCAAAGCTGTTTTTGAGAAAGCCGCTTTGCCAATCTTTGTGACGCTCGCAGGAATGTTGATTGATGTGAATGCAGTATTTGTAAATGCGTAGTTTCCTATCTCTTTAACGCCGTACTGAATCGTTACGCTTTTCAGGCTCTCGCAGTCGTGGAAAGCTTCTTCACCGATTATCTGGACTGTTCCCGGTATCGTAATCTGCGTAAGGGCTGAGTTTTTGAAAACCTTCAAGCTCAGGTTTTTAAGTCCGCTACCGATATAAGCCGTCGTGAGTGATGGGCAGTTTTGGAAAGCCGAGCTGTCTATTGTCGTTACGGTGTCTGGAATCGTAATAGATTTAAGCTCCGTACTGTTTTGGAAAGCAAGTGTGCCAATTTTCTTTAAGCCGTATGGCAGTTCCACTTCCTCGTATTTACAGCCGAAATAAGCAGATGCTTTGATTTCCGTTGTTGTAGCAGGAATTACGAGTTTTGTTGTCTTTGTTTCGGCTGCTTTAACGCTGATCATTCCATTGCTGTCATTGCCGCCACCGCCCCTTACGAGCGCATAAAACTCAAGTTTTTTTGTTCCAGCGGGAACTTCCACATTATAGAAAACTTCACGCGGATTGCTTCCTGCGGTACGCATTTCCGGGAAATATGCGATTCCCTTGCCGTCAGCCACAAAGAGAGCGTCCGTAAGGCAGAGCATACAAGCTCCACTAGTGTATGTGAATGTGATTATGTATTCGCCGCCATCTTTGCCGTTAAGCTTGTCTGAAAAATCCCACTTGCGGCGTACATCTTTCGAGGTGAACGTGCCTGTTTTCCATGCGTCATTAGGTGCGGATGCCGCATTTTTGCTTTCTGCTAGGATTCTAGAAGTGTTCTCCGCAAGCGAGCCGTTCTCCTTTTTTATGTTGTATTTGTTTTCGAGCGCATACTGGTATGCGTATGTTCCTTCCTCCACGTTCCAAATAACGTTTTTCGACGTGATGTTCTTGCCTATCTCCGTAACGCTCGCAGGAATCATTATTTCCGTTAAAGCCGTGCCGTTAAAAGCATTGTCGCCTATTTTCCTTACGCCGTCGGCAATTACTACCTTCGAAAGACTCCGGCAGTCCTGGAATGCTGAGTTGCCGATAAACTTGACGGTTTGCGGAATTGTGACTTCTGTAAGCGCGGATGCTTTGAACATATTGGAACTGAGCAGCCTTATTCCACTTCCGATTTTTACAGACGTGAGCGACGTACAGTTTTGGAACGCCGATGAGCCTATGTTTTTTACTGTGTCCGGGATGTCGATTGTTTTAAGTGCAAGGCATCCGTAGAACGCAGAGTCTTTGATTTTTACGATGCTTGACGGAATCGTGACTTCTGCAAGGCGCGTGTCGTAAAAGGCTGAATCGTTTATTACCTCTACTGAGGACGGGATTACGACTTTCGTAAAGTCTGTCTGCTTTTTGTGTGAGTCTATGCGAGGTATTTCTTCCGCAATATAGAGCGTTTCGTTTTTGACAACATCATCATCGGGCATTTCAGGTGATAGCTCTTTTTTAGAGAAAAACTTTGAATTGAAGAAAGGCTTTCCCTCAATATATGGCGGGTTTCCTTTTTCAAACTCTTCGTTATACAGCTTACTTGCAATTACAGGCCAGCAATGATTGCCCCAAGGATCGGGAAGCTCCGCGTTGCACATGTTGCCTGCTTCGTGAGAATATCCCATACAATGCGAGAATTCGTGCCAGAAAGCATGTGCATCCCACATCGATTTTGACGTGGATATGCTCATAATCCAATCGGAACTTAAGTAGAGAGTGTTTCCTCCGCCCAAGCCGTATCCGCCTTTGCATCTTCCAAGAACGAGCGAATAATCCCTGACTTTTTTAAGGAGTTTTTCCATCTGGTCTTTCGTCATGAAGTCCGTACGCGCTTCGTTCGTTACAAGCTCCTTGTTTGCGACAGCTTGGTAGCAGCGTTCATCGTATTCTGGAAGTCCCGCGACATACGCCATATTGTATATGAGGGCTATCCATTCGCGTACGTGTACAGGGGCTGCGGTTTCGGAAAGATTATCATTGCTTGTAGAAGGGCGGCGTACAAATCCGTTGAAAGAGATGTTCCAGTTTACAGGAATCGTAGAAATCTTTTTATAAAATGCGTCGGTGGTGGACAGCGTGTAATTATCTACGCTGTCCGAAAGAAAATCGAAGTCGCAGAGCACCGTCCGCGTAAGCGGCTGAATCGTCTTGTTTTTTATAAGCGTCTTTCCGTTCGGGGCTGTGACCGTAACGTTCTGGCATGGATAGAGCATGAACGACGTAAGAACGAGCTTGTTGTCCACCTCTTCAAGTTTCAGCGGATTATGCGTATTGAAGCTGTACGAAGTCCAGTTCGCATAAGGATCATCGTCGCACAAAATGCGCGTAAAGTCTTCTGTAATCTGCTTTGAGCGGTCTTTTGTGTACGTGTTGAGGTCGGCAAGAACTCCACAGAGGTAATATCCGTTCTGCTTGCACCATTCATCGGCGTATGTGTTGCGCTTTGCGCGGAGCGTAACGTTTTTGGCGAACGTACCTGGCAGAATTTTTGAAACATCAGGGCCAATATCAACCTGCGTAAGATTCGGGCAATTTTTAAAGTAATCTTGCGAAACATTCTGCGCTATGCTGATTTTCTGCGCTTTGCTTCCTGAATAAGATGAATACGGTTTTGTGTAATCTATTTCGTATGAGCATTTGCCTTTTACGTACTCTTCGGCGTAGCTTCCCTGAACTACTGTCCACACAGCCTCACCGTTTGTGATGCCGTTTTTCGGCGCAAGTGAATAAACGGACTCCGGCACATATATATAAAGCTTTTTGTAAGTGTTAAAAGCATACTGATCTATTTGCTCAACGCCTTCTTCAAGTATTGCTTTTTCAAGCTGCGAGCAATAAAACGCACAATATCCTATGTGCTTCACGCTTCCGGGAATTGTAACTTCGCGCACTTTCGTACCGAAAAACGCCTGCGCCCCGATTTCCGTAACTGTAGATGGTATAACGACTTTGGTAAAATTACTTGCGTATACATAAGCATCGCCGTTTATTTTCGTCGTACCGGGCTTTATGTAAAGAACTTCGTCATCAATAACATCTCTTGTCACGCTTGCAAGCCACTGTTCTTTTGATTGCGCCGGTCTGTTATTCGTAAAAGCAAGCTCCTTACGTTTGCTATAAAACTCATGCGCATAGGAATATCGGTCAACTTTGATTGTGGTAAGGTTGTCGCAACCTTTAAAAACTTCGTTCCCGAATGTCGTAACCGATGACGGAATGACAATCTCTTTAAGATTGGAACAGCCATTGAAAGCCCGTTCGCCAATTGATGTAACCGATGACGGAATTGTAATTTCAGTAAGATTACTACACTGTTCAAATGCCCATTTGCCAATCGAAGTAA
>JAFZVC010000077.1 GCA_017618015.1 Spirochaetaceae bacterium
ACAATCAACTACGTAAACGTAGAGCTTGGTGACGCAGCTGGTCAGATCGCTCTTGACGGTCCAGCCGGTGTTGGCGCAGACCTTTTCGCAGCTCCTCACGATAAGCTTGGTGAGCTCGTTTCAGCTGGTAGCGTTCTTCCTACAGTAAACGCAGATGCTGTTAAGAAAGCCGTTCTTGGCGCATGTTCAACAGCTCTTACATACGACGGAACAATGTACGGATATCCTGTTTCTGCAGAGACATACGCACTGTTCTACAACAAGGCTCTTATCAAAGAAAACGAGCTTCCTAAGACATGGGAAGAGCTCGCGGCTTGGTCAAAGAAATTCAATGCAGCTAATCCTGGAAAATACGGTTTCATCATGGACGTAGGCAATGCTTACTACACGATTATCTTCTCATCAGCTAACGGAAACCGCCTTTTCGGTGCATCTGGAACAGATACATCATCTTCATACCTCAACTCAGCAGATTCTATTAAAGGTATGACATTCTTCCAGTCACTCAGAAGCGCACTCGACGTTCCTGCTGCTGACCTTACAACATCTGTTGCTGACGCAGCTTTCGCAGCCGGTACAGCAGCTATGCACATCACAGGTCTCTGGAACATCGTTCCTTTCGAGAATGCTGGTATTGATTTCGGTGTAGCAGCTCTTCCTGCTCTTCCTGGTGATTCAAAGCCTGCTTCTTCTTTCTCTGGAACACGCGCTATGTTCGTATCAGCTTACTCAGATCATCCTGCAGAAGCTGCTGAATTCGCACAGTTCCTTATTTCTGAGGAAATGCAGAAACTCCGCTTCGACATCACAGGTGCTATGCCTTCTATCAACGTTACTGTTAGCAGCAAGTATATGCCTGGCTTCCTTGAGCAGCTTGACTATGCATTCCCAATGCCATCAATTCCAGAAATGGGAACATTCTGGGACGCAATGGGTAACGCAAGTAAGAACATTTGGGATGGAGCTAACGTAAAAGCAGAGCTCGATGCTTGTAACGCTACTATCCTCAATAAATAATTTTATTTATTGAAAACAGAGTTGAATATCGACTTGTGTTAACAAAGTTTTCTGGTGATGCGTAGCCAACAATAAACAGCTGCGTAGCCGGCAGACTGTGTGTAATGTATTGACGAACATAGTGAGGAACCTACATTACACACAGAATGACGGTGAGAGCAGCTGTTTGATGATAGCAGCAGTTTGGCGAAAGCATTGTTGAAGAACTTCGATATTCGCTCTGTTTCCAATACAGGAGGCATTATGACCGGTAATCTGCCTATAGACGGAAGCGCAGCTAAAAAAATCAAAGTGTCTGCTTCCTGCTTCATGGGCTTAGCTCATGTTATATACCTGAAAAACTACATCAAAGGCTTGCTTTTTGCCTTGGTGGAGTTCATCTTCATTGCTTTTATCCCGACAATCGCGCGAAAACTGATTGATCTCGTTACGCTCGGTGATCCACAGCCTGACATCCCTATTAAACAGCGCGATAACTCCATGTTCATGCTTATTGATGGCGTTCTTGTTCTTGCCATCATTGCGATTTTTGTAGTCGCTTATATCTTGTCTGTAAAAAGTGCACAAAAAGACTACAAGGAATATTGCCGCAAAAAGGCTTTTTCTGCTCAAAAAGAAAACTTGAAAAAAACGCTCGGCAGCGCGTTCCCAATTGCGGGTCTTGCTCCGGGCTTTATCCTTATACTCGTGTTTGTCGTCGTTCCGCTCGTTTTCTCTGTATGCGTAGCGTTCACAAACTACTCCTCGCCGCACCATCTTCCACCGAACAATACGGTTGATTGGGTCGGTATGGACAACTTCAAAGATCTTCTGACTGGTGAAACATCATGGTCACAAGGTTTTTCACGCGTCGCTATTTGGACGCTCATCTGGGCTATTGCGGCTACTGTGACATGCTATTTCGGCGGTCTTATCGTCGCAGTTCAGCTTAAAGAGCTTCACATAAAAATCTCAGCGTTTTTCCGCTTTGTCTTCATCCTACCTTATGCTGTTCCTTCCGTCGTTAGTATGCTCGTTTGGAAGAACCTTCTTAACGGTACTTTCGGAACGGTAAACAGGACGCTTATGGCTTGGGGACTGATAACGGAACCTATTCCGTGGCTCGGTTCTGCCACACTCGCTCAGGTTACTTGTATCCTTATCAACTTGTGGGCTGGTTTTGGCTACTTCATGCTTCTTGCGCTCGGCACGATGACGGCTATCCCTCAGGATATGTACGAGGCTGCGCGTATCGATGGTGCGAACCGCTTCCAGATTCTGCGCCGCATAACGCTTCCGCTTGTGCTTTACCAGACGATGCCGCTTATAATCATGTCTTTCGCACATAATATCAACAACTTTGGTGCGATATTCTTCCTTACGGGCGGAAATCCGACAGTCGCAGACAGTACAACGACGCTCGCCGGTGGTACTGACCTTCTTGTAACGTGGATTTACAAGCTGACTATAACACTGATGAAATATAACTACGCTTCTGTTATTGCCGTGCTTATCTTCCTTGTTCTTGCGCCGTTCGCAATCTTCAATTTCAGGCAGACAAAAGCTTATAAGGAGGGAGAAGTATGAAATCCCACGGTTATGTATTCGACAAAATAAACAGAGCAGTAATCTATGTAATATTCTCGATAATAACGATTCTTGTAATTTATCCGCTCGTGTATGTCGTAAGCGCGGCATTCTCCCCGGGAAACGGTATTGCATCTGTTAATATCGTGCCTTTCGGCGATGGTTTTACGCCGGTTCATTTTGTTCACTTGTTCAAGAACACCGATTACGGAAACTGGTTCATGAACACGCTCAAAGTAGCTGTAGCCACATCTCTTGCGACGATTTTCGTAGCTTCTCTTGCAGCGTATGTATTCTCTCGCTTCCGGTTCAGCCTTAAAAAGCCGTTCCTTATGTCGCTTCTTATCCTGCAGATTTTCCCGTCATTCGTAGGAATGGTTGCAATCTACGTAATCCTGATGCGTATCGGCGGTCTTAACACGCTGTGGGGACTTGTTCTTGTGTACGTCGCGGGAAATACGCCTTATAACACCTGGCTTGTAAAAAACTACATGGATACGGTTTCTAAAAACCTTGATGAAGCCGCTCGCATCGACGGAGCAGGACATTTCCGCATTTTTGCGACGATTATTCTGCCTATCGCGCGCCCGATAATCACGTTCCTCGGAATTACGAGTTTTACAGGTCCGTGGATGGACTATATCTTCCCGAAGATGGTTCTTCGTTCACCAGAAAAGCAGACGCTCGCGCTCGGACTTTTCAGCTTTGTAACTGATAAAAAGAACGAGTTTACGACGTTCGCGGCTGGTTCACTTATCGTTGCCATTCCGTTCGTAATTTTCTTTATGCTTACGCAGAAAACGCTCATTACGAGTTTTGGTGGCGCAGCTGTAAAAGAGTAGACCATGAAAAAAACAACATTTTTTACGCATTTTAAGCGCACTGCTGCATTTGCAGCCGGTGTGACGCTCGTGTTATGCCTTGCTGGTGCATTCGTTTCGTGCAGTTCTGTTGGTACAACCGATGATTCAGTTGGCATTACGTCTGACCCAGGCATTTTCTGCGAGAAAGTCGAGGGCATTCCGTCCGGCTTTTATTTCGGCGCTGATGTTTCTTCCGTATTGGCTCTTGAAAAAAGTGGTGTCGTGTTCAAAGACAAAAACGGCAATCCGCAGGATATTTTCAAGACGCTTAAACAAAACGGTGTAAACTGCGTCCGTCTCCGTGTGTGGAACAATCCGTATGATGATAATGGAAACGGATTCGGCGGCGGAAATAACGACATTGCAACTGATATAGAGATTGCTAAGCGTGCAAAAGCGCAAGGAATCGATGTTTATCTTGATTTCCATTACTCTGATTTTTGGGCTGACCCGAGCAAACAGGCAGCTCCGCGCGCATGGAAAGGACTTTCTATCGATGACAAAGCAACAGCTCTTTATGAGTACACGGTAGAAAGCCTTAAAGCCGTTAAAAAAGCAGGAATTACGCCAGCAATCCTTCAGATAGGAAACGAGACGACAGGTACTTTTTGCGGCGAGAACAACTGGATTCAGATAACAAAGCTTTTCACAGCGGCATCAAAAGCGATGCGTGAAGTTTTCCCGAAGGCTAAAATCGCCGTACACTTCACGAACCCGGAGAAAACCGGCGAATACAACCGCTATGCGATGATTCTTAATAGATACAAAGTTGACTACGATATTTTCGCATCATCGTATTATCCGTACTGGCACGGCACATTGGAAAATCTTACTTCTGAGCTTAAGAACATAAAAGATACATTCGGAAAAGACGTTATGTGCGCGGAAACTTCGTACATATACACATATGAGAACGCAGATATGACGGGCAACACGATTTCTGAAGAGACAGTCTGTGACAAGCCTTATCCGGCGACGGTGCAGGGGCAGGCGAATGAAGTTCGTGACGTTATAGATACCGTCGTTAAAGCTGGCGGTATCGGCGTTTTCTACTGGGAACCGGCATGGATCGGCGTTCCAGGAAACACTTACGAAGAACAGTTCGCCCTTTGGGAAAAATACGGCTCCGGCTGGGCTTCAAGCTAAGCCGCGGTATATGACCCGAATGACGCGGGTGTCTATTACGGCGGCTCTTCCTGGGATAATCAGGCTATGTTCGACTTTGACGGAAAGCCGCTTGATTCCCTTGCAGTGTTCCGCCTTGTAAAAAAAGGCTCTGTAACTTCTGTCCGCCCGGATGCTGTTGAGCTTTCCGTTGTGAAAGTGCGCCTTAAGGACTCTTACGCTTTGCCGCCGGAAGTATCGGTTTTGTATAACGACGGCAGCAAAAAATCAGTGCCTGTTGAGTGGAGTGGTACAACCCGCACCGGCGAGAAACTTGAGGAGCTTCCGTTTATGGGGCCAGCAGTCTATTTTGTAGACGGCAAAATCGAAGGCTCTGATGTTATCCCTGTGCTTCAAGTACAAGTCGTAGAGAAAAACTACATCGACAATCCGTCTTTTGAAGAAAAAGACATCTCCATGTGGCAGCTAAACAACAACGGCAACGTAACGACAGAGCTTTATGTTCAGGAAAAGCTTTCTGACGCTTATTCCGGCTCAAAGGCACTTCACTTCTGGTCGTCGAACAAAGTTGATTTTACTGTGGAGCAGACCGTGCGTAACCTTGAGAGCGGAAAATACAAGTTTTCAATCGTGATTCATGGTGGCGATGCCACAGACGCTGATATGAAGATTTATGCGATTGCAGACGGA
>JAFZVC010000078.1 GCA_017618015.1 Spirochaetaceae bacterium
AATGGCTGGAGCCAGTAAAAACTCGCGTACAACAGTATCTACACATAAGTTTTTCTGTTCATGCGGCGGTGAAGTTGTAATGAAAACGCTTTTCGAGAACGGTAAGCTTAAGAATATAGCTGAATGCTCAAAATGCAAACGCGTTGAGCGCCGTCCTAAAGACTTTAAATAAGCCTTTTCTTTATAAAAGAGACGCATCCTACCGTTTCGGTTACAGGATGCGTTTTTTTTTGCGTTTTCGCTTACAGTTACTCGCGCCGCGTTCACAAGCACGTTTACAACAACTCGCAGCACTCACCTGCTGACGAAGCTTCTCACGCGCCGCACCACGTCCTCAAACGGCTCAAAGCAATACTGCGATTCCGGAAGCGACTCAATAAATATCCTGCCATACTGCTTCTTTATAAGACGGTTATCAAGCACCGTAACAGCCCCTCGGTCAGACGAGCGGCGCATAAGCCTGCCGTACCCCTGACGGAAATGCATCACCGCATCGGGAACGCTCAGCTCCATGAACGGATTACCGCCGCGTTTCTCAATAGACTCCGATTTTGCGGCGAAAACTGGATCGGAAGGAACCCCGAACGGAAGCTTCACAATTATCACATGAGAAAGCGATTCACCGGGAACGTCAACACCTTCCCAAAAAGAGTCTGTCGCAAAAAGAACGCTTTCTTTGTCTTTTTTAAAATGCTCCAAAAGACGGAACCTGTCTTCCTCGCCTTGTTTAAGCACGGGGATTCCTTCCCGCGGCAGCACTTTCCGTGCGTGTTCGCATGTATATGAGAGCGAATCGTATGAAGTAAAAAGAACAAGAGCCCGTCCGTTCGATGCCCTTACCAGTGAAATGACGGCATCTTCCATCCATGGCTGGAAATTCCTGTCGGATGGGAACGGAATATCGACAGGAACGGACAGCAGAAGATTTTGCTTGTAAGGGAACGGAGAAGCGAACACGCCCGAGAGAATCCGCTCTTTTTCGGCAAACAGCACGCCGGTGCGTCCGCTCCAATAAGAGAACGAATTCCCTGTCCGAAGTGTCGCTGAAGTACACACTACGCTTTCCATCGGCTCAAAGACACCGGCATTCATCGTTTTCGAGATATCGAGCGGCGTCTGTATAAAAGAAGCCGTAAAAGTACCGTTAGAAAGCTTCCGTTTTTCAAGCCAGAACACGGAGTCGGGGTATTCACGCCAAGAAACAAAATTATTGCATAAAATCCCCATACCTTCGATGCGACGGATTATCTGCTTGCACTCCCACACTGCGGACGCATCTTCGTTTTCAGGGCCTATCGAGGAAAGCATATTCCGCACATAAGACACGAAAAGCGCTATATCTTCCCGCAGCTGTGAAATCGATTTGAACAATGGGTCGGCATGCTCCGCCGTTTGCTCAACTATGCGCCAGCTGTAATCGTCCCCGATGATATCCAAGGCGGTGTTTTCCAATATCGCAAACGTCTGCTTGACTTTCTCCGCCGCGTTCAAAACTTCGTCAATGCCGCAGTCAGAAAGGCTCAGAGCGTCTATTGTGAACAAAAGACCGGATGCAGAGCTTTTCCGCTGCCTGTACAGCATGTTCAGCTGCCTAAGAAGCTTAAAGCGCCCCAAAGACTCCGAGAAAAAACTCGTGGCAGCACTTTCAATTCCGTGAGCCTCGTCAAAGATTACGCGTTTGTACGGCGGAAGCACGGCGGCATCATCGAAGCCTGCGCCGGAAAGACGCATCTCTATGTCCGAAAAAAGAAGATGATGATTTACGATAAGAATATTCGCATCGGAAGCTTCCTTGCGGTTTTTCATTACGAAGCAACGCTCCCTGTACGGACATTTCATTCCCATACAGGAGTCGGACTCCGAGTTGATGCGGACCCAAAGCGATTCAGGAGGCATAATAGCAAGGTCGCTACGGCTTCCGGTGCTTGTGATGTCAGACCATTCTTTTATTTGGTCAAGGGCTTCTGCCTCTTCTGTGAAAAGGTCTTTTTCTTCCAAGACGGAATAAAACCGACGCAGACAAAGATAGTTCTGTCTGCCCTTAAGAAGAACGGTCTTCAGTTTGAAAGGCAGTATTGATTCTGCCGAAGGAATATCTTTTTCTACGAGCTGATGCTGAAGGTTAATTGTACCGGTTGAAATTACGATCCGTTCTTTGTTCGACTCCGCCCAAATCATTGACGGAATAAGATACGCGAGCGACTTACCTACTCCAGTTCCTGCCTCGAACACACCGATTTTATTCTGATTGAAAACTTCGCATATCTTTTTCAGAAGCTCAATCTGAGTTGGCCGCTCCTCGTACGCTTCTTCACGTCGGGCGAAGGGTCCTTCTGACGAAAGATAAAACGCAGCATTCTCTGGGAGAATTTGCTTTACGGCGCGCGGCAGCACAGGCTCTACGACTGCATTCAGTTTTTTTACATCATTATCGATTATGTAAAAACCGGCGCAGTTTTCCGCAGCCTGACCCGCAATGGCCATATCCGGTTCTGAAGGATAAAGAACTCCTGACGGATGATTATGAATCAATACGGAAGCTGTTTTCGCGTTTTTTGTGATGTACACTGAATCTGTGCTGCCGCGCGCCTGGATATCGACAGAGACAACGATACCTTCCGCATTAATGCTGCCGCAGGCGAATACCTCGTTTCCGCCAGCTTCTGCAATGGCTTTTTTCAGTGTTTTGATTGTTGATTCAGACAACCGTTCCGACGCGTTCATAACAAATCCCCATTCATGTGTGCAAGGGCAAAAAAAAGGACTGGATTAACCAGTCCTAGCATCTCCCGGGGGAATTGAACCCCCGTTGTCGGGATGAAAACCCGATGTCCTAACCACTAGACGAGGGAGACTTAAACAACAGATGTGACTATACAGTAACGGTCTTTTTTTGTCAACAGGGGAAAAGCTACATAGAAAGTTCGCTCTTTGTAGAGAGAATGTTCCTCAGTTTCTGGCAGTCCTCGTTATCAAGACCAAGATTCTGCGCTTTGTCCAAATCTTCAGTTGCTTCGTCAAAAGCGCATTTATGATATTTAGCCAACGCCCGCCTGTAATAGACGTGAGACTGATATCCGTTTATTTCAAGCGATTGCGTAAAATAATCGATGGCTTTATCATCCTCTCCCTGTATGCTGTATACGATTCCGATGTAATAAAGCGAACGGAAATTCTTGGGATCTTTCTCGACGCTCAAAAGGAAATCTTCAAGAGACTCTTTGTATTTGTTTTGTGAGAACCGCGCCATACCCCTGTGCTTTAGGATTACAGAAAGAACGATGTTGTTCGGTTGCGGCTGCATAGTGATTATCTGCGTATAAATACCGACGGCTTTTTCGAGCTCGCCAGTATTGTGCGCGTGAATCGCCTCAAGAATCATATCGTCAATCGTACCGTGTACATACGGAAGCGAAGAATTCCTGTTCTCGAATACAGGGGCAGAATCTTTCGTCATACTGTCAGATATCTGCTCGCGCGAAAGAGTGTCTGCCTGCTCGTAAAAAAGCGACCTGCGGAAATCCATCTCTTTGTTAAGCTTGTTCTGATAATCGCGTATTTCCTGGAATATAATGTCTGCAAGGCTAAGGCTTGCGTTCATAGAAGCGAGCTTCCGGCGGAGCGGCAAGTCAAATGGAGAAAACTCCGATTTATACACGAGCTCATGCTCTACTTCTGCCCAAGCATCCTGCAGAATCGTACGGATTTGTATCTCGCAGACAAGTCCCGGCGGCAGGTGAACGTCTTTTCCGCCTTTCAGTTTTTCAGGGATATTTATAAGAACGTGAACAGATTCATAGCCGAATTCAGAGAAAGTGCGTGAAGCACCTTTTCGTTCGATTTCAACAATGTCGAAATTCTGGATAATCTGCTTTTCAACTTCTGCCAAATCCTCGAGGAATGCGCATATAACACGGATGCCGATTAAATCGGTTATAACAGGCAATTCCTGTTTGCCCATAGAATCTGGTTTTACGCGTAGGATTTTCTTGTAATAGCTTTGAAACGATTTTACGCGTGATTTATAAGTTGGTTTAGACGCAAGCCTGAGCAGGCTTTTCAATTGGTTTTCAATACCGAATAAAACAGCGGAAAGAACCGGATAGTTTTTGTCGTAAGCTACCGCAAGCTTTTCTTTGTCCGGAATAATGATTTTGGTACGGTTATCCATATAAAAAATTGTACCATTGAATCATTGTACTGGCAAGATAAAAAAAGAAACCGCCTCAATAGAAGCGGTTTCTATATTTACAAAGAGTTATCTTTGAAGAGAAGTTTACTGCTCGTTTGCTTCTTCTGCGAGACTTGATTTGAACGTGCTTTCCTGAGCATACTTTGAGTACTCAAGGAAACGATCGACCTGCTTCTCTCCGAAACGTGTCATTTCGTAATTCTGCTTCTGAGCTTCGCGCTCGCTAACGATGTTCCAGAGGTCTTCATCAGCAATGTCGCGCTCTGTTGTAAGAACAGCCTTGTCGTAAATGATCTTAACGTCTTTGAAGTATCCGATAAAGTCGCCACCGGCCTGAGCTGCATCACGTACAACCTGGAAGCCCATGAACTTAACGAATGGAAGTCCGCGTGGATAAATCGGGTAAATGCGGATTTCGCGTGCGCGTACGTCTGTGATGTATGTCGGGTTGTCCCACTGGAGTTCTTTCCAGCCGTCGAATCCGAGTGTACCCATGTAGTAGCGGCGCTCTACGTTATCTGTGTCTTTAAGCCATACATAAAGAGCATAAGGATAATTCATACCCATTGTTGTAACACTGATTGATTTGAGTGTACCAACATTCTTAACAATACCGTAACCTTCTTCGAAACGTGTTGTAGAAGTAGTAATAACTTCACCATTCTCGTCAACGCGCTGGCCTTCGTCGTTCATTGCAACGTTACCTTCGTCGTCGATGTAAGCCATTCTTTCGTAAGCTGGGATTTCAAACGGAGGAGCAATCATTGCATTAGCGTTTACGCTTGATGTTGGGAATACAATACGAACACCAAGAACTTTCTCGCCATGGAATGGTACTTTAACGTCTACATCTTCCATCTCGCCATAAGCATTCTTCATTGGCTTTGTATCACGAACCTGAGCCGGAACAACCTTTGAAAGAGAAAGGCTTGTAGAATTTCTGGCAGAAGAGTTAAGCACAACTTCCCAGTTACTAAGAGCAAGTGATGTACGCATAAGTGTCTTCTGGCTGTCTGTAAATGTTGCGCCAGCAGCTGCACCGTAATCCATAACAGTACGTCTGTTCTGCTCTTTGTTCAGGTTACCGGAATCTCCGCTTTCATCAGCAAGACTGATCATATCCTGCTCAAGGAAAGTGAAATCGATAAGAACTGACTCTTCACAAATTGCAAAAGTTCCTAACAAAAGGAAGATGATTGCAAATACAATAAATGTCCTCTTCATTTAAAGCTCCTTATAATACTTTTTGATGTAGCCTTATCCTTGAATTATACGTAAGGAAAACACCTTTTGTCAATGTTTTTTTGCGACTGCCGTCAGTTTTCAGCTGTCAGCACCAAAAGTTGTTCCGCTTGCGTATACCTCATTGCCCATCATAAAAATCCTATAGTCTTTAAGATCACCGAAATTCTGCATTACGTTCTCTCTTAAAAGAGCACATGCCTTGTACGTTTCAGATGTTCCGCTCATACTCAGCGCGGCTTCCTCCGAAAGATCCGTATACAAAACCCCGTCTCTTATAAAACATGAAATAAGTTTCGTTCCGTACGGGAACAGCCTTATGTATCGGTCTGTCTCCGGTCCAAGAAGAAGTTCTTCCACAAATTCTCGGACGGCTTCTTCTCCGTCCTTTTTATGAAGATAGCGGACTTCCATAGATTTTTCCGCTGTATCGTATGACTCAAACACAAAGATGCGTCGGACGGAATCGTATTCACTGTTTTTCCTCAAGTAGAAAAAAAGTGAGATTCCTGCCACTAAAAAAAGCGATACGGCTAAAAAAATTGATTTTCTGCTCATATTTTCTCTTTATAATCCGGTAAATCCCCTTGAATGCTCAAAATGAACAATAAAAGAGACTATACCATTATATATTCCGTCCGCAAACTTTTTCAAGTAGCTTTCATCTATAAGCATTGCGGCTTCTGTCGGATTAGTCAGAAACCCAAGCTCTATAAGCACGCTAGGCATCTTTGCATTCCTTACGACGAACCACTCCTCTTCTTTTATTCCGCGGTTAGTCATCACGCTTCCCATCTTGTTGTTCAAGCCGTCAAGTATGTATTTGGCCATAAGGATGCTTTCCGTAGTATATTCCTCTTCCATCATCGAATTGAGGATCGGAAGAAGGTCGGCGTCATCAGCCTCGTCGCTGCTTATTACGGTGCGTCTGTAACCAGGGCTCAGGTACCAAACCTCAAAGCCTCCGGCGCTTTTGTTGAAAGCAGAATTAACATGGATTGAGACGTAAAGGATGGCTTCACGCTCGCCAAGCTGCACGTTGTTCGCAATTGCGACACGCTCCTCCAAGGAAAGGAACACATCGGTGTCGCGCGTCATTATTATGTTTTTGTCAGGATATTTGCTCTTAAGAAGATCGCGGAGCTTTTTCCCGACGTTAAGAACGATGTCTTTTTCCTGAACCTGGACTTTTTTTCCGTCCACAGTTATTGAATCGACAGCGCCTGGGTCTTTTCCGCCGTGGCCCGGGTCAATAAGGACCGCGCCTATTCTGAAATAAGGCTCCGGAGCCTGTGTCTTTAGAAGCGAGTCTATGCAGTTTTTAAAATCGTCGCCAACGTATACGTTGCCGCCTGTCTGTGAAGGCGCTTCAACAACCGCGAGTTTGTCATAGTCGAGCATTATGACGGGATCGCCGACACGGAAACTGATTGTATGTCCGTCTTTCATGAACATGCCGCCGCCTGTCAGGCTGTCCCAAAACAGCTCAGCTTCTTCCTGCGTCGTATACTCCATGAGGTTTATTTTTTTCTGCGTGCTCTGTGCAGATGTGCTCTGCGAAAAACAGAATGATACAACAAGAATGCAAGAGAAAATACAGATTATACGGCGGAAAATGGGATTGATGTGAAACTGTCTGCGGAATGCGAACATACTGTGCATTTTTTATTTATCTCCAGCGTACTTTGTTGCCATATATAAGATTCCCTGTATTCCTCCCCTTAAAAGGGTGCGCCAGAACAAATCGGAAGGCATATCTTTGAAAGATGGTTTAAGAACATCGAACAGTTCGAGAGTCTTTTTTATGCTCCGTTTATTCCAGTCTTTTATATTTTCGGCATAAGGCACGATTATTTCAGGAAGATTTACAGCTTCTGAGGAAGAAAATACTTTTCCGTTATATTCTGATACGAGAGCGGAAACAGTTTCCTGCGGCAGAGTGAATGCTGACGGAGGAAATTCCGTGTCGAGCGGCGCGGCGAGAAACGCGTCTGTTTCCGAGTTACCAGGTACAAGCACCGGAACGATACCAGCGATCCCATTTTTTGCTGCGGCGACAGCTTCGTCGTAGTTTGCGCTGCAAGAAATGATGTTGCCGCATTTTCCGACGTTGTTCACCGGGAAAGTCACTTCGTCACCTTCGCCACAGCGCGGGAGGACGTCGCACAGAACGCCATTGGGAGCTGGCAGCCCCACGACTTTTTCTATGCGTCCGGGGATAGAAAGCCATGCCCTTTCAGCCGATGTTTTTTCTGTTTTTATGTTCCAAACACCTTCGACAAGAGTGCGCTCCCTTTGCGCAATAAGTGCTTCCGGCTTTTTTCCAAGCGCGAGCAAAAGTGCCTCTTCCGTAAGGTTCATGCCGGACGCATAGGGAAACGTCCAGCCCGACATATACCCGCCGGAGAGCCGCGCCGCAATCTCGCCGATCATAGGACCAGAAGGCGTAAGTTTTATATCAGCTTTAGCCGCGCCGTGCGTAAGCCCAAGAGCTTTTATTCCGTCACGGAATGTTTTTGCGAGCGCGCACCAGTCTTTTTCATCAAGGACAGTGGACATTGTATGCCCCATCTCTATGAAATATGGCGGATAATAAATATGCCTGTCCGCGAAGCCTGTGATTGTAACTTCGTCGTCGAACACAAGGGCGTCAATGGAAAACTCCCTTCCTTGCATATATTCTTCGAGTATCGCACGGCGCGTGCGCGAGAACTGAACCGCAACCTTTATTGCGTCTGAAAGCTCTTCTTTTGAGCGGACCATGCGGCATCCACGACCGCCCATATTGTCAACCGGCTTTACGACAAGCGGGAAAGCAGAAAATCCGGCTTTGTCCATAATCTCATCGGCGTTTTTTCCTGCATCTTCTTCCGTAACATTAAAAAAACAAGGGGAAGAAACACCTGCGGCGGCGAAACATGAGCGCATACACACTTTATCGCTCGCGTTGATGGCGGCTTCAAAGCTGTGGCCGGGAAGCTTCATGTTTTCCGCGACGTATGAAACAGAAGCAGAAAAATCAGTTCCGGCTGTAAAAACACCCGCAAGATTGCCGCCATTTTTAGCATCGGGCGAGTCGAGTTTCCGCGCGAATGAGAGCAAAGCTTCTCTGTCTTTCAAATCAACGGGCTCAAAAATATCGGCAAGAGGAACGCAGACGGCATTCGGATTTCCGTCAGCTACGGCAACTTTATATCCAAGCCGGGACGCTGCTTCTATAGCAGGCTTTTGCATTAACCCGGCACCAAGTATCAATATCGTTTTCATTTTGTTCCCACCCCTTTTGTTTTTATGCAATAAAGCTCGAATGTGTCGCCAAGCTTGAAAATCCGGCTTATCCTAGAAATCAGCTTCCAGCCGAATGACGCGCCCGAACGATTTTTCGAAGCCAGACAAGGGAACCGCTCGGGATGATGGCCTGTAGACACGCATTTTATATTCGAAAATCCATATTTTTTAAGGATTTTCTTGCATTTTCTTATATCAAGAATTGAATAATGATCTTTCGGACTGTTTTTGAAAAACGAATCCGATGAAAAACGCGCAGAAACCCCGGATGCTGATGGCGTTGAGAACGCAAAAACACCGCCTTCACGGAGCAAACCGCTCACTTTTTTTATCACAGAATCGAGATTCTTAAAATGCTCGATGACATACCACATCGTTACAGCATCATATTTCTCAGGGAGATTTTGGAAGTTGCCGTCTGGGAACGGTGATTTTTTGGCTGTAAAATGAAGCGTCTCGTTAACATAACTTACAGCGGATTCAGAAACGTCAATTCCGTATGGTTCCCAGCCAGATTCTGCCGCCGCTGCGAGAAAAGGCCCGAAGGCGCAGCCAATGTCGAGAAGCTTTCTTATCCCGCTAGTTGTCTTTTCAGCAGCCGCATTTCGCGAAGCTCCCGCCAACTTGTTGATTATCGAAACCCGACGCTTTCCCTGCGCCTTTATGTTCTCGAAGTCTTCCAAGTACGTTTTGCCGTACTGTTTTTTATAGTCTTCAAAAAAGTAGCTTTCACCATATTCTTCTTTTTCCGCGCTTATCCACGAAAGGTAAAGTGTTCCGCAGCGGCGGCAAGAGCGGTATGTCTTTTCTTTTGACCGGAAAACTACTTCATCGGGGATGTGGTTCTCATCGTCATGACCACAAAAAGGACAGAATTGGCGCGAACCCTGTGAAAGATGGCGTACAAAAGCTGGAAGATTCTCATCATCATTTTCTGTTGTTTCATTTTTTCTGAACAAGATTTCTTTTTTTGAAAGAAGCCCCGCAAAAATCTCGTTCAAATTGGAAGTGTCTTTAATCGTTAAAGCCGGAATGCAGACAAAACCTTCGCTTTCAGAAAGGATTTTATGAAGCGGCGTCGTCTCCACAAGGATAACGGCACAACCGGCGGCTGCAGCTTCGAACGCTGTAAAGCCGTAGTGCGTCACAACAAGGTCGTAGTCAGCAAGTTTTTCGCGCAAATTCGCGACAGGCTTTTCAGGAGTTACTTCCGTAACGGAAAGCCCGCATGAACGGCAGGCTTCCGCGCAACAAGCCGTATATCCCGCCGGATCCTCGCCGCCAATGCTTACGAGCGCAGTACGGATTTCCGCCGGAACATTGTTTTTCCTGTTTTTTGGGAGCGGGATAAACCCTGAGTTTTTGAAGTTTGCACGTCGCTCCAAAACGGCAGAAGGGATAATATCAAGAAGATAGTCGCAGTAGTCTGTAAAGGCAGAGCCTTCGTCGAGCGCGACGACAGGTGCAAGTTTCCAAAGCTCGGACGAGAGCGTCGAAGAAAGAACGAAAGAATCTGCGACGATAAGGCTGTAAAATGGACGAACTTCGTTTTTTGAGGCGACCGGCAAAGTGCGTACAATTTGGAATGGTTCAAGTTCTGCGTCGCGCACAAGCGACTCGACAGAAGCAAGCGTTCCTGCCCCATCCGGCACAAAAATATCAGCGGAAAGCTCTTTTGCAAGCTCAAGGCAACGGCGCAAATGACCAGTTCCATGCCCGGCTTCGACAGACGGTACAAAAAGAATCGGATTTCTCACGAACGGCTCGTTCAAAGCCGCCATAATATCATCAGAATTATATGAAGTTGCATTGTAATTCCGTGCAACATTGTCTATCCGCGCATCATCTCGACTATCAGCTGGGCTCGAGTCGATCTTCCGCGCTTTTTTTAGCGCGTACATAATCCGCTCGGCATTCCTAAAATCACCTGGTGTGTCTATCGTCGTGCGCTCCCCTGGATGATTCCACTTTTCCGGAGCTGCCTCGAAAACGCAGTTGAACTTATCAGTGTGGTTGTAGAACGCCGGGCCGACATGCTCGTGGTCAAAAGACGCATTTGTGTTCTTTTCAGCTTCGAGCAGCGTCCGCGCATTAAAAACTTCTACACCGCTTCCGTGCGGAAGCCCTGAATAAGTGAAGTAGTCTACCCTGCCATGTCCGGAAAGCTCCTTAAAGCGGGTAACAGAAGCTTCAGCCGCATCATAAAAAAGAAAAGGATTATCGCCTGTCGCGCGGACGATTATGTCTGCATCAGTTTTTTCAACAATTCGGCAAAATCTGCTCAGTACGTCATCGGTAGAACCCGCGAAACACTCCCATCCACATTCCACAGCAATCGGCGCAAGACGCGAGTATGAGTCAAAATCAGTGGCTAGATAATATGCGTCCGCTTTTACACGCTTCATCGTCTCTAAAACACGCACGATGACGGGCTTTCCTACCAAATCAAGAAGCCCTTTTTCGGGAAGCCGTGTCGAGCCAAGCCGGCTCTGTACAATAACGACTGTCATTCAGCGACCTTCTCCCAGTTTTCTATGAGCGAAGCAGCATCTGTTCTGAAGCGGTATTTGTTTTTTTCGACCCAGCTCCGCGCTCCCTTAAACTCTGAGAGCGAATCTGAAAGGCTTCTACCAGAACGCAGGTAATATGAAATGAATTTTACTTTCGGGATATATGAATAGTCGCGGAAAAACTTTGGTGCGATGTTCTTTAAGAAAAAACGAAGCTGCGAATAATCGGGCGTACAATCTTCCACAGGCACTTCTGTTTCGTAGCGTACGCGTATCTGTGGAACGATCCGGATTTCCTCACCCCAAAGCCAGGCACGCATCGCAAGATCTAGGTTCTGCCAGTACGGTGACTTTATCGTGTAGTCATATCCGCCGGAAAGAATGAATTTCTGCCTGTTGTATATCCCGATAAAATCAAAAGGATAGAATGTCGGACATCCATCGGGAGCAGGAAGAGTCGCGTTTACAGAAAGACTTCCGTGGCTGACGTGGGGAATCATGTGAACGGGAAGCAGATCAAGCCTGTTTCCGGCGATAAGCGGCACGCGGCAGAAAAGCTCTTCGTCAGCAAGCCGCGTAACAACATTCTTTGTAAGAAGCTTCGCGGATATCGAGACTGTATCCCAGATAACAAGAACTTCTCCGTCAGGTACTTCAGTCATACCAAGGTTAATCATATCGCCGGGCGTCAATTCTTCATGCGGCACGATGAACTTAACATGAGGAAAACGCTTCGAAATATCTTCAAGATTATAATTGACGGCAGTGTTTTCTATGCAGACGATTTTTCTAAAACCGAACTGCTCCAAATTTTCCAGATTACTTGTCCTGAACGTGGAGCCACTTCTATTCAAAAGGATTACAGACAGAGGAAGTTTTTCTTCTATATGTGCTGTTCCGCCAAGAACAGTTCGCTTAAACTGATGCTCGTTAAAAGTTACAGGTATAGAATTCATCGCAATTCCTACAAATATCCGGATATTCTTTATTTATATGGGATTCAAGCAGAGGAACACCTTTATTCCAGATGTCCTCAAGATTTTCATAGAAAGCATTTCCCACACATGAATCAAACATATATTCCCTGCACAAAGGTACAGAACCGTCAGAAAGAATTTGTAAGTCACGGCGCAAATGCCAGCATTCGTTGCGGTTAACCGGGCTTAAATCAGCTGGTTTGAACTGAGGGAGCTTGCCGCAGAAATAGTCGTATTTCTGGATAATTCTGTTGTCATGGCCCCGGAAAAAAGGCTCAAGCTCGCTTTCGTTATGCTCCGTCCGAACCATCTGAACGTAAGTAGAGTCTGGGAAAGCCTTACGCAAAGCTGCGGCGGCGTTGCTAGCCTGCTCCAACGTAAGCTCCGAAGCGGGATGAAGCACTTCATACGTTTTCTGGGTGACGGCATCAAGACTTACAATCCACATAACAGCGGGATATGAGCCCGTCCGTTTTGGGGCGGCATCGACGGCGGCTTTAACCTTCTCGCAGAAAGAGTCGTCTATATTAACGCCGGTTGTTTCAATCAGCACAGAAAGAGACGGATATTCCAAAACTTTTGAAATGAACTTAACGATTTCAGGGTGATACATAGGCTCGCCCCAAAACGAAAGAGCCACGACAGCATCATCAGAGAACGCTTTCACGCCGTCGATAAGCTTTGAAAAACGCTCGTAGTCCATAAAAGCCGTTGCGTCCGCTTCGGAAGGAAGCTTTCCGTATTTCTGGCGATATGCCTGTGGATACGGACAGTAGATGCAGTTTCCGGTACATTTTTCCGCAATCTGGATAGAATAGAAATACGGAAGAGTATGAAGAACCGACGCTGATTTTACGGCTTCGTTACAAAACTCAAGTGCGTTCGTACCATTTTTCTGCCGTAATTCCGCAAGATGCTTGCAAAGCAAAGCCCCGCGCTTTGTGGAGCATGTGAATTCAAGCCTGTACATTCTGAAATCAACAGGAGAAATCAGCGTTTCTATCTCGAACGAATTGATATCTGTCTTTATCAGATTGAATAGAGAATCTTTTGTAAGTTTATTTTGTGCGTCTTTTTCACCCGCAAGCTTCTGTTCTGCGAGTTTCGCAAGGATTCTTACAGTTCCCGCCGCAAGAAACTCCGGCACAAGTCCGTATGGCCAGCCGTCAGCGTAGCTATATTCTGCGGCATACTCCACATGCTGCTTGTAAAGCTTTGACGTAAGATCATCGTCGTAAAAAGGACAGTCAGCCCAAGCAAAAACTACAGTCTCGCAGTCATCGCCATTGTCTGCAGCAATTGTCGCCAAAAGTTCCGTAAGCGTCCAGTTCTGACGAGCGGAAACAGCGATTTCGCTCTTGGCATCGTTCGCGCCTGTCGCCAAAAAATCAAAAATATCTTTCTCGCAAGATTTTTCCGCATAGAACGATATTTTTACAGCATCAGGAATTCTTGATGCCCAAGAAACGACGTTACCGAAATAATCTTTATCAAAATTAGGAGTAAAAATAGCTACAAAAGTTTTCATATTCACTAAAATATCGGCTAAAAAAATAAAAGTGTGATATAATTCCGAACACGCGATTTTCAAAACTGAATCGCGAAGGTGATACAAGGAGAAAATCGAAAATGCTGCAAGGAACATTACGTGAATGGTGGAAGGAACGCGTCGTATATCAAATATACCCGCGGAGTTTTTGCGACTCCAACGGTGACGGCATCGGCGACATTCCGGGCATAATCTCAAAACTCGACTACCTCAAAGACCTTGGCATTGGCATAATCTGGCTCTCCCCGCTTTATAAATCACCGAACGACGACAACGGCTACGACATCAGCGACTACATGGACATAAATCCCGAATTCGGCACGATGGACGATATGAAACGCCTTATAGAAGGCTGCAAAGAGCGTGACATCAAAATAATAATGGACTTGGTTATAAACCACACGTCAGACGAGCACGAGTGGTTCAAAGAAAGCCGCAAAAGCAAAGACAACCCGTACAGGGACTATTATATCTGGCGGCCGGGTATTAACAGCGGGAAAGACGGCAAGGAAATGCCGCCGAATAACTGGACAAGCTTTTTCACGGGCTCAGCGTGGCAAAAAGATGACGAAACAGGCGAATACTATCTTCATCTGTTCTCGAAAAAGCAGCCCGACCTTAACTACAAAAACCCGGCGGTGCTTGCCGAAGTTAAGAAAATCCTTACTTTCTGGCTTGATATGGGCATTTCCGGCTTCCGCTGCGATGTTATCAACGTAATCGGCAAAACGACGCTCCAAAACGGCAAAAAGCGTATCGCGCTCACAGGGCGGGAACATTATATCTCTCAGCCTGAGTGCCACGAAATCCTAAAAAAACTGAATGAGGAGATTTTCAGCAAATACGACTGCTTCACCGTAGGCGAGACTGTCATGGTAACTCCGCAGATGGCGAACGATCTTAGCGCGCCAGACAGGGGCGAACTTAACATGGTTTTCGGCTTTGAGCACATGGAAACCGATTGCATCAACAACAAGTGGTTCAAAACGCCTTTCAGCAGCAGCAAGTTTATGAACACTCTATTCAAATGGCAGCGCGAAGTCATGTGGAACGCAAACTATTTTGAGAATCACGACCAGCCGCGCTGTGTCTCGCACTTCGGAAACGATGCAGAGTTTCACGACGAGTCCGCAAAAATGCTCGCCGCGCTTCTTTTTACGCTCCGGGGAACGCCTTACATATTCGAGGGGCAGGAACTCGGCATGACGAACTTCGACTACACAAGCATGGCAGAGATTCAGGATATCGAGTCGCACAATATATGGAAGATGGCGGCGGAGCTGCACTTCCCGGAAAAAGTTCGTTGGCTTATGATACAAAAATCGAGCCGTGACAACGCCAGAACGCCGATGCAGTGGAGCGCGGCGGAAAACGCGGGTTTCTCCACGGGAACGCCGTGGCTGCGGGCGAATTCAAACTGCGCTTTTTACAACGTGGCATCTGAGCAGACTGACAGCAATTCTGTGCTCGCGTTCTACAAGGAGCTTATCGCCCTGCGCAAAGAAAAAACAGCTTTTGTTTACGGCGATTTCCGGGTTTTGGAAAAGACAGGTGACATTTACGTTTTGGAGCGGTACCTTGCAGGCGAGAAAAGACTGTACACGGTGCTGAACTTTTCGGCAAAGAAGCGCGTTCTGCCGGAAAAAGCCGTTCTGCTTTACGCGCAGTGCAGGATGATTCTGACGAACTACACAATCCGCCGGCAGGGCGAAAAAGAAATGCGCCCATACGAAGCGTTTATCCTGGAAGAGCGGTAGAAAAATACGGTGCGCGGTTAGAATTATGCGAATTTATTTGTTGATAATGTACAACTCTCGTGCTAGAATAAAAATATGAATACAAAAGTGTGTCATAAATTGAAGTTTTCTCTTTTTTTGGCAGTTTTGATTTCTTGTCTGGCAACATTTATTTCCTGCAGCAATTTATTTGATGATATAGAACCATCGAACGCAGATGCCTCTACGGTCACGCTCAACTGCACTATACACAGCATTTTCTCTGACACAGGTGCCGTTCCTGCCGAGTATGCCGCACTGTTCATGCAGTCTGATGAAACAGATTCCCGTGCCGCAATACCGACCATGCCAACAGGATGCACGACGACAGTTTCCGCGACAGCCGACGACGGCACTACTATAGCTCCACAAAACCTAACTGAAAACACATTTACAATTTCGCTCGTTTCGGGCAAAAAATGGACGGTCTCCGTCACAATGAAATACAATGGAACTACAATCCTATCCGACTCAAAGGAGTTCGACCTTACGAGTGTCGGTGCTGTCTCGCACGATTTCATTCTTAAGCCGGTTACAGGTGGAACCGGAAATATCAGTCTTACACTTGCTATCGGGGCGACTTCTATCAAATATATTTTGATTACTATTCCTAATCAGAGCGCAATTGTTTGGACAAAAAACACTAATTATTGGGCGCCACCTGGCTCTACTTCGTACGTGACCAATCCAACCATAACGCTTAATAACGTAAATTCAGGTATATATACCGCCACAATGCGTTTCTATAGTGGCAACGATAACAACAAAGCTCTAATCTACTCCACAACACAAGAAATAAATGTATTACCGACTCTTACAACAAATAAATGGGTTTCGGGCGGGAATGTGAGCGATACGCTTTCAATAACGCCAACTATGGTTGATACTTACGGAAGGACAGATTTCTTCGTTGGTGATTGCGGAACCGCAACTCCAGACGACACAAATGGAACCGGAAGCCCTTATAAACCGCTTGCGACCATTACAAAAGCGGTTTCTCTTATAAGCACAATGCCAACTGGAGAATATACAATCCACGTAAAAGACGGAACAACAGAAGATATATCGTCTACAATCACAATAAACAAAAATATAACGATAGAATGCTGGAAAAATACCGTAGGAGATAAACTAGGAACCGCAACACTCACAAGAAACGCAGATGTTGAATTCTTCGATATTACGAGCGGATATTTTCTTACAATAGACGGAGTAAAAACCGGTAGTGAAACATGGAGCGGACTAGTCCTAGACGGAGCCAAAGATAACGGAATAACCGGCTCTTGTATCAGTAATTCCGGAAGTTTAACGCTCAACGGTGGAACAATAAAGAATTGTTCAGGAAGTTTCGGAGGTGGTGTTTATTCAGGCGGAACGCTTAAAATATTTGGCGGGGTGATAACAGATTGTTCTGCGAGAATAGGTGGCGGAATTTATTCAAACGGAACGCTAATTATGGATGATGGATTAATAACTGCAAATCAAAGTACAAGCGAAGATTATGGTAGCGGTAGTACTGGTGGTGGCGGTGTGTATGTTAATAATGGAACATTTACCATGAACAATGGTGCGATAAGACAAAACACAGCTTTATATGGTGGAGGTGGTGTTTATATCCATTCTAGTTCAACAGACGCATTTATAATGAATGATGGTGAAATAGATAGTAACAGTGCGCCTCAAGGTGGTGGTGTCTACATATGGGGTAGTTGTACTGCCACGATGAATGATGGTTCCATTTCTAGCAACGATGCAACTGGAACCGGAAATTGGAAAGGTGGCGGTGGAGTCTACGTTAATACAGGTGCACAATTCACAATGACTGACGGTAATATAAACGAAAACACTGCCGCTGAGTGTGGTGGTGGCGTTTATGTATATGGTTCAAATGGCTCATTTACAATGTCAGGCGGCGTTATAGCCGGAAACGAAGCAACAAAAGATGGCGGCGGAGTTTATCTGAAAGAAGGCAAGATGTATATGCATGGTACCGCAGTTATCGGGGATCCTTCAGAAAGAAATTCAGCAGCAACAAGTTCCTTACACTCCAACATTGCGACAGTTGGCGGAGGAATACGAGTCGATTACAGCGGTGCTGCCTATATCGGGTACTCTGATGCTAACAACGTCGCGAGTTTTACAGGCGGAATCTATTATAACTACGCGACATCAGAATCTTCCGAGACTTACCACGGTGGTGGTGGTATATATAATGCTACTAAAATTGCAAATTGCAAAATAAAATATAACGGCGCAAAAGCAGATGGAGGCGGTGTCTTCGCAGGTGCTGGCTGTACTATTGAAAATTCAGAGATATCTTTTAACGCTACTGAAGGTAATGGTGGCGGTATTTGCTTCTATACGAGTCGAAACTTGTTACTTTCAGGAGGAACGGTTATTGGCGGTAACACTGCGAATGGAAACGGCAGTGGTATTTATCATGCTAGTACAGGCAGTGCTGTTTTAGGTATCGAAGGAACCGCCTACGTACAGACATCGAACGATGTTTATCTTACGAGCGGTAAAAAGATTACTGTTACAGGCGCGCTTACACCGCCGTCTGCAGCTAACGGGATTGTTGCGACAATATCACCTGATAATTATGAGGCTACGTATTTGGCTAATCCAGTAATTGTTGCTGACGAAGGTGTTTCAACTGATGTGTTTACAGCAGCTAGCAGTAAATTCGCGGTTACACCAAACGGTGATAACTCATATAGAGTCAAATCAGATGGATCAATCGAAATGAATCTTATTACGAATATGAATATAACATCATCGACATCCTTAGATAGTTTGACACTAACAGAAAACAAATCATACTCTTTCTTATTAGATAATTCAGTAACAGCGGATGATATAACCGTACTTTGTCAAAAACTAGATACTGATGGTGCAAACATCGGAGAATCAACAATCGACCTTTCTGCTTCAAGCTTTACAGATTCACTACCAAAGATTCAATTTGGAAGTGCAAATGTCACCAAAATAATCTTGCCTGACAGTTTAACCTCTACTGGTACTGATGCTGATATTTTTGGATATAACACAAAGCTGGTTGAGATTGTTTATACTGGTACAGGTAAAATTCATTTGGGTAATTATGGTTGTGAAAACTGTAGTAGCCTTAAGATTTTCCCATGGAATGCAATAGCTGATGGTCGCCTTGGAAACTGTTACTTCATAAGATGCTCTTCTTTGGAGTCTGCAACAATTCATGAAGGCATAACTAGTATCGGATCAAGCGCATTTAAGAATTGTACCAGCTTAAAAGAAGTTCATTTTTTAAGCTCGACACCACCTGATATGAGCGAAGGTTATCAATTCGACGGTTGCCCAGATGATTTAGTATTCTATGTTCCTACAGGCAGCGGTGACGTGTATCGTGCGACATCTTGGGTAGGCAGCCATTCTGTAATCGAGGAATAGAATTTATAAATCATCCACCAAAACAGCATTTGTCTCAGTAATCTGTCGTAATCGAGAATCGTTTGTCATAAGAATATCACATCCAAAGTAGATACTTTTAGCTACATTGATTGAATCCATTGTTCATGTATGCCTTGATTTCCGAAAGACTCGATGATTTCTCCTACGAACAATTTGCACATATCCGGCGTTTTATTGTATACTGGTGCAATGTTGCAAGATTCAGACGGCATGGCGAAGAGCGCGTATCTTTCCGTCAGCGAGTTCACCGACCAAATTAAACAACTTCTGGAAAATGCGTTTCCACCGGTAGCGGTTGAGGGCGAAATCTCGAACTACAGACCGTCGAGCTCCGGACACATATATTTTTCATTAAAAGATGACAAAGCCGTTATTCAGGCTGTACTTTTCAAATACAAAAGCAATCTTCCGTTCGTGCCGAAAGACGGAATGACCGTGCGCATAAAGGGAAAGCTTTCGGTTTATCCGCAGCGCGGAAGCTATCAGATTATCGTTGATTCGATGGAGCAAGCTGGCACTGGCGATATTCTTGCGATGCTTGAGGAACGTAAACGTCGGCTTGCGATGGAAGGGCTTTTTGACGAGGAGAACAAACGTCCCCTGCCCTTCTTCCCTGCCACCGTCGGCGTTGTTACAAGCCCTACAGGAGCCGCGCTCCGCGACATCATGCAGATAATGAAGCGTCGTAATCCGGCAATAAGCATTATCATCTTTCCGTGCGCGGTACAAGGCGCGGAAGCAGCCCCGCAGATTGTGCGGTGCATACAGACAGCGAACGCGTATCACATGGCAGATGTGCTGATTGTAGGACGCGGCGGCGGCTCCATAGAAGACTTGCTGCCGTTCTCTGACGAGCAGGTTGTCCGTGCGGTCGCGGCATCGGAAATTCCGGTTGTATCGGCTGTAGGGCACGAAATTGACTGGGCTTTGAGCGATTTTGCCGCAGACAAGCGCGCGCCCACACCATCGGCAGGGGCAGAACTTTGTACGCCGTTGCTTTCTGACGTTATAGAAACTATCGCACGGCTCAAAAAAGACTTGTGCGACAACATGAAAGCACGGACAGAAAAAGCCCGGCTTCTGATGAATCAGTTTTCGGACGAATCGCTTGAAATGAAGTTCCGCGCCATTGAGCAGCCTTTTATGACGCGGCTCGACGACGCGAAGGACGATCTGCTAAAAAACATGATGGACAAATGCGCTGCTTACAAGCAGCGTATACAGAACGCTATGCTGCAATTGGAAGCGGCTGACCCAAAGGCGATTCTTGCCAGAGGCTACTCCATGGTTTATGACAAGGCAACAGGCGCGGTTATCCGAAGCGCGGAAGGTTTGCGTGACGGACAGCTTTTGGAGATTCAGCCGCACGAAGGAAAAATCACTGCAATTGTAAAGGAAACGATATGAAAGATTTTGAAGAAAAACTTGAGCGGCTTGAAGAACTTTCTGCCGCCATCAAAAAACCGGAGCTTAAACTTGAAGAAGCCCTAAAATTCTTCGAGGAAGGCATTACCCTCGCTAAGAGCATGGAAAAAGACATCGACAAAATCGAGGGAAAGATACAAATCCTTATGAACAATAAGGTTGACTCTCCCGAACAACCGCCGGAACTCGACCTTTTTTCTTCCGTAGAGGGATAACGCATGGATAATTCTGCCGCCCGCCATTTTTCTCCAGTAAGGACGCTGCCACCGGAAGTCGCCCGGAAAATCGCTGCAGGTGAAGTCATAGACCGCCCAGCTTCAATTATCCGCGAGCTTCTTGATAACGCCGTCGATTCTGGTGCGGACATGATTACAGCCGAGATTTCGGGCGGCGGCATAGAACGGATAACAGTCACAGACAACGGATGCGGCATGTCGAAAGAAGATTTGGAAGCATGCGCGCGCCCGCACACAACAAGCAAAATAACGGCTGAATCAGACTTACTAAAGCTTACAACGCTCGGTTTCCGTGGAGAAGCGCTCGCGTCGATAGCGGCTGTGAGCCGGCTTGAAATAACTTCCCGGCGCGAAACAGAGGAAAACGCTTGGAAAGCCGTCGTTCCGCCAGCTGGAGTTTCCGCAAACAAAATTACGCCAGCCTCGCGCGCAAAAGGCACGACAGTTCAATCGGAAGCTCTTTTCGAGAATATCCCGGCTCGAAGGCTTTTCCTGAAACGCCCTGCTTCCGAAACGAATCTTTGCAGGCAAATCTTTATAGAGAAAGCACTTCCACGCACTGATATCTCTTTCCGTTTTATAAGCGACGGCAAAACGAAGCACGAGCTTCCGGCGGGTCAGTCTTTTGCGGAGCGATTCGTAGAAGCGTTCGATATAACAGAACCACCTAGCTTTTTTTCAGAAATCTCCGGAAAAAGCGCACATACTGGAAACGACGGCGAACCTGACTGGACATATCGCCTTATTTTGGGAAGTCCTTCCGTTTACCGCAACGACAAAAGGCTGCTTCTCATTTACGTTAACGGGCGGCGAGTTCAGGAATTTTCGCTCGTACAGGCGATAGAATACGGCGCGACTGGCTACTTCCCGAACGGAACGCACCCTGCGGCAGTCCTTTTTCTTGATATGAAGCCATCGCTCGTGGACTTCAACATTCATCCGGCAAAAAAAGAAGTTCGCTTCAAGGATATTTCAGAGGCTCACCACGCGATAAGCACGGCCGTCCGGAACTTTTACAGAAGCACGTCGGAAATCCCGGAAAGCACGCTGGAAACTGATATAGATGATAATGCGCCGGATCTTTACAGCTATGAAAGCAGACCGGGTTCTGCGAATTTTGGGGTTGCTGCCGCTGAAGACGAACCTGACTATGCGCCACACAGCGCGCACAGTGGCGGCTTCGCGGCAGGCGACAGTTTCGCGGCAGGCGACTCATACGGTTCGCGACAAAACACGCCGCGCCAGTACCCCGACAAGTTCTCGTTCCCGCACACCGCGTTCCAAAGCCCTATCGTCACAATTCCGAAAGCAGAGACAGATGGCGGCACAAACGCGAACTTCGCCGAAAACCGGCTTGAAAGCGGCGAATCCCAAAGCTTTGCGGAAAATCGTCCGGCACGCGGATTCCGCTATCTCGGTCAAGTTTTCTCAGTATTCCTCATAGTCGAAAAAGACAACGAACTTTACCTTATAGACCAGCACGCCGCCCACGAACGATATTTGTTCGACAAGTTTATGAAAAACGCCGGATTGAAACAGCCGCTTCTTATCCCGTACAAAATCGCCACTGAGTCTGAAGACGACGACAAATACATCGAATCAATTTCAGAAGAGATGGAAAAGGCCGGATTCAGCATAAAAAAAGCGGATAACGGTTGGGAAGTTTCGACTGTGCCCCAAAAGTGGCAGGGAACAGAAGATTACATAAAACGCGCGCTTCTTGAAGAAAGGAAATCGCCGTCGGAGATAATCCGCACAATAGCGGCATATTCTTCTTGCCGGGCGGCTGTCATGGAAGGCGATTATTTGGACAGGGAAACAGCCGAAAGCATTATTGAAAAAGCATTCGAGCTGCCAGACCCGCACTGTCCGCACGGCAGACCAGTGTGGATCCGCATGACAAAAGAAAGCCTTTACGCGCTCGTAAAACGGACGTAGTTTTTTTCGTGCGCACAGTACTCACAGCAAACATATAAGGAACGAAACATGGATATCGGACTTCGCATGGGATCTGTTAAAGTTGAGCAGCACAATCCAGAATGGGAAACGATAGCGAGAAACACCATAGAACAATTGAAAAAGATACTCAAAAATACTGCGGTAGATATTCAGCATGTAGGAAGCACCGCTATCAAAAACATCCGTGCGAAACCTATCATCGATATTGTAATCGGAGTATCTGAGCTTGATAACATTCTTCCCTTCAACGAAGATCTTAAGGCTAATGGCTTCTTTTTCTGCGGGCAAATTCATCCCGAACAATATTTATACGTGTGCGGGCATGATGACTTCAGGTCTCATCATATCCATGTAGTTACGTATAATTCAAAGATTTGGAATGATTATCTTAATATGAGGGATTATCTTAACTGCCACAAAGATGAGGCACAAGCTTATTCAGAGTTAAAGGAATCTTTGGCAAAACAATACGCGAAAAATCGAGACACCTACACAGCCAAGAAAAGCGAATTCATCAGCTCAATTCTTCAGAAAGCAGAAATCTGGCGCAAAGGATTGTAACGCAAAGAACCATTTAGCAAATTTCATAATCGAGAACAATTCATTTCTAAACGATGTACTTTACAGACCCGACATCAGAAGATCGACTTCCGCCTTTCTGTAACTCGGCGCATTTTGCTGTACCGTAAGCAGATATCCAAGAGCACCGTCCGAATCACCAGAAACAATCAAAACCTTTGAAAGCTCGATGTAAGCATCCCACGACTTCGGGCTTGATTTTATAACATCAGTGAGCAGCGTCGAGGCATCGTCGTAAAGCCCTGTCGCACTGTACGCCTTTGCAAGATCGATGCGGATATTTACATCATCCGGCTTTATGTTACGCGCTGCGCGGAAACAGTTTATAGCGTTCGGGTAGTCCTCTTTTTTCAGATACGCCGCCGCCATATTTTTCTGCGCCTCAAAGTTTTTCGGGTCAATTTCCACAGCTGTCTTGAAGTACGTAAGAGCTGTGTCAGGCACGTCGCTATCAAGGTAAATCTTACCAAGATTGATATTTGCGTCAAAATTCTTTTTATTCAGCTGCAATGTGCGGCTGTAATAAATGATAGCCGTATCAAGATCGCCAAGCTTTTCGCAAACGAATGCGTAGTGGCAGAAATACTCAGCCGTCTCCGGCTTTGAATCCGCCGCTTTTTTTGCATAAGGCAACGCTTCGCTATATTTTTTGTCGTCGCTAAGAACTTTCGCAAGGTTGAACTGCGTCGTGCTGTCGTTCGGCTCAAAAGTCAACGCTTTCTTAAAGTAGTTCTCCGCTTTTGCATAGTTCCCCTGCGATGCGTAAACAGAAGCGATCTCTTTCATTGCCGAGATGTTGCCGTCATCATACTGCAATGCCGATGTGTATGATTTCAGGGCGTTGTCCATATCGCCTTTTTTGCTGTAAATACGGGCTATCTGAAGATGAGCCTTCGCATATCCTTCGTTTATGGAAACAGCCTTTTTGTATGCGGAAAGCGCGGAATCCTGCTGATTAAGCTTTTCGTACGTCATACCAAGGTTGTACTGGGCATTCGCGAACTTAGGATCAAGCTGGATTGCTGATTCAAAAGATTTACGGGCTTCCGTGTATTTTTTCTGCAGATAAAGGACTTTTCCAAGCTCGTAGAAATAGTTGCTGTTGTTTGTATTGTACTGTACGGCAAGCTTAAGCTCTGATTCTGCTTCCGGATAGTTTTTTGCCGCCGCCGCGGTCATACCTTTAACAAAATGCGCGCCAGGAGCTGTTTTATCGAGCTTCTCGGCTTCGTCGGCGTATTTTGACGCAGCTTCCTTAAGTTTTTTCTCCTGAGCTTCCGTAAGCCCGGAGTTTTCTTCCACAGCCTCCGTATACAAAAGCTCTGAAGTTTTTGAAAGTATATCGGCATTAAATGCTTTTTCTGACGGCGGCATCTTATCATGGGCACTCTTAAAGTGGTCCAGGGCTTCTTCAACCTTGCTCACTTTAAGCGCGCTCTTTCCCGCGTTGAATTCGTCGTTAACAGTGGCGACCTGCTCCTGAATCTCTTTGCTCTTTTTAGCCAGAGCTTCTTCGTTCGCACGTTTTGCGGCTTCTTCCTGGGCAAGCCGCTCCTGGCGCTGCTTTTCAGCTACGCGCTCAGCTTCTTCCTGCTTTTGTTTTTGCTCTTCCTGCTCACGCCGACGGTTCTCCTGTTCCGCCTGCTCCTTCAAAAGCTGCTGCATAGCGGCGTTTTGCGCGGCGGCGGCTCTGTTAGCCTCTGCCATCTCTTCAAGCGTCTGCTGAAGCTCGCTGTTCGTTCCGTTTGCGCTGTCCTGCGTTGTCGAACTGGAACCAGACGGGTTTGTCCCGCGCAACGAGATAACGTCGTCCATAAGATTAAGCGCTTCTTCATCAGTTGCATCTTTTATAAGGAGATTGTCGAGTATGTTCATTGCGCGCTCATACTCGCCGCGTTCCATATAACGCTTGGCAAGGATAATCATATTATCGCGCTCTGTCGCGTTCCCGTTCTGACCGCCTTCACCGTAAACGCCGTTACCCGCGCCATACGAACCGCCGCCATAACCTGAACCGGAGCCGCCGCCGCGGTTACCCACGGCACCGCCAATCAGCGCACCAATAGAACCAATACATCCTACCGCTAACAAACCTATTACTGAACCTAAAATTATTTTCTGCTTCTTAGTCAAGTTCTGCTTCCTCTTCGTATTCAATCAAGCCTTGTGTACTGACAGAAACTGTTTCTGCATCACTAGTCTTAAGCGTATCGGCAACTTGCTGCAAAAGTTTTCTTCTACGCTCCGCTTCCTCCGCCTGTCTTTCAGCTTCTCTCCGCGCCGCTTCCTCTTCCTGCGCAATCCGCTCTTCTTCAAGCTTCCTGCGTTCCTCTGCGACGCGTTCCTGTTCCTGCATAATACGCTCGTTCTCTATGGCAAGCCGCTCTTCTTCCTGCTTTTTGCTTACTATTTCAGTAGAAAGAAGCGAAATGAGCCTTCTTATAGACTCTGCCTGAGACGATTCTGGCTCAAGCTCAATATACTGCGTGTAGTCAATAATCGCGCCTTCGTAATCCTGTTCTTTCATGCGCGCGTTCGCCCTGTTCAAAAGTGCGGACGAAAACGACGGATTAGCCGCAAGCGCGTAGGAATACATTTCCTCTGCCCTGTCGTAATAACCGAGCGCGAAGGCTGAATTTCCAGCATTGTAGTAAAGCCGGCGCTTGTCAGTTCCGCTTACGCCAGTTCCTAGCTGGAAAACTTCGAGCGATTTCTGGAACTGACCTGTCTGGTAATAAGCAAGCCCCAGATAATTGTATACATCAGGATTCACGCCATTTTCCAAAATTGCCTGCTGCAAATATATTATAGCCTCTGCGGGCTTGTTCTCGCTGAACAAAGAAACTCCCTTATCGTAGTTACCGGCAAAAAGCGGTGTGCAGGCTAGGCACGCAAGCAACAAAAGGCACTTTATTGTTTTTCTACATGACTTCAATGTTTCCGACCTCCGTCATATGGCATATTCGATTTGACATATTCCAATAAAAAAGTTACTCTAAAGAAAGTTACTCTTTTATCTTTATCGGAGTTCAAATGGATTCTATTCAGATAATTCTTATTGCAGTTTTAGGTACAGGTATCGCTTTTTTAGTCTATACTATTTTAAAATCAATACTTGCTCCAAAAAAAGTTGAAGGTATACAAAAACTCGTAAAACAAGGAAAGTATCAGGCTGCCATAAAACTTGCTAAAAACCTTATCGCAAAGGATCCTAGGGATGTTTTCGCTCACTACTGGCTCGGTCAGGCATATATCAACGACGGGAAGCCTGAGCTTGCCCTTATGGAGATGAAGTTTGTTAATCAGAATGCAATTTTTGAAAAAGGACTTTCAGAAAAATCATTCAGAAAGCAGATTGCCGAACTTTACGAAAAATTCAACCAGAACGAAGAAGCTCTTAAAGAATATCTTCTTCTTACAAAACTTGATCCAAACAACGCAGAAAACTTTTACCGCGCGGGAAAACTTTTTGAGCAGAAAGGAAAGACAGATAACGCGCTCGGATTTTACCACCAGGCGTTACAGCTGAACAAACGTCACGTCAAGGCGCACGCGTCTTTAGGACTTGTGCTTTACAAGACGAAGCAGTTCAACGAGGCTAAAAAAGAGATAGATATCGCCATTCAGCTCAGCCCGGATACTTTCTCATCGTATTATTACCTGGGAAAAATCCTTAAGGAAAACAAAGACTATGCCGCGGCAGTAGAAGCTTTTGGAAAAGCCCTTCGCGATCCAGAATTCAAGCAGAAATCGCTTTTGGAAAGAGGTTCGTGCTACGCCGCCGCCGACAATACAGAAAAAGCAATCGTAGAGTTCGACAGGGCTGTAAAAGCCTCGCAGAACGACGCTTCGCAAGAAACGCTTTATGCGCGCTATTTCCTTGCATCCTGCTACGAAAAAACACGCCAGATAGAACAGGCGATTGTTCAGTGGAACGCCATAAACGCGAAAAGCCACAACTTTAAGGATGTTCCTGCAAAACTTACACAGTACGGCGACATAGAAGCTAATGACAACATGAAAGAGTACCTTACGTGTAACTCCGAAAACTTCTGCGCCATCTGCAAGCGTATTGTAACGAACGGCCTTAAGCTTTCCGCAAAGACGGTAGAGCCGAAAAAATATGGCTGCATCGTATCGGCAACTGAGTCAAAAACAGAAAACTGGATGAACACACGCCAGCAGCTTTTCCTTATCGTTTTCTACAGGGAACCTGATCTTATTGAGGACACAGTTTTGCGCAGGCTGCATGAAACGATAAAATCAAAGAACTTCCTTAAAGGAATTGTCTGCACGAGCGCAGGCTTCACCCGCTCCGCCGTCGAATTCTCGGAGAACCGGCCTTTGGAGCTTATCGACAAGCAGAGGCTTCAGAACCTTTTCGACAAAGCCTCTTTGTAGCAGCCTGCGAGAAGCCCTGCCATGAAGATACTCTGCATTTCCGACCAGATTGACCCGCTTGTATACAGCAGCGCGGCAAAAGAACGCTTTGCCGACATTGATATCGTTCTTTGTGCGGGCGATCTTGCCACGGACTACATCGATTTTGTAGTCACCACGCTCAACAAGCCTACGTACTTCATCTTCGGGAACCATAACCTCAACGACTTTCCGTACTACCACAAGACCGCAGAGAACGGCGGCTACATAAAAAAAGACATATACGACCTGAATCATTCGCACGGAGCCGTTTATGCAGGCTTCAAAACGATCAGGGAGCAGAATCTGCTTTTGGCTGGGGTTTCGGGTTCCATACGCTACAATAAGGGACAGTGCCAGTACACCGAAAGGCAGATGTTCATAAGCCTTCTAAAAATGGTTCCAGCCCTATTGCTCAACAAAATACGATACGGCCGCTATCTTGACATCTTTTTGACACATGCGCCCCCGCTAGGCATTCACGACAAGCAGGACCCGTGCCACAGAGGTTTCAAGTGCTATTTGTGGTTCCTGAAAAAGTTCAGACCCAAATACATGATTCACGGCCACATACATCTATACGACTACCACGATGCAAGAGTAACTCCGTTTGAATCGACGGTGATAATCAACGCTTTCAGTCATTACATACTGGAAATTCCAGACCCCATAACAAAAGAAACAAAACAAGAAAGGACAAAACAATGAATCCGGCGATAATTTCCCAGAGCGAAAACGATTTTCTTAAAGCACGCAACAAAGCGCTGTTCAACGAGCTTCAGCATTTTCTTAATCCAGAGGAGTCAAAGCTCCTTTCGTTCTCACAAGTCAAAGACATACTTAAGCCAAAAAGCGAAGTATACATGGGAATGCAGGTCGTCCCAATATCACTTATTGTTGGCAGCGAAGGACGATACCACGACTTTGACAATCATTTTTTCCCAAAAAGCATGCACCTAAGAAGCCGATGGGAAAGCATAGACAGAGCGCACCTTACCGATGTTATTCTTCCGCCGATTGTGCTTTATGAGATAGGCGGGCTTTACTTCGTACGCGACGGAAACCACCGCGTTTCAGTAGCTAAAGCACAGGGAATAGAGAACATAGACGCGGAAGTCATAAGCCTTAAGAGCGAGATTAAGCTTAAGCCGGGCTGGTCTGAAAAACGCATCCTGAAACAGGTCATCCAGTACGAAAAACGCGTTTTCTACTCCGAAACATCGTTTGGCGACATCACGGACTGCTGGAACATCGATTTTTCAACGCCCGGTCAGTACGACGTGCTTTATCAGCACATCCTGATTCACAAATACTACATAAACCAGGACAAGGAAGAAGAGATCCCGATGGAAGAAGCTATTCTTTCATGGTACAACAACTTATATCTGCCGATTGTAACAGCCATAAAGAAACGAAAGATTCTGTGGCGTTTCAGGGGCAGAACGGCTGCAGACCTTTACGTATGGATAATCAAATACTGGGACGACCTCAAAAAGAAATTCGGAGATGCAGTTACGATTGACGATGCGGCGAACGAATTCAGCACGAAATTCGGAAGGGGATTTTTCAAACAGCTGGCTTATTTCATTTCCACGATATTCAAGCGCAGATAAAGAAAAAACTTGACTACAGCTCTTTCCGATGTTACTATTTATTAGATTTATCAAATGATTATATGTTAAAAGGGAGTATTCCGTGTTCAGTGAAAGCATCACGTTAATACCATTAGTAATAACGTTTATAGCATCTTTTTATCTTTTTTTATTAATTCTGTCTGTAAACAATAAAAAGAGCGATACTGTGCCAAAATCAATGATGGCTGTACCTATCGTCCTTGTTGTCGGAATTATTATAACTGTTATAAAACCTGATATTTCTATTCTTGCGATTGTTACGGCAATTGCATCAATTCTCGTTATTCCCTTTTTCAGAAACCTCAAGAACCCAAGTACAGACAAAGACCAGGGTATTGACGTACTTAATGCACCGGACGTACCAGACCGTGAAGAACAGGAGAAAAAAGCAGAGCAGGCTTTTTTCGAGAGCAACATGTCACTTCTTACAGCCGGCAAAAACTTCGTATTACGCGCTGGCGAATCGTTCCCGGAAGAAAACGGACTTACACAGCTTCTCGATTTCATCAACACCAACCTTATCCACGAAACAAAGGCGGACGGCGGTGCTATTCTTCTTATCGATGACTTTGAGGACGTTATAAGCGTAAAGGCTTACTCCGGCGACTTCCCGCCGCCATACAAGCTTCCTGAAGACCTTCCGCACAAAGTCGTTCGTGTTGAAACTTCTTTCCGTTTTGCCCAGTTCGCACTCAACGAGAACATATTCGGCGCAGTCGCGACGGCAGGTAAACCTGAACTTATTACAGAGCCGGCTGCAGACCCGCGTATCTACCAGAACGAGCCAGAAGAATTCCTTAAATGCGGAAGCTACATCATCGTTCCGATGACGCTCCAGGACAACGTAATCGGTGTTGTCGCGCTTGCCCGCCGTTACGGTTCACAGGTATTCACAGAAAAAGAATTCCGCAGCGCACAGATCCTTACAGACTATGCCTGCGCTTCAATTAAGAATGTATTCTCTTTCCAGGAGATAAAAGAACACTCAGAAATGACACGCGAAGCCGAGATTTCGGGCAAGCTGCAGCAGACGCTTATTCCAAAGCAGCTTCCGCAGATTCCTGGTCTTTCGCTCGGTGCGTTCACGAACACTTCAGAAGGTGTTTGCGGCGACTACTACGATGTCCTGCCGTCGCGCAAAGACAGAGTTTCTTTCCTTATTTCGGATGTCGCCGGAAAAGGAATGAACTCGCTCATGATTATGATTATGATCCGCGCGATACTCAGGCTTATCGTCAACACAACGCAGTCGGCAGCGACAATCCTTTCGTGGGCGAACAGAGGCATTTCTGTAGAAAACAACATTGACCACTTTGCCAGCCTTGCGCTTATAAACTATGACACGACGACGAACAAAATCCAGTTCGCGACGGCAGGAAGCACGCCTATCCTGTATTACAATGCGCAGACGGAAGATATATCAAAAATTTCCACTTCAGTAGACCCTATTGGAGTAGAGAAAATGACAGAATATACCGATAATGAGATGGAGGTACATTCTGGTGATATTATCGCTATGTACACCGACGGTATTGTAGAAGCTGTAAACAGTACAGGAAATCAGTATTCAGCAGATAAACTGATTGACACAATCAAGAGTAACAGTAAACTGTCAAGTAAGGAAATAGCAAGCCTTGTCAAGGCTGATATAAAGAACTTTACGGGCTCGACCCGGCAGCATGATGATCAGACTCTGCTGATAATTAAGGTTATATAAGGAGATTTATATGGAACTTAAAATCCGTAAAAACGGAGATATCTATATCATCGATGTTAACGGTGAAATGGATTTGTATAATTCATATAAACTGAAAGAATTAGTTATGAAAATGCTCGAGAAGAACGTCCGCAGTTTCATAATTAACCTTGAGCAGGTAGATTATATCGACTCATCGGGAATCGGTGCGCTTATATATATCTGTTCCACAATAAAGAAGATGAACCTTAAGCTTTCTATAGCGAACATTCACGGTTCTGTTAAGAAAGTTATCGAGCTTACAAAGCTTATGGGTTACTTCCCTATTGCTAACAGCGTTGAAGAAGCGTTGATGAAAATTGCAAACTGAGAGTGTGAATCAAAGCTTTAGAACAAGCACAGGCACAGCCGAATATCATTTATAAAGGAAAGTTTTTTTATGGACGAGATCAAAGAGTTACGGTCTGACGGTAGCGACCCGCTTTTCGATAAGACAAGCATGCTTTTTAAGGAATTTCCTTCAGACTTCCGTCAGATAAGATATTTCACACTTCTTATTGTTCAGTCTGCACCATTGGAAATCAAAGAGATAAACCTTCTTGAGCAGCAGATTAGTGAAGTAATTAAAAATGCTGTAAAACACGGAAATGAATGCGATACAAACAAGAAAGTCCGTGTATGGTATTCTTTCAGCCCGACACACGCACACCTTATCGTAGAAGATGAGGGCGAAGGTTTCAAAGACCTTGAAAAATGGAATGAATTTAACAGAAAGAGACTTGAATGCCTTCACACAGGCAATTTTGAGCAGCTTGCTGATTTCGTTTCTTTCCGTACAAATAAAAGTGATGATCACGACGGCGGAAACGCTCTTTTTGCCGCACTTGAATACTGGAACGGCGGATTCGTATACAACGATAAGAGGAACGGTGTTGCGATGCTTAAACGCTACCAGCAGAAACGTCACGGAGTTACGATAGACGGAGAATAGTCTTTCTGTACAATATGTTGCTAAAAAAACAGCTTCCAGTTTTGGAAGCTGTTTTTTTATACCCCGCGCAATAAACCGCGTTAATAATTGTGATTTATCTTATTGAATAATAGTACCGCTCAAGATACGTTACGCGCTTCGAGGCTTTTGACCACAAAGAGCTTTCGGGGTAATAATCTACAATCGTCTTATATAAGCCATAGGCTTTGTTAACATCGAGCAAAGCCTGGTCTGTCTCGTATACTTGAGCCTGTATGTACAAGGCTTCGTCAGAGAAGTAACTGCCGTCATCAATTACGATCTGTGCTTTCTCGACGGCTTCCTGCCCTCTTCCGGCAAAGAAAGCGTCGTTTGCTTCGTCTATAAGCTGCTGGTAATAGTCATCGTCGCCGCCGTCAGAGAAGTCTATTCCGTCACCGAACGAGAATACGACATCCGGTTCATCCGCAAGCGAGATGCCGCCAATGGAGTTGATTTCGCTTTCAGATTCCTCGTCTTCGTTTTCTTCCTGCTCAGAAACTTCCGCAACTTCAGATACTTCAGTTTCCTCTGTCTCTTCTTCGAGCTGCTCTTCGCCAATATCAGCGATGTCGGCGTCTTTGTTGACTGCCGGAGCCGGGATGTACTCAGGAGCTTCTATATGCTGTCTGTTGCCTGTTGTTTTATCGACTGTTACGAGCAGATAGTCGTGTATGTATGTGTCTGTAAGGATATCCTGCTTGCAGAAGTGGAGCAAAGCTTCTCCGGCACGGTCGGAATAGAACTTCATAAGTGTGGAGTTTCCTTTTTGTTCGCGACCTTTGAACGAAAGAGCCTTTGAGTTATATTCATCGCCCATGAAAAGCCAGCCTTCGCCCGGATACGTTACGTCAAGGTATTGGCGTTTCTTTATTGTGACCGACCGTGACGGAGCTTTCTCGTCAACTGGAGTTTCTTCAATTTCATCATCTTCGGCTTCGGCTTCCGGCTCGTAAACAGTTGATTCCATTTCTCCGGCATTTTCTACGTTAGCTTCTGCAGAAACGTTGCTTGTAGAACTTGTGCTTGCGTTTCTGGTATTGCCCGCGCTGGTCGAAGTTGTCGTAGATGCGGCAGATGACGCAGTGTTGGCAGATGTCGCCGCTGGGGCAAAACTCGCCGCAGGAGTTGCAGGAGCCGTCGCGGCACTTACACTTCCTGCTGTCTCTGGAGCTGTCGCGCTTTCTGCCGTGACTGCTTTTCCAGAAACCATCGGAACAACGGCACTCATGCCAGTTTCCGTATCTTCTTCCGCCGCTTCGTCGGCTTCTGTTACCGCAGTTGTATCGGATATAACTTCTTCAGCTGATTCTTCAATAAGAATTTCTTCTGGTTCATCAACTACAACAAATTCAAAAAAATCATCAGCTGCATTTAATGTATTTGTCAGGCAAAGTATGCCGATTATTGTCACTATCTTCTTCAGATGCTTCATCACGGTACAGCCTCCAGTAATTCATTAATCATTCTATCATTAACAGAGCGAACATCATTCATCATTTTTTCATCTGGCTCAACAAACCAACGGTTTGCCTCTTCCTCGCTCCATTCAGATTGTTTGTTTCTTGAAAGAATAAAATCATTTCCCATTTCTGGCTCTGCCGGCAAATAAATATATTCTTCTATTTCCGAAGCAGAACCGGACACAGGCGCATCATTTTTAGATCCGCCTAATCCTATAACAACTATCAATATCAAAGGGATACAAATTAATAACGCGGCGGAAGCCAGAACAATCGTTCTGTTTGTTTCCCACTGCTCCACGAGAAAAGAAATACATTTGTCATAAAGCCCTTTTATCTTGTCTAAAAAGACTTTTATCTTCTCATTCATCGTGTATGATGCCCTCTCCTACTCCTGCGCGTCAGCAGATGCGGCGTCCGCACTAGCCGCGCCCAAACGCGCCTCATCAACAGGCTCGATTTTCTGCGCCGTCTCGACGATAAGGCCGCGAGTAAGGTTCGCACCAGTCCTTTTGGGCGGATGCGGCGGAATATAAACATCGGACTCCGGCGGAACGTCCTCTTCTTCGAACGGCTCCGGCTCCGGAAGAATAATCTTTCCGTTTTCTTCAAGCTTAATCGTAATGACTTTACTGACGCCGGATTCCTCCATAGTGACACCGAGCATTGTACCCGCGCCGGCAACAGTCTTTTTGTTGTGCGTAATTACGATGTACTGGCTTACGTTACCGAACTCGCGGAGAGTCTGGACAAAGCGCAGTACGTTCTGCTCATCGAGCGCGGCATCTATCTCGTCAAGAAGGCAGAACGGCGACGGGCGCACCATATACGTCGCAAAAAGAAGCGAAACAGCCGTCATTGTCTTTTCACCACCGGAAAGAAGTGCGATATTCTCAAGTTTTTTTCCGGGTGGCTGCGCGAATATTTCTATACCAGATTCCAGAACGTTCTGCGGATCTACAAGACGGAGCTCTGCGCGTCCGCCACCGAAAAGCCGCCTGAACATATTGTGGAAGTTTTTCTTTATCTTGTTATATGTGGCTAGGAACTGCTCCGTTGATTCCGCACGGATTTCTTCCGTTATGCGGACAAGGTCATCGCATGCTTTCTGCAAGTCGGAAAGCTGTGTAGAAAGGAAGTCGTAACGCTCTTTAGCTTCGGCGAACTCTTCAGGAGCCATAAGGTTTACGGAGCCGACTTCGCTCATAGCTTGCTTCGCTGACGAAAGCTGGTAACGGAGCGTTCCGGGAGCGGCAGTTATGGCTTCCATGCGGTCCTCAAACTCCATGAGGTCACGCGAATGCGTTTCGCGGAAGTTTTCTTTTGTGGCACGGATTTCCGTTTCTGCCGTTGCAAGCTCAAGGTTATATTTTTCTATCTGTGCCTGGAACGTCGCCATAGCATCTTTTTTTGCCTGCAACGCCTCTTGTTTTTCAACGACATCGGAATTGCGCTCCCGGACAGTCGACTCAAGTTTCGTCATCTCTTCGGTAAGCTTTGTTCCCTTTCGTTCAATGCTTGCAAGTTCGCCTTCAAGCTCAAGAATCTGCTCCTTAAGTTCTTCCTGGCGGCGAGTCTCGTCGTATATTTCGTTCTCAAGGTCATGGAGCGCGGATTCCTGTCCTGAAAGCTCGCGGCGCAAAAGGCGCATATTCTCTTCGGAAGCGGCGACCTGTGTTTTCATCTGCGCCTGATTTATGCGCATGTCTTCCAAAGTCGTGCGGTATTCATCAATCTTCTTAACGAGGTCGGAATTGTCGCTTTTGAGCGAAAGAATCTTATCGCGTTTTTCCTGGACGAACGCGCGGTTTTCATCGATTTTTCTGTCTATGCCGCGTTTTTTCGTGATAATTCCTTCTGGTGAAAGAAAATCGTCTATAAACTGCGGAGTAGTTGCCGCATAGCTTTTGAAAACACCTTCAAGCTCCTGAACGAGCTTTTCCAACTCTGCGAATGAAGAAACGGCGTTTGCTCCGAATTTCTGGACATCGCTTTCTACAGGATCGTGAAGCTTTGAAAAGTCTTCGAAAATGCCTTTGCGTCCGGAAACAAGAACACGGATCTGCCCGATGACGAACTCTACGTTTTCCTGCGCTTTTTGACGAGCCGCTGAAGAATATCCAGCGTCACGGAGGCGTGAATCAAGCTGCGTGACGATATCGTCCGTTATTTCTTCCAGTTCCGATTTAAGCTTTCCACGCTCAACATCAAGATCAGAAATCTGGCTCTCGTATTCCGCGCTCTGCTTGTCGTTGTCGCTTATGCGCTCGCTCGCTATTTTTATGTTATCTTCAAACGAAGCGATATTACGTGCTATTTCTGAAAGACGCTTGTTCAAGTCATGCAAAGACGCTTCCTGGCTGTCGGCATCGTCTTTCAGCGTCTCGATGCGCTCCTCTACCGCTGCCTTGCGTCCTTCAAGCTGGTTCAGTTTTTGCTTGACTTCGCTCTCACGCTCGTTCAAAAGCTTAACCTGGCTTTCTTTTCCGTTCTTTTCAACAGCAAGACCGTATACTTCTTTTTGGATGTTAACGATTTTTTCCTGCATATCGTTAACTTCATCAAGATGCTGCTCAAGCTGGCTGTTTATTTCATCTATCTCTGCTTTTACAGCAGCACGTTCTTTTTCTGCTTTTTGGATGTCGTATGTTCTGTTGTTTTTGTTCTGTACAAAGTTTTTAAGGCGCAAAAGCTGAATATCTAGCTCAAGATTGAAAATTTTGTCTTTAAGCTCGCGGTAATGAATTGTCTGCTCCGCCTGTACTTTAAGGGCATCGTAGGAACGCTTAACTTCGCCAAGTATGCCTTCTACCTGGCGCATGTTTTCCTGTGTGCGCTCAAGCTTGCGCTCTGCTTCCGCACGGCGCACCTTAAAACGCGTAATACCCGCTGCTTCCTCGAAGATATAGCGGCGGTCTTCCGGCTTGCTGGAAAGAATCTGGTCGATTTTGCCCTGCTCCATGACGGAGTACGCCGCTTTGCCGACACCTGTGTCCCAGAAAAGCTCCCTAACGTCCTTAAGCTTTGCCTGAGTGCCGTTAATCCAGTATTCCGCCTCGCCGGATCTGAACAGCCTTCGTTTTATTGTAATTTCGCTTAAATCGAGAGGAAGAAGTCCCTGCTCGTTCGATATTGTGAGCGTAACTTCCGCTACGTTCAAAGGCTTCCGTGTCATCGTGCCGTTGAAGATGACGTCTTCCATCTTTTCCGCACGCATGTTCTTCGCGCCCTGCTCTCCAAGAACCCATTTTACGGCATCGACGACATTGCTCTTGCCGCAACCGTTTGGTCCCAGAAGCGCAGTAATACCGTCGGCGAATTCTATGTGAGTACGGTCTGCGAATGATTTGAATCCGAATATGTCCAGACTTTTAAGAAACACGGATACCCCTTTTTTACAGAAAGTGCATTATATTTTACCGCACAGGGCGATTCATAGCAAGTAGGCGGAATTAAGTCTTTAAAAATCGCAGTTTAATGAGCTTTTCGAAAAACTTGGCGATTTCTAACGCAGAGAAAAAGACGAACCATAAGGAAGGGGGAAGCACGCTGGAAACTTCGCACTTCGTGCTCGTTGCGCGATTCCCCCTGACTCCCAAGTCCTCACTCGCCTGAGCCCGCAAAGCGTCCATCCGGCTCGTTCCGGTCTTGTCCGTCACCCCCTCATGCGGGCTGAGCAGACTTCAGTTTTGCCCGCAACGCCCAGAACTATCGCTGTTTTGTGCGAATGACACGGTACACCACGCATGACTTCACAAATACACTAAATTATTGTATACTATACATGGCATTCGTAATCGTTGGCGGTCTTGTCTCCGAAATTCGACTATCCTAAAGGATAGATTACTTAATTTTGGAGGCTGCTATGAGTATGTATGAGCTTTTGGACTTGCTGTTTTCAGCAGTTCAGATAATCATTACTATCATTCTGCACCTCTTCCCAAATAGGAAAGAAAGTGACGAATAAAAAATAGCCCGCCAAGTGTTCCGACCACTGGCGGGCGTTGTCTAGGAAACTAGACAAACAACGCTGGAGGCAAGACGCTAGATTGCGAATGCCTTTCTTCTTTAAAGTAACTCACTTTCACCAAAAAAGCAAGCACTTTTTTCTCTTCCACAGATGGAATAAGGAAAACGAATACGGCAGGTCTATTCGGAGCGAAGCTTCTAGCGAGGCACGTACGCCTGCGGCTATTCGAGGCACAAAGCTGGAACAATACCGTGATAGCCGAAACGGGAGTTGAAACAAGAATATTTACCTTCATCGGTTATAACGTAGGGGTTGCTATTAGAACCATTATGAGGAGTACGCAACCACCAAGTACCCATAAAAAATCAACAATAGAAACTTACCACACCAAAGCGCTCTCGCCATTTGTCAACAATTTCAAAAGCTCTGTTTTCAATGATTTCCAGAATATTGTTCAGAATATGTGAAGGAATTTTTGAGTTGTTATTACATACAACACAGTGAAGAGATTTTGTTATCCAGATTTTCGTTGCGTTTTTTTCAGGTTTTGTTTTTGCTATATGAACGTGGACTGGTTCTAAAGGTTCTCCCTCGTTAGACCAGAAGAATACCAAATATGAGCCGATGCTAAAAATTTGCGGCATTCTCAAATCCTCCGCCTCTGGCGAATTTAAAAAATAGATGAGCTGCTTTTTCAACGAAATCTTTGTAATATTTCATTTCTTCTTCTGAATATCCGTGGTTTTCCCACTTATAATCAGGAAGGATACAGGTGGCATCCTTAAAACCGCCCTCGACAGGAGTTTCTATATAAACCTTTACCTGTTCCTTGCCATTATTAGTGAGGATTTCAGAATGAGTTATTTCAGTTTCATCAGATAATGTCATATACGGATAAATCATATCAGCCTCCGTTTACTATAACTTATCACAACCAGTTGAAAAAATCCACAATGAAAGCTTTTTAAACTACAGTCTTGCCCTTGCGCTAGTTGTCGATGCAGATGGCTGGAACAATACCGTGATAGTCGTAACGGGAGTTGTAACAAGAATATATACCTTCATCGGTTATAACGCAGGGGTTGCTAGTAGATCCTTTATGAGGAGAACGCAACCACCAATCACCCCAAGCCCCAGTCGCCTTTGCAAAGTCAGTCATTGTTCGAATTCTGGTGGGGTTGTCAAAACCAGCTTCATTACCGCACTCTGTAACACTCAAAAAGAAAACGTTATCGTATGTGTTTTCACATATATATGCTTCAGGTGTTTCATCATTTCCTGTACTAGCTAGGCTGTTGTCGAGCAAAGACGTTACAATCTTGCTTTGCAGCGAACTCGTGAAAGCCGTCTGCAAGAATCCTTTTCCTACAAACTCATTGTTCTGTGTACCAGAAAGATTATAGCTAGTTCCGTTCAAGTATGCGCGGATACGGCTGTATTTCCAGTTATGCTGGTAAACTGTTAACCCGTCAATCGTCCGGGTTTCGTTCTCGTTATATTTACCGTTTGTAAGGATATTTTCCGCGAGCAGGAGCTTCTTTCCCGTTCCGTTGTAGTTTGTCGTTACTACACGCCACATTATCGGCTCAACCTTGAAGTATTGGTAGCTTGTTCCGCCCTGCGCAACAGACGTTTCATTGCTGTATGTATAGCCAGTCCCATATGCTTTTTCTGCCTGTTTCACGTACCATGCGCCGTCACTTCCTAAGTAGTAGGTGAACATTCCCATTTCTTTGGAAACTGTGTCATCTACCGTCACACCGTCTGCTTTTATAGTCTGCGGCCATTCGCCAAAGTACATATACGTTGCGTTCGTGCCAGCCGTTCCGTTTGTGTTGGCTGGAAGGGTCGTCGGGGTTTTATTTGTACGAACTACGCGGAAACCACCTGCTCTGTAACCCGACGAAAGTGGGCCACCAGAATCCCGGTAAGTCAATGCACAACGAGCATCTTCCCTGTAATATGAACCACCACGACAGACACGATAATTTCCTGTCTCAGAACCAGTATACGGGGTATCTGTTGTGATATCAGCAGGTATGTCATTTTCTCCCGGTACTGCTCTATCCCAACACCATTCCCAGACGTTTCCGCTCATATCATATATTCCAAGATCATTCGGGGATTTTTTCTTAATCTCATGCGACATACCATCGCTTCTATTATCGGTACTGGACCATGCCACGGCGCTTGCTGTGTTGTTTCCGCTATATATGTATTGCGTACCTGTCAGACCATTACCGCCACGAGCTATATACTCCCATTCTGCTTCTGTCGGCAAACGGTAGCCGTCCGCATTAAAATCACATACAACAGCAGCATTCAAAGAATCGATAGAATTAGCAACACTGCCCCAATCATCAGGATCCGTTGAATTATTTATCGTATAGCATGGCGTAAGACCATCAGCAGAACTTCTCTTGTTACAATAGGCGATTGCTTTGAACCAGGAAACTCTTTCCACAGGGCGGTTTTTCTGTTTTTCGTTTTCTGCTGGTTGTAGTTGACTTGAACCATCAAGCAAGCTCGGATTTTCTCCCATGACAGCCGCATACTCCGCTTGTGTAACTTCATGGTCACAGACCAGCAGATTCGGGATTGTCACCGTGCGTCCGTCAATGAATACTTTCGAAGCCGTATTGCCTGAACCGACTGCTCCGCTCACCGTTGCGCCAGTTACGGCAACAAAGCCCTGAGCCGAAAGCGTATCCGAGTTTCCGATGAGCGCAAAATCTTCGTCATAGGCAACGCCGTTTACTACGGCTTTCGCATGAAGCGTATATGTTACACCATCAAAAATCTTAAGGTTAGAAGGGATGGTGACCGCACCGTAGCCGACAAGCGACACA
>JAFZVC010000079.1 GCA_017618015.1 Spirochaetaceae bacterium
GGCAATACCGCACAAATCTTTTTAGCTCATAGAGTGGTTTGTAACAGTATCGCAATATGTTTGTGATATAATAGAAATATGAACAAACAATTGAGCATTTCCTTCGTAAATGATGAATTGAAGGACGTAAAAACGAACAAAAAAGAGTTTCTCGAAAAGATCAACAAGATCATTCCGTGGGATAAATTCGAAGAGCTTGTAAGGCCGTGCTACTATAAAGGAGAGCGCGGGAATAAGCCGTACGATCTTTCGCTGATGATCAGAATCTATATCCTTCAGAATCTGTACAATCTGTCGGACGCAGCAACCCGTAACGAGATAATCGACAGCCGGGCCTTTTCAGTGTTCTGTGAAGTTGAATCGAGCAATCAGATCCCGGACGGCGACACCATCGGCAGATTCCGTAATCTTCTTATCGAGAACGGAATACAGGAACGCTTTTTCGGTTACATTGTTGACGCTCTTTCACGCAAGGGACTCATTCTGAAAAAAGGAACGATCGTAGATTCGACCTTTATCGAAGCACCGTCATCCACCAAAAACAAGGATAAAACCCGCGATCCCGACGCACATTCCACCAAGAAAGGAAACACCTGGCACTTCGGATACAAGGCACATGTGGGTGTTGACAAGGATTCCGGGATAGTGCACAGTGTTGAGGTAACGTCGGCGAACGTTCACGACGTCAGCATGGTTCCGGAGCTGCTGACCGGAGATGAAGAAGTTGTTTACGGGGATTCGGGATATCTTGGTGCGGATAAAAGAGACGATTCGGTAAAGAAGAACAAAAACGGCAAAAAGATAAACTACAGGATAAACAAACGCCCTTCGCAGTCAAAAAACAGATCCGTTCGTTCACAGGCTCAGATCAAGAGACGTGAACATGAGAAATCATCAGTGCGTTCCAAGGTGGAACATGTGTTTGCTGTCGTAAAAGGGCAGCTCGGTTTTCGCAAGACCCGATACCGGGGGCGACGAAAACAGGAGGCAAAACTGAATATGATGTTTGCTCTTGCGAACATCATACTTGCGGACAGGCGCGGTTACGCGGCTGTCTGATACCTCATATCCTGATCGGGATATGAGGTAGAAAAACACGCGCTGCTGAACAAAAAAGCACGACTATAACTCGAAAATTTGGCAATATGACTGCATGGCCGGATTATTGGCTAATTACGCGGTGTTGCCATAGATTTATTTTCCCGTTTTGTGGTATTGCTTCAAATTGGATCGCTGATCGAAAAAGCGCTGTTTTTCGAGGTTGGTGTTGTTTGAAATGGATCGCATTTTTCTTCTTGCAAATACAGTTTGCATTTATTGATTTCTTTCAAGCGAAAAGCAGAAAGTCTTACTACTGGTATAAAAAATTATATACGAATAATATGATCAGTCTGTTGATTTTCCGGTTTTGATGCAGTATAATATTCTACAGAAACACAATGGAGGTGAGCATATGAAGATTATGCTGGCAGATAACATACGCACCTTCCGAAAAGAACGATCGCTGACTCAGGAACAACTTGCAAAGGCACTGGGAGTGACGGCAGGCGCGGTATATAAGTGGGAGGCAAAGCTTTCGATCCCAGAGCTGGAGCTGATCGTCCAGATGGCGGATTTTTTTGATATTTCCGTGGA
>JAFZVC010000080.1 GCA_017618015.1 Spirochaetaceae bacterium
AACAAGGCGGCCTTTAGGACCGAGTGTTACTTTAACTGCCTGTGAAATCTGTTCAACGCCAGAAAGCAATTTTTTGCGTGCGTCTTCATTAAAAACGAGCTGCTTAGCCATTTTCTCTGTATCTCCTTTTCAACTGTTCAGAACAAGTATGAACAGAATATGTTAGGTTGTGTGATGTTGAATACATCTAATTGTTGTAAATTTAATGATTTTTCGCAAAATCGGCAAGTTTTTTTTGCGTGTATTTCACGCTTGACATCTGCTTGTCATTGTAATAACATACTAGTATGTTAGAATTGAACAGAAAATCTCTTACATCTGACGCATGGAAAAATGCCGAAGTTTCGCTTCCTGAATTCAATATTGATGATATGCGCAAAGCGACGCAGGCAGCTCCGGAATGGCTTCACTTTGGCGCGGGCAATATTTTCCGCGGTTTCATCGCCGTTCTTCAGCAGAGGCTCCTTAATGCGGGGTTTGCAAAGACAGGTATCATTGCGTCTGACACATTTGATTACGAAATAATAGATAAAATATACGCTCCCCACGACGATTTGTCGCTTCTTGTGCTTATGAAAGCGGACGGTACGCTTGAAAAAGAGATTGTAGCGTCAGTCGCCGAGGCGGTTCACGCCAACTCATCCGATGCGGCCGCATGGGAACGAATGAAAACAGTATTCCGCTCGCCGTCACTTAAAATGGTGAGTTTCACGATTACAGAAAAAGGCTATTCAATAACGAACATCGACGGCAGCATCAATAAAACCGCCTCGGCGGATATGCAGGCAGGCCCCGCGCATCCGGTACATGCTATGAGCGTTGTGACAGCCCTTGCATACGAGCGTTTTTGCAACGGCGCAGCCCCAATTGCGTTCGTAAGCATGGACAACTGCTCACACAACGGTGAAAAGCTCAGCAGCTCAGTGTACGCCGTTGCGGAAGCGTGGTGCAGGAACGGTTTCGTTTCAAAAGACTTTGTTGAGTGGCTTCATGACGAGAAAAAAGTGTCGTTCCCGTGGTCAATGATAGACAAGATTACGCCACGCCCGGCAGCCAAAGTTCAGAAAACGCTTGAAGAAGCCGGAATCGGTGGAATGGCGCCTATCACGACTTCAAAAGGCACGTATATTGCGCCGTTCGTTAACTCGGAAAAACCACAGTACCTTGTAATAGAAGACTCTTTCCCTGCCGGTCGTCCTGCTTTCGAAAAGCTTACCGACTGCGGCGTTTATCTTACCGACCGCGACACGGTCAACCGCACCGAGCAGATGAAAGTTACGACATGCTTGAACCCTCTCCACACTGCGCTCGCCGTTTATGGCTGTCTTTTGGGGTATAAGTCTATCGCTGCGGAGATGAAAAATCCGCTTCTTGTAAAGCTCGTAAAGAAAATCGGCTATGATGAAGGCTTGCCCGTCGTTGTAAATCCGGGTATTCTTAATCCGCTTGATTTTATAAACGAAGTCGTTGAAGAAAGAGTTCCGAATCCTTATATCCCCGATACTCCGCAGCGCATTGCCACGGACACATCGCAGAAAATTCCGGTACGTTACGGCGAAACGATAAAATCGTACATAAAGATCAAAAAATCGATGGATTTTATGACAGGTATTCCGCTCGCGATTGCCGGTTGGTTGCGGTATCTTCTTGCATTAGATGATAATGGCGAAGAAATGGCTCTGTCATCAGACCCAATGCTGAACGAGCTTAGGGAAAGCCTTAAAGACGTTGTTTTTGGAAAGCCAGAGTCCGCTAGTGGCGTGCTGAAGCCGCTTCTGTCGAATCCGGTTATTTTCGGCGTTGATCTTTATTCTTCGCCATATTCTGCAGGACTTGCGAAAAAAATAGAGATGCTTTTCGGTAAGCTTATTGCGGGGAAAGGCGCGGTCGCAAAAGTTCTGGAAGACTTTTTGAAGTAATTTGTAGATATATAGTAACCTTTTTTACTTGCGCTGAATGATCGTTGTGTCGTTCAGCATTTGGAGGTTTAAAAAATGAAAATGACATTCAGATGGTTCGGTACGGGATTCGATTCTGTTTCACTGAGCCAAATCCGCCAAATTCCAGGCGTAAAAGGGGTTATCACAACATTATACGACAGTGTGCCGGGTGAAGCCTGGGCTGACGACAAAATAAAAGCCTTGAAAGCCGAGGTCGAGAAAGCCGGGCTTGAGATTTCGGGCATTGAAAGCGTAAACATCCACGATGATATTAAGACTGGTAGCGGACGGCGCGACGAATACATAGAAAACTACATTAAAACGCTTGAAGTTCTTGGCAAAAATGATATCCACATGGTTTGCTACAACTTTATGCCGGTTTTCGACTGGACGAGAAGTGAGCTTGCACGCGTGTGCGATGACGGCTCGACGGTTCTTGCTTACAACTCAAAAGCTGTTGATGCTATAAAGCCAGAAGAGATGTTCGGTTCCATCGACAAGGATTCTAACGGATTCGTCCTTCCTGGTTGGGAGCCGGAGCGCATGACCCGTGTAAAGGAACTTTTTGCACTTTACAAGGAAATCGACAACGAAAAGCTTTTTGAAAACCTTGTTTACTTCCTTAAGGCGATTATGCCGGTGTGCGACAAATACGACATCGATATGGCGATTCACCCGGATGATCCGGCTTGGCCTGTCTTCGGGCTTCCGCGCATCATTACGTGCAAGGAAAGCGTAGTCCGCATGCTCAAGGCTGTGGACAACCCGCACAACGGTTTAACGTTCTGTACCGGCTCTTATGGCACGAACCGCAAGAACGACCTTTGTGAGATGATTAAAGCCGCGACCGGAAGAATCCACTTCGCTCACGTAAGAAACCTTAAGTTCAACACCGCGATAGACGATCCTGTTCAGGATTTCCAAGAGTCGGCGCACCTTTCAAGCGCGGGAACGTTCGATATGTTCAAGATTGTACGGACGCTCTACGAGACAGGGTTTGACGGCGTTATCCGTCCTGACCACGGCCGCATGATTTGGGGCGAAAAAGCGATGCCCGGTTACGGATTGTACGACCGCGCGCTTGGAGCCGCATACCTGAACGGCTTGTGGGAAGCGTGCGAAAAGACGATCGACCGCAGCAACGTGAAGATTTACAAATAGACGAAAGTTTTATTAAAATAAGTCATGGACTGTACATTCAAAACAGATGAAGGAAAATTCAATTTCCGGGTTGGTGCGCTCATAAAAGATTATGAAAACGGCGGGCGGGGGCGGATTCTGATGGTCAGAAACCCGGCTGAACGTCCTAACGTGTGGTATTCCGTTGGCGGGCGCGTGCAGTATGGCGAAACTCTGGAAGAAGCCGTTCTCCGCGAGCTTAAGGAAGAAACTGGTTTTACGTGCGAAGTTGAGCGGCTTTGCGCTCTTCATGAAAACTTCTTTACAGCGAATGACGGAACGCCTTATCACGAGATATCCGGGTATTTCCTTGTAAAAATGACAGATGAACTTCGTGCGATACAAACCGGGCATTTGACGACTGGCGGTCCGAACGGCGAATATCTTGAATGGATTGATTTGAATGATTTAGAGGGAAAAACGATTTTCCCCAACTTTTTTACAACAGTCGATTTTTCCAAAGAAACAGGAATTCTTCACTTTATAAAACACGGTAATGACACAGAGCTTCGTGCGAAATAGCGGGAAAGTTTGGATTAGGCGCAGTTTTTTTAATCGAACCAGTTTTCAATCATGAGCGGAGAGATTTTCTGAATCGGCTCAAAGTGTTTTGTGTTTCTCGTCACCAAAACCATGTTGTTTGAGATTGCGATTGATGCAATCTGCGTGTCCTGAAAATCTATAGGAGTTCCTTCATCAGCAAGCCTTGCGCGGATATCAGCATGGATCCATGCTGCATGATTGTCGTAGTGTATAATCGGAAAACTTGTCTGAATATCATCAATTAAATCCTCAAAAATCAAGGATTTTTTCTTTCCTTCAGCCATTCTTTGTACACCGAATAAAAGTTCATTCCATGTGGTTGAAGGAATTGCGCACAAACTTTCGTATTCCGCCGCTTTTTCCACTACGTTTTTATTCGGGGTAGCCTTCATCAGTTCAGAAATTATGTTTGTATCTAACAGATAGTATGGTTTCATATCATTAAATCTCCACATCGTCGAAAATGTGTTCAGAATCAGATCGCCCAAAATATGCTCTTTCTCGTAGACTGTCGAAATACTCGGTGTAATCGAAATCATCATCTTCAAGACCGTATTTTTTGCGTCTTTCCTGCATTTTTTCGACTATGCTTTTTTGGGGTTTGGAGGCAATCATCATCTCTTCATAGTCAGCTTTAGAGACGATGTACGCGACTTCTTGATTGTGGCGAGAGATTGGAACCGGGCCGTCAGTTTCGGCAAGGTGAATGAAAAACGGCAATTTGTTTTTTGCCTCAAAAACTGGAACTGCATTGCACATATGAACCTCCTCTGAGTTATTCTAATTGAACAATAGCTATATGTCAAATTTATAGCTATATATTTCGTCCATTGTGCACAAAACTCCAAAATTCCGTATTGACTACAACGGTTTTCAGGCATATACTCCTTGACTATCACACAGAAATACCGGGGTGTGTGCCGCTTATGCGGTACTCTGAGATTATACCCGAAAAAGCTGCCGTATGGCGGTTTAACCTGATCCGGATAATGCCGGCGGAGGAAGTATGAAAGCACGTCTTTTAACAATTTTCCTTTTATTTTCAGTTATTTCAGTTGTTTTTGCAGGCGGTTCACGCGAAGCTGCAAAGAAGGTTTCTTCAAACGAAGTTGTAATTTATGCCCACGATTCTTTTGCATCTGAATGGGGAGCGGGTCCTGCTCTTTGCGAGGCTTTCGAGAAAAAAACAGGTATCAAGGTTAATTTGATATCAGTTGGTGACGCAGTACAGGTTCTTTCAAACGCGATTCTTGAGAAGGACGCGCCTGTTGCGGATATCCTTATCGGTCTTGATAACAACTTGTACCCAAAGGTAAAGGCTGCCGATATCCTTGAGGCTTACAAGCCTGTTGATGGCGACAAAGTAATTGACAAGACACTTCTTATGGAAGACGGATGGCTGCTCGTTCCATATGACTGGAGCAGTTTCGCTATGATTTTCGATTCAGAGAGCGGAATTGAGGCTCCTACATGCCTTGCAGACCTTACAAAAGATATCTACCGCAAGAAGATAATCCTGATGGATCCACGCACAAGTACGCCTGGTCTTGGCTTCGCCGCATGGACGCTTGCTGTTTACGGAATGGACGGAGTTGCGGACTACTGGCGCAGCCTTAAGGCGAATATTCTGACGATGGCTCCTGGTTGGAGCACAGGCTATGGTCTTTTCACAGAAGGTGAGGCTCCTCTCGTAATAAGCTACACGACAAGCCCGGCTTACCATGTTGCTTACGGCGAAGGCGATAAATTCAAGGCTCTTGAGTTCACAGACGGTCATACATACCAGACTGAGGGCGCTGGCCTTATGAAGAATGCGCCGAACAAAGAGAACGCAAAGAAGTTCCTTGATTTCCTTATCAGCGCGGAAGCACAGGAGATTGTTCCAGAGACACAGTGGATGTATCCGGCGAACAATTCCGTAGAGCTTCCAGAAAGCTTCAAGGCTGTATCTGCTGTTCCTGCAAAGGTTCTTACGGTAGATATGGATGAGCTTGATAAGGCTGTTGAGATTATATTGGCTGTTCTTGCCGAATAAATGAAGCAGTTCGCCGCCTTTTGCGGTACGGCTGTCGCTGTGCTGCTCGTCCTGTTTTTTTGTGTGACCGCAGTTTCTGCTTTTGCGCCGGCTTTTTCCGGCGATTCAGGAACTGCTTTTGGGACGAGCAGCGAAGTACAGTCTGCAGATGCGGCGACAGATGCGGCTTTGAGTGCGCAGAAGTCTGACGCGTTCTGGCGGCGAATTGTTAAAATTAAAAATATCCTGTTTTTTACGATAAAACAGGCATTCCTTTCAACGGTGGTCGCGCTCATAATCGGGCTGCCCGCCGCGTTCTTTGTAGCCTGCCGAAAGTTCCCCGGCAGGCGGTTCCTTGCTTCCCTTTCTTCAGTTTCACTTTGTATTCCGCCGCTTCTGATTGCGCTCGGTTACGTTATTTTCTTTGGAATGAACGGTGTTTTTAACCGCACAGTAATGACTTTGACCGGCGCAAAGGAACCGCCGTTCACGTTTTTGTATTCTTTTGCAGGAATTATAATTGCGCACGGATTTTATAACTTCCCGATAATAATGCGGACAGTTTCTGATACGTGGCGCAACTTGCCGGAAGACGAGTATAACGCGGCGGTCCTTTCTGGCGCGAGCAAATTCAGAATATTCCGCACGGTGACGCTTTTCCAGCTTGCGCCATCGATTGCAGGCGGCTCTGTCATCGTGTTTTTGTACAGTTTTTTCAGCTTTGTGATTGTCCTGTTGTTCGGGCAAGCTGGTGGCTCTACGATGGAAGTAGAAGTGTATCAGGCGGCAAAAAACACGCTCGACTTTACGTATGCGGGGCAGCTTGCGCTTACGGAAACGACGGCGGCATCGCTTTTTGTCGTCGGCTATGTACTGCTCGGCAAAAAAGGGCGACGAACCCATGCAGGAGTAAGCTCGCTGCCGCCTGTGCGCGTGCATGGCGCGGCGGAGTATGCGCTGCTTGCGGTAATTGGTGGGGCAATCCTGCTGTTTTTGGTATTGCCGCTCACTGCAATAGTATTTACGGGAGCAGGCGACCTTATAAAGCTTTTTTCACAGAAGAGTTTTTCGAATGCGCTTTTGAATACGGTTGCGACTTCTCTTGGAAGCGCGTTTCTTTGCGTGGTGACGGCGTTTTTCTTTGCATGTGTCGCCCGCCGCGCCGACCCATACGGGAAAAGCATCCTTTTTCGCATTGTGCCGCTGTTACCGATGGCTGTTTCTTCTGTTGTAATCGGGTTCGGGCTTACGAACGTTCTGCGCCGCTTCCACATTGCGGGAAGCCCTGTTATGCTTGTAATTACGCAGGCGGCTTTGACGTGGCCGTTGGCTTTTCAGCAGATTCGCGGCGCAATGGAGCGGATTCCTATGGCGGTGACGGATGCAGCTTCGCTTTTGTCGCCTTCGCGCTTGGACGTGATTTTCCGGGTACAGCTTCCGCAAACGCGGCGTGCTTTGTTTTCGGCATTCGCGTTTTGTGCGGCGATAAGCGCGGGCGACTCGAACTTGCCTTTAATCCTGGGGATTCCGCGCTTCGAGACGCTTTCTTTGTATACGTACAGGCTTGCAGGTGCGTATCGGTTTGCCGCCGCGTGTGGCAGCGGTACAGTTTTGATTATTTCGTCGATGGCGCTGTTCGCGTTTTCTGACAAGTTGGCGGGAAGACGCAGTGGGAAAAATCGCAAGGTGCGAGTTTTTGCGCGTGGCGATAGTTCGCAAAACACAGACAATTCATAACGCGGTGGGAGGTGAGAACGATGTTTTTTATGGCAGAAAACTTACACATGGATTGGGAATCGGTTTCAATAGACTTCTCCGGCGGCGTGGATCGCGGAAAAATGCTCGTCATCGTGGGGCATTCCGGCAGCGGCAAGTCCACAGTGCTTAAGATGATGGCAGGACTTTTATCGCCCGGAAAAAACGCGCGCATTACGCTCGATGGCACTGACATAACGAAAACTCCGGCGGGAAAACGCCATATCGGTATGGTTTTTCAAAGTCCTGCGCTTTTTTCCCATATGAGAATCGTTGATAATGCCGCGTATTCTCTTGCCGCTGCCGGAATGCGCCGGAAAGAGCGTTACGAAAAAGCTTCTGAATGGTTGGAGCGTTTTGGTCTTGCGGGGTTTGAGAAACGGTGGCCGGATTCTCTTTCCGGCGGAGAAGCACAGCGCGTTTCGCTTGTGCGGACGCTTATCGCCGAGCCGCGCCTTGTGCTTTTCGACGAGCCTTTTTCCGCGCTTGATGCTCCGCTCAGAAAAAAGCTTTCAGAAGAGCTTCGTCAGTGGCAAAAAAAACTTGGATTTGCTGGAATAGTTGTTACGCATGATATAGAAGAAGCGCGCGCTCTTGGTGATGAGATAACAGTTATGAAAGCTGGCAAACAAGTTTGGAGCGGACTCCCAGCGGATTTTGACGAATCGCTACTTATGGTTGAGTCGTAAAACCGGTTTCCATAATATCAAGCATGCATTGTACGACTTTCGGGTCGTATTGTGTTCCGGAGTTGTTTATCAATTCTTCTTTGACCATGCTCATCGGCAGCTTTTTGCGGTAGCATCGGTCAGATGTCATTGCGTCATATCCGTCCGCAACGCTTATAATCCTTGAGAAAAGAGGGATTTCTTCGCCTTTAAGTCCGTCCGGGTAACCTGTTCCGTCGTATCTCTCATGATGATGGCGTACAACTAAGGCTGCTTCTGGCAGTGAACCGAAATCGGCAAGAATCTCTCCGCCTTTTGCGGCATGAGTACGCATTATTTCCATTTCTTGGGCATCAAGAATATCAGGTTTAGAAAGAATAGCATCTGAAATACCAATCTTTCCAACGTCATGGATAATCGCCATGTAGTAGATATTTTGCTGTTCCTGCTTTGAAAGCCCCATGCGCAGCGCGAGTTCCTTAACATAGAAGCTTACGCGTGCTGAATGACCGGAAGTGTATTTGTCTTTTGCTTCAATGGTGTTCGCAAAAAGTTTAAGGACTTGCTCTATACCATTACGAGCTTGCTCTTCTTTTTTCTGCAATTCCCTGAATTTTATTATGAAAGGTATACAGATAAGAAGCGATGAGCCGGAAACAATCGTCAGAATTAAGAGAACGTAATAATGCCAGGAGCGTGATATTTCGATCTTCTGTTTGAAAAAAAACGTGACATCCGTGGAAGAAAAGCTTTTCGGGGCATACATTATGAAGCCGTATGTTATGCTTCCTCCCGGCGGAATCGTTCTGTTATAGTCTTTCGGCGGTTCAACGGTAATTATGTTGCCTTCCCTGGTGTATGTTCCGTTCCAGGAATCAGATATGTATGCTTTTTCTGGTATTTCAAACTGAATGTACCATGAGATTATGTCAAAACTCGTGGGATTGTGGATTTCTCCGTCATACTGGGCTGCCTGAAGCGGATTTCCGCTGTCGAACCATTTTTTTGACTGATTTTGTGTCAAAGCTCCGAACGGCTCGTCGTATGAGTAGGGTTGTAGAACCATTGAATCTGATATTATGTTTGTTTCGAAAATAACAGGTAACAGAAATGAGGCTGCCAATGTCAGTATAAATATTGCAGAAAGGATTATTAGTAGAGGTGTAAGTTTATTTTTCTTGTAAGATATCATGTTTCTCCCCTAAATACACAAATCGCTCATCAGACATTTTCTCAAAATATTCTGCCAGAATTGAAAGCTGATTTTCGCGTTCGGAAGAGTTCAATATTTTTGTTTTTAGGAAATGTGCGTACATAAAGTTATCCAAGAAAAATGTGAAAAATCTTTTTGAACGCGTTTCGTAAAACTCTTCCGGTTGGTATGTCATAAGGTCGGCTGTAAAAAGCTCAGCCTCTTTGTACATATCAATAGGATAAACCCATTTTTCAGATTTGGAAAGGAGGATATTGTGAAGTTCTGCAAAAATCCACGGTTTTTGTACAGCCGTTCTGCCGATCATTACGCCGTCCATCTTAGGCGCGATAGAGCAGAGCGTATCGAACGATTTTTTGTCATGCACGCATCCGTTTCCGACAACGGTCACGTTCTCCGCATTTTTTCCGCCTGTTTTTTCTATATGCTCTATGAGTTTTTGTATATAAACCCAGCGGGCAGGGCGCGAATACTTTTCTTTACGGGTGCGCGGGTGTAATACTATGCGCGAAATCCCTTCTTCCATAAGCATATCTACAAAAGAAAAAAACTTGGCTTCTGTAAAATCCTCGTCACCAAGCCGGATTTTCGCGCTGAAACGCAAGTTTCCGATGTTGGCTTTAACTGCGCGGAGCATCTTGCGTGTTTCTTCAGCGGGTTTCATCATCCAGGCGATACCTGCGCCGTGCTTATATATTTCAGGCGCACAGCAGCCCATGTTTATGTCTATGCCAAGCCCGCCTTTTTCTTTGACGATGGCGGCTGCTTCTGCTATTTTACCGCCGTCTTCACCTGTGAGCTGCCACACGATTTTTTCAGGTTCTGGACCGTTGAGGATGTAGTACTTTTCGAATTTGCCGCCGTTCACGAGCGATGCGGCGTTTATCATTTCTGTGTAGTATTCGTCGCAGCCGCCATGCCTGTAAATCGCACGGCGCAGGGCTTCGTGACTTAATGTTGCCATCGGAGCAAGAAGAAGTTTCATGTATTATCTGCCTAAAGTAATAACAAAAAAAGCCTCTAAAAACATCAGTTCTTAGAGGCTTCATTCTGTGCTGCAAACTCGCCAGGCGAGCGTTTCGCGGTCGGGCAAGTATCTTGTGCCCAAATCCCTTAAAACGCTTTTTAAAGCTCGGAGTCGAAAATCTTAAAGATTTCTTCCTTCGTGAAAAGTCCGCAGTCAACCATATCCTGACACTGCTCGCTTACGCTTCTATTGAAGAAAAGCAAATCGTCAGTACAAATTGTTATGCGTACTCCGGCATCCCACATCTTGCGGATTGGGTGCTCTTTAAGCGATGGTACTGCACAAAGCATTACGTTGCTTGCAGGCGTTATGTTACAGCGGACTTTCTTGTCCGCAAGATATTGAAGTATTTTATCATCTTTTGCCGCGCCAATACCGTGCTGAACTTCGTCAAGCTCAAAATAATCGACGAACTGTTTTACGGATGTAGCGTCTGAAAACTCACCGACATGCGCCTTTTTCTTTACGCCAAGTTTACCAGCAAGGTCATACATCGGTTTGAATGACTCAAGTCCTTCAAAAACTTCAGGACCGTAAAGGTCTATACTCTTGAAAACACCGCTTTCTATACAAGCGGGAGCCCATGCTTTTATCTTATCTGCTGGGAAAAGCTTTCCCATACCAAGTTCCGGGCGGAAATCAATTTTGTCAGCGAATTTATCTCTTATGCGCTGAACCATGTCCAGGAATTTGTCTATACTGTTGCCCCAGTGGCCGACAAACTGGATATCAACGCTGCCTTCAATAACGGTTATTCCGTCAGCAATTGCATCCTGAATTGAAAGTGTTATAAGGTCCTGTGCATCTTTGCCTGAAGAAACTCTTGGGCGTGTGTACTCTCCGATGTACTTATGCATCTCAGGAAGACCGCCTTCGTATTTTTTCTTCGGGAAGTCAGGAATATAGAATCCCGCCCACGGAACATAAGAAGCGTAACGCATTCCCAGATTAAGGTGATTGTGGGCTTCAACTTTTTTATGTGAAACAAAATCACTAACAGAACTCATAACAGTTTTAAACTCCGTACTTTATATCCAATATGGAATATCAGTCTAAGGTAACTTTAAAAATACCCCATATACACTATTCTAATTCAATTGTCGGCAAAATTCAGGGTTTTCTTGAAAAAAAGTGAACTTTTTAACAAATACTGCGAGAAAAGTGCTGCTCCGTGCGGTGTTTTTCTTGTATACGGCTACAAAACAGCACTTTTTTTCGTTTTCGTTAGAAATTCTCCATCTCTTTTACAAGCGATGCAAACGTGTTCACAGCAGACTGAACAGGTGCTGTGGATGTCATATCTACCCCTGCGACTTTGAGCGACTCAATCGGGTAACGTGAACCGCCGGAGCAGAGGAACTTGAAGTAATCTGCCCGTTCTTTCTCGCCGCCTTTTGTGACGCGCTCCGCCAAAGCGAGTGACGCGGAAATGCCTGTCGCATATTTGTAAACATAGTATGCAGAGTAGAAGTGAGGTATGCGAAGACCTTCAAGGTCGCTTGTCTTTTCGAACTTAACGTCCGGTCCGAAGTATGTTTCAAGAAGCTTTCTGTACTCGGAGCGAAGAACTTCAACCGTAAGAGGCGTGCCGCTTTCCACAAGCTTGTGCGCCGTATGTTCGAACTCAGCAAACATTGTCTGGCGGTAAAGTGTTGCCAGTATGTCGCCGGCGCGCTCTGCAATAAGGTATTTCTTAAGGTTTTTGTCCTTCGTCGTGTTCATAAAGTACTGGAACACAAGCTGCTCGTTAAAAGTTGAGGCAACTTCTGCTTCGAAAATCGTGTAGCTGTACTGCATGAACGGATTCGAGCGGACTGAGTACCATGAGTGCATTGAGTGGCCGCCTTCGTGAGCCATTGTGAACACGTCGCGAAGGACATCCTCTTTGTAGTTGAGAAGAATGTACGGATAGCCGATGAAACCGCCGGCGGAGAAAGCACCGGAGCGTTTTCCCTTGTTCTCGTATCTGTCTGCCCAGCCGTTCTTAAGGCCGTCGCAAAGAGTGTTTGTATAGTCTTCACCAAGCGGCGCGAGCGCGTTGCGGATAATCTCGACCGCTTCATCGTATTTTGTGACTTTCTTTACGTTTTTTACGAGCGGTACGTAAACGTCGTAGTGGCGAAGATCCTTCACTCCAAGAAGCTCTTTGCGTATCGCGTAGTATCTGTGGAGCGGCTCCAGGTTGTCGCGCACGGTCTTTACCAAGTTGTCGTATACGGATTCCGGTACATTGTCCGGGTAAAGCGCCATCGCTCTTGCGGACTCGTATCCGCGCGCGCGTGCCTCGAAAATGTCGTGGTTGACGCTACCCGCATAAAGTGCGGCGATTGTGTTCTTGTGCGCGTCGAATGCCTTGTAGAACTTTGTGTACGCTTTTTTGCGGATATCCCTGTCTTCGTTCTGCAGGAATGATGACCACGTTGACTGTGTAAGCTGTTTAATACCTTCCGGTGTTTTGATAGAACCAAAGTTCATATCAACATTCGTGAGCATTGAGAACGACTTGTGGGCGGTCGCACCGCTTTCGCCTTCAAGCGAAAGAAGCCGCTCTTCTTTTTCGCTCAGGATATACGGCTTGAGGCGCAGAAGTTTTGTAAGGAAAACCTTGTAGTCGTGAAAATCCGGGCGTTCAATCCACTCTTTTATTTTCTTTTCAGGAACCGCCTGGATTTCTGGAATATAGAAGCTTGTCTTTGCTTCTGCGGCGGTCGCTGCCATTACGTAGCGTCCGTATTTGTCCTGACAGGAGCTGTCCTCTCCGTCACCCGCAGTAAGCAGGAACGCGTAAGAACCGGCTGTTTCTGAGAGCATCTGCAGACGGCAGTATGTGTCGAGCGAGTTGCGCAGGAAATCGGCACTTTCGGCAAGCTTGCCCTTGTAGGTAAGCAGCTCATCAGCAAGAATGGGGATAAGCGAAAGGTCGTCTTCCCATTCGGAGTCTTTCATATAGAGGGATGTAAGGTCCCACTTGTCTTTGGCAGGAACTTCGCTCCTGACCGGCACTTTATCTGTTTTCATAGAAATAAGTATAACTTAATAATTATTGTTTTGTAAATTGTTTCGCAAGGAGCAGATGTTTTGTTCGCGGTGTGGAAATAAAATGGATTGTGTGTTATTCTTTTGCACATGAAAACTGTATGTTCACGCTGCCTTTTGATTTTGGCGGCTTTATTGTTATTATGTCTCGCCTCATGCTCAAATATAATGGGTTATGGTGTTCTTCTTTGGTCTGTGCCTGAGCAGGGGCTTTCTGATTGTGACGTTGTTCCTGTATACATCAAGTCAAAGATAAGCGGAGTGTACGTAATCGGTATTCCGGGTACGGAAGATAAAATAGAAGTTCCGCTTTGGCAGATAACTGATCCGGAGTCTAAGAAAAAAGCCGAGCAGAGAGCAGAAAAATATACCGATTACCGCCACATGTATGCGCGCGTAGTGCTCGATGGTCTTCCTATGAGGGCAGAGGCTGTTAATACATCAAAGCAGGTTTACAGGCTCCGCAAAAACGAAGTGATAAAAGTTCTTTATAAGGGTAAAGGTCAGGCTGTTATGTCGGGCAATACCGCGATGGAAGGAGACTGGCTCCGTGTAATCGCTTCCGATGGAACGACAGGATGGTGCTTCTCATATAATCTGCGGCTGTTCGACGAGACTATGAACAACGACGGGCTTGATAACGCAAATATTGAAGAAGTGGATTCTGTACGCGACAACATGCTGGAATCAGTATGGTACCCTGAGGAATACAAAGATATGGTTGAGAAAGGTACGATAGACCTTTCAAAGATGAAGCGCACCTCTGCTTTTGATACTGGTTTCCGTTCCGGTGAAATACGGCTTACAATAGACGATGTTTCGGTCAAGTATCCTTATGACGGCGTTACAAAAACCTCAGAATACGTATATAAGTTCAACGGCGCGCCAATAACGGTAACTGTCCGCAAGAGCAACTTTATCGTCGTACAGTACATTGGCGAAAGAGGAATGCCTGTTTCGTACAACCTCGTTACGCTCAACAAGTCAGCTGGCGAGTTCATCGATGACGAGATTACGCGCCGTGCGGACGTTTACAAAAACTTGCGTGAGCTTGGACCTTATTTTATAAGCTCCAATTACGGAACACTGTATCTTGGCGAGGACAATACGTTCGAGTGGACGGGTTACAGTGCGCTTTCTCCGTCTGTAATTCCTTACGGAGCAGGAAATACCGGTACCGTTAGCTTGCCGTACTTCCTGTCATCTTCGCTCACATTCTCTTACGACGGAGTAATATCACTTAAATTTGACGGCGGAAAAGAAGTTATCTTCATTTATGAGATAGTTGATGGCGGCATCCGAATAGAAGATGCCACAAGGGCAACAATAAAGGATAATATCATCCGGCAGCGTGCTTCAAACAGCAACGTCATATTCTTTACTTGCTCGGAATCATCTCCGGCATATTAACGGATGATATCCGGGTGACCGGCGTTTTTTCTAGTGGCGGGTAATAATGGCTTTCGTTCAATTTTCAAAAGTTTCTCTTGCATTTGGTGACAGGGATATTCTCAAAAACGTTTCGGTGAATCTTTCCGCCGGCACAAAAGCGGCTCTTACGGGAGCGAACGGTTCTGGCAAATCAACGCTGATGAAGGTTATGGCGGGTCTTATGGAGTGCGATTCGGGTGACCGCGCCGTACAAAAAGACTGTCGCATCGGATATTTGCCGCAGTCGGGCATAGTGCATCACGGATGCACGCTTTTGGAAGAGGCTGACAGGGCTTTTTCTTACGGTTACAGCCTTCATAACGAAATGGAAGATATAGGTGCGAAACTTGCCGAGGATCCGAATTCGCCCGGCGCGATGGCGTTGCTCGACAGACAGCACGAGATTATCACTTGGCTTGAAGATTCGGGCTGGAACAGACGCGATGTTTTGGCGCGGCAGACGCTTGAAGGACTTGGTTTTAAGCCGGAAGATATGAATAGAAGCGTCGAGGAATTTTCCGGTGGATGGCAGATGCGCATTGCCCTTGCGAAAGTTCTTCTTGAAAAACCTGATATCCTGCTCCTTGACGAGCCGACAAACTACCTTGATATAGAAGCCCGCGACTGGCTTGAAAAGTTCCTTCACGATTACACGGGCGGATTTTTGCTCGTCTCGCATGACCGCTATTTCCTTGATGTAACGATAAACGAAGTTTACGAGCTTTTTAACGGCGATTTGAAGCGATATCCCGGAAACTACACGCATTACGAGAAAGTCCGCGCGGTGGAGCTTCAGACGCTTATGGCGCGGTACGAGCAGCAGCAGGAAGAGATTCACAAGCTTGAGGATTTTATAAGGCGGTTCGGCTATAAAGCAACTAAAGCTGCTCAGGCGCAGGAGCGTCAGAAGATGCTTGACAAGATTCTTGCTGAAAAAGTTGAGATACCGGAGACGCTTAAAAAAATACATTTCTCGTTTCCTCCTGCGCCGCATTCCGGCAGGCTTGTGCTTACTGCGGAGCATATCGGGAAGACGTACCGTGCAGAAGCTGGTTCCAGCAACCCGGCTGTTGCGGGCGGTTCGCAGGGCGCGGAGCACGAAGTTTTGCGTGATTTGAACCTTGTCGTTGAGAACGGCGATAGGCTCGTCGTTGTAGGACGCAACGGCGCCGGAAAAACGACGCTTCTCCGCATTCTCGCCGGACAGGACACCGACTTTACTGGTTCTTTCCGCTTGGGTGCCGGCGTTTCTGTGGGCTACTTCTCTCAGGACAATGCTGAGACAATGAACGGCAGCCAGTCGATGCTTGAAATGCTTGAATCCGAAGCGCCGCTTGAACTTATTCCGAAGCTCCGCGATATGCTCGGCGCATTCTTGTTCCGTGGCGATGATGTTTATAAATCGATAGATGTTCTGTCCGGCGGTGAGAAAAGCCGTCTTGCGCTGTTGCGCCTGCTTTTGCGCCCGGTGAACCTGCTTATCCTTGATGAGCCGACAAACCACTTGGACATGCATTCAAAAGACGTTCTGCTTTCTGCTTTGCGCGATTTTGGCGGCACCGTAATATTCGTATCGCATGACCGCGGTTTTATAGAAAGCCTTGCGACACGCGTTCTGGAGCTTACTCCGTGCCATTCGCGCGAGTTTCCTGGAACGTATGGCTATTACATGGAGCAGCTTGAAAAAGAAGCGCTTCGTCAGGGCGACGAGTCCGGTGCCGCAGGAAGCCGTGGTGGTGCAAGCGGTATTGGTGCGAACGGCGCGAAATCTGCAGGCGCAAAAACTGCTGGCGCAACTGCAAACTCTCCTGTTGGCGCGGCGGCGGTGAGCGACGGTGCGGCTTCTTGGGAAGAGCAGAAGCGTCTTAAAGGCGAGCGGCGAAAGCTTGAAAAAGAAGAAGAGCGTCTTATGAACGAGATAAGCGCGCTCGAAGAAAAAAAATCGCAGTTGGAGTATCAGCTTTCGCTCCCGGCTGTTTACAGTGATGGAGCAAAAAGCCGCAAAATCCAGCAGGAAATAGAAGAAACCGCCGCCGCGATAGAAAAAACAACGGCTCAGTGGGAAGAAGTCAGCGCACAACTGGGATGATTTTTTACATAAACAAAAAAACAATTGACAAAACCTTTCGGGGGGGGGGGTAAAATATCTGTATATCTTTCTTGGATTTACGGATATCTTTCCGTGAAGTCCTTTTCATAAAAAAGGAGGTAGTTATTATGAAAAAGACTTTGTTTGCGGTTGTTTTGATTTTTGCTGTGCTTCTTGTTTGCGCCGGATGTGCAGACAAAGATCCGGAAGCTAAGCTAGTAGGAACCTGGTCAGTCAATTATGATGGGTATACGTACACATTCGTATTTAGAACTGACCATACTGGTGTTGCGACAATTGCACAGGGAAGCAATTCAATGGACATAAATTTTTCATGGGTACTAGATGGTACTACGGTTAGATTTACTGTAGATGAAAATTCTGGTATTGTACTCAGTGACTTGACTTTCAATGGTACAACTCTTTCTGGTACGGATGGCATTAACGGAACGACTATAGCTTTCACGAAACAATAACCCAATTTAACTCTTACTTTACAAGGCGGCTTTCGTTTTTGGGAGCCGCTTTTTTTGTGCAGACCGGGGTAGGTGGTGGAAGGGCGGCGAAGCCGTTGCGAAGCAACGAGCCGCGCGAGACGGCGAGCCCTGGAAGCACCGGTCGGATGTGAGCCATGAATGGCGAACACCGAACCCCCTTCCTAATCCCCAAAAATCATAATTGTAAATATCAAAAAAAAGCTGTATACTGAGTTTTCAAACTCATAGGGGGAAATATGAAAGTTTTAGTAATAGGTGGAGCTGGATACATCGGCAGCCACGTCGTTAAGGAGCTTATGGCAAACGGCCACAAGGTAACAGTTTTTGACAACCTCAGCTCCGGTTTAAGACAGAATCTTTTCAAAGAAAACGAATTTATCCACGGCGATATCCTGAACACAGAATCGCTTGACAGTGCGTTTGCACTCGGTTTTGACGCATTCGTCCATCTTGCGGCATTCAAGGCAGCCGGCGAGTCTATGATCAAGCCGGAAAAATATTCAGTCAACAATATCACAGGAACGCTGAACATTCTTAATGCAGCTGTAAAACACAACTGTCTTAACATGGTGTTCTCATCTTCTGCAGCTGTTTTCGGAAGCCCGAAATATCTGCCTATCGATGAAAAGCATCCAAATGACCCGGAAAACTACTACGGCTACACAAAGCTTGATATAGAGCATTTTATGGCTTGGTACGACAAGCTTAAGGGGCTTAAGTTCGCCGCTCTGCGCTACTTCAACGCAGCTGGATACGATGTTGATGGTGTTCTTACTGGAATGGAGCAGAATCCTGCGAACTTGCTGCCTGTAATCATGGAAGTTGCCGCTGGAATGAGAAAAGAGCTTCAGGTTTTTGGAAACGATTACGACACGCCGGACGGAACTTGTATTCGCGACTATGTTCATGTAAACGACCTTGCGAAAGCTCATGTGCTTGCGCTTGATTATATATCTTCGAAAAACGAGAGTATTACGGTTAACCTTGGAAGCGAGAAGGGTGTTTCTGTTACAGAGATGCTTGAAGCTGCCCGCCGCATAACAGGAAAACCGATTCCTGCAAAATATGTCGGCCGCCGTCCTGGTGATCCGGCATGTCTTTATGCTACTTCAAAATATGCTTTTGAGAAACTGGGCTGGAAAGCCGAGCATTCTGATGTGGATACGCTTATCGGTTCTACGTGGAATGTATACAAGAAGCATATCGTTAAGTAGTAGGCTGCATTGGCGATTTGAGTTTCCCGCGCGGCGCGGCATCTGTTAGTGCCGTTCGCGATTTTTGCTATGTACTTAAAACGCGGTACAAATTTTATGTTACAAAAGTTTGTGCCGCGCATTTTACAAATAAGAGGCTTTGAGATATGAAGGATTTTGAGACACTTGCCCGGACAATAGATGCCGGAAGAAAAGAGATTATTGAGCTGGAGACACTTCTTACATCAATTCCGGCACTTGCGCCAGAGAGCGATGGTAACGGAGAGCTTGACAAATGCGAGGCTCTTGAAGGGTGGCTCAAAAAGAACGGAATCACAAAGCTGGAGAGGTTCGATGCGCCGGACAGCCGCGCCAAAAACGGAATCCGCCCGAACCTTGTTGCGACAATAGACGGTGAGGATGATGACCTTACGATTTGGGTTATGGCTCACCTTGACGTTGTTCCTGTCGGGGAGCTTTCGCTTTGGAAAACTGATCCGTGGAAGGTCGTCGAAAAAGACGGAAAGATTTATGGCCGCGGAGTAGAGGATGACCAGCAGGGTCTTGTATCCGGAGTTTTCGCTGCTCTTGCTTTCATAAGGAACGGCGTGAAACCGGCGCATACAGTAAAGCTTCTTTTCGTTGCCGATGAGGAAGTTGGCTCGACATACGGCATTCAGTATTTGCTCAAAGCACACAAGCTTTTCCGCCCGCAGGACCTTATCATAATTCCGGACGGCGGCGATTCAAATGGCGAGACTGTCGAAGTCGCGGAGAAAAACCTTATCTGGCTCAAAGTCCGCACACTCGGCAAACAGAGCCATGGTTCCCGCCCGGACGAAGGCGCGAACGCGTTCCTTGCGAACTGCGAGCTTGCCATGAGGCTCAATGCCCTTGAAACTACAGTTTTCAACGCCAAAGACGCACTTTTCGAGCCGGATCACTCTACTTTCCAGCCTACCAAAAAAGAGGCGAATGTGCCTAACATCAACACAATCCCTGGTGAGGACGTGTTCTACATGGACTGCCGCATTCTTCCCCAGTACACTCTTGATGTCGTCCGGGCGGAGTTCCGCCGCATAGTCGCTGAAATCGAAAAGAAATACGGCGTTAAGATAGAAACTTCCGAAGAGCAGGCTGTCGAATCACCCGCAACGCCGGTTACAGCTCCTGTTGTAAACAAGCTTTCCGAAGCAATAGAGAAGGTTTCTGGCAGAAAAGCAAAGCCAATCGGCATTGGCGGCGGAACTGTCGGAGCGTATCTCCGCATAGAGGGCTACCAGGCTGTTGTTTGGGGTACTCTTGATGAGACTGCACATCAACCAAATGAGTATTGTATAGTTGAAAATTTGATAAAAGATGCTAAAATATTATTAGCAGTCATGCTATAATTTTGCTTCTGAAGTGTTTCAGAAGTGATATATTCACAGTTCGTCCTCTATAAAATAGGAAGGAAAGGAGTTTATATGAAAAAGGTATTTTTCATTGCAGCTGTATTTGCAGCGGTTTTTTGTGTGTCCTGCGTTTCATCAGGAGTAACAGTTTCTCGCGTAAGCGCAGATACCGTTACAGATTTGAGCGGTTATTGGAACGACACGGATCTTCGCATTGTTGCAGAATCTATTGTTAATGAATGCGTTAACGCTGGTGCAATTTCAAATTACATAAAGAAAAACGGCAAAGAGCCTATCGTTATTGTTGGTTCTTTCCGCAACGATAGCGACGAGCATATCGACACATCAATCCTTACTAAGAAATTTGAGGCAGCTCTTATTAACAGCGGTAGAGTTGACTTCGTAGCAAGTTCTTCAGAGCGCAGCGAAATTCGTGACGAAAGAAGCGAACAGCAGCTTTGGGCAAGCGAAGACACGGCAAAACGCCTTGCTAACGAGACAGCAGCTGACTTTATGCTTATTGGTTCTGTTAAGACAATCATCGACAGTATTGCCGGAACATCAACCAGAACATATTTCGTTTATGCAGAACTTATTGATATCGAGACGAACAAGAAACTTTGGATGGGCGAGAATTCCGAAATCAAGAAGGTTATAAATCGGTCATCGACCAGAAGATAAGTAGTCTATGCGTGTAAAATCAATATACAAGGTTTTGCCGCTTCTGTTTGCGGTTCTTTTCCTTTGCTCATGCGCGACTGCTGATTTCAGCAACGTCGATGCGACTGTAGTCAGGGGTGATTATTCCGCAGCCAGAAGGGCTATTGATGCACAGAAAGATTCTCTTTACTCAGATACCGACAAAGTTTTGTACAATCTTGATGCAGGACTGCTTTCCCATTATTCGGGAGACTGGAATCAGTCGAACAAGAACTTTTCGGAAGCAGAAGGTCTTATAGAGGAATACTACTCAAAGAGTATTTCTCAGGGTGTAAGCTCCTACTTCGTAAACGATTTGGTCGTTGACTATGCTGGCGAGGACTACGAAGACATCTATACGAACTTTTTCATGGCGTTGAATTATATCCACCTTGGAAAATTCGAAGATGCAATGGTAGAAATCCGGCGTTTCGACAACAAGCAGAAACTGCTTACTACAAAGTATGCGTCACAAATGGAATATGCTGAAAACGAGCTTGGCTCAGGTTACTCAAATGTAGCACTGCAATTCCAGAATTCGGCGGCGGCTCGCTATTTAAGCATGCTGCTATATAGGGCGAACGGCCAGCCAGATTCCGCCGAAGTTGACCGCAAACTTTTGCTTAGGGCTTTCTCTGAGCAGCCTTCTTTGTACGACTTTAGTGTTCCTTCATGTGTAAATGATGAACTTTCTGTTCCTAAAGGAAAAGCTCGTCTTAACTTCGTCGCTTTTACGGGGCAGGCTCCTATAAAGATTGAGGATGTTGAGCGTTATGACGTTGGTGACGGCGTATACTGCAAAATAGCTCTTCCTTTGATGGTAGACAGAGGTAGTTCCGTAAGTTCCATTTCCGTCGATGTTTATGATGCTTCTGGTGTTCTTCAGACAACTGTTGAATCTGTTCCAGAAGATTATTATGTCGAGCCGGAGACGGTTTATGAGCCGGAATATATTTATGAAGATGAAGACGATTTTGATGACTTTGATGACTTTGATGCAAAGGACCCGGTTTCCAGAAGGTCTGCGTATTTCAGGGTTAACACGATAATCGAAGATACGTGTTCTCCAGAAGTCAGCAATAGAGTTAAGAGAGAGACAGGAATTACTGGTGGTGCGACAAATGCAACTACAAGAACAAGTTCCTCTTCGGACAATCTGTCAGCGGCAACTCCGATCTCATCACCTTCTGCAACTTCGTCTACAGCATCGTCTACAACATCGTCGAGCAGCAGTGATACTTCAACGCGTTCTGCGGCCGCAAGGGCTAGAGCTTTGGTTACGGGTGTCAATCCTGACGCTGGAAATTCCAGCAGCAATGAAACAGCACCTACCGGTCTGGGCGGTACACAATCCAATTTTGTGCCAACAGGTGATGCTCTTTATAGAACGCAGCTTGAAAAAATCGAAAGTATCGAGAACATCGCGCTGGACACGTTCGGACAGCATGCAAGCGTCATCGCTTCAAGAGCGATGATTAGAGCAATCGGTAAAACGATGAAGACAGGTGCTCTTAGCCTTGCGTCCGAGCTTACAGACGATTCTTCGCTTTCTATGCTCTTCTCTGTTCTTTCTTTCGCGTCACAGGTTACTGACGAGATTACGGAACAGGCTGACTTAAGAACATCAAGATTCTTCCCTGCATATATCTATGTCGGTGGAATTACGCTTGATCCTGGTGTTTATACGATTGTTGTTTCTTTCAGAGGCAGTTCAGGACAGGTTATGTCTTCCAACACCTATGAAAATGTAAATGTTACGGCTAAGTCCGTAAATATTGTGGAGGCAATATGTTCAAGATGAAAAATACTATAAAGATACTTTGCGCTCTCGTATTTGTCTGCGCACTCTTCATTTCATGTGGAAGCGGTTCAGGCAAAGCTCCTGACTGGATTCTCAACCCATCTTCCGTATATCCGGATTCTGAATACGTGAGTGCTGTTGGTCAGGGCACATCAAGACAGCTCGCAGAGCGTGACGCTACGGCTGCTATTACCCGCGAGATTAAACAGCGTGTGCAGGCAGAGATTACTGCACAGGAAAGCCTTGTAAATGACGGTTTGGGCTGGTCACAGAACAACTCACTTTTGTCAACTGTAGATACAACTTCAGACATCGAGATTTCTGGAATCACGATTCAGGAAGTATACAGCGTAAAACGCAGCGGTGGAGAGGACTGGTATGCACTTGCTCTTATCGACCGCCAGCAGACTGGTTCATATTACAAGACAAAAGCTCAGGGCAATATCGATGTTATCAACGCAAAGATAATTGAGGCTTACAAAAACCCGAATACATTCACTTCTGCAGAAATCCTTCATCAGGCTGTAGTGCTTGCGGAAGAAACCGATATGTACCTTGATATCCTTAATGTAGTAAATCCAAAGATGCGCAGCATCGTCGTGCCGGATTATAAGAACGCACAGGCTGTTGCTGAGCTCGAGCGCCAGATGCGCGCTGCTGTAACTGTATTTATTGAGGTCGATGGTGATGTGAACGGTCGTATTCAAGCAGCTTTCAAATCTGTTCTTAAGAAATACAGCGTTACTACTTCTCTTGATAAAGCCACGGCAGCTTATGTGCTTGAAGTAAGCGTTAGCTTTACACCGTTTGAAATGACGGCTGATGTATCTAATAAATATGCTCGTTACACACTCGATGCTGCTATGGTTGAGCAGTCTACAGGAAACACAGTTTTCACATACGCAGAGAACGGAAGAGAAGCTCACCTTACTGAATCAGAGGCTGTGCAGCGCGCTATCCGCACGACAGAACAGGCGATTAACCAGAAGTTTTCCGCTCAGTTCGGTTCGTTCATAAATGGCGAGGATTAATAATCGAAGAGTTACCCCGGATTTAATTACTTGGGGTTAAGAAAACGAAAGCCCGTAAGTCGGTCTTTGAACCGGCTCGCGGGCTTTTTTTATGTGATACTGGCTTTGCGCCAGCTCGCGCTATCTGATTTTTTATCTTACCTTGAATACGATTCCGAGTATCACCATCGTTATGAGAAGCTGAAGAATCATAAACTTTACGAGAACCTGAGTCGCCGACCAGTTGCGTTTCTGCCGCATGTGGTCGTGGAGCGGGAACCGTATCGTTGAGAAAATCTTTATCTTGAAGAAGCGGAGAAGAGCGACTTTCAGCAAGCCCATGCCACCGTTCACGAAGATAATCGAAGATGTTGCCAAAAGAAGGAACGGGTTTCCAGTTACCATTACGCATACACCGATGAAAAATCCGAGCGCACGGCTTCCTGCGTCACCCATAAGGACTTTGCTTGGGAAAGCATTGTGCCACAAGTAGCCCATAAGAACGCCCGCAAGCGCGAACACGAGGATAGCCCATTGAGCACCGTCCGCAAGGTGAGGGACGAGCAAATATTTCGCAATAACAGTATGTCCAAGTATGAAATAGAAAATTATTCCAAGCGTTATAAGCCCGATAAGTACAAGCGTACTTGAAAGTCCGTCAACGCCATCCGTGCAGTTCGTTGTATTTATAGAAGCCCAGATGATTATGACAGCTATGATGATATAGAGCCATTCTGCGACGGCTATAGGCTTTGTGGTGAACGGAAGCCAGAAATAGATGTTTCCGTCGTCGTGGCGGCATGCATAATATAGTGTGAATGCTGCGGCAATTGAAAGAAAGAGGTCGAGCAAGGCTTTTCTGTATTCGCCCCAGCTTTTAATGCTTCTATCGTCAAGGTAGCCTGTGAGCATTGTGAGCCATGTAAGCACGATAATTACAATCTGTGCCCAGTCCAGCGGAACAAAAAGGAACGCAATGAATACGAATATCGTGATGAAAACGACGCCGCTTCCTGTAGGTTTACCTTTTGCAGCCTCGGCTGTCGCAGTGTATTCCCGGCCTCTGTCGTGCGGGAGCCATTTGTAAAACTTTGGAAGCAGCAGGACAGTAAGAAGGAATCCTACGAACAAAGAAAGCGTGATAAGAACTGTGTGTGACTGTAAAAGTCTAGCTGGACTGAAAAACTCTCTTAACCAAGAAGCAAAAATGTAAATCATCTATACGTATACTCCCACTCTCACGGCGAAATAGTTCGCGTGTGTACGAGCTGCGTTGTTTTGTGAGCAGCCCGTACACTGGCCAAGTTTTTTTAGTGCTTAAAGTGCCGTGTGCCGGTGAAAATCATTGCAATGCCGTACTTGTTGCATGCTTCGATAGATTCCTGGTCGCGGATTGAGCCACCTGGCTGAACAATAGCTTTAATTCCGTACTCGGCGGCCTTCTCAACGCAGTCTGCGAACGGGAAGAACGCATCGCTTATAAGAACTTCGGCGTTTCCTAAGCCAAGCGCATCCGTCTTTTCTTTTGCGCGTGAAAGAGCCTGCTCTGCTGCCCAAATTCTGTTCGTCTGACCGCAGCCAATTCCGTATGCTGTTCTGTTCTTGATGACGAGAATCGCATTTGATTTTGCGAACATTGCAACCGTCATTCCGAACGCCATTTCATCTATCTGTGCCTGTGTCGGTTTTGCCTTTGTAACTATGTCCCACTTGCTGAACAGCTCGTTGTCCCTGTTCTGAACAAGAAGACCGCCGGCGACACTCATACATTCATAAGTATCATCGGCATCTACGTCGGCTGTCATAAGGCGAAGGTTCTTTTTTGCGGCAAAGACTTCAAGAGCCTCGTCCGTGTAGCCCGGCGCGACGATAACTTCAAGGAAGCATTTTGACATTTCTTCAGCCGCTTCTTTGTCGATAACCGCGCTGCATCCTACGATGCCGCCGAAAATGGAAACTGGGTCGCAGTCGTATGTCTGCTTGTAGCTTTCAAGGACTGTCTTTCCAAGAGAAGCGCCGCATGGTGTGTTGTGCTTGAGCGCGATTGTGAAAACGCTTGATGCCGCGCCGCCGAAACTTGCCGTTACAGGCGTTCCTTTCGGTTCTGCCTTGTTTCCGTCTTTGTCTTTGCCGCAGATAATTCCGTCATATGCGGAGAAATCCGTGCCGTTAACCGGTGTCGCATTCTTAACGAAGCGGTTGAAAGCACATACGCCTTTCCATGCAACGTCAAGGTCGCGGATGTTGTTGTATGAAAGCTCTTTGCCCTGAAGCTGCTTCATTCCACCGATAGCGCCTTTTTTGTCCGCCGTCACGTAAAGAGCGGCTTTCTGGTGTCCGTTCTCGCCGTAGCGAAGTTCCTGAGCCTTAACAAGTGGCATGTCGTAATATGTCGGAAGCTCTTCTTCGAGCATAAAGCGGCTTACAGCGGCATCGTATGCGGATGTAAGGTTGAATACCTTTCCTGCGAGACGGCGGTGAAGGTTTATATCCTTTTTACCGGACTTCATCTCTTCAATTGCAGCCGGATAATCTGCCGGATCTGTGAGCACCAGAACGTCCTGATAGTTTTTCGCTGCGGCACGGATCATTGTTGGTCCACCGATATCAATAAACTCAACTGTCTCTGGGAAAGAAAGTCCTGCCTGTACTTTCTCGAAGAACGGATAAAGGTTTACGCAAACAAGGTCAATCGGCTGAACACCAAGCTCAGCTATTTTATTCATGTGCTCTTCGTTGCTGCGGATGGCAAGAAGTCCTGCGTGAATTGCCGGATGAAGCGTTTTTACGCGACCATCAAGGCATTCCGGGAAGCCTGTTACAGAGCTAACGTCCGTTACGGGGATTCCGTTCTGAATAAGGTACTTAGCTGTACCGCCGGTTGAAAGAATTTCCCAATCTGCTGAATTGAGATACTGCGCAAGCTCCAGAATTCCGTCTTTTACGAAGACGCTCATAAGTGCTCGTTTTTTCATTTTCTCATTTCTCCTCAAAAGCTGCAGGCAAACTGCCACAACTTAAAAATGACAAAGTTTTCATAAGCATATCATAAAACAGGAATATATGCGAGAGGAAAAATTACTTTATATGGGGGGCAAAAGAATAAAGTTCCATAAGCGCTCTAATATATTTCTCATAATTTGCTTGAATTTTATGGAATAATTATTTATACTGAAAAAGTATTCAGTGAAAAAAATTTCAGTATAAAGGAGGCTGTTGTGTTTATAGCGAGACAAAAGGAATTATCTGAATTAAACCAAGAACTTTCCTTACGAAGAAAAAGTGCTGTCCTTGTTTATGGAAAAAGGCGAATTGGAAAGTCAACACTCATAAAGGAAGCTTCTAAGAATTATACTGGAATTGTTGTAAATCACCTTTGTGTAAAAAGCAGTTTTGAAGGTAATCTTGATTTGCTTACTAAGAGCATAATGCTTTCTCTTGAGCTTCCTGAAATGAAGTTTGCTACGATATTTGATCTCTTTTCGTTTATAAATAAGCAGAATAAGAAAATCCTCATAATACTTGATGAGTATCAGTATTTAAAAGAATCTCTTAAAGAAGGTGAAGTAGATTCTTATATGCAGGGGATTATAGATTCACTTTCAGAAAACATAAAAATCATTTTATGCGGTTCTTATATCGCGATTATGAAGGAGCTTCTGCAAGAGTCGAATCCTTTATTCGGACGTTTTACAAAAATAATCCGTCTTGAAGAACTCGATTATTATGATTCTTCATTGTTTTATCCGAATCTGCCGAATCGGGAAAAAATCAGGTTTTATTCAGTTTTCGGTGGCTCACCGTTTGTCCTTGCAAATCTGAATTATGAAAAAACACTTGAGGAAAATATAAAAGACTTGCTTATTGAACAAAACAGTCTTTTGCGGACGCATATAGAAAGTGTAATGCTTACAGAAATCAAAAAGAATTATGATGTTCGCATCCTTGAGATAATAGGCAACGGAAAGAAAAAGTATTCTGAACTTCAGAACCTTCTTGGTATGAGGGAGTCTGGACTTCTTGATAAGCAGCTAAAAGCCCTTTTGAATATGGAGACAATTACAAAAACATTTCCAATCAATAAACCAAACGATAAGAAAAAGCAGTTTTATGAAATTAAAGACAACCTTATGAGGTTTTATTTTACATATATATTCGGGAACGATTCGATTATATATAGATTTGGAGCTGCTCAGTTTTTCAATTTAAAAATAAGCAATACCCTTAATACTTTTATAAGCTTCAGGTTTGAGGGAATGGCGAACCAGTACTTTATGAGACTTGCAAGAAATGGAAAACTGCCTGACATAGAAGATTTTGGCTCCTATTGGTATGATGATAAAAAAACTGCTACAAACGGGCAGTTTGACTGTGTTCTTAAAGAAAAAGATGGTTATGACTTTTATGAAGTGAAGTTCTATGAAAAACCGATGTCGAAAGCCGAATGCGAAAAGGAAGAAGCCCAAGTACGACTCCTTTGCGATATTAATTGCAAAAAAGTTGGCTTTGTGTGTTCCGCTGGTTTCGATTTTAAGAGCAAAAAATACGAGCTTATAGATGACCGAATGATTTTCCTAAATGCAAACGACCGGAGCTTGGAAAATGGGAAGTGTTAATAAAAAACGATGATGGTACTTGGTCGTATGGAACAAACAATTATCGGACTCTTAAAGAAGCACAGAAAGCAGAATGGAGAGAAAATGAACGAAGAATCAGTTTCTGAGAGTTGATACAAAAAATTGTTACTCATACTTTGGATTATGTTCCAAAGTATGGAGCAAAAAAGAAGAAGTTAGGAATTTATTCTAAAGTTTTTTTTTGTTGGAATGATGCGTGGCGATTTAGCTAGTATTTTAAACGGTGGCGTACATGGCCCGACATCCGCTTTGAAGTGCCTGTTACGACTTTAGCCCCGCATGGCGGGTACATACCCTGATATTTGCATTGTATAGAAGGTATGTACCCAAATACGATATCTTATAAATTCGTTATATGCGACTATAAACTGTCTGCCCACTGATTGCATTGAGTTTCTAGCGAATTAATCTCTGAGTCTGTAATATAATAAGGTTCAATAACAGAAGAGGCTATCTTCTGTTTCATTGATTCTAACTTCTGAACAGCTTGTGTAACAGTACTCGCTTTTGTGAAAGTAAAGCCGTCAGATACGGAGATTATTCCCGGATTGGAGTTTTGAGTAACATAACAAGGATGCCATTGCGAATCATACTGCTTGGATTGAATATTATTTGTGGCTACATCATCAATGTAATATTGTGTGTTCGCGGATATTTGTGAATCCGATTTTGTAATAATCTTTCCATTAGTACTGATAGAGGATAAAGGAATATAAGTGTTTTCTGAGTTTTCAGAACCGCTTATTTCTACTACAAGATATTTATTTATGTCAAAAATGTAATAATCATAAGAATTATTGGATTGTGAATACCTTAATGTGTATTTGGCATTTTGAATTCCAAAAGGTTTGTTTTGTTCGTATATTTCTGTTTCGTTGTTTTCTCTGAATGAGACCCAATTAGTATTATTTTCTCGTAAATTTCCAGGCTGTCGTATAGATATAGTACTGATGAGTTTTTCTCCAGCATTGGAGAAATGAACTGCTCCTCTTGTATTAAATCCAAAGTTATATGAAAAATAAGACGTCAATTCTTTATATTTTCCGTCTTCATAGGTACCAGAAATCAGGAGTAATGTAGTACTTGGAGTTCCATCACCATTAATCATATTTAATTTCCAGAAAACTTTGACTTTCGTATTTTCATAATCAACTTTCACAGTACCCCAAGAATAATCTTCAAAATATGGAGGAGTAAAACCGAAATTGGTTTCGATTGTGTTTAAACAATTTTGAGAAAGTTCAAAACTATCCGGAATATTAAAGTTTTCACCTTTTTCAAAGCCTTCTAAATTACTTATGTCTGTTTTCAGAACGGTAAGAACAATATTTACCAATAGCAATTCAGATGAACCGTACGAAGCTACAAATAGAGTAGTAGTACATGCAGAAGTAGTAAAACCTTGAGTTTCATTGGAAGTTAGCGCTACTTGGCTAACACTTCTTTGTTCATTTATCCTTAGATTGTTTTCATACTCAGTAAGCGAAACTGGAATATTTTCAAGTAGTTCTTTTATTGTAGGAATAGCGGGAGTATCAGAGTTTGTCGGTGTATTTGTTTCAGGGGTATTTTCATTGATTGAATCTGAGCATCCATCTACTGCAAGTATTAGCATCAACACTATAATAACAGTAATCCATTTTAATGATTTTTTCATAAAACACCTTCCTTTAGGGAGTATATTTAATTGTATAAAACAGTCGTGATATGTAATTGATTGTTGGTCTATGCAGCTGTTCTGGGGTGTTAATCAATTTTGCGCTGTTTTTGAAGTTTTGTTACTCATCCAGCATTCTCATTAAGTATACATTGATTATACTATGGGGCACTCAAATCTGTAAAGTTTTTTCATTCGGTTTACTACGTTTAACTTGAAGTATTTCAAGAGATTCGATATGTATTATAAATCCAAACAAAATGGATTACGTTCCAAGAGAACTGCGGAACTCTAGGGTTTTTTGGTGCTCTGCTCTTTCTGCTTTATCGCGCACTCCCTAGGGGCTCCGCCCTTCTGGTGCCTCTATATGTTGCCGTAAATCTCTGTTTTTGCTAAAATAACGCCATGCTTTTGAAGAAACTTGAAGAAATGGCCGCCCGTTATGAGGAAGTAAACCTTCTTGTTCAGGATGCGGACCTTATAAAAGATCAGAAAAAATACAAAGAGGTGATGCGCGAACATTCTCACCTTACTTCCGTTATGGAAGCCTACAAAGAGTATAAAGAGGTGCTTCAGGGTATTGAGGACGCTAAGGTCATCATTACCGAGGAAGAAGACCACGATATGAAGGAGATGGCGCGCGAGGAGCTTAAGGAACTGGAAGAGAAGCAGCCGGTTCTTGAGGAAAAAATTAAGTTCCTGCTGATTCCACCGGATCCTCTTGAAGAGAAAAATATCATCGTTGAAATCCGTGCCGGTACTGGTGGTGACGAGTCATCGCTTTTTGCGGCGGACCTTTTCCGCATGTATACGCGCTATGCCGACATGAAGGGCTGGAAGTATGAGGTTATGGATGCCTCTGAAAGCGAGGTTGGCGGCTACAAGGAAATAAGTTTCAGCATAAGCGGCAAGTTTGTTTACGGAAGTTTGCGCTATGAGAGTGGCGTTCATCGTGTTCAGCGCGTGCCGGAGACGGAGACGCAGGGGCGCGTTCATACGAGTGCCGTTACTGTTGCCGTTCTGCCAGAGGCGGAAGAGACTGAAATCGATATTAAGCCAGAGGATGTCCGCGTTGACGTTATGCGCGCTGGCGGTCCTGGTGGTCAGTGTGTTAATACGACGGACTCTGCTGTTCGTCTTACTCATATTCCGACGGGTCTTGTCGTTATCCAGCAGGATGAGAAGAGCCAGATTAAGAACAAGGCAAAAGCATGGCGTGTTCTTCGCGCCCGCCTGTTCGATTTGGAAGAGTCAAAGAAAAATGCGGAGCGTGCGGCTGCACGTAAGAGCATGGTTGGCTCGGGAGACCGTTCGGAGCGTATCCGTACTTACAACTTTCCGCAGAACCGCGTGACAGACCATCGCATCAATCTTACGCTGTACAAGCTTGATCAGTTTATGCAGGGCTACATGGACGAGATGATTGACGCGCTCGGTGTATACGCGAAAGAGGAGCAGCTCAAGGCTTCCGGAAACTAAATCGCAATGAATGCGACGGAACTTCATGAATCGATAATAAACAATTCTCGGCTTACTTTTGCGCGTAGCGGCGGCAAGGGCGGACAGAACGTGAACAAGGTGAATACGAAGGTTCATCTTGTGCTGGCTGTAGGCGACCTGGGCGGTGTTTCCGAAGAGGAACGCGGGCGTTTGCGCGAGAAGCTTGCGGCGATTATCAACAATGAGGACTGTCTGTATCTTGATGTTGATGATGAGCGCGTTCAGGAGCTGAACAGAAAAATAGCATACGCACGGCTTGAAAGCCGGATAGTGAACGCGCTTAAAGTCCAGAAAAAGCGGAAAAAAACAAAGCCGACGCAGGCAAGCCGGGAACGGACGCTGAAACAAAAGAAAATACGGTCTGAAATCAAGAAAAACCGTGCGAAAATTACGCACGTTTATTAGCGATGCGCCTATTGCATTGTGCGCACGACGCGGAAACCGTCACCGGTACCACCGTGAAATGGTAAATCTGAGAAACCTTTATAATTAAGTTCAGAGTGAGCTGCTGACCTCCAAAAATTTCCACCACGAGCATAACGGCTATTTCCATTGGCATCCCAGCACCACTCCCAAACGTTTCCGCTCATATCATATATTCCAAGGCTGTTCGGTTCTTTTTTCTTCACCTCATGCGTTATTCCGCCATGAGCTTCATCGATACCATACCATGCTACGTTGGCTAACGTGTCGCTTCCGCTGTATTTGTATTGCGTACCTGTAAGTCCGTTACCGCCACGAGCTACGTACTCCCATTCCTCAATTTTTGGCAGGCGGTAGCCGTTCGCGTTGAAGTTGCACGTTACAGCGTCCCATGTGGCATTGTAACCTTCTGTCGGAATTACACCCCATTCATCAGGATTCGTTGAATTATTTATCGTATAGCATGGCGTAAGCCCTTCGGAGCGGCTTCTCTTGTTGCAGTATACGAGTGCTGTATACCAGTTTACACAATCAACAGGGCGGTTTTTCTGTTTTTCACCTTCTGCTGTTTGGTTTCCACTTGAACCATCATGACTGCTTGTATTGAAACCCATTACTGCCGTGAATTCAGCTTGTGTGACTTCATGGTCACAGACATATAGATTCGGGATTGTAAATGAACTTTCTGTGGTGAAAACTTGCGATTGGTCGACAAGCCCACTCACCGTTGCGCCGGTTACGGCAACAAAGCCCTGAGCCGAAAGAGTGTCCGAGTTTCCGATGAGCGCAAAATCTTCGTCATAGGCAACGCCGTTTACTACGGCTTTCGCATGAAGCGTATATGTTACACCATCAAAAATCTTAAGGTTAGAAGGGATGGTGACCGCACCGTAGCCGACAAGCGACACA
>JAFZVC010000081.1 GCA_017618015.1 Spirochaetaceae bacterium
TGATCAATTTCTTGCAACATCCCTTCCGCAATCATGATAGAAGCGTAATCTTGTGATGGAAAAACGATATCGTAGCCGGAAGCTCCAGCCTTAAGTTTTGCGAACATCTCTTCGTTTGATGCGAAATTATCAACGTTAACTTTTACGCCGAATTCCTGTTCAAACTGAGCGATAACATCATCCGGTGTATAATAAGTCCAGTTAAAAAGATACAGTTCTTTCTTATCTGATTTGCTGCAGCCTGTTACAAAAGCGAGCATTGCAAGAATCAATGCCGATACCATAATTGTTGAAAAAAATCTTCTTTTCATAAAAACCTCCATAAGAGAAAAGCCAGTTCCGCCAAGTTCTGGAACTGGCAAAATATTCGTATTAATTGCTTGCGGCAATAACTTTAAGGAATTTACGTAACGAGAAAGTTACAAGAACGGTCGCAAGAATAACAACGAACGACAGTGCGTTGATTACCGGCGAAACTCCGAAACGAATCATCGAGTAGACGTAGAGCGGGAGTGTCGTTGAGCCCGGACCTGAGACGAAGAACGTAATTACAAAGTCTTCAAGCGACATCGTGACCGACATCATAAAGCCGGAAAGAACGCCGGGCAGAATGGCCGGAATGATGACTTTAAGCATTGTCTGCCTGTCGGTGGCTCCAAGGTCGTGCGCCGCCTCGATTATTGAGAAGTCGAACTCCTCTATGCGGGCAGAAACGAGCAGGAACACGAACGGAAGACAGAACGTCGTATGAGCTGCGAAAATGGTGAAAAGCCCGAGCGGAACGTGTATGCCGGAAAAGAAAATCAGTGTAGAGACACCGACAATAACTTCTGGCAGAACCATCGGCAAAAAGCTTATTGCCTGAATGTACATTCTGCCCCTGAACTTGTACCAGTTTATGCCGATTGCGGCGAGCGTTCCGAGTATCGTGGCGACAGCCGATGCCGAAAGAGCGATTATAACGCTGTTGAGCAAGGCTTCCCACAAATTGTCGGAGTCGCAGAAAAGCTTCTTGTACCAGACGAGCGAGAAATTTGTGAAGTCGCTGCCTTTGCTTTCGTTGAACGAGAAGAAAATGATGTAGAAAAGCGGCAAAAACAAAAACAGAATCGTAAAACCGAGTATTGTCGCAGAAAGAGAAAATCGTTTTTTTTGGAACGCGCGTTTTGCGTGTCTTGCCGGTTCTGTTACTGGTGATTTTTTATGGAGCCTGTTAAGCAGCCCTCTGTATGGTGTAGTTGTAGTCATCGCTCTATTTCTTGTTGTCCTTTGTTTTTAACGCAGCGTCTTTCTTTGTTGTGTTCATCATCCAAAGAACTCCGGCTGTACTGACGACCGTAATAACCATCGAGAACGCGGCGGCAAGAGGCCAGTTGCGGGTTTTGTTTACCTGATCGACGATTATGTTTCCGAGCATGTAAGAATCTTTTCCACCGACGAGGAGCGGAACCGTGTAAGCACCGAAAATCGGAATAAACGTAAAAATCAGCGCAGTAACGACACCGCTTTTAATGCTTGGCAGCAGGATTTTTATCATCGACTGTGCTTTTGTCGCTCCAAGGTCACGAGAAGCTTCGAGCAAGGAAAAATCAAAGCGGTCAATCGCAGTGAAAATAGGCAGAATGGCATAAGGCAGATACATATACACCGAAATAAGGATAACAGCTCTCTGATTGTAGAGAAGAGGCAGATAATCATCTATAATACCAAGCTTTATGAGCACTGTGTTTATAAGGCCATCGTTTCCGAGTATGGACATACAGGCGAAAATGCGGATAAGCGAGTTTGTCCAGAACGGAATGATTATCAGCATAAGAAGCAGCGTCTGTCGTTTGCTTCTTGCAATTGCATAGCCGCAAGGAAGCGCAATCAATATCGTTATCACGGATGAGATTACAGAAATCCACAGAGTGCGCAAAAACACGATTCCGTAAGATTTGCTGAACATCTGCGCGTATGCGTCAAGCGAGAATTCCCAGACGACACCGCCGTACAATCCTTTTTTAAGGAAGCTGTATATCGTTATGATAACGAGCGGCGCGACAAAGAAAACAGTGAACCAAA
>JAFZVC010000008.1 GCA_017618015.1 Spirochaetaceae bacterium
CGTTTGCATTTTGAGCATTCAGCTATATTCTTAAGCTTACCGTTCTCGAAAAGCGTTTTCATTACAACTTCACCGCCGCATGAACAGAAAAACTTATGTGTAGATACTGTTGTACGCGAGTTTTTACTGGCTCCAGCCATTCTTAGCCTCCGGAAAAAAATCTATTACGTTAACTATACATAAATTATCGGGTGAAGTCAATAACTCAATTTGCATTGTTCTACTTGACTAATAATTTCCTGTTTGATAACATGATATCCACAGTTTAAGTTTGGAGGGTCTCCTTTGGCAGTCAAAAAATCTTCTGCAGAAAAAAGACATAAGCAGAGTGAAGTTCGCCGCCTTCGCAATAAGGCAGCAAAAAGTTCAGCACGTACCAGCGTAAAGAGGTTCATCGAAGCTGTTCATGCAAAGGACGCTGCACTTGCTTCAGAAAAACTCAGAGCTCTTACAAAAGAGCTTGATACAGCTGCAGGCAAGGGTATATTGTCTAAGAATGCTGTTTCGCGTAAAAAATCACGCATGGCAAAGCTTTATAACGCCACATTTGCAGCTGCGAAATAGTTTGCGAGGCAGTCTCTGAAAGTGTTTTCAGGGGCTGCCCTTAGCAGAGAAATTGAATGCTGTATTTGCTGGTTTCTCTGTTAGGAAAAACACTCGATAATTCTTACCAAGTTATCTTGTGTTGTCGATTAAAGGGGTAAATCACCTCAAGTTAACCGGAGTGTATGAAATGTCTTCAAAAAAAGTAACAAAATTTGATCTCGTAGAGTCTGTTTATAATAATGTAAATTGTGAGAAGAAAACCGTTCAGTCTGTTGTTGACGCTCTTCTTGTTCAGATAAAGGAAAGCCTTAAAGGTGGTTCAACAATCGAGCTTCGTGGTTTTGGCACGTTCGAGCTTCGCCTTAGAAAAGGTCGCGAGAAGGCTAGAAATCCAAAGAACGGAGCACAGCTTTCTGTAAAGCCGCACTATGTAGCAGCATTCCGCTCCGGACAGGATCTTAAGGCAGCTCTCTGGAATTTGCCTGTTGAGAAATAATTTTCTCGGTATAATAGATGACGAAAGGTAAGAATGTACTGATAAATCTCGGGCTTCTTTTGTCCGGTATATTCCTGTTCGCTCTACCGCATCCGAATTTTATTACAGTAGAGGGCTTCCCGCTCCTTTCTTACTTTGCGTTTATTCCTGTATTCATCCTTGTAAAACGAGCTTCGTGGAAATCCGTATGGATTTATGGTCTTCTTTACGGAACCGGAGCTTATTGTCTTTTTGTATACTGGCTCGCCATTTTCAATCCAGTTTCAATGCCGGTAATCGCCGGTATGTATGCGCTTTATCTTATGCTCGCTTTCCTTGCGATGAAAGGGGCATCTGTTTTATTCCCGAAATATGATATTTTCGCTCAGTGGGTCGTATGGTGTGCCTACGAGTATGTTAAGACTTTGGGCTTCCCGGGCTTCAGCTACGGCGTAACGGCGTATTCGCACTGGCGCTGGACACTCATAATACAGATAGCGTCCGTAATCGGTGTGTTCGGTCTAAGTGCCGTAATAACGTTCCCGTCAGCGTGGTTCGCCACCGTCATCTCCGATAGAGCGGACGGCTGGCTTCAAAAAGTTAAAAATCACAGAATTTCCGGAATAATCTGGCTTGTGCTGTTCGCTTTCGTAATCGTGTACGGAATCGTTTCTCCGATGGATTATTCACAAAATGAAACGAAAAAAATCGCCCTTATCCAGACGAACAGCGATCCGTGGGACGGTGGCGACTCTGTTTATAAGCGCGACCTTAAGACGCTTGAGCGCCTTTCTGACGCGGCGATTGCGGCTGACAGCGGCGTTGAGCTTGTCGTGTGGCCGGAGACTGCTTTTATCCCGAGAATCACATATCATTATAAGCACCGTCAGAACCCGATGCTCTATGAGCTTGTGTCTGAGCTGCTTGAATATATAAACAGCAAATCAGTTCCGTTCGTCGTTGGAAACGATGACTGCGTCAAAGGTTATAACATCGACGGTGTTTATACGGATATTGACTACAACGCCGCTTTGCTGTTCCGTCCGGGCGAGAATGTAATCCCGCCGGAGCCGGACAAATACTGGAAAAATCACCTTGTTCCGTTCACAGAGCATTTCCCGTTCAAGAAACAGTTGCCTGTTATCTACAAAATGCTTGAAGAGAACGACACTCACTTCTGGGAAAGCAGCGACGAGAAGACAGTTTTTGACCTTAACGGCTTCAAGTTCTGTACACCAATCTGTTTTGAGGACACGTTCGGTGATATAGCCAGGGATTTTACGCTCAATGGCGCTCAGGCGATCGTGAACATGTCGAATGACGCGTGGGCAAGAACGGCATCGTGCCAGTATCAGCATCTTGCTATGGGTGTTTTCAGAACGGTAGAGAACAGAATCCCTGCTGTAAGGGCAACTTCATCAGGACAGACCGTGCTTATCGATCCGAATGGAAAAATCCTTAAGATGGCTGAGCCTTTTGAGGAGACATATCTTATATGCGAGTTGCCGGTTGTTAATAATGAATCACCGACGTTGTACACAAGATTCGGCGATTATGCTGGAAAGCTTTTTGTGTATCTTACGTTTATGCTTTATGTTGCTGGTATAGCTTTAGTAATAATGAGGAAAATAAAAAATGGCCAAAAATGACAAATATAAAGGCGACAACGTTACTGAATTAGGTAAAGAGACAGAGTTCGACGGAGTTTTGGAATACGCAGACAATCTTATTGTTACCGGAAAATTCTCGGGAACGATAAAATCCGATGGCTATCTTGAGATAGCAAGCGGTGCGGAATGCAAAGTCGATTCTATGACAGCCTCGACAATCATCGTATCTGGCACAGTGACCGGAAATATAAACGCTCATGACAGCTTGGAGATGAACTCCGGCAGCCGCGTCGTTGGCGATGTTTCTACAAAACGACTCTGCATAGCAGATGATGTTGAGTTTCACGGCTCAGTTTCAATGCTTGACGATGTTCCAGAAATCGACATTTTTTCAATGGAGCCGGTCGAATACAAGCAGCAGATGAAGAACACCGATAAAACGGAGGAAGATACCGAATCGCTTTAGTATAACTTAGCTTGACAGAATTATTTTATTTGCTTTATACTAAATTAAACATAACCTAAGATTAAAGACGGGACGGTTTCAAAAGGCAAACGCTTTTTGGAGCATGTTCGAATTCAACCATCAATAATCAGTTTGCATAAATCAATTACATTTGGAGTTTTTAATGGCACCGATTCAGAGACGGCGTTTTGTTGACACGTCTGGTTCCCAACCATCATTGGATGAAGAAATGCAGGGAACTCTACCTTTGGAAGAATCTTCACAGTCAGGTTCTGCGGAAAAAACACAGGAAGCGACAGAAAACGCTTCGCATGAAAAGCTTGTCGTGCGTCCTAAAGTTAGACGCAGGATTCCGAGAACCGACGGCAGAAAAACAGTTTCTGTCATTAGAGGCGAAAACACACCTACCGAAAGCAGGGACAACTTTTCAAGACAGCCGGAAAATCCTGCTCCGGCAACCCCCGAAGAAACAGAACTTCTTAACAGAGAAAAACCAAAATTAGTTATAAATGAGCTTACCTCAATGGGTATGCATGATTTGCGTGACTTGGCTGCGCAGTACGGTTTCCAGCGGGATGAGCTTGCTCCTATGAAAAAGCAGGAGCTTATCTTCGTAATACTTAAAGCGCACACGGAGCACGGCGGAATAATCTTCGCTTCCGGCGCGCTCGAAATCCTTCCAGACGGTTACGGATTCCTCCGTTCACCGCAGAACAGCTACCTTCCAGGTCCAGACGACATTTACATTTCACCAAGCCAGATAAGACTTTTTAACCTCAAAACAGGTGACACGATATACGGACAGATCCGCTCTCCAAAAGAGGGCGAGCGTTTCTTCGCGCTGCTCAGAATCGAGACGGTGAACGACGACGACACACGTTTGGCGCAGACACGCATTCCGTTCGAAAACCTTACTCCGCTTTATCCTGACGAGAAGCTCCGCCTTGAAACAACGACAGAAGAGCTTTCCACAAGGATTATGGACCTTTTCTGCCCGATCGGAAAAGGCCAGCGTTCTCTTATCGTCGCGCCGCCAAAAGCCGGTAAGACGATCCTGATGCAGAAAATCGCCAACGCGATAACGGCAAACCATCCTGAGGTAAAGATTATCGTGCTCCTTATTGACGAGCGTCCTGAGGAAGTTACCGATATGGAGCGCTCTATTAAGGCGGAAGTTATTTCTTCCACATTCGACGAGCCGGCTTCCCGCCACGTTCAGGTTGCGGAGATGGTTCTTGAAAAGGCAAAGCGCCTTGTAGAGCACAAACGCGACGTTGTTATCTTCCTTGACTCAATTACACGCCTTGCGCGCGCATATAACCAGACGGTTCCTACATCCGGCAAGGTCCTTTCCGGTGGTGTCGATTCCAACGCGCTCCACAAGCCTAAGCGGTTCTTTGGTGCGGCTCGTAACGTGGAGGAGGGCGGAAGTCTTACGATCATCTCTACGGCTCTTATCGAGACTGGTAGCCGCATGGACGAGGTTATCTTTGAAGAGTTCAAAGGTACCGGCAACATGGAAATCAACCTTGACAGAAAACTCGCCGACAGAAGGCTTTTCCCTGCTATCAACATCAAGAAGTCCGGAACAAGAAAAGAGGACCTTCTGCTTACAGAAGAAGAGCTTCAGAAGATTTGGGTACTGCGCAAGGTAATAAATCCTATGGATGATGCAGAAATTATTGAATTGCTTATTGACAGAATGCGCAAAAGCAAGAATAATGAAGCGTTCCTACGTTCAATGAACAGCATGGAAGCATAAACGAATTTAAGTGACTTGTGGAAAATATCTCTGCTTAGAAGCAGCTGTTTTTCGGGCAAGTCGTTTGAAATAAACCAGGAGGAAAAAGATGAAAGAAGGTATTCATCCTAATTACGAACTTACAAAGATTACATGCGTATGCGGCAATGTAATCGAGACACGCTCAACGGTAAAAGATATCAACGTTGAAATTTGCTCTGCTTGCCATCCTTTCTTCACAGGAAAGCAGAAGCTTGTCGATACTGCAGGTCGTATCGAGCGCTTCAACAAACGCTACAATATCAAGCAGTAATTCTGTTTGTTTTGCAAAGCTTGACGCAGCTCCTTTTAGGGGCTGTTTTTTTTTGTCTTTGTACGTTTTTTCATATCGCAATCTTAAGTTTTTAGAGATTTTCTTTATTCATTACTTGTAAAAATAAATGTTTGGTTGTATTCTAGAAATGGAGGCTTTATGGCAGTAGGTGATTCCCAGTTCCAGCTGGTAAC
>JAFZVC010000009.1 GCA_017618015.1 Spirochaetaceae bacterium
ACATCGGCAAGAAACTCCGGTTTTGAAACGCGGTTCATAACGACTGTTCCGGCTTTCATTGCCATCTGGTTGCCGCGGAAAGTGCCTGCGTGTGCGCCGGCCGTCCACTTATCAAGTTTTTTGTTGTATATAACGACAGAAAGGGGCTGTGAGCCGCCAATCGCCTTTGAAGCGAGAATTACGTCCGGCACGATTCCCGCGTACTCAAACGCGAAGAATTTGCCTGAACGACCGATGCCGCACTGAATTTCGTCAACAATCAGCGGAATGTCCAGTTCCGCGGTAACACGGCGGATTGTCTGCAAAAACTTTACAGGAGCCGGGATAACGCCGCCTTCGCCCTGGATCGGCTCGATAATTACGGCAGCCGGTCTTGTAATTCCGCTTTCCGGGTCTTTAAGCGTGCGCTCAAAGAATGCGCAAGCCGCATCAACTCCGGCTTCTCCGCCTAATCCGAACGGACAGCGGTATGAGTATGGGAACGGAAAGAAGTGTACGTCCGGCATAAGCCCGGCGACCTTTGTCTTTGCGTTAAGGTTTCCTGTACAAGCCAAAGCACCATGACCCATGCCATGATATCCGCCCTGGAACGCGATTACAGAAGAGCGTCCTGTCGCGGTTTTGCAGAGTTTCAGTGCTGCGTCTGTCGCGTCTGTTCCTGACGGGCTGCAGAACTGTATTTTTGCGTTTTCTTTGAGTTCTTCCGGCAGAAGAGAGAGAAGCGTATGCACGAACATGTCTTTAACTGGTGTCGTTAAGTCCAGTGTGTGAAGCGGTGCATCGCTTGTAAGCATTTCAACCATCGCCTGATTTACTTCAGGATCGTTGTGACCAAGTGCGAGAGTTCCTGCTCCGCACAAAAAATCCAGATACTTGTTCCCTTCGACATCCTCAACCCAGGATCCCTTGGCTTTTGCCAATGCAAATGGAAATTTGCGGGGATAGCTGCGTGCGTTGGATTCAGTGGATTCCTGTCTGGTAATGTAATACTGATTGGTGCATTCAGATGCATTATTCTGAACCATCTACGTTCTCCATTACTGGGTAGCAGCCGATCTGCTACCATTGGGAAATACAAGCTGTCAACGGCAGTCATTTTTTATATTTTTGCGTGAGATTGAGAGTACACTATATTTCTTTTATGCACAATAGCCTAGAGTCATAATTAGAAAGTTTTTTTGAAAGAAAAATCTTCCGAAAGATTTTGCGCGGACATTGGAGCCGCGAGTTTATATGGATAATGAAAAAAATAATTGCGTGATTAATTTTTTGAGGTTATTATTGACAGTGAACTTGTTCCAAAAAATTACACGGACACTATTTGTAAGGATACGGCGAAGAAATGTTATGTAATCGCCCGTATTGAGGCGCTTGGAAGATAAATTGAATCATGAAAGGAGCGGTTATGAAAACATCTAATAAATTAACAGTTTTGGGCATAATCTTGTTTGCTTTGATTGGCTTAGCTTCTGTTTCATTAGGCTCAATCGCTATTTTTAGGTCAAAAGCAGACGCTAAACTTAGTCAAATGAGCTACACAAAAATTTTGGAGATGGAAGAAGGTCTTTTGCCAGAAAAGAAACTTGCAATACAGTTGGCTCAATCTCCTGCCGTTGTTGACTATATGAAAAATCCGAACGATGAAGAAATAAGAAATATGGCATTCCGCGACTTTGCAACATTTCAAGATTCGTTCGCCTCTCATCGCACTTTTTGGATTTCTGATTCAGACTTGAAATATTATTCAAACATGGAATTCATTTATGACCTTGATAAATCTGACCCAGGAAGCGCATGGTATCAGGCAACAATAGATGCAAATCTTCCGTTTCAATTCTATGTTGACTATGATGTTGGGCTTAAAAAAACTTTTATGTGGATAAATGTCCTCGTATATGATTCAAACAAAAAGGTTGTAGGAATTACAGGAACTGGCGTCGAACTCAATGATTTCGTAACTTCAATGTACCGCACGCTTGAAGAAGGTGTTACTATGTATATGTACAACGGGAACTCTGAGATTTCAGCTTCAACAGATTTAACAGACCTTGAAGAAAAGGTTCCTATTACTACTGTAATGCCTGATTTGAATGGAGCTGAAGATCTTTTCCCCAGCAAGCAGAGCATTTATTCAACAATGCGTGGGGAATATATAATTGTTCCTGTAGAATCATTACGCTGGCAGATGGTGCTTTTTATACCTTTTACTCCGAAGGAATTTTTTGTAAATGCCCTTATTCCTTTTTCAATTTTTGTGATTCTTGTAGTTATTCTGATTATTACTTTTTCGATGAGAAATATTTTTATACCTCTAAGGGAAGTACGGGGAACTGTAGAAAACATTTCTTCAGGAGAAGCAGATTTGACAAAAAGATTGAATACAAATCTTCATACTCAATTTAAATCAATTCATAAGATTGTAAAATTCTTCAACTCTTTCATGGATAAAATGCAGATGATGATTGGGAATATCAAAAAATCAAGTACCAATCTTGATGCTGTATCCATCAATGTAAAAGAAAGTGTTTCTTCTGTTTCTGAGTCTATGACTAACATACGGTACAGTATTGGAAATGTTCAGAATCAAATAAAAAAGCAGTCAGATGGCTTTGATGAAACAGCTGGCGTCGTAAAAGAAGTGACAGAAAGCATTTCAACTTTAAACTCAATGATTGATTTTCAAGTAGAAAGTATTCAGTCATCTTCGCAAGCGGTAAATCAATTGGTAAAAGGAATAGAACAAATCAGTTTAACAATGGAAAATATGGCATCTTCTTTTAATATGTTGGATAAAGAAGCTGTTAATGGAATGGAGAAGCAAAAGAAAGTCAATGAAAGAATTTCTCAGATAGAAGAACAGTCAAAAATGCTTCAAGAAGCGAATATGGCAATAGCAGCGATTGCAAGCCAGACGAATCTTCTTGCAATGAATGCAGCTATTGAAGCGGCTCATGCTGGCGAAGCTGGAAAAGGATTTGCTGTTGTGGCTGACGAAATAAGAAAACTTTCTGAAACATCTTCTAAACAGTCAAAGACAATAGGAAATCAGCTTAAGAACATAAAAGAAAGTATTGGCGAAATTGTAGCGGCGTCTCAAGAATCGAGTGCGGCATTTTCGGGAGTTTCTTTGAGAATTAAGGAAACAGATAGTCTTGTTCAGTCTGTAAGAACATCACTTGAAAAACAAAATGTAGATTCAAGGAGTGTAATTGTTTCCCTTTCTGAAATGGATAAAAACACTGAAAATGTTAAATCAGCTTCAGTAAGAATGTCAGAAGGCAGCACACATGTCCTAACAGAAATGAACAACCTTCAGAATTCAGTAGAAGCTGTAAGTGAAAGTATGACAGAGATGTCCGACAATGTTCAAAACATTGCAAAGAGCGGAATGAAACTTGATGAGTGCGTAGAAGAATTGAATATGAATGTAAATCAACTTGTTAGTGATGTTGAACAATTTAAAACAGAATAGAAACTGATTATAAGTTTTCTGGTTATGAAGAAGCCGGAAGGATTAAAGAAACATCTGGAAGTTGCGTTTAGTAAATAAAATCGTATAACATACGGTTCAAATTGTCTTGATATTTATAAAACACACCCTAACAAGCAACAGGATGGAGGTAAGTATGAAAAGTAAAAAAGGTTTATTAAGTTTTGTTTTGGCAATTTTTATATTATCTGGATGTTTAGCGAATAATGCTGGAAATAGTACAGAAACGGAAGAATACTTGGATGCATATTGCACTCTTGCCAATTTATTGTGGGAAAAGAGTGATTTTATAAAAAACAACAATGATTCAAGCGATACCACTTATTCCACTTCATATAAATCAAACGGAACAATTTCTAAAGATACAGAATTCGTGAACAACGAGCTTCTTGGCGATGCGAGCCTTAAAATCGGAATGACAAAGGATGATGTATACAATGTACTTGGAGTTCCAGATACAGATAAAAAAGATTACGTTGCCTATTATCGTTCAATGTTTATGAAAGAATATTATGATGAAGCGGAAGAAGAAAACTTCTATGCATCAACTTCGATACTCTTCAATCTTGATGATAAGGGATCAATCACCAAGATTGTGCTTTATGTTGAAGGCATAGAAGGTCCGTATTATTTCTGGTGAGATTAACTAATCTTCTTATCTGTCTGAATTATCTCGCACTTGCTGCAATCTTCCGTGATGATAAGCTCTTTCGTGTGTGGCAGTGTTATCTTTCCCCGATGCGGGTTCTTGATGCTGTCCACTGGTGTTGTGATTTCAGCCTGAACTTCCGATTTTTCGAATGCCAAGTCTGTGTTTATCATCTTACAGTTGATGAGCGTAAGGTTTGTGCAGTAACAGAATGGTTGTGTACCTGTGATTGTGCAGTTTATAAGGGTAAGATGGTCAGAGTACCAGGCGAGATATTCTCCGTTTATGACTGAATCCCTTACTGTGACGTTCTTGCTGTGCCAGAACGCGTCTTTCGTATTCAGGTTGCAGTTCTTCATCTCCATGTTCTCGACGTACTGGAATGAGTATTTGCCGTTCAGACGGAAGTTTTCGAAGGAAAGATTGGAGCTTCTCATCATGAAATATTCGCTTTCCGCGGATGAGTTCACAAACATTGCGTTGTTCACTGACCATCCGAACTCCGGTGATTTTATTGAGCAGTCGGTAATCCGAATGTCGTGGCATTCGCGAAGAGCTTTAATGCCGTGAAGGGCTGTGCCTGATATATCAGCATGTCCCGTATACCAAAGAGCAGCCCTGCAAAGCTCCGTCAGCTCGCAGTTCTTTATTGAAAGATAATCGTCGTGCCAGAAAGGGTAGCGAAGGTTGAAAAAGCTGTTCTCAACCGTGATTTCTTTGCTTTCCTTAAGCGCGCTCTCGCCGTCCTGCGGCCCGTCAAACCGGCAATTTCTTACCGTAATACAAGACGAGCCGTATAACGCACGTTCCTCGTCAAAAGTCTTGTTTTCTACAACCATAGAAAGAATATAATAACGAAAAAACTAGTCGGCAAGGCGTTTTATCAGATACGGCAGCGCTTTTTCAAATTTGACGCCGTACCAGTGGTCTTTATCATCAAGCGTCGCCTTCATGCTTTCAACGACAAAATCCGCCGCAAGCCCTGCTGCTTCTGGAATCGACTTTCCCCTGCAAAGCGCACCTGCGAATGACGAGGCGAAAACATCGCCAGTTCCGTGCATCGATGCATTGAGCCGCTCGTTGAAGTAGTATGTCGTCTCTTTTCCGTTGTAGCAAGCGCATCCAAGTTCGTTGTCCTTGAAGCTTACACCCGTGAGAACTACGTTCTTTGCGCCAAGGTCGTGAAGCTTTTTAAGTGTTGTCTCTATATACTCTTTGGTATAGCCGGAGCCGACATAAGGCTCGCCCAGCAAGAACGCGGCTTCCGTAAGATTAGGAAGTATAACGTCTGCACCTTTGCAAAGCTCTGCTATCTTTGACGGGAACGATTCGTTGAAACCTGCGTAAAGCTTGCCGTTATCTGCCATTACCGGATCAACGATGCGCAATGCGCCTTCTCGCGCAGTCTCATTCATTATGCGGAGGATTATCGGGATTTGTGCTTCCGAGACATAGCCTGTGTAGAACGCGTCGAAATTGATTCCAGCCTTTTTCCAGTGGTTCATGATAGCGTCCATGTCGGAAGTAAGGTCGCGGAATGTATAGCCAGAGAAGCCTGCGGCTGTGTGCGTTGAAAGAACGGAACTTGGAAGAACGGCTGTCTCTATTCCACATGCGGAGATTATAGGCAGCGCGACGGTGAGTGAGCATTGACCGACGCATGAAATATCTTGGATTGTTAAAAGTCTTTTGTCCATAATTAAACCTCTTACAGTGTTTATTTGTGCAGAATGTCGATTTTTCGCTTTCTGTGGGGTCGCGCATCCTGCATAATCAAAAAATACGCAAAATCTGGTATTATGTGTATACCCATTTTTCATATAATCTGATATAACCAGATTATAATGCGAGGTTTTGAATGATAACATGCGATTTTCAGCTGCGCGGCGATGTGAGCCTATGCGAGTATTTATACAGCACTATTAAAGACCAGGTACGTAGCGGTTCACTAAAAGAAGGCGAGAAACTTCCGTCAAAGCGGAGTCTTGCTTCGCATTTGGGGGTGAGCGTCATAACAGTCGCGAATGCGTACGCAAGACTTATCTCTGAGGGATACATGTATTCTGTTGAGAAAAAAGGCTTTTTCGTTGCGTCCGATTACGTTGATGTGCCGGAAGCCTTGCAGCATGTGGAGCAGACGCGAAGCGGAGCGGGTAGTGAAGATTTTGCGCGAGAAACGTCTGTGAACAGCGGAAAACGCAAACTGCTCGCGGATTTCAGGACAAACTCCATAAACGTGGAAAAGTTTCCGTTCAGTGTGTGGAACGCGGCGATGCGTGATGTCCTGAAAGAACCGCATGAGTCTCTTTTACGGAGCCCACCGCCGCAGGGCGTTTACGAGCTTCGCTGCGAAATAGCCAAGTATCTTAGGTGTTTCCGCGACATGGACGTAGATCCGTCGCAAATCATAATTGGAGCCGGAACGGAGTATATCACGTTTATTGTCGTGAGTCTTTTTGGGCGAAACGCCGTGTATTGCGTCGAAAACCCAGGCTACAGGAAAATCGCTTCAGTTTTTCAGATGAACGGAGCTCGTTGTGTCCCTGTGAATGTCGATGACGAGGGCATTGATGTCCGTGCTGTCCGTGAATCAGGGGCATCTGTGGTTCACGTTTCGCCCTCGCACCACTTCCCGACAGGAACCGTTATGAGCCTTAACAGGCGACTGGAACTGCTTTCGTGGGCGGCGGCAGACGAGAATCATTTCATTATTGAAGACGACTACGATAGCGAATTCCGTTTTACAGGGCGACCTTTGGAGACGCTTTTCGGAGCAGCGAGCAAAAGTGTTATTGCCTGCGGTAAGGGAGCAGGGCATGTTATCTACACGAATACGTTCTCGAAAACGCTGTCGCCATCGTACCGCATAAGCTATATGGTTCTGCCGCCACACCTCGCAGAAAAGTTCCGTAAAAACGCCAGCTTTCTGACGTGCCCAGTTTCCGTTTTCGAACAGTCCGCGCTGAGCCGCTTTATGCAAAACGGCAGCTACGAAAAGCACATAATCCGCATGAAAAACTATTACCGGAATTTGCGGAACAGCCTTATCCAGTCTATCTCTGCAAGCCCTTTGTCGCATGTCTTGTCTATCCGCGAGCAGAACGCCGGCCTTCACTTTTTGCTGGAGTTTAATGTGCCTGTCTCCGGCAAGCAGCTTCAAAGGCGGTTCCTTGAAAACGGGCTTGATATACCGCTTCTGAGCGAATACTGGATTGGCGATGGACTGAACGAACTTGATAAGCCTGTTTTCGTCATGAACTACTCCGGCATAAGCCGCGAAGTCATCCCTGAAGCTGTCGCACGAATGAACAGTGCTGTTAAAACTCTTCTGTAGCCTTGAATCTGCCGTTTTCTTTGATGACTTTGCCTTCTCGTTCAAGGGCATGAAGAAGAGACTGGGCAAGCTGAATATCGCTTGTAAGGTCTTTTTCTTCGATACTGCCTTTTTCTGTGAAAAGTTTTTTGGCTTTTTCTATGTACTGAGCCTCAGCAGAATCTTTGTTCCGCATAGTTTTCCTATGATGGGCGCAAAGCTCGTCTGTTATTGGGAGAAGCACGTCCTTTAGGGCAGGGCGGCATTTCAGATAAACAGCATTTTTATCTTCCGTTCCGGAGTTCCGGCTGAAAAGAAGCGCTGTCTGCAGATTATCTTCGTACACTGAATATGCCAGAACATCGGGATCTTTGAAAGCTGTCCTCTTGATTGTTAGTTTCGCACCGATTTTCGCATTTTTCGAGACCGTTTCGAATCCGCGCTCGATGATTTCCACATCTTTGTTCCATATCGGACTGTCGGGATAAAAAAGATTTTTATCAACGAAATAAGTGTAATATGTCTTTGAAAAGCCGCGCTCAAAGCTTTTGTTGCCGCTAATCAAAGAAAGGATTGTGGAGATTGCGGTGAGCATTCCGTTACCGGAAAGGAGCGTTTTTTCGCCAGTTGGGGTCGATACTTTGCATGGGATTATTACGTGCCCAGAGGACTCGAATCCGATTAATAGCTTATCTGATGGATAGTTACATATCCATTTGTCGCCAACGTCAACGGTGTCACATTCTGTGTTAAGCGTCTCTTTCATCGATACAGGTGCCATAACATCCGATTCTACGGTGCAGACGACTATTTTACGAGCATCGCATAAGTCAAGTTCAACATTGCCCATCATCATTGTGGCGATTAAGAACGCTTCTTCGTCTCCGTCATAAACTTTCACAGAATCTGTATCTTTTTTGTACTGAAGGACGAAACCTCTGTCACCGTCGCCGTCAACTGCAATACCGAAAACAGGAATATCTGATTCCTTGCCTTTCTTGTATACGGCTTTGACGATTTCTGGAGAGAAGGGGATATCGCGACTGCTGTAAGATTCGTGGCCTTCGATTTCTGCAACGCCACAGCTGGCGTTTATGTTTGCTCCGGTAGGCGGCGCGCTTGTTAATACGAAAGGAACTCCGTTCTCTTCCAAAAATGATGTTACAGTGTCTGTCCATGAGCCGTTTGCGGCATCGATGAAAAGCGTGGTTTTGCGTAATTCTGCAGCGAAAGATGAAGGCAAGTTTTCCTTAAGGAATGTTTTCTTGCGTTCGCTGTAATTTACTGTACGGATTCTGCTCGATGTGCTTGGCGCATTTTGCGCATCTTCTGCCAGCGCGATTTCGTACATGTACGCAGAAAGCGCGTATGCACCGAGCGGACCTTCATTCAAGAGTTTTTTTCCGTCCAGAAAAAACTTAATACCATTCTGATTCGACGGATTATGGCTAGCTGTGAGCATCGCGCCGCCCCGAAGGTCGTTTTCGAGCATATAAAGGGGAACGTAAGGAGTAGGGGTTACACCGATATCATCAACGTACATTTTGCATTCTGCAAAGCTTTTATTCATGCATGATGTGAGTTTCCATGACGTTGCGGCATCGCGGCCGTCGTTTCCGGTGCAGAACGTGTCTCCCGGTGCTGCGATTCCGTTTTTTTCGAGCAGTTTTACGAATGCTTTCACCGCAATGGAAACGATTTTACACGAAAGGGTGTTTTTCTTTGTAAGCAAACCAAAAGACTCTATGCCGCTGACTTCTTCCGTGTAGACTTTTCCGCGCATTCCGTCTGTTCCCATAAAAGAGAAGCGGGAAAGCTCGAGTATCTTTTCGCATTCCTGTTCGCTTGGCGTTTGTGAAAGCAGAGACGACGCTTTTCCTGCATCCACAAGCGCCGGATATGGGTACTCCTGAACAGCGCGGCTTTTCATAAACCGCGCGAGTGCTTTATTTTCATCGATAGAAAAAGGCTGCGTGAAATCTTTATGTATAAGTGTAACCATTTGTGTACTCCAAATTGGCGCGGCAGCTTCGCGGAAAGTTTGCGAAACTGCGAGCCGCGCTTATCCCATAACGACTTTAACGCTGTGTGGTTTACCGTCGCAGAAGCTAAGCGGGATAACGTTTCCGGCACATGTCGTTCCGTCAACAGAAATCGATTTAACGCCTTTCTCTACAGTCGCGTCGTTCTCGTACGAGAAGTTGAAAATCGTGTTTCTGAACTTTCGCGTTGCGGTAAAGTTTTTCCAGCCCGCTGGAACGCATGGGTCAACGATAAGACCGTCGTAAGAGGCGCGTAAGCCGAAAATGTTCTCGCAAACAACGCGGAGCCTTGTAGGAGCCGTTCCTGTAAGCCAAGTGTGTCCTGCGCGCATGTATTCAACGCTTGAAGGTCCTGCGACGTATTCCGGGTAAACGAAACGTTCTGCGGCATATCCGTAAGGGTCATCCTCACTGCAGACAGCAGGAAGTGTGTCGTAGAAAAGCTTCCAAGCTTCCGCCCCCTTTCCGTAGCGGCAAAGAGACGCTATGTACCAAGACTCAACATGCCTGAAAAAACTTCCGTTTTCTTTCTTTCCAGGGGCGTTTCGTTTGTATGCGGTCCAGTCATCTGGGAGTTTTCCTTCAGAAAGCGTCATTGACGGTGTACAAAGACAGAGTCCGCCTTTTGCCGCAAGTTCTTTTTCCACGGCCAGACTTGATTTTTCAAACTGCTCTTTTGTCGCAATTCCTGAAAATCCTGCCCAGGCTGTTGTCTCAAGAAACAAGAGCTTGTCCGTATCGTAAGAGCCGACCGCTGTTTTTGGATCGCATTTTGGACCAAGAAGACGTATATAAGCTCCGCGTGAATCAATACACGTTTTGTTTACTGTCTCTTTTATGAGTTCTGCTCTGACTTTGCAGTGATCGGCTATAATTTTTTTCTCCGAATTGCCAGTTTCCAAGCATAATTCCGAAAAATCGTTGTATGCCTTATAAAGCATTTCAGCCGCCATGACAGAAAGATGATCTGGATATCCGCTGAGGTCATCGTTCCAGTCTGCATCGTGCATCAAAGGAATTCCGTTTTCTGAATTATCCCATACGTACGTGAGCGCAACCATACAATGATTGAAAATTGAGCCGATTTTGCCAGGCTTTCCTTCTTTTTCATCAGCGAATTTAACAGATTCATCAAGGAAGGCGAAATCTCCTGTCTCTTTTATATACTCGCAGATTGCGTAAATGAACCAGATTGGGTCATCGCATGCGTTGAAGTCTGTTGTTCCCGGTGCGGAGACGTAAAAGTTATGATACGCCGAGCCATTGGAGAACATCTGCTCTGCGATATAAAGAAGCGAGTCTCTTACGCGCTTTGTATCGTATGGAAGTAGCGCGAGTATATCCTGAAGAATGTCACGGAAACCGAAACCGTACTCAAAGCCAGAGTGGAAGCGTGATTTCATTCTGTTAAGAGCCATTACCATAGCGCACTGATACTGCAGCCAGCGGAATGAATGGGAGAATAGTTCTTCACCGGGAACGGAAAGTTTAAGAAGGTCAAATTCTTTGTTCCAGGAATCCTTCACTTTCTTCAAAAGTGCTGCGGCTTTATCCGTGCTCTTCAGATCAGAAAATACCTTTTTCACATCTTCTTTGTTCTTGTAGTATGTCTCTGTACTGATTGCAGACTCAGAAATAACGAACTGTTTTGTTTCGAATGGTTTAAGAACAATCTGAAAGTGAAGGGCAGAAAGCGCGCTCGTCATATCCTCGGCGTTCTTGCAAGATAGCTTTTCATTTGTCAGACCGGCAGGATTCGCCATCGTGTTCGTGTAATGACCGACGAAATCTTCATATTTCATGCTGTATGACGTGCTTTTTTCGGAAGTTGTGTGTAAGAGCACTTTGCCGAACAAGCCTTTTATTTCGTCTTCGTCACAGTCGAAAGAAATACCGTAATCATTTCTCCATACAAGCGCATCGAGCTCTTTGTCGTAGAAACCGCCTGCCATCATCATGCTATTAAAACCTGAAAACTGTAGGGCACGCGCATCGCCGACGTTTACGGAAGAAACTGAATAAACATCGAGCTTTTTTTCCTTATCAGATTCATTTTTTACAGTTACAAGCTGGACGAGAGAATCGTATTCTTCCGGTATAAAAGATTCGGTCATCACATCTATATTGTTGTAAGAGGTAACGCTTTTAACCGCTCCAAAACTAAAATAAGTGTCGAGCGTTTGTTCCTTATTAAGGACGGGATACCATTTATTGGAGAAATATTTGCCATTCTCATCTTTGAAATAGATATATGAACCTAGAAGCTGTGTTTTATATGGATCTTCGTGAACAAATCCGTTCAGAAGGTCACCTTCCTGCGTACCTATGCGGGCAAAGTCCGAGCCGTTGTTTGTAATACCCCAGCAAAGCGTTTCCGTAAGAGGGCGGTTTCGCCTGGCAAGAAGCATGAGCCAAGGCTCTCTTGTTTTGTTTCCAGCTGATTCGTTAATGCGAACTGTGTCATCATCCATAAAAGAAAAAAATCCGTTTTTCTGCTTTTCCATACAAATCTCCAAAAAAGTATTTTGCTTTTCTTTTTACTTTTACGTGAAAATTATTACACTTATTATTTTGTGCCGTCAAGTAATTTTTTTGAGAATTTTTGTTTGAATATAGCGCAAATAGCAGAAATATGTTGCAAAAATTGCCATTATTTATCATTTGTTATACTTTCACGTTAAAATTTTTTTCTTGACAAATCCATTTTTTTGTTGCACGATAAAACCATCGAAGAGAAAAAAACACCGATCTCGGGATCAATCGATATCGATGTGTTTATCGTTATTTACAAAATATTTCTATTTATTTACTTGTTTTATTTGTTACTTCATATAGAAAAAGATGGATTTGGTTTTATTATGGGAAACAAATTGGCAGATAAATGTTTCCCATTGAAAATAGGAGGATTATATGAAACAACTTTTACGTAAAAGTGCGCTTGTGGCTTTGGCTGTCGTGCTGATGCTTTCTTTCGTCGCCTGTAACAAGGACGGTAAAAAGAGCTCTGCTGTCAAAGTTCAGGTAATGGTAGGTATGGGAACTGGTACTGATCCGTCACAGATTGCTGTTCACGAGGAGCTTCAGAAACTCTTCAACGAAACAGTAGGTAAAGAGAAAGGAATCGAACTTGAGTTCCTTACAGTACAGTATGCTGATGCAACAACAAAATTCACAACACTCATCGCTGGTGATATGGCTCCCGATATCGTCGGTCCTGTTGGAATTATGGGTGTTTCTCAGTTCATCGATGAATGGATGGACATTGAACAATACATAAAGAAAGATAATGTTGACCTGTCTGTTTACGACGAAGCTCTTGTAGACAGCAACCGCTATAACATCGGTGGTGAGGCTAAGCTTGTTGGTCTTCCAATCGGTTTCTATCCTTCAGTTTTGTACTATAACGCAGATATCTTTGACCGCGCAGGAATCGAATATCCGCCAACAGAGTGGGGAACTGCAGACTGGACATACGAGAAGCTTTATGATGAAGCTCGCCGCATGACATTCGACCAGAACGATCTTACTCCGAATGACACTGGATTCGATATGTACAGCGTAACTCAGTACGGTTACGACGGAACAGACTGGGCTCCATGGCGCGCTTTCGTAGGAAAGTTCTTTGATGACAAAGGAAAGTCTGTAGCTCTCGGTATGACAGAAGACTATAAGACAGCCACGATGAACTCAAAAGAGTGGAAAGCAGCTTTCAAAGAGCTTGAGGACATGGTTTACAAGCACTGCATCCGCCCTGTAACAACATCTAACATGGGAACATCACTTTTCGGTGACAACGATCCGCTTGGTTCAAACAAGTGTGCTATGTGGGAAATCTTCTCATGGATGAGCTACGCTTATGAGGGATGGGACGCTAACTTCAACTGGAACGTCGCTGCTATTCCTTCTTTGAACGGCCATGTTGTTTCTGCAACAAACGAAGATACATTCGTAATGTGTAAGAGCGGAAAGCATCATGACGAGGCTTGGGAAGTTTACAAGTGGCTTTTCTCACCGGAAATCTACTACAGACTTAACAAGAACTACGGTGGTATCCCTGCTATGAAGCAGTTCCAGAGCAAATGGATTGAAGAGCAGAAGAATGGTGTAAAAGGCGAGGATGGCGAGTATCTTTGGAACCAGTATCCACGTCCAGACATCAACTGGGAAGTTTTCCTTGAGGCAGGAAAATATGCTGACAATCCTAACAACGAGTCATGGGTTCCTAACTACACAAAGATTTGGGACGCTATGGAAAACGCTATGAACAATATCATTTCCGGACTTTACGAGACAACAGATCAGCTTGCTGAAGACCTGAACAAAGAAGTCCAGGGATACCTCGATGAATATTGGGCATCACACAAATAAACAAGAATTAAAAATAGCAATAATGAAATAAGCTGATATTCTAAATTGATTTTAGAATATCAGTGCCCTCGCGGTACGTAGCTGACAAGATCCCGACGTTCGGGCAACATCCGTGTTACCCGAACTAACGAGTTTTGTGAACAAAACTCACTCAGTTTTTGCGGTCGTTTATGACCGCAGTTTCCCGAAAAGAAACAGCTGAGCTTGTAGGGAGTGTCGGCGAGAGTACTGCGAGGGAATTATGTAAAAACAGAAACTATTATTTCATCAGATTGATGTTTTTTAGGAGGCTGTATGGCTTTGGGAAAGAAAATGGTCCCCCAGTCTGTCAGATATGCCCGTTGGGGATGGCTTTTTATAACACCTTGGATTATAGGTTTTTTATGTTTTACACTGGGACCGATGCTTGCGTCTCTCTTCCTGTCATTCACTGAATACAACGGAAGAAGCAGCCCTGTTTGGGTCGGTCTTGGGAATTATGCCAAGCTTTTCAAGGATCCTAAGGTTCTGAACAGTCTTGGAATAACTTTCAAATTTGCATTTATGTCGATACCGCTTAGTATCTTCGCAGGCTTTTTACTTGCATGCCTTTTGAATACTAAGGTAAGGCTCATGAATTTCTGGCGGACACTGTTCTATCTGCCCGCTATGATTTCCGGTGTCGTTGTTGCCATGCTGTGGCGCGGTCTTTTCGATGACCAATACGGTATTATCAACTATCTTTTGAGAAGTGTAGGGTTGAAAGGTCCTCTTTGGCTCAACGACCCAAAATATACGCTTTACTGCTTCCTTTTCCTTACGGTATGGGGTTGCGGCGGTGGAATGATTATTTACTTGTCAGGCCTTCAGTCTATCCCGACTTCGCTTTACGAAGCTGCAGAGCTTGATGGCTGCGGAAAGTTCAAGAAGATGATTCACATAACGATTCCGCAGATGACGCCTATCCTTTTCTTCCAGCTCATTATGGGAATAATTGGCGCTTTCCAGATTTTCGCAGAACCGATGATCCTTACAAAAGGCGGTCCGGCAGAATCTACGATGTTCTACAACCTTTACCTTTACAACAACGCCTTTAAGTATCAGTCGATGGGATACGCGTCCGCTCTTGCATGGGTACTGTTCGTAATCGTACTTTTGCTCACTCTCGTTGTATTCAAGAGTTCCGAGCTGTGGGTATTCTACGAAGGAGAAGTAAAAAAATGAACAAGACAAAACAAGCGATTGAAACAAGGGGAAAAGCTCTTGTAACTATCCTTCTTATCATATTTGGTATAGGAATTGTCTATCCTGTACTTTCGATGGCGTGTTCTTCACTGTCGTCAAAAAAAGTAATAAAGACAATGCCGGCATCTCTTGTTCCTATTGAGGGAAAGAAAGTCGAAATCAATGGACAGGAGTGCGACCTTTTCAACATAGAGATCGATGGCAAAGAAATGGAGCTTGCCCATACAGGAAAGCAGGATAAGCAGTGGGTATACGTTAATCCTGATAATCCTTCGGAAACTTATCTTGCCGCTCCTGCTACGCCAGATCAAAGAGTCCGTACTATAAAGTTCAACTGGTCGAACTTCCCGGAAGCTCTTCAGAAAGCCGATTTCGCGCGCTATATCGGAAACACTGTGTTTATCCTCGTGGTATCGACATTTGGCGCTGTCCTTTCGTCTACCCTTGTTGCGTACGGTTTTGCCCGCTTCGCTTTCAAAGGTCGGAACATCCTTTTCATGGTGCTTCTCGCCACGATGATGCTTCCGGCGCAGGTATCGCTCATACCAAGCTTCTTGATATACAAATGGCTCGGCTGGTACGACACGTACCTTCCGCTTACCGTAGCTTCATTCTTTGCTGCAAGCGCCTGGAACGTGTTCCTTATCCGCCAGTTTATGATGGGGCTTCCTATCGAGCTTGATGAAGCGGCGAAAATTGACGGTTGTGGTCCTTTCAGAAACCTTTTCTACGTAATTATCCCGCAGTGCTCGGCTGTTCTTATAACGATAACGCTTAGTTCTGCCGTTTACTGGTGGAACGAGTATTTCTACTCATTGATTTATATCCAGAGCAGGGATCTGTTCACGGTTTCTTTGGGATTGCAGTCCTTTGACGCGCTTTATTTCAACAACAGCGGAATAAAAGGCGCGGCTACAATGGTTATGCTTGTTCCTCCTGTGCTCCTGTTCTTCTTCTTCCAGAGATACTTCATACAAGGTACAGTCGTTTCGGGAGTTAAGGGATAATGTTCGCTGTAAAGATTTATTCTGTCCCGAATGATATTGAAGGTACTGTACAGGCATGGGCAGATTTAGGCTTTGACACGATTATGACGGGACGGGAATGCCTTTCGAATTCCGTGTTCCTGAAAAAGATTCACGAAGCGGGAATGAAGCTTAGCGTTGTTGAACCTGTTTTCCTTGCTCCGTCGGAGGCAGAGATCTCTCATGGCGCGACATACGACAAAGCTTTGTTCCGCGACGGAACTGCCGCTGTTGATGACTGGGTACGTTTTGTTTGCCCTACGGACGAAAAATGGCTTTCGTCCGTATATGAGCGCATAAAAAAAGATGCCTCTTTGGGCGTAGATTATCTAACCTTCGATTTTGCACGTTTCTTTTTGTTCTGGGAGATGGTGCTTCCTGAAACACCGCCTTCAGCGCTAAAAAAAACGTGCTACTGCTTGCGTTGCAGAAAAGCGATGGAAGCAAATACATCAGAGACGGAATGGCGTAAGAAAGTCGTTACGCAGGCTGTTAGAAACTGCGTAGAGGCAGCAAAATCAGTGAATACGTCAGTAAAGACAGGCGTTCATATTGTGCCATGGAAGACAGACATGTTTGATGATGGAGCCGGCGGTGCGCTAGAATCCGTTCTGGGACAAGACTTGCGTGCTCTGAGCGAGAGCGTAGATTTTCTTGCGCCAATGACGTATCACCACATGATTCATCAGAACACGGCTTATATCGGTGAGGTCATACAAAACCACAGGGCTTTCATAAATGACAGGATTCCGGTTGTTCCTTCCGTGCAGGTAAAAGAACTTTACAGGAACGATGTCCTGCCGCGCGAAGAGTTTGCAGAAGCTTTGAGAACTGCATTGAAGTTTTCTACTGGCGGGGTTTCTTTTTATCAGTGGAGTGATATTGAGGAATCTCCCGAAAGTTTCAGGATTATAAAAGAGGAGTTAGAAAGATATGGAAGATAAAAAAAAGTTCAAAAAAGGATTGTTGATTTGGATAATTGCAGCTGCTGTTGTAATCGTTGTAGGAGTTGTTGTTTTGCTCGTATTTAATAACACTGGAAAACCGGTACTTCCACCAAAAACAGTTCCTGTCGCATACGCTGGCGTCCGCTGTTCCACTTACGGAATAGACCCGTTCCCGTCTGTTTCTGAATGGGATAAATACGCAGAACATATGCAGTCTGGATTTGAGGGCAGCTCCGGCAGTTATGTTTGGATTGTAGGTTATGTGGAAGGAAACGGCGTGAAAAAGCAGTGCGTTCTTAATTTCCCGATTGATACAAAAATAGAGTATGTTACTGATTTCCCGATGGATATGAACGAAGAGTTTTTGACGATGGCGGACGAGAAGGGCTACTCTGTGTGGCTCCAAGTAGAGCCGGGTGACGCTGATATCGTGGAGCTTGCCGGCGCGGTAATGCGTCATTACAAGAACCACAAGAGCGTAAAAGGCTTTGGAATTGATGTCGAGTGGTATCATCCGTGGGGAACGGACGGTTACGGCGTGCCCCTGACTGACGAAATCGCGGAGCAAATCGACAAGAAAATAAAGAAAATCGACAAACGCTTTAATTATTTCGTAAAGCATTGGGACGAGGAATGGCTTCCCCCAACGTACCGTTCGGATATGATTTTCGTAAATGACAGTCAAGGGCACAGATCCCTGCAGTCTATGAAACACGAATTCGATTCGTGGGCAGAGCATTTCGCGCCGAATCCAGTCATGTATCAGATTGGATATCCGGCTGACAAAAGAATATGGAGCACGTTCGACAAGCCTGAATACGAGCTTGGCGAGTATCTTGCCAAAGGTGCTGGTGAAAATCAGAACGTTGGCATTATATGGGTAGATTTTTCGTTAAGGGAGGTAGTTAAACTGGGAGAATGATTAGGATTTGGTAAATAGGGATTTTGTAAGATAGCTTGTTGGCGAGAGCGCTGTGTGAAGTTCTGGTACTGTGGTGCTCTAGAATCTTATAGGATAATTCTGTAGTATACATTTACAAAGGATTTCTATGCGTGTAACTATACTTGATGTTGCTAAAAGAGCAGGTGTTTCTCATACGACGGTTTCATGGGCTATACATGACAGACCGGAAATAAGTGCGGAGACAAAGGAAAAGGTTTTCAAAGCGATAAAAGAGCTTAATTATCATCCTAATTACCTTGCCAGAAGCCTTGTTAAAGGTAAGACAAACACAATCGCGATTGTAGCGACGTTCTTTTCTAGTACGTTCGAGATGGAAATCCTGAAAGGTATTGAGCAGAGCATCAACTCAATGAAAAGCACGTATACTATTACGCTTTTCTCAACATTGGGACAGCATGAGAAAGTTCTTTCAGACATTGTATACAGCAAGCGTGCTGACGGAGTTATTCTGATGAGCATCAAAGTTCCCGAGAATGTCGTGGAGCTTTATAAAAGCAACGGTGTGCCTCTTGTGGTCATAGACGAGGAAGCACCAGGCGCTCTTGAAGTAAAGCTTGATAACTTCAAAGGTGCGTATATAGCTACAGAGCATTTGATTAAATCAGGTCGTAAAAATCTTTCGATAGTCCTTGGAGACGGCGGAAACCTTGGTCTTTCTCAGTCCGAGCGTAAACGCGGTTTCCTTAAAGCTATTGAGGATTATGGTCTAAAATTCGATGAAACGAAAGAGTTCCGTATCTCAGATTATTACTTTGAGGAAGGACTTATCGTCTTTAAGCGCATGGCTCGTATGACAAACGATGTGGACGGTATTTTCTGCGCTGCTGGCGATGTTGTCGCCACTGGAATAATGCTTGAAGCAAGGAATCAGGGCATAAAAATACCGGAGCAGCTTTCAATAATCGGCTACGATGATATTATCTCCTCGGCACTGTTGTCACCTCCTCTTACAACAGTACGCCAGCCACTTGTCCAAATTGGCCGTAACGCATACGAGACAATTGTCCGTGTGCTTGAAAACGGAAATGCCGAAGGGGTTGACCGCCTTGTCTATGAGCCTCAGCTAGTAATCAGAAATTCCGTCTAATCAGTTTTCTTTTTTGCGAACTCCCTTTTTTTAAGATTATTCTCTCTGGAGACAAATATGCGATTATATTTTATACGGCACGGTGAGCCTGATTACGACACGGATTCGCTTACAGAGAAAGGAGTTGAACAAGCTGAGCTGCTCGCCAAGCGGATTAAGGACATTCCTTTTTCAGAGATTCATCATTCACCATTGGGCAGGGCGAAGCAGACCGCAAACGTTTGTTTCGGGAAAACACGGAACGACCTGATGGAGACTTCTTGGCTCAAAGAAATCGTGTGGGGCGACAAGTCAGGAGAACCTTACTCAACGGCGCATCCTTGGGCAATCGTTGAGCGCATGATAAAAGAACGTCATTCATATCCTGCAGGCGATTCATGGAAAGATGACGAGTGGGTAAAAAACGACCGCATCGTTCAGGATGTTGAGAAAAGATGCAAAGAATTCGACGAGTTTATGAAAAATCATGGTTATGTGCGTGAAGGACAGCTCTACAGGATAGACAAGGCTTTTGACGAGGACGTGGCGTTTTTCTGTCACGGTGGAATCTCGTGCGTGCTCGTCTCTTATATGCTTAATATCCCTTTTTGGCAGTTCGTTGTCCATTATCCAATGGATATGACGGCAATAACGAAAATAAACATAAAAGGCAAGCAGGGAAGATATACAGCCGCCGAGGTCGATTTTATAAACAATTATTCGCATCTTCCATACGAGAAGATGACATTATACGATGATTAAAGGAGGTTATGAACTATGAAAAAGAACATTGAGAAAATCAGCCGTAAAGCTTCATCAAATCCGCCTTTTGGTTTGAACCCGAAAGACGTTCCGCAGCTTATCTCATTTACTTTTGATGACAACACATATTCTGGTTTCCCAGAATCCGGGGCAGAAGGCGGCATAAAGTTCATAACAGATGAGCTTGCAAAACACGGTGCGGCAGGAACGCTGTATCTTAAGGCGAACAATATAGCTGAAAATCCTTTTGAGGATGATTCTCTCGTAAAAAAAGCATGCAGACGCGCTTACGAAAAAGGCTTTGAAATCGGTTCTCACACGTATTCTCATCCGCACGGACTCGATTTTATCGAGAAAGACGGCAAAACAATAAGAAAGCCGGTTCTGACGAAAGAGCAGTGGATAGCCGAGATCGAAAAGTTCTGTGACACGGTTACTAAGCCTTGGAACGAGAACGTAAAGGAGCATGAAAGCCAGTTCGGGCTTGGCATCGATGCTGCGGAGATAGTCGGGCACAGAACGCCGTTTTTGGAGTATAACGACGGCGTTTTCTCGGCTTTGGAAGAGCTTGGCATAGAGTATGAGGCTGCCGTAGAAGAAGGCTGGGAGACAGAGCATGACGGCACGAACTTCTTTTGGCCATATACGCTTGATGAAGGCTGCTTTAGCGAGAATTGGGTTTCCGAAAACTTCTTTGATCACTCGGAGCCGCTTATCGGAAAACATCCTGGACTTTGGGTGCTCCCGTGTTACGTTCTTATCATCCCGCCGGATGAAAAATGCTCTGAGTACGGAACGACACCGGGATTCAGAGCCCGCATGAAAAAGGTTAATCCGTGGTTCGATGAGGAAAGCGGAAAGATTACAGGCGTTGACTGGAATATCTGGTTTGAATATTACATGACGAAAGAAGATACGCTGGCGGCTCTGAAGTATTCATTCGACCTTCGCTATAACGGAAACAGATGCCCGTGGCCATTCGCTTTTCACAGCGATATTTATTCTGATAAATACGATGTGAACGATCTTGAGGGCGATGATCCTGCAAAGATAAACGCTAATGCGGCACAGCGGCGCGAGGCATTCACGGAATTTTTGGAGTACGTGCTCTCTAAGCCGGACGTGAAAATCGTGACGGCGGCTAAAATGCTCGAGTGGCTAAAAAGACTGCATTAAATATCAAACAAATAAACCATCTTCCCCCTGCAGTCTTTTTTGTGTATAGTAAATACAAAGAGGTGACTGATGAAAATAAATCCGCTTAAGGGAATGCGCGATATTTTGCCTAAGGAGCAGCGCATCCGTGACTATATTGAGGGGAAAATCCTTGAAGCATATCGTTCATCCGGTTTTGAACGCATTTCAACACCTATCCTTGAAGATATTGAGAATCTGAATAAATCTGAGGGGGGCGATAACCTTAACCTCATTTTCAAAGTTCTTAAGAGAGGTGAAAAACTCGAAAAGGCTTTGGAGAGCGGCAATCCAGAGGAGCTTTCCGATATGGGACTCCGCTACGACCTTACGCTGCCGCTCTCACGCTATTTTGCAGCCAACAGAAATGTCCTTTCTTTCCCTGCAAAAATTATTCAGATAGATAGGTCTTTCCGCGCGGAGCGTCCGCAGAAAGGCCGTTACCGCGAGTTTTTCCAGTGCGACATCGACATTCTTGGCGACTCATCTCCGAATGCGGAAGTTGAGCTTATCGACGCGACGACAAAAGCGTTGTTTTCTATCGGTTTCAATGACTTTATCGTACACATAAACGATCGCCGCATCCTTCGCGGAATGCTCGAGAATATGGGCTTCCCAAAAGATTCCATAGATTCAGTATGCATTTCTTTCGATAAGCTCGACAAAATCGGTGTTGACGGAGTTACCGCCGAGCTTACCGAAAAAGAGCTTCCTGCGTCTGCGGTCGCGTCACTTAAAGAGTTTATGTCTGCTGGTACAATCGAGCTTGATGATGTCGCCGCCCGCTGCGGAGACGCTTCAATCGCTGATGACCTTAAATACGTTATTAAGACAGCCAGTGAAATATCAGGCGGAAAATACAAAATCGAGTATACGCCGAACCTTGTCCGCGGACAGGGCTACTACACAGGCATGGTTTTCGAAATTACATGCCCACAGTTTTCTGGGGCTGTCGCAGGCGGTGGAAGATACGACAACATGGTCGGTAAATTCCTTGGTCAGCAAGTTCCGGCGGTCGGCTTTTCAATCGGATTTGAGCGCATCTGCGGCATCCTGATGGAGCAGGGCTACAAAGTTCCGGACGATAAAGAGCGGTTCGCGCTTTTGTACGACGACTCTATGGCTTTCCCGGCAGTTGTTGCAAAAGCTGACGAGCTTCGCGGCGAATACTGCGTCGCGTTGTTCAAAAAGTCAAAGAAAATCGGACCGCAGCTTAATATGCTCGAAGCTGCTGGCTTTACTAAATTCGCCGCTCTCAACGCTGACGGCTCGCTGAAAATGTTCGGCGGCGACAAATAAGCAGCGCTTGCGTTTTACACAAGCGAGGTTGCTTTATGACGCGTGACGAGTTCCTTTTCTTGCTGCAGACAGAAAAACCGTATGAGTTTGAATTCTGCGGCAAGAAATACAACATCACATACGACAAAGACAGTTCCGGTAAAACATGGATAGTGTTCGGCAGACTCTATGAGGGCAAGCGTTACGCGTCATACGGTGAGCTTATGAACAACGCGAAAGTTGAAAATCATTTTTTCCGCGAAATTCTCCCGGAACTGACAAATAGATAAATTCATTAATTAATATTATTTATTCGATGAATTGCGTAGCTGGTGGGTCCCTGTACGGAAAGTATTGACGAACGAAGTGAGGAACCTACTTTACGTACAGGGAACCAGCGAAAGCAATACATCGAAGAAAAACATAAAAATGTGAATATAACCTTCTGTTCCGGGAGAATCAAAAAAATCGGTAAAATCCCTGAATTTTTTTCTTGACAGCTCTAGTAAACTGGTTTACTATATTTTTATGAGCAATCGGTTGCGCAATCATGATGAGCATGTTTCCTCGAAACCTGTTACGCTGAAAGACATCGCGGATGAGCTTGGGCTTTCAAAGACGACTGTTTCCAGAGTCCTTTCGGGTACTGGTCGTATAAGCGAGGAAACAAGACGCATGGTTTTAGAATGTGCAACAGCTCATAACTATAAGCCTAATTCTTTGGCGAAAGGACTTGCGACTTCGAAATCGTTCAATATAGGCGTGTTGTTACCCGGCGACGGAGAACAGGCAGATATCCCGTTTTTCCACAAGTGTCTTTCTGGAATTACTCAAGAGGCCGCCGCTCACGGATACGACGCGCTTGTGCTCGTTACTAGCGGTAATTCTTCAGAGCACTTGGAACGAATTTTACGCCAGAACAAGGCGGACGGCGTTATTATTACCAGGCTTATGGAGAACGACAGCCGTTTGCGCCTGTTGAAAGGCTCATATATGCCGTTCGTCGTCATTGGCTCAGGCACGGAGCCGGGCGTGGTGCAGGTTGACACCGATAACGAGGAAGCATGCCGGAAGTTTACGGAGCTTCTTGCGAAACGCGGTTACAAGAGGTTTTTGTTTTTGTGCGGTTCGTCTGACATAACCGTAAACAAGCTTCGTGAGCGAGGCTTTAGAAAAGCGATGAAAAACTGCGGTTTCGATGAGAATTCGTTCCGTATATGCTCTGAAAACCGGAATATGTACGACATTGAGCAGAATCTTATGGACACCGTTGATTTTTTCGCGGACTGCATAATCTGCGGAGACGATGTTCTGTGCTCATATACGATGACGTGGCTTGAGAAAGCGGAAATACAAGTTCCGGAAGACATAATGGTTGCATCGTTCTACAACAGCAGCCTTTTGGAGCGGTTCGGCTGTGTCGCGGCTATCCAAATAGATGCCGACAGAGTAGGGCGAACGGCTGTATCTGTACTTATGCGGAAACTTGCCGGAGAAAATGTCCCGGAAAAAAACAGCGTAAGTTACAGTTTCGTTGGATTCAGCTGAGGTCATTTTTGACCCAGAAAATCATAAAGTTCTGTTTAATCAGGAGGATATAATGAACAGAAAACTTTTATTGGCAGTGCTGCTCGTTGCGGCATGTATGACAGTGTTTGCAGGTGGAAAAAAAGAGACAAAACCGGCAGATAACAAAGTTGTTCTTACAGTATGGGAATCAACAAACGGTCCGGATGAATTCATAAAGAAAGCTGGCGAGGCTTTCACTGCAAAACATCCGAACATCACAATCAACTACGTAAACGTAGAGCTTGGTGACGCAGCTGGTCAGATCGCTCTTGACGGTCCTGCTGGTGTTGGCGCAGACCTTTTCGCAGCTCCTCACGACAAACTTGGTGAGCTCGTTTCAGCTGGTAGCGTACTTCCTACAGTAAACGCAGATGCAGTTAAGAAAGCTGTTCTTGGCGCATGTTCAACAGCTCTTACATACAACGGAACAATGTACGGATATCCTGTTTCTGCAGAGACATACGCACTGTTCTACAACAAAGCTCTCATCAAAGAGAACGAGCTTCCTAAGACATGGGAAGAGCTCGCAGCTTGGTCAAAGAAATTCAATGCAGCTAATCCTGGAAAATACGGATTCATCATGGACGTAGGCAATGCATACTACACAATCATCTTCTCATCAGCTAACGGAAACCGCCTTTTCGGTGCATCTGGAACAGATACATCATCTTCATACCTCAACTCAGCAGATTCTGTAAAAGGTATGACATTCTTCCAGACACTCAGAAGCGCACTCGACGTTCCTGCTGCTGACCTTACAACATCTGTTGCAGACGCAGCTTTCGCAGCTGGCACAGCAGCTATGCACATCACAGGTCTTTGGAACATCGTTCCTTTCGAGAATGCTGGTATCGACTTCGGTGTAGCAGCTCTTCCTGCTCTTCCTGGCGACTCAAAGCCTGCTTCTTCTTTCTCTGGAACACGCGCTATGTTCGTATCAGCTTACTCAGATCATCCTGCAGAAGCTGCT
>JAFZVC010000082.1 GCA_017618015.1 Spirochaetaceae bacterium
CAGGAACCCAGCATCTTTTCCGCAGCATCCGCTACCGCGCGGCCCGCGTTTTCCATCAGGACGAGTCCGGGGATACCGATTTCTTCTTCCGCGGCGCGATCCAGGGCGCGCATTTCTTCCGCAAGTAAAATCTGCATAGGTCTGCCTCCTGTGTTATTCCAATATCACTACCGCCATAGCTGTTGTAGCTGTGTGACTCAGGGTTAAGTGAATTTTCTTCACGCCCATCTTCTCTATAAAAGACGCGTAATAGCCGGTGACTTTCAGTTCCGGTTTGCCCAGATCGTCATTGACTACTGATATCTCGGTAAGCTGTCCGCTGCCGCGGAGTCCGGTGCCGATAGCTTTCAGGAACGCTTCTTTGGCGGCGAAGCGGGCTGCGTAGCTCTGGGCTTTGTCGCCGTGGGAACCGGTGCAGTAGGCTATTTCGTCCGGTGTGAAGACGCGTTCTTTGAAACCTTTTCGTGTTATGGCTTTTTCAATCCGTTCTACGTCTGCCAGGTCGCAGCCGATACCAAGCATATGTTTCTCCGTTTCCAAATATAAATTAGCATGCTGTCAGAAAAGGCTTCGCAAAACCGTTCACGACGTTTTGCTCATTTCTTTTCTGCAGCTTCATCCACAGTTTCTTTTACTTCTTCTGCAGCATCTTTCACGGTGTCAACTACGTCTTCCGCTTTTTCTGCAGCTTTGTCAGCAGCGTCTTTCACTTCTTCTGCAACAGTTTCTACCGTTTCTGCTGCTTCTTCTGCAGCAGCTTTGGCTTTTTCAGCCGCTTCCCGGGCCGCCAGCTCCGCTTCTTTGGCTTTGGCTTCCGCCTGTTCTTCCGCTACTTTTTCTGCTTCGGCTTCCGCAGCCATGCCCTGAGCATCGAACTTCTGACTGGAACCATAATTGTAGACGGCGATCTCTTCCGCGTCATACTGTTTGCCAAGCGCAATAGCGATAGCTTTGGTCTGTTCTTTATCTTTTACATACACATTCATGAAGAAAGGATTGTCGGTGATCACGTAGTCCGCCGCTTCGCCGTATACGTACAGCTTGCCTTCGTCTTCGCTGTAGGTCTTCACTTTTTTCTCAATGGGATAGTTCTTTTTGTTGTCGTAGAGGCCGGTGACACCGTCTGCCAGGTGCACCATCTCAATGCGTTTTTCCGCGCCGAAGGTGTAGACTCTTTTCCCTTCCTGCTTGCCTTCTTTGGTAGTGGGAACCACGCCGGCAGCCTGCTTGGCAAACTCTTCCGCCTTCTTCTTGGCAGAATCAAATACGTCCTCCGCCGTCAGGTTATTTTCTTTTAAATATTTTTTCCCTAATTTATAGGCCACATAGCAGACTACGCCTGCTGCCAGAATTTTTTTCATTTTGCTGCACATGATACAATTACCTCCTATGCTTTGTAAGTTACAAGTGTGTATACGAATTCATTTTATTTTATCATAAAGAATGCATGCAATAAACTACTTATAAAAATATTTCTAAATTATTTTATAAAAAGAACACAAAAAAGACATCTTCCCCGAAAACAAATCGCAGCATCACCGTACAAAAAAGAACTGCGCAAAACGAAATTTTATTTTCATTCTGCAGCAGTTCTTAACTGAATCAAAATTTAATTTTTCTTTTACTTATCTTTGAAACAACTTTTACTTCACGTCAATTTCCCCGTGGTTCACATAGATCTCCACACTGTCCCCGGCTTTGATCTCGCCGTTGACGATTTTCTTGGAGAGCACGTTTTCCACGCTGTGGACGATCAGCCGTTTCAGCGGGCGGGCGCCGAACTGGGGATCGAAGCCTTCTTTCGCTAACAGAGCCGCCGCTTCGTCGGTGCAGTTCAGTTTGATTTCCAGCTGTTTGTAAACTCTGTCGCCCAGCTCTTTCAGGATCAGTTTCACAATGTCTTTGATCTGTTCGGGCTGCAACGCCTTGAATGTGACGATGTCATCCACACGGTTCAGGAACTCCGGACGGAACCGGGTCAGCAGTAGCTGACGCAC
>JAFZVC010000083.1 GCA_017618015.1 Spirochaetaceae bacterium
CGTAAGAACCTTTATATAGTTAGCGAATCCCACAAAAGACGGGGATTCGGTCATTGTCGGATTATAATTTGTAAAGCTAAGAAAAACTGAATAGCAAATCGGGTAGGCAATAATAAAGAGATAAAGCAAAAGACCGGGAGCAATGAACCCGATGAATGTCAAAAGCTCTCTTCTATCTGTTTTTTTCACGTTATTTCCTTTTCGGCTAGTAGAAAAAAAGAGCTGTCTAAAGCATTTTTCTTTTAGACAACCCTTTTCCTGCATAAATTGCAGAGCTTTGGCATTATCAAAACTCTGCAATTCACATATCAGCTAAACTCAATTACTGAGCGTCGAAAGCCTTCTGTACTACAGCAGCAAGGCCAGCAGCTGTCTGCTTGCCCATTACGATATCCTGCATACCTGCGTTGAGCGCGTCGTTAGCAGCACCTGTCAGGTAAGAGTCGATAACGTAGCATGAAGGATATGCACCAAGTGATGCTTTCTCAGCGATAAGCGGATCCATTCCCTCTGGTGTTACGAAATCTTTGAGGATTGGGCAAGAGATACCACCGTCAGCAAGGCGCTGGATTGTCTCTTCTGTGCTGAAGAAGTAAGCGAGCCATCTCTTAGCAGCGTCAAGAACAGCTGGGTCAGAAGCACCTTTCTTTGTGATACCATAACCAACCTGCCATGCACCAGCGATTGAGCCAGCCATTGCTTTTTCACCAGGAACTGCTGGAATTGGGATAAGCTTTATGTCTTTTGAAAGCTCAGCATAGTTGGACTCACCGAATCCCCACTGTCCGTCAATGTACATAAGGTACTTGCCGTTAGCGAAGTTTGATTTACCTGTACCATCGTCTGTAAGAGCTGAATCAGGAGTAAGGATACCATCTTTTACCCACTGTGCAAGAACGTCAAGAGCTGCTACGAAGTCTGGGTCTGTGAACTTAACTTTACCATTGATAGCATCTTCGATCCATGTTGCGTTTCCTGTTGTGCGAGGAATGATACCTGACATAACACATGAACCCCATACCCAAGCATCAGCACCGTGTGTTGAAAGACATACATAACCGTTGTCTTTGCAGAGCTTAGCAAGAGCTTTGAACTCTTCGTATGTTGTTGGGAGCTTTCCACCAATCTCGTTGAGGATTCTCATGTTAACACCAACAACTGTACAATAGTTTGATCCATCAAGTGGGAGGTAAGGTCTTGTTCCGTCACCGAAGAAATCTGGAACGAGGCTTACGTCGATGTTTGAAGGATAGTAAGGTACGTTATTGATCTGCTGACCAGCTTCCTGCCATTCAGCACCCCAGCGAGCATCAGCACCCATGTAAGCGATATCTGGAACGTCGCCAGCAGCAAGGCGAGAAACTGCCTTCTGATGATATGCTTCATCATAAAGCATTTCATAGTTTACGATAATGTCTGGGTTCTCAGCCTGGAACTCATCACAAATTCTCTTGAATGTCTGGCCTTCTGCACCAGCGTTTTCACCGTAACCCATGATGTTGAGAGTAACTTTTTTGTTTGCAGCAGCTGTCTCTTTCTTTCCGCCTGCAAAAACAAGTCCGAATGCGAGGATTGCGAACATGCAAACCATCACCACTTTCTTTGAAAGTTTCATAATTTTGCTCCTCCTAAAGAGTTTCTTAAACTAATATACTTCAACCTTCGCGCAGCATAGCGCATCAGGGAAAAGCCCGATTAGTTAGTTGATTGTTTTCATCAACTAACGACAGCATATCATCACTTTTAGAATCTGTAAAGCTTTTTTTTCAAAAATTTTTCAAGTTTTTTGATTTTTCTTCACTAACCTGTTTTTTTACAGACATCGTAGCAAGATACTCCAATATGGAAGGACCTTTTTCCGATGGTGTAGAAAGGCTTGGAAGCGCGAAAAGCTGTTCTATAAACATAGCCGCCGCACCGTACGATACGGACAGACTGCCAAAAGATGCCATGCGAACTTCGAAAATCGACTTTTTTTCATAAGGCCACTGAATGTGAACTCTTTCTTTTATATAGTTTTCTATCTGACGGGCGTGCTGAGGCTCTATTCCGCCAATGTAAACAAGCTGCAAATTGAGAGTGTTCACAAGGAACGCGATATGCTGAGCAAGCTCGTAGAAGATAGAATTCATTTCATCGTTGTCTGTTATAACGGATGCAAGGCTGTCCTCGCCAGAGAAGAACTGACCTTTGTTGCCTTCTTCCCAGAGCATACTGCGGAACTCGCCCGCTGAACATTCGGGGCCCTTTACAAGCCGACCGTTCATAACAAGGCCAAGACCGATAGAAAGGTTTTTCTTTGAGTTTTTCATCGGCTGCAGAATGCGGTACTCAGTAAGAAGGAACAACATGTTCTTTACGAGAGGATCGCCAGAAATCATCATTTCACCGTAACAGCAGCAACGGGCATCGTTCTCAACAGATATTGGAATATCTGTGTATCTCGATACATTTTCTATAAATGGATAAGGACCTTCTATCATAAGAGGTACGGAACATTCTATTGAACCTTTGTCGGAATTGACAAGGGCAGGAAGTCCAACACCTATACCAATCATTTTTACGCCGAGTTTTATGGCTTCGTAAGCGATCATTTTGTATGCTTTTGAGAAAATACCTTCTATACGAAGCTCATGGAACACGTCCGGACGTATAACTTCCTGATGCTGGAACAGTATGGAGCCATGCAAGTCAAGCAAGCAGCATACGAACCGCTCAGGGTTTATCTCTATTCCGCCAACGCAGGCGAACATTGGTGCTATCTCAAGGTAAATAGGCTTGCGTCCGCCCTGTGGGCCTGTAACGCCTTCTGCCATCTCGCTTATTATGCCAATATCATGCAAAGATGCTACGATTTTTGTGACGGTAGACTTGTCTATTCCAAGCGTATTTGCTATTTCGATGCGGCTTATGCCTTTTTTTTGCCATATAAGACGCAATATACGAGAAACATTTATATCTGAAAGCGAGTTAATTGATTTCATCTTTCAACTAGCATAGCAGTGATTTTTCAATTTGACAAGAGTTTTTTTAATAAGTTTTTTCGGGACGCCGCGGTTTCGCCGCGCAACGTCCCGAAAGGAGAGCATTAAAGCTCGTTGTTGAAGTTGTTCTTCTCTATATCGAGGAAATACTTCAGTGTGCCGACCTTAAGCTCGTCAGTAGCCGCATCGTCTGCGACAATAACTGCCTTTTTGTGCATCTGCAAACTGCTGACAGTCCACATCTGCGAAACGCTTTCCTCAACGGCGTGTTTCAGCGCGGTTGCCTTGTTGTGACCAGTAATCAGAATAACAACTTCTTCCGCGTCGTTAATTGTGCCAACACCTACCGTAAGAGCTGTTGTAGGAACTTTGGAAACATCGTTGTCAAAGAAGCGTGAATTAACGATTATAGTGTCATTTGTAAGCGTCTTTACGCGCGTGCGTGACGCGAGCGATGAACCAGGCTCGTTGAAAGCGATATGTCCGTCAACGCCGACTCCGCCCAAGAAAAGCTTTATGCCGCCCGCCGCCTTAATAGCCTCTTCGTATGCGGCGCACTCCGCAGCAAGGTCTTTTGCCATACCGTTAAGAATATGAACGTTTTCTTTCTTTATATCGATGTGGCTGAAAAAGTTGCTCCACATAAAGTAGTGGTAGCTCTGCGGATGGTCTTCTGTAAGCCCAACATACTCGTCCATGTTGAAAGTGACAACGTTCTTAAAAGAAACTTTTCCGGCTTTATTAAGCTTAATAAGTTCTTTGTAGGTTCCGAGCGGAGTGCTGCCGGTCGGGAGTCCGAGCACGAACGGCTTGTCTGCCGTTGGCGCGAAATCGTTGATGCGGCGGGCGATGTGATTCGCTGCCCAAACTGAACATTTGTCATAATCTGGTCTAACAATTACTCTCATATAATAATCTCCTTTTATAAAAGCACTTTTAACGCAAATCGCAGGGAAGCAACCTTCAATCTACGACGTTCTTTTTAATCTCTCCACCGATTATCGAAACAAGAAGCTTGAACTGCTTGTCAAAAACGATTACGTCGGCATCCATATCAGGAATAATCATTCCCTTATGATAATAGTGCATTATCTGCGCAGGGTTCGCCGAGGCACACTTTACAGCCTTGCCCGGCTCCAATCCATAAGAAACAAGGTTCTTCACACCCTGCATCATCGTAAGCGCGGAACCGGCGATAACATCATCGGACTTTCTATGGAAGCATCCGCCTTTGAAAACGACTTCCTCACCATTCGCCAAAAGCGGTCCTTCCGTCTGCTCCGTAGGCGTAAGCGCGTCAGTAACAAGCACAATCTTGTCGAGCGGCTTATCGCGAACAAGAAGCTTTATCAAATCAGGATGGACATGCACTCCATCTGCTATTATCTCGCATGAAATTTCAGGATGAATAAGCACGGAGCCGACGGCACCCGGGTTCCGGTGGTGCATCTGGCTCATCGCATTGAAAAGGTGCGTCGAATGAAGAATTCCCGCCTGCATACCCTCTGTCATGTGCTTGTACTCGGCGTTCGTGTGCCCAGCTTGCAGCACAATTCCTTTTTTAAGGCAGTCAAGCGCAAGATCACGCATTCCTTTAAGCTCCGGCGCGACCGTCATGTTAACGATGTGCCCTTCAGACGCTTTCCAAAGCCTGTCCATCAACGCCAGATCAACTTTTTTCACAGTCTCAGGACGCTGCACACCAAGCTTGTCAGGCGAAATAAAAGGTCCTTCAAGGTGAATACCCATTATTTTCGCGCCTTTCTCGTGGCCCATAGCCTTAAGAACTTCTTTTATGCCATGAATCATGCTCTCTTCCGACGATGGATAAAACGTCGGGTTGAAAGCAGAAACTCCGAACTGCGCAAGCGACTCTGACATCTGCAACATCGCGTCCGCAGAAGGATTATCAGTGCCACAGCCTCTAAAACCATGGATATGTGTGTCTATAAATCCGGGAGAAATGTACGCCCCGTCAACGTCTATAATCTCGGTATCAGCACCAAGATTTTTCTGTCCAAGCCGCTCTTCGCTGAAAACGTCGGCTATAATGCCGTCTTTTATAAGAACGGCGCATTTTTCCATTGTGGATATACCGCTTAGAATTGTTCCGTTATGAAGACAAATTTTTTTGCTCATGTGCGTATACTAACACAACAAATAAATTCAGCGCAAGAAAAAAATTGACAGCGAATGTCAAAATATGCTATATTCAGTTAATTGATTTTAGCAATCAACCAACCGGCGATATGGGCAAACTCCCTGATACTCATGTTTCCGTCTGATTGTTACTATAAAACAAAGAGGAAGATCATATGAAATTCGGTCACTTTGACGATTCTGCTCGTGAATATGTAATAACAACCCCGCAGACTCCATATCCTTGGATTAACTATCTTGGCAATGAAAAATACTTCTCACTTATCTCGAACACAACCGGTGGTTACTCTTTCTATACAGACGCAAGGCTTCGCCGTCTTACGCGCTATCGCTACAACGACATGCCGCTCGACAACAACGGCCATTATTTCTTTATAAAAGACGGTGACACAATTTGGAACCCAGGCTGGCAGCCAACCCAGACAAAGCTTGACGCTTACGAGTGCCGCCACGGTTTTGGCTACTCAAAGTTTATCGCCAAAAAGAACAACATAAAAGCAGAGGCTCTTTATTTTGTTCCGAACGGAGAAAACTGCGAGATAGAGATGATTACGCTCAAAAACGAAGGAAGCGCGGCAAAGAAAATAAGCCTCGTCTCTTTTGTTGAGTGGTGTCTTTACAACGCCAGCGACGACTGCCAGAACTTCCAGAGAAACTTCTCCACAGGCGAAGTTGAAATTGAAGGCAGCACAATCTACCACAAAACAGAATACCGCGAACGCCGCAACCACTACACGTTCTATTCCTGCAACCAGAAGATTGACGGCTTCGACACAGACAGGGAAACATTCCTCGGACTTTATAACCCGATTTCAGCACCAGCAACAGTTGTTGCAGGAAAAAGCGGAAACTCTGTTGCAGACGGATGGAGCCCAATCGCGTCACACAGACTTGAGCTTGAGCTTAAAGCCGGCGAAGAAAAAACGATTATCTTCATTCTTGGCTACATCGAAATGGAAAACGACAAAAAGTTCCTTCCGGAAGCCCAGAAAGAAGCGGCCCTTAAAGCCGGTCTTCTCCGCACAAATACTGCAAGTGGCGTAATCAACAAAGAAAAAGCATACGCACTCCAGAAAAAGTTCGACACAAAAGAAAAGGTTCTGGACGCATACAACAAGCTCCACGCTTTCTGGGACGAGACACTCTCCCACTTCGAGATGAAGACCGGCGACGAGAAGCTCGACCGCATGGCAATCTGGAACCAGTACCAGTGCGTCGTAACATACAACTTCGCGCGTTCAGCCAGCTACTTTGAAAGCGGAATCGGACGCGGACTGGGCTTCCGTGACACAAGCCAGGACATGCTCGGCGCAGCACACCAGCTGCCAGCATCACGCATCCGCGAGCGTCTTTACGATGTCGCGGCTACGCAGTTCGAGGACGGCTCCGCATACCATCAGTTCCAGCCGCTCACAAAACGCGGAAATGCCGACATCGGCTCCAACTTCAACGATGACCCGCTGTGGCTCGTGCTTGGCGTAGGCAACTACATCCGCGAAACAGGCGACATCGACTTCCTTAAAGTTGACGTTCCGTTCGACAACAGCGAGACAAACAAAGCGACGATGTTCGAGCATCTTCGCCGCTCATACAACTATATCCCGAACCACATGGGACCACACGGACTTCCTCTTATCGGTCGTGCGGACTGGAACGACTGTCTTAACCTGAACTGCTTCTCAACAGATCCGAACGACTCATTCCAGACATCAACGAACAAAGACGGCAAGAACGCCGAATCAGTGATGATCGCGCAGATGTTCGTATTCGTTACGCCAGACTATGCAGCGATGTGCCGTCTTATGTGCGACGAAGAAGAAGCTCAGCGCGCTGAAGCACTTTCCAAAAAAATGGAAGAAGCCATCTGCAAAGCTGGTTGGGACGGAGAATGGTACGTCCGCGCTTATGACGACTTTGGAAACAAAATCGGCTCACACGAATGCCAGGACGGAAAAATCTTCATTGAAAGCCAGGGCTTCGGCACAATGGCTAAAATCGGAAAAGACAAAGGCTATCCAGAGAAATCTCTTGACAGCGTAAAGAAATACC
>JAFZVC010000084.1 GCA_017618015.1 Spirochaetaceae bacterium
ATAACCTGAGCTTTGTCTGTTGTATTAAGGATTTCCTTGCGTTTTTCAGCACTCTTGAAGAGAAGACTGACTTCTGCCAAGAACTGAAGATGTGGACCTGTCTTGTTTACAGGAGAAAGTGTCATTATAAAAATACGGCACGGTTCCTGATCAAGAGAATCGAAATCAACAGGATTGTCAGAAATTCCGATACAAGCTACAAGGTCGCTTACCGTATCCGTCTTTCCATGCGGAATAGCAATACCATGCTTCATACCAGTAGACATCTTGCGCTCGCGATCGAGAACACATTCTCTTGCTGCATCCTTATTGCTCACCTTTCCGGCTTGAATAAGTATTTCCAGCAACTCGTCAATAATTTCTTCTTTTGTTGTGCCTTTAAGGTGGAGATTTACTGTCTCCGGCGTTAAAACTGTTCGTAGATTCATACCTAAAGTTTACGTTTACTTATCGTAAAAGTCAAGAATCATACATACCAAAATATCAGAATTTATGCTAGAATACTTTTATGAACGATATACAGAAGTTTCAAGCCGATATAAAACGGATTATAAAACACGACAGAGCAGACAACGGCGGAGTGTATGACGGAGTTCGTGCCTCAAAAACGATAGCCGAGCTGTTCATTTCTTCAAATAAAGATTCTCAGGGATTGGCGCAGTCTATCTCAGAACTGTGGCTTTCTAAGATTACGGCTTCCGCGAAACCAGATGAAGAGCCAACAGAGGCGAACTTGAGCTGGCTTTTCGATGTTCAGGAATTCCTTGACGGAACATTAAGCGGCGATACGGTACTTACAAAAGCTGATTTTTCGGAACTTCGCGATTTAATAGACTACGAAGCGGAAGATTTGCCGGTCGATATGCTTACATCGATGATGAACACGATAATGGATCACGATGCCCTGTAACACACTTTACGAAGGTTGCACCCTTTGTCCGCGAAACTGCGGAACTAACAGAACCGCCGGAAAAGCAGGATTTTGCGGCGAGTCCGCTGAAATCCGGGCTGCGAGCGCTTGCCTTCATTTTGGCGAAGAGCCACCTATCACAGTGAACGGCGGTTCCGGCACAATTTTCATAACTGGCTGCAACTTGCGTTGCGCGTTCTGCCAAAATTACCAGATTTCTCAATGCGGAATGGGAGCTGTTCTAGCCGCCCCGGACTTTGCTGATGTTTGCCTTAAGTTGCAAGGTGCCAGCGCAGAGAACATCAATATTGTGACCGGCAGCCATGACATTCCTTCCATTGCAGAAGGATTGCGCCTTGCAAAAGAACGCGGGCTTACGCTCCCGATTTGCTGGAACTGCTCGGCTTACGAAACCGTAGAAGCTTTGGAGCTTCTTAAAGGGCTTGTCGATATATGGCTGCCGGACTTGAAGACGCTCAACCCGCTTATTGCCGACGCAGTTTTCAAAGCGCGCGATTATCCGGCAGTTGCGAAAAAGGCTATCCGCTGGATGATTCAAAATACGCAGGCTGTTTTCGCGCCGGCACCGAACGGCAAAGAAAAAATGATGTCCGGCGTAATAATACGCCATCTTGTTCTTCCGGGGCGACTCGACGACACACGTCTTACGCTCGACTGGCTTAAAAAAACTGCTGACCGGGACGACGACCACGCCGCATGTATCTCGCTTATGTCGCAGTATACGCCTGTCACACCACAGGAAGGCTCTTTCTCGCCGGCGCAGCTTTCCGCAAGAAACTCCGCGCTCGATGCGTTCAGTAATCGCCTCCTTTCAAAGGACGAGTTCGCGCAAATCCGCGCAATTATAGACGAATACGACTTTCAGTATCTGTTTTATCAGGAGCTGGAAGAAGATACAGAATGGCTCCCGGATTTCAACAGGACACAGCCTTTCAGCAACAAGCTCGCGAAACCGGTGTGGCACTGGAAATCAGGGTTTGTACTTTAAATATTGCTTTTTTACGGCAATGATATACAATAAATAGGACAATCTCTAAAAACTCTTTCCTGCGGTTTTTAGATTTCGCACAAGATTCCAGATAAGAGGTAAATCGGTTTATTATGAAGATGACGGGCATATCTGTTCCGGTTGGAGCATTGCGCACTAAAAAAAGTTTTGGAATTGGTGAATTCCTAGACATAATTCCGTTCGCGGACTTTTGCAAAAAAGCTTCCTTAAAGGTGATTCAGCTTTTGCCCGTCAACGACACCGGTACGGAAAGCTCGCCTTACAGTGCGCTTTCCGCATCTGCTCTTCATCCGATTTATATAAGCATAGAATCGTTGTCTGAGCTTTATGAGGCACCGGCGGATGCCGCGCACAAAAAGCTTCTTGCAGACATAAAAAAGCTTAAAAAGTCTTACAACGAGCTGCCGCGCTTCCCTTACAAAGAACTTAGGAACGTTAAAAACACGATCCTTAAGGAACTTTACGAACTTCACAGCGCGGAAATTGCAAAAAGCCCTGAGCTTAAAAAATGGATTACGGCAAATCCTTGGGTTAAAGAATATGCTGTTTTCAAGCGTCTAAAATCGATTAATCTTGAAGCGTCATGGAAATCGTGGCGCGAATACCGCAAAATAAAACAAGAAGAAATTGAAGAGCTTTGGAACTCAAAAGAGCTTAAAAACGAACATCTTTATTATGCATGGGTACAGATGAACCTGGAAAAGCAGTTCCTGAAAGCTTCAGATTACGTGAGCAGTCTTGGAATCATGCTCAAGGGCGACATTCCTATAATGATGAACGAGGATTCGCACGATGCATGGGCGCATCCGGAGTTTTTCAACGACAACCTTCGCGCCGGTTCACCGCCTGATGGCCCGAACCCTGTTGGACAGAACTGGGGCTTCCCTACATACAATTGGAAAAACCTTAAAAAATGCGACTATTCTTGGTGGCGCGAGCGGCTTAAGCAGTCCGCAAAGTTTTACGAGCTTTTCAGAATCGACCACATCCTGGGATTTTTCCGCATTTGGGCAGTTCCTCAGAATGAATGCACAGCTTTGCTCGGCCACACGGAGCCTTATGAGCCTGTAACAGTGAAGGAGCTGGAAGCACTCGGCTTTACGAAAGAGCGCATACGCTGGCTTTCTCTTCCGCATATCCCGACACGCATTGTGGAAGATGTGAACAACGGCGACTATCTTGGAACGCACGGCATTTTGCATACGATAATGGACCGAATCGGCGACGAGGAGCTTTGGCTTTTCAAGCCGGAAATAAAGAGCGACAAAGATATTTATGCACATGAAGAGATTCCGCTTGCAGTGCGCGAGGTTCTTGCCAAAAAGTGGCGTGACCGCATGTTTGTTGAGACGGAGCGTGGCAAGTATTATCCAGCTTGGTGCTATGAGACAACGACGGCGTGGGCATCGCTTTCCGACGACGAGAAACGCATTATGTCGCAGTTTATCTCCGAAAAACGCGAGGATATGGAAAATCTTTGGGAAAAACAAGCGCGTGAACTGCTCGGAATGATTACGGACACAACAACGATGACCGCATGCGCGGAAGATTTGGGGGCGAATATCCGTTCTCTTAATTCCGTGCTGAACGACCTCAGCATAATGAGCCTTAAAGTTATCCGCTGGAACAGACAATGGGAAAAGGATGGGAAGCCTTTTATCCCGTTCGAGGATTATCCTGAAAAAAGCGTAACGACGACATCAGTGCACGATTCTTCAACGCTGCGTCTGTGGTGGACGGAAGAACCCGATGCATCTGACTTTTACGAGGCGTTCCCGCCAGCTGACGAGATTGGCGCGAAAAATGCGGTAGTTGCGAACATCAAACCAGGCACATATTCGACAGAAGTTGCGGAATATCTTCTTGAAAAAGCCGCCGAAAGCAACAGTATTTTCTGCATACATCCCGTTCAAGATTTTCTTGGACTTTCAGAAGCATACTATGCGCAAAACCCACAGGACGAGCGCATAAACGTTCCCGGAAGCGTAACGGAGTTCAACTGGACATACAGACTGCCCGCCGATGTTGAGTCGCTTATAAAAGACACCGCGCTTACAAAGAAAATCGCCGCTATAGCGGCCCTGCATGACGGCAAAGCAAAGAGCAAAAGGAGCTGACATTTATGGAATTTCATGTTTCAAAGAAAGTAAGAGATTTGTGTAAGTTCGATGGAGAGCTTTTTTCGTTCAATGGAAATGTGATTTTCTCGAATCCGGCGAATGTGCGGAAATTCGCATACGCTATAAATGCTTCCCTTGATCCTGTGCTTGAAGCTAACAAAATGATAAAAGCAGGGCAGCTGAATGCCATGGGTTTGATAGACGAAATTCTGCACCTTGTGTGCAACGCGTTCAGAAAGCAAGAGAACCCCAAGGCGTTCGAGCAGCTTGAAGCGTTTTTGGACAAAGAGTTCGGCAAGAAAGCTGTCGATGAAATGCTCCTTCAGTTTACGGCGGAATTCCCGCCTGTTGCAGTGTATCAGGGCAAAATCGACGGGGCAAAGTACCTTGCCGGTAAGACAGACGGCGTTTCCAACCGAGTCACGACAATTGAAGAGCTTATGCTGCTCCATCTGGCGAACGAAAACCCTGCTTTTGCGCCGTTCCTTATGCTTTTCTCCGATGCGGAGCTTGCTAAAAACAAGAATTATCACACCGCATGGATTGCAATTCAAAGTTTCTTTAAGAAGCAGCCGCTTTTCGGGCCGTTCAAGAACGACCTTATAACGATGATGCGTGAACCGGCTGTTTTCAGCCCGCTCAGCCTTAAAGGACAGCTTGACTATATCCGGCAGAACTGGACTTCTCTCCTTGACAGCTGGGTTCTTAAGCTGCTTTCAGGTATCGACATGATAAACGAAGAGGAAAAGCCAGGCTGGAACGGCAATTTCTCCGGATTGCCGCCAATGGAGTCGTACAACTACGACTCGTTGATGAACGAATACGAGCGTTTCAGCCCCGATCAGGACTGGATGCCAAAAGTCGTTCTTCTTGCAAAGACAGTGCTCGTCTGGCTTGACCAGCTTTCTAAAAAATATAAACGAAGCATTACGCAGCTTGACCAAATCCCGGATGAGGAGCTTGACCAAATTTCGCAGGCAGGCTTTACGGGGCTGTGGCTTATCGGGTTGTGGGAACGCTCATGGGGAAGCAAGCGCATTAAACAAAAATGCGGCAACCCGGAGGCGGCGGCAAGTGCGTACAGCCTTCACGATTACGACATTGCCCAAGAACTTGGCGGCTGGTCGGCTTTGGACAATTTGCGCCGCCGTTGCTGGTACAGGGGCATCCGGCTCGCGTCTGACATGGTTCCTAACCACACCGGACTCGACTCCAAATGGGTTGCCGAGCGACCCGACCTTTTCATGCAGACTCGCGAATGTCCGTTCCCGGGATACACGTTCAACGGTGAAAACTTGTCTATCGACCCGCGCATCCAGGTGTACATCGAAGACCACTATTACTCAAAATCAGACTGCGCAGTAGTATACAAGCGCGTAGATCCGCGCAATGGCGATACTCGATACATCTACCACGGAAACGACGGAACAGGCCTTCCGTGGAACGACACGGCTCAGATTGACTTCCTTAACCCAGAAGCGCGGGAAGAAGTTATCCAAAAAATCCTTCATGTCGCACGGAACTTCCCGATTATCCGCTTCGACGCGGCAATGGTTCTGGCGAAAAAAAGCATAAAACGCCTTTGGTATCCGGAACCGGGACATGGCGGCGACATCGCGAGCCGCGCAGAACACGCGCTTTCTAACAGCGAGTTCGAAAAACGCATCCCGGAAGAATTCTGGCGCGAAGTAGTTGACCGCTGTGCGCGGGAAGTTCCTGACACACTTCTTCTTGCAGAAGCTTTCTGGATGATGGAAGGCTACTTTGTCCGCACGCTCGGAATGCACCGCGTCTACAACAGTGCGTTCATGAACATGCTCAAAAAAGAAGAGAACCAGAAGTACCGCGACACCGTTAAGAACACGCTTGAGTTTGACCCGCAGGTTCTTAAACGCTTCGTCAACTTTATGAACAACCCCGATGAAGAGACAGCCGTCGCGCAGTTTGGTAAGGGCGACAAGTATTTCGGTGTGTGTACGCTCATGGTCACAATGCCGGGACTCCCGATGTTCGGTCACGGACAAATCGAAGGCTTCGAAGAAAAATACGGCATGGAGTACACAAAGGCGTACAAGGACGAAGTTCCCGATTACGATCTTGTTGACCGCCATAAGCACGATATCTTCCCGCTGATGAAAAAGCGCTACTTGTTCTCCGGCATTGAGAACTTCTTCTTCTTTGATGTCTGGAACAACGGCTCTGTTAACGAGAACGTATTCGCGTACACGAACATGGCTGGCTCCGAGCGTGCAATCGTTTTCTACAACAACGCCTATCAGTGCGCTTCCGGCTGGATAAAAACATCGTGCCGGTACACCGTAAAAGACGGCGACAGCATGCATTTCGAGACAAAAGACCTTGCGGACGCGCTTCAGCTTCCGTCTGCACCGGACACATACCTCATTTTCCGCGAGCAGCATTCCGAAAAGTGGTTCATCCGCTCTATCCCGGAAATCCGCAAGAACGGCCTTTTTATGAGCCTTCAGGGATTCGAGTATCAAGTGCTTCTCGACATTACTGTTGTCGCTGACGATGACACAGGCAAGTACAAGCTGCTTCACGACACGCTCGACGGAAAAGGCACAGAAGATATCGACACAGCAATCCGCGAAATCTTCCTTAAGGATTTGTATAAGTCGCTCAAACTGTTCGCAATCCCTGAATTCTTCAAGGATATCGATGCTGTTTGCAAGGGCAAGGCACCACAGTCACGGCTTACGAAAGTCCTTTCTTCCGTAAAACCGATGGCGCTCGAATACTTCAAGACGCTCACATCGTTCCTTGACGGCAACTACGGCTCAAAGGACGTTCTGAACAGGAACACGGCATACGAACGATTGTCGCCGGAAAGCGCATGGAAAAAGTTCACCGCGCGCACAAAGCGGATTGTCGAGCTTTGCACGGGTACCGCGCCTATCAGCAGTTCGCTCAGCGAATACGGAAAGCAGGGAATACAGCAGGCTCCGTACAACGTAATGGCACTCGCAGCGTATTCGATCGCATGGACAGTGCAGGATGTTCTTGGAAGCAAGGCGACCGCTACAGACACCCGGAACGTCATCACGCTTTGGGGAATCGACCGCAAGCTTCGCGATATCCTTTGCGACTACGGACTTCCGTCGAAGGACCTTTACACGTTCTTCTGGGCGCTTCTTGAAACTGCTCCGTTCTGCGACACCCAGATTTCCGAACTTTCATGGCAGACAGCGGCGTACAGGGCAACTTCTTCGCTCATTAACAACAGGCACGCCGGCTCGATTCTCGGCATAAACCAGTATAACAACATCCTTTGGATTAACAAGGAAAAAGCCGAGTGGGCCGTTTGGACAGCTGTTCTGCAGTACATGCTGTTCGCCGCTAACAAGTCGAACGTTCATCTTTTGGAGCGGATTCGCGATACGCTGCTTTCCGCGCTGGCAACGTCGGGTTACAAGACAGAAGAGCTTCTCAAACTTTTGAAGCCGGCTGTCGAGTACGACGAGCCGAAACGCAAGCGGGCAACACGCACGACAAGGAAGCCGGCAGCAGACGAGACAAAGACGACGAAAGGCGCAAAAAAGGCAACGAAGAGCGCGAAAAAGACGGTGAAACCTGCGGACGCGTCCAAAGCGAAAAAGCCCGCGTCAAAAAAGAAATAAAAAGGATTCGTAGGGCGGAGCCCCGCCCCACGCTCCAAAGTCCTCACCCGCCGAGCTTACGCACGGCGGGTTCCGGTCTTTTTCGCCGCTAGAAACTTCGCACTACGTGCTCGTTGCGAATACCCACCCCTAAGGGGAGTTAGCGACCCCGCGCATTGTCAGCGAAGCGTTTCAATGCGCGGGGAAACAACAGTCCAGTGGACTGTTGTTAGCGAAACTCGCGGAGAGCTATGCTCGTAGCGTAAACATCGTCGCCCCCTTAAAATCCCCCAAATCGTAAAGTGCCCGTATTGTGCCATACCTGACGGGTTGCGGTGCCTTCTGGTGTCTAACGCAGTTTTAATTTACAAATATCAAATTCGCAATATAATATTTGTTGTAGTTTAATGAAAACAATTAAATCACCTCAAATCAATGGGAGTTATCGTTGAACAGCATCGAAGAAAAAAGAAATAATACAATTCATGAAATTCAGTTTACTAAGTATCTTAAAGAAACTAAAGAACAAATTGAACAGATTTGCAGGGGTATAGAAGTAAAAAAACATATTGGTGAAAACACTTATTGTCATTATACCTATAACAAAAAATACTATATTGATGAAGTAATTAAATACTTTGAAGGAAAGGGTTATAAGGTAAAACGTCTGCAAAGCGAATGTGCTGTTTCCTATAGACTTAATATTATCTGGTAAAAAAAATTGCCATTACAGGAGGTCCCATGTTCACCCAATTACCCGAAGAAAAAAAAGATTTAATCAAACCGCTGTACAAAAAGCATCAGCC
>JAFZVC010000085.1 GCA_017618015.1 Spirochaetaceae bacterium
ATCGCTCAGGCTGATACAATCGTTATCGGAGCGGGAGCAGGTCTTTCTACCAGCGCAGGCTTTACTTACACCGGCGAACGTTTCGATAAACATTTTGCAGATTTCCACGCTCGCTATGGCTTTACCGACATGTATTCCGGCGGATTTTATCCATACAAAACGCTCGAAGAAAACTGGGCTTTCTGGAGCCGCTACATCTGGATTAACCGCTATATGGATGCACCAAAACCCGTTTACTGCGATTTGCTGAACCTCGTCCGCGACAAAGATTATTTTGTCCTCACCACAAATGTGGATCACTGCTTCCAGAAAGCTGGCTTTGATAAAAAACGCCTATTTTACACACAGGGAGATTACGGGCTTTTCCAGTGCTCAGAACCTTGCCATCAGAAAACGTATGACAATCAAGAGCAGGTACGAAAGATGGTAGAATCCCAGGGCTTGAACCCGAGCCGTGCAGAGGAAGGATTTTCCGGCGGTAAAATGTCCATTCCCACAGACCTCATTCCCCACTGCCCTGTTTGCGGAAAACCAATGAGCATGAATCTTCGTGCCGACGACACCTTTGTTCAGGATGAAGGCTGGTACAAGGCGGCAGAACGATATGAAAACTTTATCCGAACCCGAAAGCTAGACTCTGACGGCAAAGTGCTCTTTTTAGAACTCGGCGTGGGCGGGAACACTCCGGGAATCATCAAATATCCTTTCTGGCAGATGACCGCACGAAACCCGAACGCGACCTACGCGTGTATAAACTTTGGAGAAGCTGTAGTTCCCCGCGAAATTGCAGACAAATCAATCTGCGTAAATGCGGATATTGGCGAAGTTCTGAAAGCTGTTCAGTAAAAGTTACAGGAGTGTTATACTGACGTTATGAAAATAAGCGTAAGATTTACGGCAGCGGTTCACACCCTGCTTTGCATTTATTATTTTTCAAAAGATAACCGCGTGACTTCTGAATTTATTTCGGGAAGCACAGGCGTGAATGCCGTTATTATAAGGAAGATTCTGCTTCAGCTTCAGAAAGCGGGACTTGTAGAAACAGCGGCTGGCGTTGGAGGCTCTAAGCTTTCACGAGAAGCAGATAAAATCACTCTTCTTGATGTGTACAATGCAATCAACGAAGGTGAAGAAGAACGCGAAGTGTTCAACTTCCACCCTGCCCCAAACCCTGCCTGCCCGATTGGAAAAAACATCCATCGCGTTTTAGACCCGACTCTGGAGAACGCACAGAAAGCAATGGAAGCTGAGCTCGCAAAGACAACGATAGAAGACTTAAAGGGGGAAATGCGTTAGGGCATGAAGCACCTGCGAAGCAGTTCCGAAGGAATGAGCGATAGCGAAGTGCGGAACGCCCGACCGCCGCTTGCGGCGGGAACGCCCAAATTATTATGACACAGTCAGAACGCAGAAGATTTTTAATTGAATATCTCATAAACGAAAGCCCGCGCTATAAGGACGTCGAAATCCCAGAAGACGAAGCGGGACAGAAATATCTTTTGCGCTCTCTTATGAATGTACGCGAACCACTTCCTGCAAGCGACGAATTTTTACAGATTCAGGACGAATATTTACAGGAAACGAACCACTCACATGGAATTA
>JAFZVC010000086.1 GCA_017618015.1 Spirochaetaceae bacterium
GAGGAGCGGTGTCGGCAAAATGGAGAAACTCAACGTGCTCGAACGCGTCTTCTTGATGTTCCCCTTGACCTTCTGGTAAATGCCGTGCAAATCTTCGTAGTAGTCAAAAATCGCAAGCGCCTGTTCCTTGAGGTACTTGTTCCCGCACCAAATCGGCGGGATAAAACCGGACGGCTTGCCCGTGCCGTGAGCCTTCCACAATGCGAGACTGCGCTTGAGGAGAGCCTGCGTAAAACGCTCGTCGATACCCGCGAATTCAGCCTCGTTGTTCGAAACCAAAAGTGCAAGTTTGCCCGCAATACTGCGCTTCAGTGAAAGGTCCGCGCGGTGACGTGCACCATGGAGCATAATCTCGTAGCCCTCTTTCACGAACTTCTCGAGCTCTTCGCGGAACTGTTCCGCCTCGGATTCCGGAGCCGCACCAAACGCAGGAATCACCGCGATACTGATGGGGGAGCCTGCCGCTTCGGCAAGCTTACGAATCTGGACAGACGCCTTCTTGAAATTGTTTACGCTAAAACTGTGATAGCAAAGGATGAACTTTTTTTTCTTCTGAAAAGTCGCTTCGGCGGCCTGGATGTCGGCGATATCTTTATTCTGTTCCATAAACTACTCCTGTTCTTTGGAGTTGGTGGAGACTTCTTCTTCTAGCTTTTGCGAAATGAAAAGATGGTAAAAGAAAAACAGCACTGCACTACAGATGGATAACTTCACGCACGACTTGAAAAATTTGTCAAACATACGACTCTCCTTTACTGTACTCCATTCTAGCTCAATTGCCGAAAATGGCGGGGATATGTTCATCTGAAAGATATAAATTTTTGCCCGTAAAAGATTGCTCTTGGCGCTTTTTCTATGAATATGGAGGGGGGAGGCCTCCCCCTAATTGCTGCCTTGCCCCCCACAACGCGTCATCCTCGACAGAGCGAAGCGACGGAGGGAATCCATACATTTTATCCCAGCACTTGTTTTGCCTGGGGGCAAGTCTTCCATTACCCCTTCTGTGCGGGCTTCAAGCGCCAGCCCGCAACGCCCGCTAGTCCAACCCACCCGCCTTGATTTTGAATTCTATCTCTTTTTTGTTTCGTTTGAGTCTTCTAAAGAGTTCTCAATTTCTTTATTTTCAGACTGTGTGTTAGAACTGTTGTCATATTCTTTCATCTTTCGGTGCAAAAAGAAAGACCCTATTTGTAAAGCTGTAACTGTAAAAAATAAGATTTTTGACAATCTTCTTGTAAACTTAAAGGATGCATCTGACTTTTATACAGAGCAGAAAAAAAAGATTGAAGTAACTGATAAGAAGGCCTTTGTTCTTAAGCAGAACAAAAAAAACATTCATACACAGTCTATTGATTTTAACTCGCAGTATACCTGTGCAATGCTTAAATCAATTTACTTTACAGCAGAAGAATACAATTATGTCTGCATTGGTCTTGGTGACTGTCAGAAAGTTTGTGAGCAGAAAGCCATTGTAATTGAAGATGGAGTTGCTAAAGTTTCTGAAATCTGCTGCGGCTGCGAAAAATGC
>JAFZVC010000010.1 GCA_017618015.1 Spirochaetaceae bacterium
ACGGTGCCGTCCGGCATTTGAACCATAACCTTAGCAGGACGGATTACTCTGTCCTTAAGTTTATATCCCTTTAAATATACTTCCGCGCAAATCGGTTCGGCAACTGGTCCCTGATTCGTCGCGATAGCCTCATGCAAATCGTGATTGAAGAGGTCGCCTTTCTCTCCGTAAACAGAAAGATTGTACTTTGCCTCAAGCAATCCCCTCATCTGTTTGTTGATGATTTTGATTCCGTCAACGACTGGTTTCAAATCGGCAACCTGCTCACCTTCCGGAGTAACACCCGCCGCGAGCGCACGGTCAAAATCATCAAGAACTGCTATAAGATCCGTGAGCAAGTTTGTGTTCGCATAATCAAACGCTTCCTGCTTCTCGCGGAACATCCTCTTACGATAGTTCTCAAAATCAGCGCATTTACGAAGATACTGGTCCTTAAGCTCCGCATTCTCTTTCTGCAAATCTGCAATCTGCTGTTCGGGAGTTGGCTCAGGCGCAGCCTCTTCCGCTGGTTCTGCCGTATTTTCTTCCGAAGCTTCTGTTGCCTCCGGCTGTGGCTCTGCTTCTGCGGCAGTTGCCTCTGTCTCTGGAACTTTTTCTTCGGTCAATTCTTCTTCAGTAGTTTTCTCGTCTTTCATTGTTGCTATATCTCCACGGATTCTTTTCAGAATCCAAAAACTCTTGCTTAGTTACGAATTAAAAGTAATAACAACAAAAAAAATCGTCAACAAAATTCGATTCTGAACATCATATTTTAAGAAAAAAGGGCGTGGCGGACAGAAGTTTCCCGGTGTTCCGTGGCTCGGCTCCTCCGCCTCGGTCCTCCGCGATTTTTCGGCGATGCCTCAAAACGCTTCGGACTCGCCTTCGGCGACCACTCCACCCCGGCGCTTACCTTTTTGTATTTCCATAGAAGCGCTTTTTCTGATACAATAGCCGTATGAAAAAGCTTACTATCATCGTTTTCCTTTTAGTAGCCGGTGCGCTCGCGTTTTTCTATTTTAATAAGCCGACCGAGCCGGAAGAGGAAAAGCAAGAGAATATAATATACTCCAAAACCGTCGTGCCAGCCGATTACAACTTTTCGGACGACGACAACAGCACAGGCTCTTTGCAGCAGGACGAAACCGCATTTATATCGCACATACAGCTGATGCCGGGTGAAACTCTTTTGCAGACATACGAAGCAGTGCTCGCGAAACACAGCAAACAGGACCAGATGGACGACCAGATATCCGCCGTAAAGAAAACCGGCAAAGAGAACGTTTTCCTTCTTATAGGTATTTACGACGCGAACACAAACTCTTACATCCGCTCTGCGGAAATAGAGACAAAAATAACAAAGTTCAGTACGTTCTCGCTTTCTTTCAACGACCTTACAGGAAACCACACGAATTCAATAATCTACACAGGCTTTTCCGACAACAACAGAACTATACTCTGCGCATACCAACCGCTTGAGCATAACGGAACTTTCAACCTGATACAAATTGCCGACTTAAGTTCAGAAGGCACGTTCTCCATACAGTCGCGCCAGCGGTCAGACTCGTACCAGCTGGGAACCTCGACAGGCGAAAGCTTCCAAATCTGGGAATACAGCCCCGCGCCAGAAAGCAACTCGCTTGACCAAATCCAGAGTATATACAACTGGAACCCCAACAAAAGAGCGTATGAGCTTATTTCGTCGCGTAAAATAGCCGGAAATCAGATAAACACTCAGGAGCTTGCGAAAATTCTTGATGGCACTACATCAACATTCTCAAAGTTTTTGAACGGCGTTTGGTACAAAACGACAAAAGACGACGATGGACAGCGTTATATTTTCTTCAATCCTGAAGAAAAAGAGATTATTTGCTTCATGGACGAAACACAGGAAGTGTACAGCTGGAACTCTGACTGGATGCGCCGTTATGGACTTTCAATGACTACAAAGAACAAATCCACATCGGCTGTCTCGCGCCAGATAGACACAACGCTTGTCGCCACAAACGAAATAAAGGTTGTCGTTACGGACGAGCTCCGCATGAACATAAGCGAAAGCTCGCTTTGGAACGGCAACTACAAAAAGCAGACGAAGCTCATAGAAGAGCATACAGAGGAACGCATAAACACGTCTTTGGACGAATATCTTTCTGAATCTGAAAACCCGTGGGTCATTCAGGATGAATATTTTATAAATTTCAGCGGTTCAACGTGGACATCAAAAAGTGGCGAAGGGAACTCTTCGGGCATATTCGTAACGTCCTATGCGTTTGACACTGAAATTATCCAGTTCCGTTCACCAGATGAAAACGCCATTCTAAAAGGAACTTTCATCACAAAAAAAGATACGACATCGCGGCAGGATAAAGATATTCTTATATTGCAGGGTGCTGGCATAACCACGACCGGACTCGTCCCGACAGGCGAACAAATCTACCTGGAACGCAAAAAATAAACGGCTGTACCGCAATTCTCGCGCCTCGTATAATATTTTGATGTTTAGCAGTTTTTTCCACTCGTTTCGTAATGATTGACGAATCACCCTAAATAAACTATCATTCATTTTATGGGTATAGCTACCGCTCAGCAGATTACTAACTATTACGACATGTATCGTGATAGAGAGATAACTTTCACAAAAGAAATAATTAAAACCCTCAGCATGGATCCTCGGCAAATTTATATTAAGTGCGCAGGAGCACAATGGCCATGCATTATTAACTCGACATCTTTCCTTTCCGCGAAAATTATCATCGGTACAAAAGGCGGAGCTTATACACAGCTTGCAAAAGAAAACACAGCTGCCAGCCTTCGTTTCTGTTTCATCCAGCCCGACGGACAGCCGCTCTGTTTCTTCGTCAACACGAAGGTTACAGGCGTCTCGCAGTACGCAACATCGGGAGACTTGGCTCTCGTTACGCTTTCTTTCACGCAAAGACCACCGGATGACCTTATCGAGATAATCGGACGGCTTTTGGAAGCTAACATAAACGCAGTGCGCAGAAAAGAAGAGCGTATCATCATTTCTGAGGACTCAAAGCGCAAGCTCCAGCTTTTGAAAGAAGAGACGCTCGTCTTTATACAGAATGTTCCGCGCCATTGCATTATCCGCGACCTTTCGTTCTCCGGAACAAAGATAATCATTCTGGGACTTGCGAAATTCCTTGTTGAAAAAGAAGCTATTATCCGCTTCGATTTTGAAGATGTACATAACCCAATCGGCATAAAAGGAACTATTGTCGGCGCGGAAGCTATAGAAGGAAGAAAAGACCTTGTATCGCTTTCTATCCGCTTCGATGAAGCAAGCGTCCCGATGGTCTACAAGCTTCACATAAACCAGTATCTTACAGCTATCCGCAAGAAGCAGCTTTCTGCAGTTTTCAGCCCGTCTGAACTTGCTGCTCAGGAATCTGCCGCACCAGCACAGCCTATGTCACAGGCAGCAGCGGAAGCTCAGGCAAAAGCTAAATTCGCTCATATTCAGCCACAGCAGACAGCAGCAAGATAACCTTATATAAGGAAAACCATGACACCTACAAACCCACTCGATTCTATTGTTTTTATAAATCTGCCCGAAGATTTCAAGCTTTCCAAGGAATCTCTGCACATTGACACGACAATTCCGCTGCCGGTACAGCTCCCTATTCAGGCAGGAGTTTATGACAAGTCAAAACTCGACATTTCAACGCTTACGCCAGAAATGATTCTTGCCGGAATTCTAACTGTACTGGCTTACGACAAAGACAACAGCAACATTCTTTACTACAGAAGTATCATAAATAAGGCAAAACCGAACATAAAGCAGGAACTGACGGAAGCCGCCATCCTCAAAACAAAGAACGAAGATTTTGACATCGCCGAAGAGATATTCGAAGCTTTGCGCGGTCTTGACCCAGATGACATGCCGACAGTGCTCAATTCCGCACTTTTCTTTGACCAGAGGGCAGAGTCTTACAGGCGGTCCGGGCTTAACGACGACGCGGACACATACGACGACATGGCATTCCGATATTACAAAGAAGCTATGGCTGCCGACCCGCCGCTTCCAGACGCGTTCTTTAACGCCGCTTTTTTCTATTTGCGCCAGAAAAACTACTCAAAAGGCAAGGACTGCCTGGAAACATACCTTTCTCTTGTAGCGGGACAGGACGACGAGAAGCTTTCTGAAAACGAAAAATACAAGAAAGACCGCGCAAAAGAAATCCTTGAAGACATTTCCTCACGCAACCTTGACGATGAGCTTTTCAAAAGCGCGTTCGACCTTATATCAATGGGACAGGAAGAAAAAGGTCTTGAAAAGATACGAAGCTTCATAGAGAAAAACCCAAAGATATGGAACGCATGGTTCATGCTCGGCTGGGCACTGCGCAGGCTTGAACGATATGACGATGCAAAGAGCGCGTTCGACGAGGCTCTTAAGCTTGGCGGAAACAACTGCGACACGTACAACGAGCTTGCAATCTGCTGCATGGAAACCGGCGACTACGACAATTGCCGGAAGAACTTACTCACCGCGCTTCAGATTGACCCTGAAAACACAAAAATAATGTCCAACTTAGGTTTCCTTGCGAAAAAGGAAGGCGACTACTCTTCAGCGCGGCGGTATTTTTCCGCTGTCCTTGAATACGACCCGGACGACGTTATTGCGCAGAACGCACTCGCAGAAATGGAATAAACTCTTCGCGATTTTTTATAGACTGTCGAGGAAATCCTGACGGAGTTTTTCCGCCGCGCTCTGCTCCACAAACGAACGATTCTCAATCGCATCAAGAACTTTCACGTCCGAATATTTAATGCAAAGCGGCTTTTCAAGGCTCATTATTACATTCTCATCTTCCCACACAGCCTTATCCGGCGAGAAGCTTATTGGTGAACCGTATTTCTGGCAAAGCGTCCTGAATACGGAATAATAGTCCATTTGATTTGTATTGATGTTTATTGAGATTGTATAAAGCTTATTGTCGTAAAACTGGAACCAGCACTTATCAAGATACCCTTCCCCGCTCGTTTCAATCAGAAGCCTGTCGAAGCCAGGAAGAATCGAAACATCCCTGTCGCCGCGAAAGCCAAAAACAGGATACTTAAGCAACGCAGATTTCGTATCTTCAAATGTCATGCCAAGGTGGATATTAAGGTAGCCGTCTGGAAGAGGAATCGTGTAATACTCAGAGGAAGAGCCGGTCGTTTCCGCTGCTAAGTTCACTGTGAGAAGCAACATAGCGGCGACGAAAAGCAGGAACAGCTTTCTCATAGTTTTAGCGCACCTGTTTGCGGTAGAAATCAGCAGACTTGACTATCTCAAGGCAGTCTGGAATCATGATTTTGTTATTCTCCAAGCGGATACGCGAATCTGTCATAAACTGATGCAAGCAACCTGGCTGCTGCTCCTGCGGAATACCGCACATATTCGCAAGGTCGGTCGGCGTAAGGTCGAAGTTGTAAGAAACGCCCGCCGAACACTGTACGCGCTCTTTTTCAAGCTGAAGCGCAAGCATGTCGAAAAGCTTATGGAGCGGATCAGGTATCTGCGTGTTCTGCAACTGGCGAGACATTGACCACAAACGCTCTGCAAGCGTTGTTGTAAGCCTTGCTATAAGCTGAGCCTGTGTTGCTACCATCTGGTTAAAGTTCTGGCGGTTAACAGTCATAAGACGGCAATCCTCAAACGCTATTGCCGTTGCAGAACGCGGCATATTCTCAAGCAGCGCCATTTCGCCAAAGAAATCGCCTTTCTTAAGGACCGCAAGGATAACTTCGTTTCCTTCTACAATCTTGGAAATCTTTATCTGACCTTCCTGAATGATGAACATATCCTGTCCGGACTGGTTCTCACAGAAGACCATCGTGTTTTTAGGATAGAACCGGATTGGTTCGCGCGGCGGCTCAAAATAAACAGCGTGAGAACGTGGCTTAAGCACGATGAAGCGTCTTTTTGCCGTCTCCGCATTTGGTCCGTGCGGACAAGCCTTAAGGTACTGATAATATGCGTATATCGCCAAATCGAGCATTCCGTTTTTCTCGTAGTAACTTGCTACGGAAAAAAGATGCTCCGGTGACGATGCGACTGTGTTCTTAAGGGTAAGCCGTGTAAGCGTATCGTTGAGCATACGCATCTTATTAGCGAATGTACGGATTATTTTAAGCGCGACAGGCGTGTTTTTCTGGATAAGTTCTGTATACTGATCACGGCGGACGGAGATTGCTACGACATCGGTGAGAGCTACTACAGATTCAATCTGGTTATGACCGGACATACACGGAATAACGCCGACGAAGTCTCCTGGGCCCAGAAAAGACTGCTCTTCAGGGGAAGCCATAACTTCCTTGAAACATCTTACACGTCCGACCTGAATTATATAAAAACGATCACTGAAAGCTTTTCCCTCAACAAGCAGGAAAGAGTCTTTTCTAAAGTTAACGAAAGAAAGCTGTAACAAACTACATCACCACCGTTCTATAAGTATAAAATCCTAACATACCAATGTCAATGGGACTTACAAAGCACCAACAACACCGTAATTACCGGACGAAACCCTGAGAAACAAACAGAATCTCGTTCTCAAGCTCGAATCCGAACTTTTTTTTCACCTCGGAAACAACCGTATCCGAAAGCCGTCTTATATCCGCCGAAGTTGCATTTCCGGTATTCACAATAATATTTCCGTGCCACGGAGCAACTTGCGCCCCGCCTTCCGAAAGCCCACGAAGCCCCGCATCCTGAATAATCTGTCCGCTCGGCTTTCCAAAATCCCTATTGTTTTTGAACACGCTCCCGGCAGAAGGAAACCGAAAATGCCCTTTATTTCTGCGGTCGTCCACAAAAGACTCGGACTTGTTCCGTATCTCTTCCTTATCACCCTTGCGTACCCTGAAAGAAACGCTCGTAATGACGTTAAGAGTGTTCTGGAACGGAGATTTTTTATAATCCCAATCCTCTTCTTTCTTTGTGTATTCCGCGAACAAAACACCTTCCGGGGAACACTTCGCATACCTCACGGAATCAAGCACGTCGCTTATGGAAACGCCATAGCAACGCGCGTTCATGTATGCCGCACCGCCTGCTGTTCCAGGAAGCCCCGCAAAAGATTCCAGCCCCGAAAGACTGTTTTCTATGCAAAACTCCGTTATCTTTTCTATCGGTGTTCCGGCACCACATGTTAAGAGCAAAGTTTCCGCAAGGTTGTCCGAGCATTCACCCTGAACCGTAATTCCGCACAAATTTCCGGTCGAAATAACCGCAAAATCAATTCCTTCATCATCCGGCACGATATTCGAGCCGCCACCAAGAATAAAAGACGGGATATCCTGCTGATGGAAAAAATCCAGAATCAGCTTCAAATCATCCTCATCCACAGGCTCCGCATAAAGTGGAATTTTGCCACCTGTCTTAAACGTCGTATGGGCAGAAAAGCTTTCATCCGTAAGCAGTTTCCCTTTGAATCCTTTGCACATATTGATATTTTCTGATATATTACTTAGATTATTCATGGTTAATAAGATTATATCGCAGAAATAATCAAATTTCCATGTACTAGTTTTCAGGAGGAAAAAAAATGGCCCTACAGCTTTTTAACACAATGGGACACAAATTAGAGGAATTCAAACCCATAAAAGACGGATACGTAGGTTTTTACGGCTGTGGACCGACCGTCTACAATTACGCCCATCTTGGAAACATGCGTCCATACGTTTTTCTTGATACACTCGACAGAACACTCCGTTTTTTGGGATACGACATCAAACACGTAATGAACATCACTGATATTGGCCACCTTTCAGGCGACGCTGATGACGGCGATGACAAGATGATTAAAACCGCAAAGGAGCGCGGACAGTCCGTTCTTGAAATCGCGGATTTTTACACAAAAGCTTTCTACAACGATATCGACAGACTGAACATTCGTCGCCCGGACGTAGTGTGCAAGGCGACGGAGCATGTTCAGGACATGATTGAGCTCATAAAGAAGATAGAGGCTAACGGCCACACGTACATGGCGGGCGGAAACCTGTACTACGACGTTACGACATACCCCGATTACGGCAAGCTTGCGAACCTGAACCTTGACGAGCTTAAAGCCGGAGCCGGAAAGCGCGATGTAGTCGTCATCGACGAGAACAAGCGCAACCCGTACGATTTCGTCCTTTGGTTCACAAAGTCGAAGTTCGAAGATCAGGCTCTTACATGGGATTCTCCGTGGGGACGCGGATATCCGGGCTGGCATATCGAGTGCTCCGCTATGAGTATGAAATATCTTGGCGAGCATTTCGACATTCACACAGGCGGTATCGACCATATCCCGATTCACCACACGAACGAGATTGCGCAGTCAGAGGGAGCCACCGGAAAGAAGTGGGTTAACTACTGGCTCCATAACGAGTTCCTTGTTATCCAGAAGTCAAAGGATTCTGATAATTCTGACGATTCTGGCAAAATGTCAAAATCTTCCGGTAACTTTTTGACACTCCAGACGTTAATAGATAAAGGATATGATGCGCTCGACTACAGACTTTTCCTGCTCGGCGCGCATTACAGATCGCAGATTGCGTTCTCGTGGGACGCGATGGATTCCGCGCGCAACTCACGCAAGGCTCTTGTTCAGAGAGTAGCCAACATCCTTAAGGACGCGGGCTTCACCGGCACAGAAGAAGATGCCGAGAACACAGCTGAAGCGAAAAAAGACTGGTCTGCTCCGGCGGCTGAGTACCTTGAAAAATTCAAGGCAGCTATGGAAAACGACCTTTCAACGCCAAAAGCATTGTCCGTGCTTCAAGTTGCTCTTAAGGACAACGCGATTGCCCCGGCAGAAAAGCTTCTTCTTGCAGCAAGAATGGACTTTGTGCTCGGACTGCTTCTTATAAAGAGCGCACAGGAGCTTGGCAAAGAGCAGACTCAGCCGCCGGCAGAAAGCGGAGAAGCCGCCGAGATTGAAGCTTTGATTCAGGAACGGAACGAGGCTAAAAAGAGCAAGAATTACGCCCGCGCGGACGAAATTCGCAACAGGCTCAAAGAAAAGGGAATTATCCTTGTTGACACTCCGCAGGGTACAACTTGGAAAAAAGAGTAGCGGAAGCTGTCTTTTCCGCGCAAACTGCACGGAAAGATATGTAACCATCTGGAGATACGGTTGTTTTTAGAACGTAAGGATAGTCCGCACAATTCTGCCTCACTTCCGGTGAACGGCGGCAATGAGGCGGATTTCAGAAGAATATATGAAGCCCTGATGCCTCTTCTTTTCAAGATTGCGTGGCGAATCGTCAACGACGAGGAAGCCGCCGAGGATCTGGTTCACGACTCTCTTATAAAGCTGAACGAAAAAGCCCTTGTGTTCCCGTCGCTCGACGAGGCAAAATTCTGGCTTATTCGTGTCGTTAAGAATGCGTCCTTAAACTATGCAAAACGCAAGGTGCGGGAACGCAAGGCTTACGAGAAGGCTCTTAAAGAGGACCGCCGCAAGAGCGAATCGGGCGAAACGGAGCTTCTGAAATCCGATACTGTCGCAAGAACGAAAGAGGCTCTGGAAAAGCTTCCGGCAAACCTTAAGACCGTTCTTGTACTAAGAGAATACGGCGACTTGAATTACAAAGAGATAGGGAGGATTCTCGGTATTACCGAGGGTAACGTCAAAGTGCGGATTTTCCGTGCTAGGGAACAGCTTTCAAAAATCATAGGAGAAGAAGATGTCTACCTGTCCTGATTTAGATTTATTTTCTGTTTATCTCGATAACGAGCTTCCGGAGCAGTACAAAGACAAGCTCGAATCTCATATTGCAGAATGCGAAAAATGCCGTGAAAAGTTCAACAGGATGAAAGCGGTTCACGAAGCACTTTCGAATGATTCTGCGGACATCGTCATTTCAGAAAAAGCACTTGAAGACAGTTTCGCAAAACTTCAGGCACGACGCTCTTACAACAGATACGTAAAGAACACAAACAAACGCAATGACATCTTCTTGCGCAGAGTCCTTCCTGCAATGGCGGCGGCTCTCGTACTCGCGCTTGTCCTTCCGTTACGTCTGCTCGGTGGCAATGATCCGATACAGCAGACTTCGTTCAGTTCATTTGCTTCGTTAAGCTCAATGCGTGAAAAAGGACTTCCCCTTAAATCAGTCTCTGCCCCCGCGGCTTCCGGCGACTATGCCGTTCAGAATGCTCTGTATAACGCAGACCTTACGAGCGCGCTTCAAAGCCAGATTCTTGCGAGCATCGACATTTTCGGCTCCGATTTGAACACCAATAAAATTCAGATAACAATAGATTTGAGCAACGTTTCAGGAATCACACCTTCTGACCGCGAGGGCATGAAGATCATACAGATTCCTGCATCGTTTTCTTCCGAAGGACAAAAGTGAAACAGCCCGTTACTTTTTCATATCTTCTCAGAAAATATCCGCTCTTCCGGGCGGCTATTTTATTATCTTTGATACTAATAGCTGTAATAGTACTGGTTATCTCTACTACTTACTTTAAAAAAACGCCGTCCATAACCCTGATGACGCCTCATACGGGCGAAAGCGGCGATGTACTTACGATACACGGCTCCGACTTCGGCAACATACAAGCAGACAGCTATATAGAACTTAGCGGCGAGCGGCTTCTCGCATCCTCGTATCTTAAATGGACAGATGATGAAATTCAGTTTACTCTGCCCTTTCACAGCACAGACGGTCTTGTATACGTCATAACGTCCTCTGGACGCTCAAACCCGACAGTTTTTACTGACAAAACGACACTGCCCGTTTCCGCAGAGGAAGCACGGAAAGCCGTATTGCCTGAAATTTCCTCTCTAAGCGTAAAAAAAGCCCCTGTAGGCGCAGAAATCGTGATAAACGGTAATAACTTCGGTCCGATAAAAAACGAATCACAAGTGTGGTTCTCGGCGAAAACAGACACCTATGCACAGGATGACTTTATTTCATGTTCTGAATTTGACTCAGACTATATTTTCTGGAGCGATCACGAAGTAAAGGTGAGAGTACCTGACGGCGCCGCATCCGGAACGCTTTTCATCTCCGCAGAGAACGGCGAAAGCAACAAAGTTTTCTTCGACGTTACGGAAACATCAGGCGGAAAAACGTACTCCGACAGCAAAACGTACCGTATTCAAATAGCGATGTCAGCCACCGGCATAACAGCGAATTCATCTGCTTCGATATACATTTTCATGCCGAAACCAGCCCAAAGTGCCTGGCAGCGCGACGTTAAGAGCATTTCTTTCTTGCACAAGCCTGTTCTGGAGGATTACACCGGAACAGCTGTTCATCAGATTTCCGTAACGTCGGGCCTTACGGAAACGGCATCACTTGCAGACAGCTACGAAATTACCGTTTGGAAAACAGAAACGACGAACAAAAATCAGGCGGCAAAAGCCGGAGCCGTTTCCGCCGCGTACTGTAAAAACTGGACGCTCTCTGACGAGGCTGTTCCTTCAGACGACCAGCGTATAAAAGACCTTGTGGCTACAATCGTGAAAAAAGAAACTTCGCCCTGGAAAAAAGCATCGCTAATCTATTCATGGGTAACGTCAAATTTCCAGTTGCTCCATGACCCGCGCCCAGTTTACAGCGAAATATTCGACTCTCTTGAAACAGGTTATGCCGACGCTTACGACGAAGCAATCATTTTTACTTCATTGGCGCGGGCGGCAGGCGTTCCGACACTTCCTGTCGCAGGAGTGCTTGCGGGCGTGGACGGAAGCTGCCGTAACCACTGGTGGGCAGAATTCTACATCGATGACATCGGTTGGGTTCCGGTTGATCCTGCAATGGGTGCGGGCCTTGATTTTGAGATTGAAACTCCGCCAGAGAACCCTGCCTCGTTTTACTTTGGAAGCCTGGACTCTTCGCACATAACAATCTCCAGGGGCAGCAACTCAATAAAGTTCTCAAACATAACGGCAAGGAACGTGTCGCGCCCGCGAAGCTACGCTATCCAGTCTGTTTGGGAGGAAGCATCCTCCGAAATTAAAACTTATACAACTAAATGGGAATCCGTTAAGATTACGCCAGAGATTTAGCAAAGATATCGGCTTCGCTCGCGTTGCCGCAAACTTAGGAGGAATAAATGGTTAAAGTATTATCAGTCGGTGGTTCTATCGTCGTGCCGGACGCACCGGACACCGCTTTTTTGAATGATTTTTCTGCAATGATAAGGGAATGGCTCGCTGAAGACAAAAGCCGCAAACTTATTCTTGTTGTGGGCGGCGGCGCTCCAGCACGCGTATACCAGAACGCTTACAGAGCCGTCGGCGGCAACGCAAAAGACGACAATCAGGCAGACTGGATTGGCATTATGGCGACACGCCTTAACGCACAGCTTTTGAAAGCAATTTTCTCTGACCTTTGTGATCAGGACGTAGTTTATGACCCTACAGTTGCAAAAGACTTCACGGGACGCATTCTCGTTGCCGCCGGCTGGAAACCAGGCTTTTCCACAGACACAGACGCAGTACTGCTTGCCGAGAAGTTCGGCGCAAAGACCGTCGTAAATCTTTCGAACATTGAGAAAGTTTACACGGACGACCCGCGCAAAAACCCGGATGCAAAACCGCTCGATACAATTTCATGGGCAGATTTCCGCAAAATGGTCGGCGATGAATGGCAGCCTGGCAAAAACTGTCCGTTCGATCCGATTGCGAGCAAAAAAGCTTCCGAAAACGGCATGACCGTCATTTGCGCGGGCGGAAAAAATATTCCGAACATCCGCTGTATTCTTGACGACAAGCCATTTGTCGGTACGCAGATAGGCTAAATCGCCGCAAAAGCGTTCACAAATTACTCAAAAGACGACAAACTGAAAAGAAGTTTACGGAGTTTTTCTCCGTACTGTCTGTCAGAAGCCCAGGTTCCCGCGAGCCCGAACACGTTCGGAGCTTTGCCCCTGGGCTTCACGTATTTATAGCGGTTGTCTATGCATTCGTTCACAAGCTCGCGGGTCGTACCGTAAGCGTGAAGATGCTGTATATGCGCCCGCACGCCAAGCTGTTCCGTTTCAAAAACATTTCCGCGATGTTCCGCGTCAATTGCACCAAGCCCGCAAAAATTGTTCATATCTTCCGTCACGAGCCCGCCGAATTTCAAATATCCAGTTTCAAGACACATCTGGACGAACGCCACATCAGAGTTCACACCCTCTATAGCACCTTCTTCCACATAATATTTTGCAAGGCGCTCCACTTTCGCGCGGTCGCCGGCAGGATTCCGGCTCATAAAAAAACTGGTAAGCTGCTCCGCAGTTTTCTGACCCGCAGAATCTATTTTTATAGAGACGGTCAATGCCGGTTTCACTTGCGGCACATATTTATAAAACGGCACGGAATAGCTCCCGACCGCGACAAAAAGCAAAACAGCAGTCAATGCTATAAATTTTCTAATCATAAAAATATTATCGGTTTTTTTCGTTTTTTCCTCTAAAAGCTTATTTTATTTAAACGCAAAATCAATAATTATTATGATGACACAGATAACATATGAAACAAGCTCGTGTATTACATCCGGGAAAAAGCCGAATGTCCGCGAGCAGGCAATAAAAAACGGAATTTCTTCTATGACCGATAAGGAACTTGTAATGATTCTGCTCGGTACTGGCACAAAAGGAATTCCGGTCGGATATCTTTCGGACGAAGTGCTCGATACGTTGGAGAACAGCTTACCTTACGAGCTCCCGAAAACGCTCTCCGCAATACCAGGAATGGGACCGGGCAAAATAACGACGATTCTTGCGGCACTGGAACTTGGCAAACGCATTTCAAGCAAGAATTCAAAACGGATAAAAAAGCCTATGGACATCATTCCGTTCATACAGTCATATTCGCTAAGAAAAGAAGAGCATTTTATCTGCATAATGCTTAACAGCGCGCATGAAATACTGAAGCTCAAAGTAATATCGAAAGGCATACTGAATCAGTCCCTTATCCATCCTCGTGAAGTTTTTGCAGATCCTATAACAGAAAGGGCTGCGGCAATCATTCTGGCGCACAATCATCCTTCCGGGAACGTAATGCCTTCTGAAATCGATTTTGAGGCGACTAAAAAAGTTCTTGAAGCCTCTCGGATAATAGGAATACATCTGCTGGACCACATAATAATAACGAAGACTGATTTTTTCAGTTTCCGCGAGCAGACCGACTTGTTCACAGAATAGCATGATATGTGTTACAATATTCCACGATGGAAATAACATGGAACATACTTAGTTATCTGCTCTCTTTTCTTCAGGCTGTGTTCATAGTTTTTATCCTCTTTTTTGAAAGAAAGGATGCTGGGCGAAAATTCAGCTGGATGCTTATCATTTTTTTTCTTCCAGGAGTCGGCATCTTCCTTTATTTCATGCTCAGCGGTCACTTTTTCACGAAAACCCGAAAAATGGACAGGATACAAAGGCATATCTATGATTTGTCGAAGCCTTTTTTAACTGAACAGGAAGCATATTTTGACAAAGTAAAAGCGAAGATAAAAAACAAAACGCTCACAGAATACAGTGATATTGTAAAAATGAATTTCGCACAGGCTGCGAGCAATATAAGTTTCACAAAATCGATATCAGAGTATATATCCGGCGAGGAAATGTACCACGCTCTTATACAAGACTTGGAGTCGGCTAAGTCAAGCATTTTCATGGAGTTTTTCACTTTCCGCGAGGATACGATTGGAAAGCGGATAATGGATATCTTATGCCGCAAAGCAAAAGACGGCGTTGAAGTTAAGCTTTTGTACGACGATTTTGGCTCCTTGCTTACGCGGCGCAAGTTCTTCGAAAAGCTCGACAAGGCGGGCGGCTCAAGCATCCCGTTTTTCCCTATCCGAATGGGTCTGCCGCTGACGGTCAACTTCCGCAACCACAGGAAAAACGTCGTCATTGACGAAACGATAGGATACATGGGCGGAATAAACATTGGCGACGAGTACATAACAGGGCTCGGCAAAAACCCCGAAAAGCCGTGGCGGGACACGCATCTAAGAGTTACAGGCACATGCGTAGCATCAATGCTTATTACGTTCTTGATTGACTACCACAGCTGCGCATACGGCAAAAAAGCGCTCAAATCGACGAAAAAAGCAGAGGCGTACTTCCCTTTGGAAAAGATTAAGTCATTGAACAAGGAAATCCAAAAAGATATCAAAAACGATATTCCCGGCGATGATATCATACCCGTTCAGCTTCTGCTTTCCGGTCCAAATGCGAACCGCCAGCACCAGATACGCGACTGCATGATATGCATGATTATGAGCGCGAAACAGAGCGTTTATATCCAGACGCCATACTTTACGCCGGATGAATCGTTTTTTTCCGCACTCAAGATTGCGGCTATGGCTGGCCGCGACATACGTGTCATCGTTCCTCAGCACTGGGACAAAATATACGTCAAAGCAGCAGCGTTCCAGTTTATGAGGGAACTGATGGAATACGGCGTAAAGTTCTATGCTTATCCCGGTTTTATACACGCAAAAACGCTTACAATCGATGAGAAGCTGACGACAATCGGCACGACGAACATCGACACGCGAAGTTTCGAACTTCATTTCGAAATGAACATGATCTTTTATGACGAGGGATTTGCAAAGAGGAATGCAGAAATTTTCCAGGCTGATATCAAAAAATCGCGTCCTCTTGAGCTCGAATGGTTCAATTCGCAATTTATATTGCGGAGGACGCTTTGGAGCTTCTGCAAGCTGTTCTCGCCGATTATGTAAGAAATTCGCGCCACGAGCAGCTACGCGCCGGGGTGGAGCACCGCCGCAGGCGTTCCGTAGGAATGAGCGGATAGCGAAGTGCGGAACACCGGGAAACGCAACAATCGCCGCGCCCGACGTTCGGTCGGCTTCCCTGCCGCCCGAACTTACCGAGTTTTGCTGACACAAAACTCGTCAGTTTTTGCGCTCGTCCATGAGCGCAACTATTCGAATAGTTATAACACCCTTGTCGTAAACCCTCACTTTCATTAAACTATCATGTATCTGCATATTAATTTGGGGCTCGCGCAAAACGAGAGAAACAAGCCAAGCGCCCCATCTATATAGGAGAAACCCATGTCAAACATTTCTGCATTACAGGCAGCACGTTACGGCTATCAGCCAAAACTCCCGGCTGTACTGAAAAACGACCTC
>JAFZVC010000087.1 GCA_017618015.1 Spirochaetaceae bacterium
CATGACTTTCTCAATGCTTTCAGCAGCTGGGCTCATATCATAGTCCTGATACTTCTCCAAGAGATCCGAAAAGGCTGAGACCTGCATCTCCCAGACGGTCGGAATATCTTCTTCTGTCACGACCTTTAATGCTATTACGCTCAACCTTATCTCCTCCGCAAATCCCGATTTGTCGATCTCTTTTCTCTTTTATTATACTCTAAAAGTGTGATTATTTCAATAGTGAAGTTTGTGCCTGCGGCGCAAGTGAAGTTACGGCTTACGTCGTAGTGAAGTTTGCCGCTTCGCGGCAAGTGAAGTTAAGTGTCCCGCATATCGTGCCGAAGGCACACTTCACGCGCGAAGCGCACTTCACATCCGAAGGATGCTTCACGTTCCGCGCCAGCGGAACACTTAGTTGAAAGAAACCTGATTTGGTAGACAAATCAGGTTTCTTTCATGTGTAAGAGCGCGTAAAAGTTACAAAACCAAAGAAAAAACGCCTAAAAGGTACACGCAGCGAAGTTTGATAGACTTGAATATCTCAATCACGGATAGTAATCCAATAACGCTGCTCGATCTCACCGTCCGTTAGCGCCAATTCGTATTCTTTGGTAAGCTTAATCAATTTCAAACTCATTACTGCCTTCGCTTCAAAATCCGATTTGTCAAAATGAGAATACATAGGAATAATCTACCGTTCAATGAGACTTAACTCCAAAATCAATAAGGCTTGTGAAAAGGAAGTATAAAAACAAATTATCTCTGGGAGACAGTGAACAGCGAATAGAAGTAGCCCTTCTGATCCATAAGCTCATCGAAGGTTCCCTGTTCGGAAACCTCACCTTTTTTAAGGGTGAAAAGACCGTTACAGCGGCGGAGGATGTTTTCATCCAGGTCATGAGTAACTATGATGCGCGTGTATCCGTCCAGCTTCATAATCGCGTCCAGCACCTCAAAGGAGGTTTCGGCATCGAGTGAAGCAGTGGCCTCGTCTACGAACAGCACAGGGGTCTTTCTAAGCAGAGCTCTTGCGATGGAGATTCGCTGCCGCTCGCCTCCCGAGAGGCCCGAACCATTTTCGCCGCAGCAATAGTCCACGCCTTTTTCATCAATTAGTTTTTTCAGTCCGGACAGCCGCACGGCGCGTTCAATCTCTTCCTCCGAAAACTGGGAGAACATTGTTATGTTGTCACGTATCGAACTGTTGAAGACAAACACATTCTGCTGGATGATAGAAACAAGATCGTACAGTGAACATGTGGAGACAGTTTTGAGTTCTTTCCCATCGTAAAGAATCTGCCCCTGATAGTTGCGGGAGGATGCCATCAAAAGATTGAGCAAGGTGGATTTGCCGCTGCCGGATCCGCCTACTAGCGCGTAGCAGCCTCCGGCCTTCAGATTCACATCTATGCCTTTCAGGACTGCCTTGTCCTCCTCATAGGAAAATGTAAGGTCTTTCACGGAAATTCCGTCCCTGAGCTGAGGCTCAATTGACTCGCCTTCGTCAGGGATATTCTGATGCAATGCCTGAGCCAGTTTGTCAATCAGACTAAAGGCAGACTTCTTTCCGGCATAGTAGGTCGGATATACCTGAATCGGTGCGAGTACATAGTTCAAAAGCTGCACGAAGACAATGGCGGTACCGGCGGTGATGCCTGCTCTGCCGGAAAGGGCGAGAGCCGCAGCCACAAAGAACACGCCGAACTGCAGGATTCCGCCAGCAATGCCTGATGAGTAGTTGACGTGGAGCAAGACCTTTTCCCGGGTTTTGACTGCCCCTGCGACACTTTTATTGCTCTCGTCGTAAATATCTGAAATCTTTCTCTCCGCCTTGAAACTCTTGATAACCGAGAAGCCTGAGAGTACATCCTTGAGCATGCCGGTGTAGCGTTCTTTCTTATCGGAAACATTTTTTTCCGCAATTGCCGCCTTGTTCCCAAGAACCACTGAAACAATAATAGGTATTATGGAGAAGCCAATAGCAACCAGTGTCAGCAGCGGGCTGTACCAAAGCATTATTCCAAGCGCACCGACAAAGGTGACGCCGACCTCAATAACTTTTTGCAGCATCCGGAGGTAGTCCTGCTCAATGGTGTTCGCATCATTGGAGAGCGCAGAGAGATAGCGAGCGCTGTTTTCACCTGAGAAGGCCTGGATTCCCTTTTCCAGCAATCTTTCGAAGGCATATTTCCGGTACTGCCTCATCGCCCTGGCACGGAATGCGGGCAGAAATGCCCGGTCTAATACCCACGCCAGAATAAGCAGCACAAAACCGCTTGCAGCTACGAAAATAAGCGTACCGAAACTGATGTCCGCATCACCTGAGATCAAATCGGAAATCCCCTTGATAGTCCAGGAAATCACCAGCTTCGAAGCGGATGTGAGCAGGGCCGCCAGCACGGTCATCAAAAGGTTGAACTTATTCTTTCGGTACAGTTCTTTGACAAAGGGACGCCTAAGGACCTTACTTTCTTTCTTATCCATGGTTTGTTTTCTCCTGCTTTGTGATATTGTCCCAGAGTGCACTCAGTGATTCATTTTCAAATTGTTTGACGGCATTTCCGACAGCATCCATGGCCGTCGCCCCGATGTCATCGTGGGTACTGGCACCTTCAATGCGGCTGATAAATCGGATGTCGCTCTCGTCGTAGCTTGGGTCGGCGTCGAAAAACGCGGCAAGCCGTGCGGCTTCCTGCAGGGATGCGCGAGCTGCTTCTACTTTCCCGGACATAAACTGTGAGCCTGCCAGTGAAGCGAGTAGCACACAGTTAATCTTATCGAGAAAGTTCGGCTTTCCGTCCTTCCGTAGTCCGGAAAATATTCCGATTCCCCATTGAAGTATTTCCTGAGTAGAAGTATAATCACCGCTGGCAAAGAAAAAGTTGAAATACCCGATAATGGTTTCACACAGACCCAAGAGTATATTTGCCAGAGCCCCTGACAAAAATGGTACCGCTTCCTCTGTTCTTTTGCATGAAGCAAGCGCATGACCTATTTTAGCGTTGTACAGGCCACCCGCGTTGTTTCTTTTGAGAAGTTCGATTCCCTTTTCCTCTTCCTCCAAGCCCAGATAAATCATTGCCATCTTTGCGTTCAGGGTTTGTTCGCTGATCTGCGGATCTTCGTTCTGACCGAGCAATAAAAGAGACTGTCGGAGAAGTTCCAGCGATCGCCTTAACGCATCTTTGTTTCCAGTCTCAAAACCGAAAGCACCGTACAGCGCTTCGCTTTCGCGAACAATCCGGAATGAATGGGGGTATTTTTTGAGTGCCTTTTCCGCCTCTGTCAATCCGTCCCAATCCTTGCTGCGGCGGTACCCTTGCAAACGATTGACCGTCGCCTCCAGCCGATTGTCTTTCATTTCATAGCCCAACAGCACGTCCACGGAGGTGTCAAAGAAGTCCGCCATCTCCATGATGAGTGTAAGATCCGGTATAGACAGCCCGGCTTCCCACTTATAGACCGCGCCGGGTGTAACACAGAGGACCTCTGCAAGCTGCTCCTGAGTCAGCTTCCGTTCCTTGCGGAATGAACGGATGATTTCGGCAAGTTTTATTTCCATGTTTGCGTCCTCCTTAACTTTATGCCTCCATTATATCACAAAATAAGAGTGCTGTACACATACAGTTCATACTAATTTGATTGTATTTTCTATACCAGTAGTATTATTTTATCTGAAAATGTTGGATTTTTGCTTCTTTTTTTCTGAAAAAGTGCTGTCATAATTTTTCGTGTTTTTCAAGGTTCAAATCCACCAACCCCGTATTTTTTTGGAGTTCTTTGCAGAGCAAAGAAACGCAAAAAGTACACCAGCGTTTTTGCTCTGAAAACAGAAAAAAACGGACCCCGGAACAGCTACGATGCTTCTCTGGAGCCCGATCTTAACCTCAAAAACCTTGAAAACCGCGAAAAACGCCAAAAGGGCGCAAAAAACCTCCTTTGCCGTGGTAGACAAAAGAGGTTTCTTTTATGTGAAAGAGCGCCAAAATGATACGTAACCCATAGAAAAAGCGCCAAAATGATAC
>JAFZVC010000088.1 GCA_017618015.1 Spirochaetaceae bacterium
CGAAAAAATAAGGCACTCTTATCAGGTATTAGGTGCCGGCAATTATATTTTAAGACACGAACCTTGTTTTCAGAATTGTTCTAAAGAAAAAATAAGTTATTACCAAGGCATTGTCCTACTCCATGATGTTTGCCGCTTTATTGAAATACTGGAAAAAGAAGGATATCACCCGGTGATAAAGGCGTTCTGCTGGATGCAGGGCGAAGGAGACGCGTGCTCAAAGGAGGGTGCGGAACAATATATTAAGTTATACGACGCGATGCTGAAAGATTTCCGGGAGGCTTTTGCGGACGACCTGGAGCGGTGCACGTTCTTTGACGCGGGAGTGAGCGACGTCTGGCCGTTTTATTATATTGTCAACGCGGAGAAAAAAGCGTATGCGGAGCGGAACGCGGACTGCCGGTATTTCGACACTCTTGCCGCGGGTCTGACGACCGCCAACGAACCGTTCGAGCAGCCGGACATAGCGCATTACGATACGGACAGCGTTATAAAACTCGGTAAGATGTTTGCGGACGAGATATTACTTGATTGACAAAAAAACGAAGGCCGGAGCGGAAGATTGATATAGTCCCCATAGAGTAGACACTTGAAAAAACAAAAATTTTCAAGACTACACTATGGGGGTTTATTAATGTCAAGGAGAAGGAACAAGAAATACAGCAAAGAATTGAAGTTAGAAGCGATACAAGCATATCTAAATGGCGAAGGGAGTTATGAAGTATTACGAAAGAGATTCGGATTATTAAGTGATAAACAACTTAGAAATTGGGTAAAGTGGTATAATGGTCATAAAGAATTCAAAGAGAGGCGCGGTGCCGGAACGGAGATCTATATGACCAAGGGGAGAAAAACAACACAAGAAGAGAGAGTTGAAATCGTAGCATTCTGCATTGAACACGGTAAGGACTATCCTTTGACGATTCAAACATACGGAGTCTCTTATCAGCAAATATATGCTTGGGTGAGGAAGTATGAGGAAAAAGGGATAGACGGGCTGAAAGATGGCAGAGGAAGAACGAAGCCGTTCGAAGAAATGAGTGAAGCAGAACGGCTTCGTATGGAAAACAAGATATTGAAAGCACAGCTTAAAGACGCTGAGATGGAGAACAAACTGCTAAAAAAATTGAGGGAGTTGAGAGGAGGCGATTGATCAGCGGAGTAAGGCAGGATGATTACTATAAAGCGATACAGTACATACACATATCCGAGGGATATCCCATAGAAAAGCTATGCCGGATGTTAAATGTAAACAGATCTGCATATTACAAATATCTGAAACGGATGCCGAGCGACAGACAGCTTGAGAACGAGCAGATCGTAGAATGGATCAAGGTGCTGTATGAAGGACAAGACGGGATACTCGGATACCGGCAAATGACGATTACTGTCAACCGTGAGCACAATACTCATTACAACAAGAAACGTATTCGCAGATTAATGCAGATACTTCACTTGAAATCGGTGTGCAGAAAGAAGAGATACAATTACATCAAGTCTACGCCGGAAGTAACTGCGGAAAACATTCTAAACAGAGATTTTCACGCGGACAAACCTAATGAGAAATGGCTGACCGATGTAACTGAATTCAAATACTACATTGGTGCCGAGACTAAGAAAATCTATCTGAGCGCTATACTTGATCTGTATGACAGAAGGATCGTTGCGTACAAGATCGGAGACAGCAACAACAATCCGCTTGTATTTGAAACGTTTGACGAGGCGGTACGGGCAAACCCGAACGCCCACCCGTTATTTCACAGTGACCGAGGATTTCAATACACAAGCAAAATCTTTCACAACAAACTTGTTGAGGCGAATATGAGGCAGAGTATGTCACGTATTGGAAGATGCATTGACAACGGTCCTATGGAAGGCTTCTGGGGAATCCTCAAATCAGAGATGTATTACCTTAAAAAATTCGTTTCGCGTGAAGATTTGATTTCTGCAATAGAGCAATATCTTTATTTTTACAACAACAAACGCTACCAGCAAAGGCTAAAATGTATGACGCCGATGGAATTCCATCGCGCCGCCGCATGAAAAATTCACCCTGTTGCGCAGCAGGGTGAATTTTCCACTAAATTGTTTTTCGTTTTTTTCACTGTCTACTTGACAGGGGGCGCTTCAAAGGTTCCGGGGCTTTATTATGCGGTATTTTTTGTTTGTAACGGATCCGGGCGGGGATCACGCCCGCGTCAGGTCTTATGCGTCAGCGCTATATAAGAGATAAGGAGTCCGATCACAAGACTGACCAGGTACAAAAGGCTCCATAAAAGCACGCTCCAGCCCGGGCCGCAGATTATCAGGAACAACACCGCGTTAACGATAAATCCGGTTGCAAGGCAGATCGCGGCGCGCTTAAAGAACAAAAGCGACAGGAACCCGCCCGCGAAAGCGCACAAAGGAAGCGTGACCATCCGGAATATTCCCTTTGCGGCATCGACCAGGGTAAGTGCGCGCGTCAGTGCGAA
>JAFZVC010000089.1 GCA_017618015.1 Spirochaetaceae bacterium
AGTGAGCTTGCTCCAGGGCTTGGCGTTCAGATCTGGTACTGCTTTGGGGAGCGGACTAATACCTTCTTTCGCTTTCATATGTTTGTGGATGAGGACGGCTTTCAGATTCAACAAACCGGCTATTCAAATAAAACCTGCAAGGTAAAACTGATAGACCTTTCTAAAAAGCTTGATGATACAAAGCTGCAGAGAAACTGGACTGATGCACAGATTGTTGTGCATTCGGTTGTTTGTGACAGACTGCATCCGGAAAATTCTTTGGTTCATATTATTGCTTCGCGCGGTGGAATTGGTGCTAGTGAAATAAACTGCGGAACGCTGAACTTTGATATTCCTTATGTAGTTGTGGCAGGCTCTGCCTGGAAGGAATTGTGCTCACTGGCTAAGGCTTATAACGCGGTTGTGGAATGTGGTAAGGATTTGACGCTGAGTTTTATAGAAAGCCCTTATGACTTACAAAATGAGTACAGCGAAGAAAGCTGCTTTAGCCTGAATGAAAATGAGATTACTCATTACCGCTTTTTTAATAATAGAGATAAATATGCAAATAATGTACGCCTGAAATATACGCGTTATGTGCAGACGGAGCGGCAGGAGCTGTGGTCGTACAGTGACGCGCCGGTTTGGTATGACGAGGATATGCAGCCGTACTATCCGTTTACGGATGACAGCCGGAAGATTATTTCTGATACAGATTACCAGGCGGTTTATACGGCTAAGAATCATGAGGGAAAAACTCGTAATGTTGTTTATGCGGACAGTCTGGATTCTGAGCAGGACTTCTTAGACGCGATGGAAGTGACTGGCGAGGACAAGCCGGTTGTGATTCAGTACGACACTACAACTTACCGCGACCGGGCGATTGTGCAGCTGGGGCGCGATGGAAAATTAATAGGGCTTCGTAAAGCTTCTATCACTGGTCGGGCAATTATTTCTGAAACTAACTACAGCGTGTTTGTAAAAGATGATGATGAGATTGCGGCTCATGGCCAGATTGTAAAAAACGTTACTTCTAAATTCCTTTCTGATGATTTATTTGAGAATGAGCCTTTCTGCGAGCGGCGTGCTAAGGATGAACTTAAAAAATGTGTGAACTGTAAGGGCGGTTATTACCTGACTACTTTTTTGCCTTTGATTCATGCGCGCGTGGGTGCGTTTATGGATATTCGTCTTAACGGACAAAGTGGATTTAAAAAAGTTCGCATTGATGAACTGACATTCAGATACAAAAAAGAGGATGCGTTCTCCAGTGAAATCTGGGTGACACGCGTTTAGGGAGGAAAACTATCGAAGAAATTGGAGTTTTGGTGAAATCAATAAATGATTTGAATGTGGAGCTTTCGGGGTTCCGTTCGGAAATGAAGGAATTTAAAAAAGCTATGGAAAAAAGGATGGACTGTCTTGATAACAGGAGTACAGCGTGCCAGTACAATCCGAATGTTTGTGCTACGGCAAGACGGCTTGAAGAGCATATTAAAAATGACAGCGGTAAAGCTGGAAGAACTACGGCGGTTATTGCCTGTGTTATCAGCTGCTTTAATGTGGCGCTTACGGTGATAACGCTGGTTGTTCGGGGGATGTGATGGAGAATCAAAATTTACGAATGAGGCTGATGCTTGAAGCTGAAAAGGAAATTGTTGAAGGCCTTACGGAAGCGGAACGCTACAGATATTTTCTTGGGCGTATGCAGTTTTTGCGTTATGAAAGCGGAAAG
>JAFZVC010000090.1 GCA_017618015.1 Spirochaetaceae bacterium
CGGCAAGAAACTATATCCTCTTCCGCGAATACATAAATCTGCTGCCACGTAGAAAGCTTGTAGATGTGGATGCTGTTTTTATCGCGGAAGCAAAGCATTTTTCCGTCAGGCGAAAGCATCGGCTCGGTAACGAAAACAGGAAGCGGAAGAGCAGAAAAATAAGAGTTGTTTCTGGCACTGTTCACGACAAGTTTGTAGACGTAACTTTCATAGCTCGTCTCATGAAGCTGCTCAATCCAAACGATAGGGATTTCTTTTCCATCGGTCTCTTCCGTCCAAAACACTTTGAAAGAAACGGCCGTTCCAGGAACGCTCACAAACGGATACGAAAAAAGTGTCGTTACGAAATTAAAGTCAGTACCGTCAAGCTCCATGTACCACAATGTCCTGTTGTTCTGAACAAGCACGATGGAAGAAGCGTCACTGTTAGCCCAGAATGTATCGACCATGTTGTTGAACGCATTCGGAAGCCTGCCTGCGACAGTGCCGGACCCCATCAAATCAGCGTACAACGCGCGGGTGTAAAACTCGTTCGTCGCGATTTTATACACGATGTCACTGTTTATATATACAAGAAGAGAAGATGTAGCCCAGCATACGTTTGATATTTTTCCATGTCCGATTCTGCGGAATTCCTCTGACATATTGGCAAGGCTGAATGTCTCGCTTGTTTCCAAAAAGTAGAGCGTACCGTCTTTTTCATAGATAAGGCGCGCGGAATCAGGCGACCAAAGAACCGGAACGTAGCTGTATGAAAACTCTGCATCAGGAGCAAGAACACGAGATTTTCCTGTAACCATGTTTTCTAGAATCAAATCTGCGCGCGCCGCCGTCTTTTTAACAAAGCGGCACTGCCAGTTTCCGTCAGGACTTACGGAGACAGCCGCCATATTTACCGCATCCGTGCCAGAAATCCACGTAAGCTTGTTGTCTGGCACAGAATACTCGGCTATACCATCAGAATTGCGTATCTGGAGCTTTTTTCCACCAAGGAAAACATCCATTTTCTCTGGGAAGCATGTAAGAAGCTTGCTTTCTCCGGCTACAGCTTCTTTTATATTATCCGTAAGCTTAGCACGATACAGTTTTTTATATGAAATATTCTCCTTTGATTTTGTGGATGCGGCATAAAGCAACATATCACCGGAGTTTAAATCAAGCGAGGAAAACGAAATCTGCGCGAAAACAGGGGATGCAAAAAGCAGAGCCACCATAACTATGAATATACCCCGAATCAACAAACCCGACGCACATTCACGGTGCAACTTCGAGCGACGAACGGACAAATTGCGCAAATATCTTATCATCTATTTCTTTCCCTTCTCATCATAAATATTGTCATATCTCGTTCCAAATCGTCAAGCATACTGTTGATGCGGGAAAGCCGGGAACTTTTTCCGACAGGCTCGCCCTCGCTTGAAACAGCGGCTTTTTTCGCCGATGACGCGCCTACTGGAACAAGATCTTTCTCAAGCTGAGAGCAGCCGCACCAAGGACAGTGTATAAAATCTTTGCTTATCGTTCTTCCGCATTCAATGCAAATTCCTGGCACACGCATTTTTTATCTCCTAACCTTTACTAAAAACTCAATATGGAAGTCGGCGCGACGAGCTGACTGTTTTTGTAAACCGAAAAATGAAGGTGCGGGCCTGTTGAATATCCGGTGCTGCCGACATATCCTATTGTCTGCCCCTGATTCACAGTCTCGCCTTTTTTCACAGTGTATTTCTGCATGTGGGCGTATAGCGTCTGGTATCCGTTGTCATGCGATATTATGACGTAATTTCCGTAAGTGTTGCTCCATCCTGCCGTAGAAACTTTTCCGCCCATGCTCGCGCGGATTGATGTTCCGGCGGAAACCGCCAAATCTATTCCTGTGTGGTAGCTTCTTACGCCTGTGAACGGATCCGCACGGTAACCGAATTCCGATGTTATGCGGTAGCTAACTGCAAGCGGTTTTATCCACAATTCACCGAGCGACTTTTTGAGCGTTGTGGAATCAAGCTTGCCACCGGGAATAAAAAGAACTGTTCCCGGGTATATAACATCAGAAGTCATATCGTTTACATCAAGTATATCCTCAATGGAAATGCCGTATTTCGCGGAGACAGAAGCGAGCGTATCCCCCTGGACAACTTTGTATGAAACACCATCCATCGAAGGAATCTTAAGCTTCTGCCCTACCCAGAGCTTCCGCACATTTTCAATGTTATTCACGGAAATCAACGTAGAGATGTTGGAAAGTCCGAATTTCCTTGATATATCCGTTATGTTATCGCCCGATTTGACGACATACTCGCTATACTCAACGGCGCGCGCGAAAACATTGTTCACCGTCACGTCGGATATTGTGCCGTCATCCTCAATCTGACTAAGCTCATCCTCAACGAACATCTGCTTCATCGCGTTCTCAACGATGCTTAA
>JAFZVC010000091.1 GCA_017618015.1 Spirochaetaceae bacterium
GGTGTTTCTCTTGCAACCGCTCAGGCAGCTGCAAAGGCGCTCAACATTCCGCTTTACCGCTATATCGGCGGAGCAAATGCTCATGTACTTCCAGTTCCTATGATGAACATTATCAACGGAGGTGCTCACTCTGATGCTCCAATTGCATTCCAGGAATTTATGATTCGTCCTGTTGGCGCTAAATCAGAGAAAGAAGCAATCCGCATGGGAGCTGAAGTTTTCCATGCACTTGCAAAGCTTCTTAAAAAGCGCGGCCTTTCAACTGCAGTAGGTGATGAAGGTGGATTCGCTCCAAAGTTCGACGGAATCAATGATGCCCTCGACAGTATTGTTCAGGCAATTAAGGATGCAGGTTACAAGCCAGGAAAGGATATCAAAATTGCTATGGACTGTGCAGCCAGCGAGTTCTCAGTTGAGCGCGACGGCAAGTTCTTCTACAACTATAAAAAGCTTTCAAACGGAACTCCAAAAGATCCAAACGGAAAGGAGCTTAGCGACGACCAGCAGATTGCTTACCTTGACGAACTCATCACAAAATATCCGATTGACTCAATCGAAGACGGCCTGGACGAAAACGACTGGGAAGGCTGGAAAAAGCTTACAGCACGCATCGGCGACCGCTGTCAGCTCGTAGGAGACGACCTCTTTGTAACAAACGTTAAGTTCCTCGAAAAAGGAATCAAGCTTGGAGCCGGAAACTCTATCCTCATCAAGGTAAATCAGATTGGTTCTCTTACAGAAACTCTTGAAGCAATTGAGATGGCACACCGTCACGGCTACACAACAGTTACAAGTCATCGCTCAGGTGAAACTGAAGATACTACAATTGCCGACATTGCAGTTGCAACAAACTCAGGTCAGATTAAGACTGGTTCTATGAGCCGTACAGACCGTATGGCAAAATATAATCAGCTTATCCGCATCGAAGAAGAACTGGGTAAAACTGCTGTTTACGGTTACAAAAAATTAAAGTAAGAAAAAGAGGGTTAAGATGACAGATTCAAATAAGTTAAACGGAAAAGATTTAATAAACATCGGTATTTTCACAGCGATTTATTTTGTGATTATTATGGCTCTTGCTATGCTCGGCTTTATTCCAATCTTCATGCCGACCTATTCTGTGCTTATGCCTTTGTTCGGAGGAATCCCGTTCATGCTCTTCCTAACGAAAGTTCGTAAGTTTGGAATGGTTTATATTATGACAATCATTATGGGTCTTTTGATGTGGCTCACAGGAATGTCATATTATGCTCTGGTTATCGGACTGGTTACTGGTCTTGTTGCTGAGCTGATTTTGAAGAAGGGTGAATATAAAAGTGCAAAGCGCGCTGTAATTGTTCACGGAGTTTTCAGCTTGTGGATCTGGAGTAATTATATTCCGCTCTTTTTCTTTGCAGATAAATACTGGTCTACAAGACAGAACTTTGGTCAGGAATATATTGATGCCCTCACTAAGCTGATGCCAATCTGGATGTGCCCTGTTCACCTTGTTCTGTGCTTTGTATTCGGCATTGTCGGTGGACTCCTTGGACGCAAGATTTTGAAAAAGCACTTTATTAAGGCTGGAATCGTATAATGGAAATCCTGTCATCTTGCAGGAAGCGTTCCCTGCTTGATCCGCGTACAAAGCTTCTCCTGCTCGCATTTGTTTCCGTTTTCCTCCTCGGAAACGCGGGCGGAGATGCTACGGCGGAGTTTCGGGTTGTGCTGAATTATATTCCGCTTCTGTTTCTACTGAGCGCACGCCGATGGAAGGCCTTTCTTTTTGGTGTGATTTTCTACACCTGTGCGTATGCACTGTCTGTTTTTGTGATGCCGGAGTGTAAAGGTTTTCTTAACTTTCTTCTGCTCGCAATGTGTGGAATTGTTCTGCGATTTTTGCCGGGGATTCTTACAGGTATGTATGTTGTTTCAACTACAACTGTGAGCGAGTTTATCTGTGCTATGGAAAAAATACATATGCCGCAGTGCATTACAATTCCGCTTTCTGTAATGTTCAGATTCTTTCCTACAGTTATGGAAGAGGCGGGAAGCATTAACAAAGCAATGGCGATGCGTGATATAAAATTTGGCGGCACAAAAGCACTCCAGATGATTGAATACCGCATGATTCCAATGATGACCTGTTCTGTAAAAATCGGGCAGGAACTTTCGGCTGCTTCTTTAACTCGCGGATTGGGTGGTCCAGGTAAGCGCACAAATATCTGCAAAATTGGTTTTGGTTTCTGGGATTTTGTAGTGATTATCGGTCTCGTTGGTGGACTCGGTTTTTCAATAATTCGAAGTTTTATCGGTGGTTGAGTGATCGCGAAGCGATTGTATCGAAACCACCATCGAGATTTTTATGATCGAACTAAAAAACATAACTTTTACATACTCAAACACAAAAATCGGAAGTCTTAAAAATCTTAATCTTTCAATCAAAGATGGAGACTGTGTTCTGATTACCGGCGGCTCTGGTTGTGGAAAAACAACAATCATAAGATTGATAAACGGCCTCATTCCGAATTTCTTTGAAGGCGAGCTTCAGGGGAGTGTACTTGTTAATGGTCAGAATGTAACTCAGACAGAGCTGTATGATACAGCAAAAACTGTGAGTACTGTATTTCAGAATCCACGTTCCCAGTTTTTTAATGTTGATACAACAAGTGAGCTGGCCTTTGCCTGTGAAAATCAGGGAATGCCGGAACAGGAGATTTTGAATCGTATTGAGAAAACCGTCACCGAACTCAAACTGGAACCGCTGATGAATCGAAGTCTTTTTGATTTAAGCGGCGGCCAGAAGCAGAAGATAGCCTGTGCTTCAGTTGCAGTTACAGGGAACCAGATAATTCTTCTGGATGAACCGAGCGCAAATCTTGATTTAAAAACTATAGAAGAATTACGTGAACTTCTCAAAAAATGGAGGGGTGAGGGGAAGACAATTGTAATCGCAGAACACCGCATTTCCTATCTCTGGGACATTGCCGACCGAACGGTAGTTTTGTGTAATGGAGAAATTGCGAAAGAGTTATCCCGAACCCAGATGAACAAACTCACAGAAGATGATTTACATAAGATGGGACTAAGAACAAACCGGTGGTTGAGTGCTCGCGAAGCGAGTGTATCGAAACCACAC
>JAFZVC010000011.1 GCA_017618015.1 Spirochaetaceae bacterium
AGATGTAAGAGTTGCTATTAATGGTTTCGGCCGCATTGGTCGTTTGGCTTTCCGTCAGATGTTTGACGCAAAAGGATATGAAGTAGTTGCTATCAACGATTTGACAAGCCCAAAAATGCTTGCTCACCTTTTGAAGTACGACACAGCACAGGGCGGTTTCTGTGGAAAAATCGGTGAAGGTAAACACACAGTTTCTGCTACAGAAAACTCAATCATCGTAGACGGAAAAGAAATCAAGATCTACGCTGAAAAAGATGCAGTAAACTGCCCATGGGCAGCTAACAAAGTAGACGTTGTACTTGAATGTACAGGTTTCTACACATCAAAAGAAAAGGCTTCTGCACACATCACAGCAGGTGCCCGCAAGGTAGTAATTTCTGCTCCTGCTGGAAACGACCTCCCAACAATCGTTTATAACGTAAACCACAAGACATTGACAAAGAACGACAACGTTATTTCTGCTGCTTCTTGTACAACAAACTGTCTCGCTCCAATGGCTAAAGCACTTAACGACTATGCTCAGATTCAGTCTGGTATCATGTCAACAATCCACGCTTACACAGGCGATCAGATGATTCTTGATGGTCCACAGAGAAAGGGTGACCTCCGCCGCTCAAGAGCTGGTGCTGCTAACATCGTTCCTAACTCAACAGGTGCTGCAAAGGCTATCGGTCTTGTAATTCCTGAATTGAACGGAAAACTCATCGGTTCTGCACAGCGTGTTCCAACACCTACAGGATCAACAACAATCCTTACAGCTGTAGTTAAGGGCAAAGATGTAACAAAAGAAGGAATCAACGCTGCAATGAAAGCTGCTGCTAACGAATCTTTCGGTTACAACGAAGACGAAATCGTTTCATCTGATGTTATCGGTATGAAGTTCGGTTCACTCTTTGATGCAACACAGACAATGGTTTCAAAGATTGACGACAACACATTCCAGGTACAGGTTGTTTCTTGGTACGACAACGAAAACAGCTATACATCACAGATGGTTCGCACAATCAAATACTTCAGCGAGAACTGCTAATTTATTGTTAGCTTGAGCTGAAAAGATCCATTATGATCTGCACCCCCTTATCTGCATAAAGCAGATAAGGGGGCTTTTTTTAGATTTTAGAAAAAAATGATAAAAATTTGTGAATTTAGAGTTTTTTTTCTTTGCTTAATGGAATAAAATAATTTATAATATCAATTACAATCACGCAACAATAATATTTTGCGCTGATTTATGTGACTTAAAATATGTTGAGTGAACACTGCTAAGGAGATTTATCTATGTCTAAGAAAAATGACGGAACAAATAAAAAGAAAGGAATCGGTATGGCAATACGAATGTCAGTCCTTTTCTCTTTCGTAGTAATTCTGCTTATCGTGGGGATGAATTTCGCGATCGTAAATGACGTAAAATCCTCCATAACGGATATATACCAGAAAAACACGATGAACTTGGCTTCTGGTTCAGCAAAGCATATAGCAGAAACACTCCGTATTTATGTTGAGAACGTTAAGTCTTATGCGGGCGCAGAAATTGTAAAGTCAGGTGATGACGAAGCGGTTATAGCTTGGATGCAGGCTAATCCGCAGTATCAGCATCCTGATTACGACTATGAGTTCTTCGCTGGTCGCAGTGCAGTTACTCACCGTGTAACAGGTGAAATAGGTGCTGATATTTCAGACCGCGCATATTACAGCTCCATCGTAAAGGGTGGAAAAAACGAGTATATTGGTGACCCTATCGTTTCAAGAACTTCTGGTAAATTCGTTGTTCCTGTTGCCGTAGCCGCAAAAGAGGCGAGTGGTAAGACATACGGTATCTTCAACGCGATGGTTAACATCGACCGTATCAATGAGATCGTCAAAGAATCAACGATGGGAACAGAAGGATACGCAATCCTGTTGGATAGTAACGGAATTATTCTTTCCCACCCGAATCCAGAGCTCGTAAAGACTGAGTTCGAAGGTTTCCAGGGAATGAAGATGGGCTTGCAGGATAGAGACAGCGTTGTTTCTGTTCAGGAAACTCCTGTCGGACAGAATCTTGTTGCAATTGCAAAAGTTCCAGAGACACCAGGCTGGTTATTTATGATGGCTATTACAGGCGAAGAGCTTGCTCGTGTTCCTGATTCCGTACAGAAATTCATCACTCTCATCGGTGTTGCGGTCGCCATCGCCCTTATGATTGTCGCATACATCCTTCTTTCACGTACAGTAAAACTTGTTAAAGTCGTAACAACGACTGTTCATGATATCGCCACTGGTGATGCTGACCTTAGAAAGCGTATCGATATTAAGCGCCATGACGAAATAGGATTCCTTATCAATAACTTCAACAGCTTCGTAAAGAAACTGCAGGATATTATCGCATCAATAAAAGGCTCAAAGAACACGCTTGAGAATGCCGATGGTGACCTTCAGCATAGTATTGAAGATACAGCATCCGCTATTACAGAGATTCTTGCCAATATTGAGGGTGTTACAAAGCAGGTTCTTACACAGTCATCTTCTGTTTCCGAGACAGCCGGTGCTGTTACCCAGATTTCTCAGAACATCGATTCTCTTGAAAAGATGATTGAGAACCAGTCTGCAAGTGTTACAGAAGCATCTGCCGCCGTTGAAGAGATGATGGGCAACATCGGTTCTGTAAATACATCAGTTGAAAAGATGGCTTCAGAGTTCTCTTCACTCGAGAAAGATACTCAGACCGGAATCGAAAAGCAGAACGCTGTTAAAGAGCGCATCGATGAGATTGCAGAACAGTCAGCTATGCTTATTGAAGCTAACACGGCTATTGAGAATATCGCTTCTCAGACAAACATGCTTGCTATGAACGCTGCTATTGAGGCGGCTCACGCAGGTGATGCAGGTAAGGGCTTCTCGGTTGTTGCAGACGAAATCAGAAAGCTTTCCGAAACTTCAACAGAACAGTCACATACAATCGGTGACGAGCTTAGAAAGATTGTTCAGTCAATCGAAGTTATGGTTAATTCTTCCAACGAGTCTGAGGAAGCGTTCTCAGCTGTCGGAATGCGCATTAAGAACACAGATATGCTTGTCCGCCAGATTAAGAGTGCTATGGACGAGCAGAACGAAGGTTCTAAGCAGATTTTCGAGGCATTGCAGTCTCTTAATGATAACACCGCTGAAGTACGTAGTGCTGCGGTAGAAATGTCCGAAGGCAACAAGTCAATTCTTGGTGAGGTAAGAAAACTTCAGGATGCTACCGAGGTAATTAAAGAGAGTATGTCCGAAATGACAGAAGGTGCAAAAGAGATTAATCAGTGCGGTTCAGTACTGGCTGATATATCACGTAAAGTTAATGATTCTGTGCGTCAGATAGGCTCAGAGATAGATTTGTTCAAAGTCTGATGTGAAAGGGAGTTATTAATGAACGGAGCCGTTGCTTGAATAAGCAAGGCTCCGTTTTTTTTATATGTTGAACTTAATCTTTCTTCCGCAATCTTTGTAGTATTCTTCGCGGAGTTCTTTTACCTGCTCGTCCTTGAGGTAATCCTCGAAGTTCATCATGCGGTCAATGATGCCGCCTGGTGTAATTTCGATAATCCTGTTCGCGATAGAAGTTATGAACTCGTGGTCATGGCTGTTGAAAAGAATTACGCCTGGGAAGTCAACAAGACCTTCGTTAAGGCTTGTAATAGCCTCCAAGTCAAGATGGTTTGTTGGTTCATCAAGAATGACGACATTCGCGCCGGAAAGCATGAGTTTACTGAGCATACAGCGCACTTTCTCACCACCGGAAAGAACCTTAACAGGCTTTAATGACTCGTCGCCGGAGAAAAGCATACGGCCTAAGAATCCGCGTACGTAAGCGTCATCCTGGTCTGGAGAGTACTGCTTAAGCCACTCGGTAATGTTCATATCGTTGTCAAAGTATTTTGAGTTGTCTATACCCATGTATGTGTGCGTGACCGTCTGTCCCCAGTAAATATCGCCTGAGTCTGGCTTAAGATTGCCAGTTATAATGTCGAAGAAAGCAGATTTTGATTTATGCTCCAATCCGACAAAAGCGATTTTATCTGTTCTGTTGACGGTAAGGCTGAAATCTTTAAGAAGCTGAATGCCTTCTCTTGTGTAATTAAGCTTTTCAACTTTGAGTACATTGTTTCCAATCTCGCGGTTAGGCTTAAAGTTAACATACGGGAACTTTCTGCTCGTAACAGGCAGCTCTTCGAGCGCGAGCTTGTCATAAATCTTCTTGCGGCTTGTTGCCTGACGGCTTTTTGCGGCGTTCGACGCGAACCGCAAAATAAACTCGCGCAAGTCTTTCATCTTTTCTTCGCGTTTTTTCTGCTGGTCTTTTGCCTGACGCTGCATAATCTGACTCATCTGATACCAGAAATCATAGTTACCGCTGAAAAGACTGATTTTGCCGTAGTCTATATCGCAGATGAACGTACAAACTGTGTTCAAGAAGTGTCTGTCGTGGCTTACGACAATGACAGTGTTCGGGAAGTCAAGAAGGAAGTCCTCAAGCCAGTTTATAGATTCAAGATCAAGACCGTTCGTAGGCTCGTCGAGAAGAAGGATGTCTGGTGTTCCGAAAAGTGCCTGTGCAAGAAGCACGCGGACTTTACGGCTTTCATCAAGTTCGGACATCATTCTGTCATGGTACTCTTCTTCAAGTCCAAGACCGGAAAGCATCTGCTCAATCTGGTTTTCTGCTTCCCATCCGCCAAGCTCAGAGAACTCTGCTTCCAAATCAGCTGATTTTAAACCGTCTTCCTCTGTAAAATCCTCTTTTGCGTATATTTCGTCACGCGCCTTGCTGCACTCGTAAAGTTTTGGATAGCCCATCATAACAGTGTCTTTGACGGAATACTCGTCGTAGGCGAAGTGGTCCTGTTTAAGAACAGCCATGCGCTCGCCGGGTGTTATGATAATCTGGCCTGAATCGTGCTCAAGCTCGCCGTCAAGAACTTTGAGGAACGTTGATTTTCCGGCTCCGTTCGCGCCGATTATTCCGTAGCAGTTTCCTGCTGTGAATTTAAGGTTAACGTCTTTGAAAAGCGGGCGCTCACCGAATTTTAAGCTTACGTCTGATACTGTAATCATTTCTTTCCCTTTTTACCGCCAAAAAACTTCTGTATAAGACCAAGAATACCTGCGCTGCCTTTTTTCTCCGGCTTCGCGGATACATTGCTTTTCCGTGCGGCTCCCTGCTTTGTTTCTTCGTTATGAGAAAGCGAAGTTCCTTTTGGCGCAGATGGATGCTTTGCTGCATTTTTTGCATTGTTTGGCTTAGCCTTAGGCGATTCTTTCTTATTGGTGCCGGATGAGCCGTATTTTTCTTTGTAGAGCTTCATGCGGTCTTCAAATGACATTGAAGCCAGTTCTTCAGAGAACTCTTCGCGCTCCGCGCTTCTGTTATATGGTTTTTTGCGGCTGTCACTCTTTTTGTAGTTGTTCCTTCCGTCAGATTTGCGGTGGTCGTCGCCGTAACGGGATTCGTGTCTGCCGGAACGTCTGCTGTCGCTACCGTGTCTGTCACCTTCGTGTCTTCCAGACCCGCGCCGGCCGTCTCTGCGTGAGCGAGGTCTGTCTGAATACTCATCATCGTAGCGTTCTGTTTTAATATAAACACCGTCACTGGCATCATCGATGAACATCTCATCACTCGCCATTGATGCTGGAATAGCGTTACCGACATATCTTTCGATTGCTGGTAAATTATAAACATCCTGCTCGCTGCAAAGCGTATATGCTTTGCCAGACTTTCCGGCGCGGGCAGTGCGGCCAATACGGTGAACGTAATTCTCTGCCTCATTCGGAAGATCGTAATTAACAACCATAGCAAGGTCTGTTACATCTATTCCGCGGGCTGCGACGTCCGTCGCAACAAGGCATGAAAGCTCGCCTTTTTTGAAAGAATCGAGCACTTTGAGTCGTCTTGATTGCGGCAAGTCTCCGATGATGAACTCTGCTTCGATATCGTTCATCTTAAGGCGTTTCGCGATAACTTCGCATGAGCGTTTTGTGTTACAGAAAATGATTACGCTGCTTGGTTTTTCATTCTTCAAAATACCAAGAAGAAGTTTCATCTTGTCATCACTTGAAACGTGAAGAATTACCTGGTCTATCTCTTCTATGGTGATGTGCTCAGGCTCAATCGTGATTTCTTTTGCTTCTTCAGTGTATTCCCATGCAAGATTTTTTACGTATGTATTGAGCGTTGCGCTGAAAAGCATTGTCTGGCGCTGATCAGTCGCAGGAAGAACTTTAATGAGCTTCCTTAAATCTGGGTAGAAACCCATGTCGAACATTCGGTCTGCTTCATCAACAACAAGGAAAGCAACCTGTGATAAATCCATTGTGCCAGATTCCTGAAGGTCAATTACACGACCCGGTGTACCAACAAGAATATCGACGTTTTTCTTAAGAAGAGCGGTTTGTTTTTCATAGCCAACTCCGCCGTAAAAGCTACCTGTCTTAAGTCCTGTTTCCTGTGCGAGCGTCTCTGCCTCTTCCTCTACCTGAACTGCAAGCTCGCGTGTAGGAACCATAATCAATGCTTTCTTTCCGTTTAATTCCGGTACTGTAAGAAGCTGTTGCAGCATAAGCGTAAGATAAGCTGCTGTTTTTCCTGTGCCTGTCTGTGACTGCACATATAAGTCATCGCCGGTGAGTCCGGCTTTAAGAACCTGTTCCTGAACAGGCGTGCAGGTTTTATATCCTGCTTTCTCAATCCCTTTCATCAGGGATTCATGTAAGTTGAATTCTGTAAAATCCATTCTGTCCTCTGTTGCTAGTACGCTTCATAAAAGATGCGTCATGCTGAACCGTTCTTACTGCTATTCAGAAACAGTTCGTATTCGGTTGAAATTGTTGTAAAACACTGACATTAATATACAGTTTTTAGCAGATAGAGTAAAGCCCGATGATGTTTACCTATCAAAATAATAGGTTAAGTATCTTCACATTTTCTGCTCTTTACGTTATATTGGTCACGATATGTCAGAAAACACAGATGTGTTCCGTTACGGAGATCATTTTTCCTATAAAACGCTTGATTTGCCAGAAAAAGGCTCAACAGTCCTTGTCGGAATGTCAGGTGGCGTTGATTCTACGCTTACTGCATTGCTTTTGAAGCAGCGCGGTTGTAAAGTCATAGGCGTAACTATGTCTACATGGAACAACGATATGGCACTTAACTGTTCTGCGGACGGACTTAGGAATTCCTGCTACGGACCGGATGAAGCGCTTGATATAGAAGCGTGCACGAAGTTCTGCAAAGAACAAGACATTGAATATCATGTAATCGATGTAAAAGATATTTATAAAACTCAAGTTCTTGAATACTTTAAGACAGAATACAGGGCAGGGCGGACACCTAATCCATGCATAAGGTGTAATCCGCTCGTCAAATTTGGAGCAATGCCGGCAGCGGCAGAAAAACAGGGCATAAAGTTCGATTATTTTTGCACTGGTCATTATGCACGCGTGATCCGCCCAGTATCTGCTGAAGACAAAACAGAAACAGCCGGAACTGCACCTGTTATGATTATGCAGGCAGCTGATATGACGAAGGACCAGTCGTATTTCTTGTATAGAGTGCCTTCTGCTTTTTTAGAGAAAGTCCGTTTCCCGCTTGGAAACATGACAAAAAAAGAAGTCTTCGAAATTGCACGCTCTATGGGGCTTGCTGCCGCTGAAAAAGCTGAAAGCCAGGACTTTGTTCCGCCTGAATTCTTTAATGTAATTTTCTCTGATAAACCGCCTGTACCCGGCGATATAACAGACTTGGAAGGCAAAGTAATCGGTCATCACAAGGGGATTGAGTATTACACGATAGGGCAGAGGCGCGGACTTGGAGTAAGTTCCAGCAAGCCACTTTACGTGCATTCCATAGACGCTGCACATAACAGGGTAGTGCTTTCTGACAATGACAGCCTTTTAGAGAAAGGACTTGTTATGAGCGATTGTGTTTGGCCTGGAAATATCGTTCCGACAAAGGAATTCCGCGCCGATGTGAAAATCAGGCTTGCGTCAAAGCCTGTTGCAGCCACGATTCGCCCGCTTTCAAACGAAGAATTTGAAATTTTGTTCGATTTTCCTCAAAGAGCAGTTGCCCCCGGACAATCGGCAGTATTATATTTAGATAGTATAATTTTAGGAGGAGGGATTATTTCCCGACCGATACATGGATAAACGCATATATTTTGACTATAATGCAACGACTCCGCTTTCAAAAGAAGTGCTGGAGTTTTACACAGAAAAGCTTTCTGAGTATGCGAACGCATCTAGCCTTCATCAGGATGGACGTGCCGCGCGGAAAGATATTGAAAAAGCTCGCGGTCATGTCGCGGCTCTTGTGAATGTCAATCCAGATGAGATTCTTTTTACATCAGGTGGTTCTGAGTCTAACAATACAGTTCTTAACTCAATGCTTGCTGAAGGTAAAAAGCGCGGCAAAAACGTTATCGTAACGACGCAGATTGAGCATCCTTGCGTGCTTGAAGCTTCAAAGCGGCTTGCATCTTTTGGCATGGAAGTTATTTATCTTCCTGTTGATGAATGGGGCTCAGTAAAACTTGACGAGTACAAGAAAGCGCTTGAAAAAAAGCCGCTTCTAGTATCTATTATGACAGCGAACAACGAAATAGGAACGATTCAGGATATAAAAGAGCTTTGCTCTATGGCGCATGAAGCAGGGGCGTTGTTCCATACCGATGCTGTTCAGGCTGCCGGAAAGATTCCTGTTGACCTTAAAGAATGGAATGTAGATTACGCGACATTCTCCTGCCACAAGATATACGGACCGAAAGGAGTTGGCGCGCTTTATGTTAAAAAAGGCTCGCCTGTAGAGCCACTTATAAGGGGCGGACATCAGGAGAACGGACTCCGCGCCGGAACGTACAATGCGCCTGCAATCGCGGCTTACGGAAAAGCAGCAGAGCTTGCTCTTAAAGACATAGAGAACTACGGAACGCATACGCGTGCTTTGCGCAACAAGCTTCGTGACGGTCTTCTTGCGGCTATTCCTAATATCCGCGTAAACGGTCATCCAGAAAAGGTTCTGCCAAATACGCTTGATGTGTCATTCCCTGGCGCGGAAGGAGAGTCGATTCTGCTTCACCTTGACTTGCTCGGCGTTGACGTTTCAACTGGTTCCGCATGCGCCTCCGGAAGTTTGGAGCCGTCGCATGTCCTCGTCGCGACAGGACTTGGACCGGAGCTTGCGCATGGCTCGATAAGATTCAGTTTCGGTAAATACAACACCGAAGAAGAAGTTGATTATGTGCTGGAGCATTTCCCGCCTGTTATTGAAATGCTTAGGAAAATGTCTACAGCATACACAGATACGAACAGCAAATAAGGAGTTTTGATATGAGCGATTGGATATACAGCGACGTTGTAAAAGATCATTTTATGAACCCTAAAAACGTTCTTATGGAAGACGAGAAAGAATGGCCATGCGACGGCCGCGGAATCGTTGGAAACCTTAAATGCGGCGATCAGATGCTTATCCTTATCCGGGTGAGCGACGGCAAAATTACTGACTGCCGCTGGAAGACATACGGCTGCGCGAGCGCGATTGCGTCTACTTCAATTTTGTCTGAAGCAATAAAAGGAATGCCGATAGAAGAAGCTTACCGTCTTAAACCGCAGGATATCGTTGCGAAGCTCGGTGGACTTCCAGAGAACAAAATTCACTGCTCAGTGCTTGGTGACAAAGCCTTGCGCGCAGCCATCGACGATTATCTTGAAAAGAAAGGTCTTCCGTCGCTCAAAGGCACTGAGGATGTTGAAGTTATCTGCACATGTCTTAACGTAACTGACAAAGATTTGGAAGAAGCGTATAAAGACGGCGCACGTACATGGGAAGATCTTCAGTCAAGAACGAAGATTGGATCTGCATGCGGCGGCTGTAAAGCTCGTGCAATGGAAAAAATGCACGAGTTTGAGCATCTTTTCGGTTAATTGATAGCAAACGTCAATTAAAAAAGCGCACGTGAACGAATATCGTTTGCGTGCGCTTTCCTTTTTTTAGCACGTTAAATTACTTCGATTGTGTATGTGGCTGTCTTCTCGTTGCCGAAAACGTCAGATACGGTGATAGAGATAGTGTTTTTTCCTTTTGAAAGAATCACTTCTGCAATGAACTGACGGTCTTTATCTGGAAATAACTGGTTGTACGGATAACTATGTTTTCCTGTTTTGTCAGTAAAGCAAAGCCTGTTATTATCCTGCTTAAGTATATCGTATGTAATTGTCTCTGTTTCGGCACCGTTTACCGCAACTGAAGTCTTAAAAGTCATTCCTTCCGGCTGCTGTGCAATATAAAGCGAGTAAATACCTGCATTAAGCTTTGTACCCTGATGTGATATACTCCATGTTCCGGAATCAGATGTCGCTTTCAAATCGTTTATTACAGGTGCGCTTGTCTTTTGTGACACATGTGGCATAAGGTTGAGCGGGTTTATGATCGTCTTCAGTTTGGAATCAATTACTTGGAATTCAAGGCTGCAAAAACCGTTCTGCCAGCCGGAAGAGCCGCTTTCCCCGATAATATTTCCTTCCGTTATGTCAGAAGTTCCGTCCTCTATATGAATCTTCTCCAAATTTCCGTAAACGGTCATCATATCGTTTTTGTGGCTCAGTATTATTGCGTTTCCAAGCGTCGATGGGAACCAGCCCATATCAGCTGTGTCAGTCCTTATGCTTATGAGAACCGTTCCAGAATCAGCTGCGGTTACAGCCGCCTGTTCACGGAACTGTATGGAGTTCGTATATGTGCTTCCCCGCGGCTCCCCAAAGAACGAGAAAAAATTATCCGACTCAAAAAGAAGTTGCGGCCAGTCAAACGCAAAAAGCGGAACTAGTGTAAATATTATAATAACTGAGAGAAAAAGCTTCTTTGTTTTTGCAAGGCTCATTTTGTTACCTCGAATTTAGAAATCGTAGAATCCGTTCCTATAAAAAGCGAGGAACCTTCAGTAATAATAAATGCGTTTGACGCTTTGAAGCTGAAGTTTCCGATTTTTGATGACGGATTTTCGAACATGTAGAGCGAGAACGAGTTTTTATTTTTTGTAAGTACGAAGAAAATATTGTTCTCGGGCTGTTCCTCTATAGCGATTATCTTTCCTTCGACCGGGATATGTTTTGTTGTCAGGGTTTTGCAATCAATTATAGCAAGACCATTATATTCGTTTATAAAAACTTTTTCGCTGTTCTCGCTGAACTTTACGTAGGTTTGCTCTCTTAAGTTGTTCTCAAGATATTCATGATAGATAATCTTGTTCTGACCGTCGGTGTTCCTGAAAAGGATGAAACGTTGTCTGTCTATTCCGCAGACACAAGCTGTAAGATCGTTGTTTTCTGATATATCAACTCCCAGAATAACTTGGTAGTTGCTTCCAGCTGGATAAATGGAAAAATCGATTGTTCCGTCGTTTCTAAAAGCTACGAGCTTTCCGTCGGCAAAACCTAAGATACATCCGTTAGAAGAGTTTGAGAAAGCTGTGATTGGTGCAGTGTCTTCGTATCGCCACAACGAATTACCGTTATCATCAAGTTTGTCGAACCCATTGCCGCCGGGAAGAAACAGAAAATTGCCGTTGTCAGTGAGCCACGGAAAACCGGCTTCTTTAATTTCACCGAGCTCTGTACCGTCGGCGGCGAAAAAAGGAGTTTCCTCAGCGTCCGCGCCGTATACTGTCCATGCATCTTTAGAAACGGATGCCATGTATGGAAAGCTAGTAAGTGAGCAGAGCGTACCGTCAGAAGAGAAGTAGCCTAAAAGCTGCCCTGTTTTGAATGGGATTCCGCCTTGTTTGTACGATACCGGAGCGTCCTGAAGTGAGATACTCCATTCGGAATTAAGCTTGAAAGAGCTATCCACCGGTTCGGCGGCAAGTATAAGATATAAAATAATGAAAAGGAAGCAAGAAATTATCAATAATGCTTTTTTTTTGCGAGGATTCATATAAAGTTATGATATAATAGGAAAAAAAGATAGTCAACCGACGGGACAGTCTTCTGGCGGTCTGACAAAGTAACGGAGGCTTTATATGGATTTAGAGAAATTATATGCAGAAGCGTTGAAAGCATCAGAAAATGCGTATGCACCTTATTCAAATTTCCGCGTTGGTGCCGCGATTCTTTTACCCGATGGCCAGATTCAGACCGGGGTTAATGTTGAAAACCGTTCTTTTGGTGCTACTAATTGCGCGGAGCGAACCGCCGTTTTTGCCGCAGTCGCTCGCGGTTACAAGACATTCAGCGCGATAGCAATCGCTGCTCCTGATGCCGATTATCCAGTCAGCCCTTGTGGTATATGCCGCCAGGTACTTACGGAATTTGCCCCGGCAGACACGCCTGTCGTTTTTGGCAACAAGTGGGAGAATACAGTTAAGACGACTCTTGGCGAACTTCATCCCTATGACGCTCTCCATGAACTTGCAAAATAGTTAGTGCGAACGTAATACTTGACAAAAAAGCGCAAACAATGCAAAATATTACAGATTGTTTCACTAAAAATCATGTTTTTGCGCAGAGTTTTACCCTCTGCTTTTAGTAGGAGATTGCTGTGGAAGATGATATTCTTACAATTGAGGAAGTAGCTAAATATCTCAGAGTTTCTGAGCGTACAGTATACGATTGGGCACAAAAAGGCGAAGTTCCGTCAGGAAAGATCGGTACGGTATGGCGCTTCAAAAAATCCGAGATAGAGAAGTGGGTTAACGAAAGGCTTTCTTCCGGAACAAAGGCTGCCGCACCCGGTAACCAGATTCAGGTAAAGAATATTCTTTCTCCTGACCGCATAATTTTCTTAAACCATTCTACAAAGCATGATGCGCTTGTCGAGCTTGCTTCTAACCTCAGCACAGCTCCGCAAGTTAAATACAGTGACGAGCTTGCTGTAGAGATTCTTAAACGCGAAGAGCTTATGTCTACGGCTATTGGAAGGGGAATTGCAATTCCTCACGTAAGACTTTCTTCTGTTACTGATCTTGTTATGTCTGTCGGAATTAGCAAAGTTGATATCATCGATTTCCAGACAATTGATGATACACCTGTAAGACTTCTTTTCATGATTGCGGCTGCATATAATCAGCATGCATATTATTTGCAGACTCTTTCATTCTTCAGTTCCAAAATCAAAAATCAGGAATTGCGCGAATCTCTTATCAATGCTGCAACTCCTATGGATGCTTACAATCTGCTGACTGCCGAATAAAAAGCTGACAGTACTGTTTAAAACAAAAAGCGCCTGAAGTTCAAACGAAGCTTCAGGCGTTTTTTTATTGACGGGTTAATTACATGCCCCATTCCTGCAAAGTGTTTTCGGCGTAATCATATTCCAAAGGTCCTACAGAATCTGATTGCATAGAATCGTCTCCGTTGAAAACGAACAAAAAGTCGGCTGTGAACGGACTGTCGAAAATATCCGTAGAGAATCCGAATACTTCAAGATTGTCGTCGTTATAATTGCTTGGAGAGTCGTTATGCAAGAATCCTGCAACAGGAACGTCTATAACCTCGTTGCCTTTGCCGTTGTATCTTACGAGCGTCAGATTTGAATTGCGGTTCTCGAAGCACGCATACATGATAACTTCAGTTTTTCCTGATTTTTTACCGGTAAGATAATACTCAGAGATGCATTCGTATCCGTTGTAGTTATAGCTTTTGTAGTAAATTGTAAAGCTTTCGTAATACGTTCCACCTGATACATTCGGGGAGAATGCCTTTGATTTGTAATCCGAGAATTTTATGTTCCCGAAATCAATTGAAAAAGCACCGATGGTACATACGGTTATGATTATCAAAATTGCTGCCAAAAGCAGTTTGTTTCTTTTCTGCATATTTCCTCCTGATATCCATTTTGGCGCGATAATTGCGTTTGGTCAATTGTTCGGCTGTTTTGTTTTAAAAACACCGAGCTAATTGCTTGGTTACAAAGGATTTTTTATGGTCATAATCACTATATCAAGTTCCGATAGTTATTTCAATTTTTGTCACAATATCATTTTCAAGCCAAAACCCAAGAATCATGATTTCTTCAGCGATCATATTCGCCAGATTCAAGCTAATTGCTTCATTGCTTCTGTACAATTTGTATTCTTTGTACGCCTCAATCACATCGTTGATTGAATCGCCGACTTTTATTCCTCGTCTTGTCGTATACAAAGGAGATTCTGTTTCCATGTGAACAATAGCACCGTTAGTGTAATTCCAGCGGATATATAAATCATTCTCCGTCTTTTCACACCATTTTCTTATATTATGCGCGGTAGACCAATCCTTAAAGACGTTATATATAGACGAATCGAACCCATCAATTTTCCGGATATTGTGATATAAACAAAAGATTTTTCCATCTGCTGTAGTTAGGCAGAATTCAACCGTGTCTTTGTCGTTATAAGCAGAATCATCCCAATCCAAGTTTATATCATTGACTATAGTATTTGAAGTATTTGCTATTTCTAAAGGAAACTGCTCTTCTATGACTGTATTCGGGTTGGTAAATGTTTCGTTTTCTTGATAAACGGTTTCATTTCTTGTTTCTTGTGAAATAATTAATTTTTGTTTGATTTGATCATTTCCTTTTTCACAAGAGATAAAGAAAAATACAAGTATAAAAAAGCTGATAAATACTTTCTTTTTCATTTGCTACTCCTTACTTCTTTTACTAACTTATAAGATTTCGAACCATATCAAATATGAGTCGAAAAGAATCATCATAATTCAAAAACTTTGATCTAAACCTACATTTATCATCTATACGCTGCTGGCATATGCTTCATTGGGTCTTCAATTTTTGAAGCATCATCGCCGGCATATTCACCATTTTTCCGGATTTCGTAATGTAAATGAACTTGATTAGGTGTTCCATTGTCACTCATATATCCAATTATCTGTCCTCGTTTTACTTCACTACCTTCTTCCACAATAAAATCTCCATGCTGATAAACTGCCGTGTCTTCTGTATATGGTAATGATAATTCAAGTCTGGTACTTCCAGAATCGGTTGTTCCATTTCGTAAAACTTTACCATCTGCTGTGGCATATATAGGATCTCCTTTTTTACCTGGAGTTATTGCACCTATATCTACACCTGTATGATAATTTTGAAGACTGGTTTTTCCTCCAATACCGGCTGTGATTCTCCTACTATCTGTCGGTGGCCCGTATAATCCATTTTTCTCTTCCTCAATTAAAGCATTTATAGCAGCATTGCGATAACGTTCTGGAACATTTTTATTTATATAATCAATATTATAATAGTTTTCACCCATTAGCACTTTCTTCTCACTAGCGGTTAACCCCCATTTATCCACGAAATTTACGGGGTCACCGGCGCAGTATGCATACCAGTTCGTGCCGTCGCGGATTGGGTCGGGTGTGGTAAAACGGGCTAGTGTAGGTGAGTAATCACGGAATCCGTAATCGTAAAGCCCTGTCACTTGGTCATAGGGCTTGCCGGCGTATGCTGCGCGAGAAATTATCGCATCAAACATTACGTCGTCGTAGCCGTATTCTGAATCAGCATAGGGTGTACCGAATATGTCGTACGAAAGCGTCGCTGTCGTCATGCCATATGCGTCCGTAACGCACCTGACGCTTCCTATGTCATCGCCAGAAAGATAACGGCTTTCTCCGTCAGCAGACACGGCCGCAGGGGAACTGCCTATGTAGAGCGTCGTCCTAGTCCTGAATCCTGCGGTGCCATTCATGCTGTCGTCTCCTGATGCTGTATTTCCTGATGTACGCCCGTTGTCTGCCGTACTGTCGTCTATGTATCTGTATCGTTCTCCAAGTGGAATTGTGACAGCGCCGCTTGCGGTTAATCCTCTGTCATTTGCTTCGCGCAGAACGTTCATGCCTGTACCATCGTAAGCTGTCCTTACGGTACTTCTGCCATTGTCGCCTGTCCGCAAGCTGACGGAAACTCGTCTTCCTAAAGCATCGTATCCGTATGCCTGTTCCTGCCGTGCGCCTTCATTATTCGTGATAGAGCTGACCATGCGGCCGCTACCGTCATAGGTAAACTCGTTTGTTGTATTTGGGGCAGATGGATTTATTATCTTCGTAAGGTTCCCATCGTCATCGTAACTGTATGTACGGAGTGTTTTTCCTCCGTTAGCGCACGAAATGAGCCTGTCATCCGCGTCGTATGTGTATTCGATGAGTGCGCCGCCAATCTGTCGTTCTGTCATGTTTCCGTCCGCGTCGTATTTGAAACGCTCGGCTCTGAAATTCCTGTAGGACGGAATCATGCTATTTATATTGTGACACAGGATTTGCAATCTCGCAACCTTTTCATAGACATTTTTTGAAAGATAACGTGATTCCGATGCTGTAAAACGAAACTCTGTTATATCCAGGTCATCTATAATTTTATGCTCATATCTCGCTGTTGCTTCCGTATCAGGATGAAGTACAGACGAAAGCCTTCCAAACGAGTCATATTCATACAGAGTAACCTCTCCTTCTGTGTCTATGGATGCTTCTTTTCTGCCGTCATTTCCGTAGACATACGCCTCTGCTGTAATTACAGCGCCGCGTGATTCTCTAGTGATAATACAATCCACGGAACCGTCTTGATTGTACATGGTCTCTGTACGTACTCCATTTTCTGCTGTTCGTTTAATTTCACGCATCATGGAGTCGTATTCCAATTTGTAACCAGTGTTTGTTACGCTGTCATGTATTGTAACAAGCTCACCGTTTTTTCCATATGACATCGTTAGATTTTGACCTTCACCGATTGTTTGTGTTCTTCGTCCAGCTTTGTCGTATCTATATGTGACTGTTTCTCCTGTTATTGTATCTGTTTGTTTGATGAGCTTTCCTCCTTTGTCGTATTCGTAAACGACTTCTCCAGAGGCATTCTTTATCGATTTTACTCTACCGGATAGTGTGTATGTTACTGAACCTGATGTACTGTCACTATAAGAGGTGGTTCTTGTAAGACCGTTCTGAGATTCTGTGTATGACGTGGATTCACCAGAGAAACGGAGAAGGGAAGAGATTTCATCATTTTTATCGTATATATAGTTTTGTGTGAGCCCGCTACGGTTCGTTTCAGAATCGAGAAGACCAAATTCATCGTATTTGTATGTGTATACATGATTGTTACCAGAAGTAACATTGACCGTACGACCGTTATCTTCGTAATCGTAGGATGAAGTCAGAGTACCGGCTGTGTAAACCTCGGAAAGTCTGCCTGCATCGTCATAATTGTACGCCATAGATGCGGAAAGCTTTCCTTCCTGTTCTATGAGTCTTCCTGCGCTGTCGTATCTGCCTTGCCAAACTGTTTTTCCACAAAGGATGCTTTCTGTCATATTGCCATAAACATCATACTTGTATTCGCTGATAGTACCGTCTGGGTATATGGCTTTAGTCACGAGCCCGCGGACATCGTATTCGTACGACGTGATGTTTCCGTATGCATCCTTTTCGGAAGTTGCACGGCCTGCACAATCGTATGTGATATGACGGGTGTTTCCTTCGCCATCGGTAACTGATGTAGTTTCGCCCAAAGCGTCAAGAGTGTATGATACGGGATATAGCCCGCCCATGCTCGCCGTCACGGTTCTTCCGTCATCGCTGTATTCGTAAGAAGTATATTCATCGGCTGTCGTGATGCTTCCATCACCACCAGTAACGGCGAGAGTGACTCTGCCGTGGTCATCGTAGTAGAAGTATCTGGAGCCGGCTGCCTGTGTGACTTTTACAAGCCTGTTCAGTGCATCGTAAGTGTATTCGGTTGTCCTACTGTTTCTGTCGGTCGTTCTGTAAGGATTACCGTCCGGATTTGTCACAGAAGAAGCCATGATTCCCTCTTCATGACCGGCTCCGATAAGCGTTCCTGTTGCGTCATACGCATAAACGTTGAATCCGCCATATGAAGACTGAGCTTTTTTAAGCCTGCCCGCGGGCGAATATTCCCGTGACGATGTGATACCAGATGCATCCGTTGCTGCTACAGGACGTGACCATGCGTCGTATTCTGTTACTGTGCTCAATCCGTCAGGAGCCGTCACTGTTAGACGCGTTCCGTTCTGCGTGATTTCACGTTTGTATGACACTGAATAAGAATCTTCTGTTATGGAGCGAAGCTTGTCCAAATCTGCTCCTGCTTCTTCAAGCTGTTCATCAGTACACTTTATTCGATGAACTTTCGTTATTTCGTTTGTCTGGTTGCCGTTCGTGTCTGTGTAATCATATATCGTTACAATTATGCTGTCGCTGGAACGAATTAGTTCCGCAATAGGTTCTCCACCTGGAAGATATCTGTATTCGGCAGTAACTATTGGGGGAGCGTCTTCTCCTTCTGAGAGCGTTCGTTTTATTGGCAAATGTCGTCTGTCATAAGTGACTTTTGTGAAGCGGGTTTCGCCTGTTATCGTGTCTTTTTCTTCTACGGATATACAGTCTTTACGGTTGTCGGTGGTGTATGTGGTGATTAATCCATTTTTTGATGTGACTGTGGTTTCCCTACCATTGTAAGAATAGCTTTCCTCTGTCTTACCGTTTATTGAATATGATAAAACTCTGTTTCGTCCGTCATAAGTCCATGTTTCTTTTATGATAATTGCGCTTCCGGTAATATCAGTTAATCCGGATGTTCCGTCGCCAATTATTCTTTCTGTAAGGTTGCCATTAATATCGTATGAAAACCGTTGTGTATAGCTTGTCCCGTCAGCCCTGAACATTGTTACTGATGTCATTTGACCTTTCGCATCGTATTCATAGGAGTAGAGTGTCTTTCCTCCGCATCGTAAAGCGATAAGGTTTCCATGAGTGTCACGAATATATTCATAAGAAACGCCATCCCTGTCTTTGTACGATGTTATCTGACCATATACGTCATATGTCCATGATTCATAGCTTCCATCACTGTAATTTGCACTTGTTTTGTCGCCGAATGTATTGTAAATGTAGTCTGTTTTATTTCCGTTGAGTTTTTCCCAGATGACGTTTCCGTCGATGTCGTATCCGTATTCTTTTACTGTGCCGTCCGCATCAATCTGCTTTGTGAGTTGATGATTCTCATCGTATTCGTATAGTGTCACAATTCCGGAATGTGTCGTATGCTCAACTTTTTTGCCGCTCTGGCTATACGAGAATGTTTCCCATTCGCCTTCCTCGTTGCTTGTTCTGCTTACAAGTTTTGCACCATCGCGAACATAACCGTATTCTATGCGGACTATGCTTCCATCCGGTTTTTGTATTGAATCAAGATAGTCGCCGCTACAGTCCATATAGCCGAACGATATAGTATCGCCGTCATTATCTTTTACGGCGGAAAGCCTTCCGTTGCTGTAATTGTATTCAACACGGTCTGATGCGTCGCGTGCGTTGACAATTGCAGATATTCTTTCGGCGCGCCTTTCGATTGCCCACAATTTGTTTCCATTCGCACTGATTGAAACAGTCTCGCCGTTTTCGTAACCGATTGTGATATTATTACTGTTACGGTCAGTTATAGAACGCAGCATTCCGTCCGCTCCATAGAGCCATGCTGTACCGTCTCTTTTTGTGAGCGTGAAGTTTCCGTTCGGATTTATGCGCAGCGTGTCAGTACCGCCTGAAATACATACTGTTTCTGCGCCGTTCGGGTATGGGTTTCCTGTGCCGTCTGGCGTTGGCTGGGCTTCTGTTATCACTTCGTACAAACTTTTCCTGCCGTACGTGTCGTATACGGTGATTACCTGTGTACCGATATCAGTATGGTCGTTGAATCCATAGCCGCGTTCTGCGCGAGTATTGCATTTTCTGTTATATGCCGAAAGATCGGCAATCAGTTTAAGAGAAGCGGCTGAGGTTTGATATAAACCTAATTGCCGTTCGAATTCTGTTATGTAGTTATCTGTTTCTCTTAGAATTTCATCCTTATCAGTTTTAAACTCTTCAAGAATATCCTTTAACACACCTAGTTTGGTGTTAAGGTTTCTTATACAGTCTTTTATTTCTTGATATGATTTATAATTGCAATTTTCTAAAGTATCAATTGCTGAGTCTGTGGTTCCTATGTCTTCTGTTAATTTATTAATACTGTTACTGTATTCAATTTCAAGATTGTCTCTATTTGTTTTTAAACTGCTAAGTTCACTTGTTAACGTATAAATTGAATTCATAGTTTCTAAATAAGTTTGTTCAGAAGATATTGAAGTTCCGCGTATTATACGTGTATCAAGACTGAAAAACCATTTGCGACCGAGACTATCGCCCTTGTTTTCCTCACTTTGGTAATGACGTCCTAATTCTAATATTGCATTTCCTATGGATACTGAAATATCTGCCTCATCATATCTGTACTGACCGCTTGTCATAAGAACAGGGTCTCCTAGTTGTTCAGAATTTGACTGATCAATTTCTTCCTGAGATTGTTCTACAACAGATTCGTCTATTTTTGCACAATAAAATGTGTGAATAGTTCGTTGATAGGTAGCCGATCCGATGATTTTCTCGTTCGCCGGTACTTTTGTGAAACCGCCAATAGTTTTTCTTGTTTCTTCTGACTGGTCGTACTTTTCTGCAATCTGATTATGCAATTCTTCTGCGATGAGTGCTTCATTTTCTGGGGTGTCGAGTTCCTCTGGAATATAATATCCAATAGTATAAGTACGCGCTACTTGTTTGGATGGAACGCCGTGATTTCCATCCTCGTCAATATAATATTTCGGGTCAGTAGGATCTTCCCCTTCAGGAACCGTCACTTCAGAACCATCTTCTGCCCGATATTTATTGTCACCCAATGGAAACGGATCTGATACAGTTACATATTCTGTTATCTCAACTTGTTTCAAGACTAAAGCTGCATGAATCTGTACCGCCGTTAAAAGTAACAGCATGATGGCAAAAAAAGTTTTTTTCGTTTTCATAATACCTCCGTTGAGTGGAAACTCCTCATGCTTGTTATTTGGAAGAGGGGGGTATCATTTGAAAACTTTTACGAGCCAAAATGGAAAAAAATGTATATTTTTTCGGCGATATCAATCTGCTATGGAGAAAATAGAGATATTATTTGTGAGTGGTGAAGATATTCCGTGTGGATAAAAAAATACCCCCGGTTTTTAAGACTGCTATCATGTATGGCAGTTTTTCCGGGGGCAGTTTTTTATACGTGATCGATTAAAAAAAGTTGAAGTCCACGCCAAGCCATTTGTCGGTATTGTTCATATCTTTTGGAACGAGTCCGAAGTCTACTTTCGCTGTTGTTTCACCGAGCAGGAATGTGTTGTCGCCAAGTTTGATTTTTGCACCTGGCTTGTCGAGTACGACACCTGTAAGCGCATGGGCATACTCCGCGGACACGAATATGCTTGTCTTATATCCCATTTGATAGAGAAGAATTGCGACTAGCATTGAGCGGCTGTCGCAGTCAGATCCTTCTCCGCAAAGGATTGCCGTTACAGGTGCAAAATCGGAATCGCTCTGCTGACGTTCATAAGGCATTTCCTGCACCCATGAAAGCAATGCCTGCGGAATGCCTTCAGTGCCTTTCAGCGTTCTTTGAAGTTTGTTCTGTATAGAGAAAGCAGCTTTTTCAAGCCGTGCGCATTCATTTCTGAAGATCTGACGGTAATATCTTTGCCAAGCCTCTTGCCAAAGCTCCGACTGCTGGTACATGCAAAGAACATCGTATTCGCGCTCGATTACGAACTCGTCGGCTTCGACTGCAGATTTATCAAGCTGCACGGCAATATCAACGCCGGCTATTGTGACCGTATGTTTTTCAAGCCCTTCTTCAGGGTATGCGAAAGTGGTCAATGGTCCGGCGCAGTAATAGCTGCCTCTGTCTGTATAAACGCTGTCAATGCAAGAAATAACGAACAGCATAAGCTGGTCAAAGTATTCATCAGGAGTATATGAAAGAAGGACCAGAATACCGTTTTTCTCCGGCAAAGAAACCGCCGTTCCCCAGCCTGTCTCCACTGCGCCGTTCAGTACCATCGAAAAAGATGCGATAGTGCATGGATTATTGCGCCACGTAATGTCTGATGTGTCGTATTCTGCCCCAAGGCTTTTCATCACGTTTTCCATCGCTTTTGCCGACGTTGCATACCGTGAAGTTGGATAAGCGCGAACGATTACAGAAACTGGAAGTTCCGAATGCTCGAACATGTATGCATCATTGCCGTTCTTATCCAGAAGCTCGAAACCTTCTGGCAGATCAAGACCATAGCCCCATGTGGGGGAGTGCATCAAGTCGGCTGCAGCCGGAGAAAGGACTATAAGAATCGTAAGAACGATAAGAAAGCATTTTTTTTCGTGCATCAGACACCTCCATTGTCAGTATCGGCATTGGCAAGGAATTCTGCACTTTTCAGAATTCCTATGATAAAGTAAAAACACATTACAAATTGATAGGTAACAATACGTAGACATATCAAGGTCAAAAACATATTGACAACTTTATCCAAGTAGTACAAGGTACTTATATGAATGTACTTGTATTGAATGGCAGTCCCAAAAAGAAAAGCGACACATTTCGTCTTACCGAAAGCTTTTTGAAGGGTTTTAACAAAAATCAAAATCATAAAATTGATGTAATCAACGTAATCGACAAGAACATTGCCCCGTGCCAAGGATGTTTCGGATGTTGGGCAAAAATGGACGGATACTGTGTTATTCAGGACGACCAAAACGCGATTCTCGATTTATACAAAAATGCAGATATTATTATCTGGAGTTTTCCGCTTTATTGTTATGCAATGCCATCGCACCTTAAAGCATTGCTTGACAGGACAATTCCTTTAGTGAAGATGAAGATGATCCAGGAAGCAGATGGAACTGTCCGTCACGAGGCACTCGCAGATTTTTCCAAAATGCATACACTTGTTATCTGCGGATGCGGCTTCCCCGATTGGGACGGCAATTTTGACGGATTGAAAGCCATGTGCAAACAATGTTTCTGTAATCCGGACATCGTGTGTGTGCCGGAGACCCCGCTTTTGAATGTTCCGGCGGCGGCTGTAGTCGCGGATCCATTGCTCGCGAAATTCGAAAAAGCTGGTGAAGAATACGCCGTGTCCTTGACGCTTTCTAAAGAAACCGTCGCAAGCCTGGAAATACCTATGATTCCAAAGGATGAATACATCCGCAACGTGAACGGCATTTAAGCCGCAGTTTTTAATGCGAATATGAGACGGCGCGCAATGCGGTTCGCGCAACGCGCAAAAAGACACAATAATACGCGAATAAAAGGCGGAATCGTTTTTCTATGAAACCGATTGAGATTCTTTATCAGGATGAAGAGATTTTCGTTATAAACAAACCTTCCGGGCTTGCGGTTCAAGGCGGGCAGGGCGTTACTCACTCCGTGGACAGGGATTTGCCACAGCAGGTCGGGTGCCCTGTTTATCTTGTTCACCGCCTTGACAAGGACACGGCGGGTCTTATGATAGTCGCAAAAAGCCCAGCCGCCGCCTCTAAGTGGACTAAGCTTGCCGGCTCAGGCGAGGTGAAAAAAGTGTATGAGGCTGTGTGTACAGGAAGAATCTCACCGGAGAAGAGCGTTATACGCGAGTCCCTCGTCCAGCATGGAGCCGTGCGCGAAGCGGTGACTCATTACGAAGTTGTGAAAAAGTGGACGGTGGATGCAAATGCAAACGCCAGTGCTGATGGCGACTGCGCAAATAACTCCGCGCAGGTCAAAACAATTCCGATGCAGAAAATCCGCCTAAAGCTTGAAACAGGCAGAATGCACCAAATCCGTATACATCTAGCAGGGAAGGGCTGTTTCATTGCAGGTGACGACAAGCACGGCGACTTCAAAGCAAACAAGCTGCTTAAAAAAGCATGCGGCATCAAAAGGCTCCTTTTGGCATCTATATCCCTTGATATCCCGATTTGCGGTGAACGGAAAGTTTTTACAATCCCTCTCCCCGACTATTTTCCGCCAGAAAGCCGGTAGGGGGACATGCGGTTACAACCTTATGCCCCTTGACATAAAGGCTGTTTCTGTTCATCATATCCGTGCTTATGGATACAGTTAATGTAACCCGTTCTTATCTTGAGAGACTTTCCACTTCGGACTTGATATCTCTTGCTGATGAATATGGAATCGATATTCCAGAGGATTTGAACAGGAGATTTATAATCGGAGAGCTTCTTGAGGCAACTGAAGAGCTAAATGAAGATAAAAAAGATACGATGCATGGAGACGGAGTTGCTCCAGACGGAATAGAGCTTCCGGAATCCTATAATGAGACAACAATAACAGCAGTCATGCAGAATCCTGTATGGTGCTATGTATATTGGGATTTCAAGGCAGCTGACAAAGAAAAGATACTTCATACGCCTTCATTTATGACGTTTGTGCTAAAAGTGACTTTCTTTTCCGATGATGAGAAAGTGACAGAAACATTCGACATAAACATCAGTCCTTCCTGCAGAGAACAGTATGTCCTTCTTCCGTCATCGGAAACAGCAGCTCGCATCGATTTGTACGCGGAATTCAAGAATATGGAGCCTGTTTGTCTTGCTAAATCAGGGCTTGTGTATATTCCGAAAGGATGCCCAGAGCTTGGCGTGACTGCAATCGACAGTGATATTCCAGAGATTATCCGCCTTTCTGGTTTTCCGGAGCTTATAAGAACGCACTATTTGAACCACAGGCAATCTTTTTCGTGAAAGGGTTTATGTTTTTATGTCAAAAAAATCATTAGTTATTAATATCGTTGCGCACAGTCCGTATATAAGGCATTTAGACGAAAGTAACGCTTTCAGGAATAATATTCTTTTTTCAGAAATTTCAGATATCTATCTTCCGCTTTTAAATATGTTCGCTGATTTGGAATCCGAAGGAATTCCTTTCAAAGTGAACATGGTTGTTTCTCCGACACTTTGTACGATGCTCGCCGATCCTGTTATCCAGCAGCAATATATTGAGTGGCTTGAGAAAATTATCGCTCTTGGAGAAGCGGAGATTGATAAATACGATTCGAATGATTATCGTGGAAAGCTTGCTTCAAAATATATGAAACAGGCAAAACAGAACCTTAAAGATTTCCAAGAGACATTCAATCAAGATATCCTTTCAAAAATCAAATATTATACGAATCACGGAAATATAGAGTTGATGGCGACAGCCGCGACGTATAGTTTCCTGCCTCATTATGTTGATATGCCAGAAGCTGTTCAGGCTCAGATTGAAACTGGAATGCAGATTCACAAATCGTATTTCGGTTTAGTACCGGAAGGATTCTGGCTGCCTTATATGGGCTATGTTCCAGGTTTGGAGCGCATAATTAGGCCTTATGTCTTCAATTATTCGATTGTTGACACCCATTCACTTCTGTTTGCGAATCCTCAGCCTACAGCTGGTGTTTTTTCGCCAGTACGTTGTGAAAACTCACTTGTTCTGTTTGGCTGTGACTACGAGAAAAACGGTAGTTACAGAAAAGCTGGTGTGTACAGGAACCAGGAAAAAGACACAGGATTTGAAGCCGACGAAGATTATCTGAATAGCGTTCTGGGCGATATCGGAGCGCGTGTAAAGACGGGTTATAGATATAATGCCAATGATGGGTCTGAGTACAACATAAAAGCCGCAATGAGTCAGGCTAAAGCCGATGCCGAAGCGTTTATTAATGAAAAATCCCAAAAACTTGAGAAAGCTGCTGAGCTTGTAAAAGAAGGGGATGTTTCTCTTGTATGCAGCTTTGACGCTTCCACTTTCGGCGGCTCTTGGTATGAAGGCATTGAATGGCTTAATCAGGTGCTTAGAACAGCTGTTGACAACGAAGATTTTGAGCTTGCGACGTGTTCTGAACTGATTGATAAACAGTACAGCTTGCAGCGTATTGCTCCGTTTGCCGGTGCAAATGTTGGTACAGGCTATGGAGAATGTTTGCTTGATAACAATAACAGCTGGATGATACGCTACGTCCGTAAAGCTTGTGAAAGAATGATAGACCTTGCTGTGCGCTTCTCTGACGACACAGGCCTTAAAGCGCGCTCTCTTAACCTTGCGTCAAAAGAGCTGCTTCTTGCTATGGCTGGTGACTGGCCTATGATGCTTCATGACGGCGAAATGCCGGAATATGCCGAGGAGCGTTTCAAGGAAAGCGTTTCCGCATTCTCCACTGTATACGATTCGCTTGGTTCAAACTGCATAAGCACCGAATGGCTCACAAAGATGGAGAAGAAGCATCCGCTTTTCAGCGACATGAACTATCATGTGTTCAGCCGCCGAAAGTAAACACCCTATTTCAGTAAATCTATAATCTCCGCTGACCGCTGCCAACGGATCGCTATGTCGTGTGCTGTTTCGCCTGTTATATTACGGCTGTTGCGGTCAAGTCCCATTGAAAGAAGCTTTTTGATTACGCTTTCATCAGCTGTACGTGCGGCATAATGAAGTATTGTGTCACCCGCCATATCTTTTGCGCTTCCACAAGTTGATACAATGCTGTTAAGAATATCAGGGCTTCCAGAAATCGCAATCGAAACGGCACAGTTGCCTGAATTGTCCGTAAGGAACGGATCGGCACCGTTTTCAAGAAGAATACGAGCAGCTTCAGGAAGATTATATTCCACAGCTATTGAAAGCGGGGTCTGTCCGGAGCTGTTCCTGCGGTTAACCGGATATTTGAGCGAAAGAAGCATAGAAAGCTTCTGGGATTCGATTTTGTTCATCACAGCAATGTGAATCGGTGTGTTTCCGTCAGAGTCAGCAAGGTCTGTGTCGTTTCCAAGCACGGCTTTAATAACAGAAACGTCTTTATCGAGCACCAATGAGAACGGAGTTTTACCGTAAGAGTCGCGAGAAAGCGGATTTCCGCCCGCATTGCGGATAATGTTGATGAGCTCGACGCTACCGGTCTCGGCTGCTTCGTGGTACGCGTTGCGTCCGTACATCTCCTGGATATGAGGGGATGCTCCACGGTTTATGAGCATTTTAACAAGCTCTGTATTGCCGCTCTGAATAGCATCGAAAAGAACAGTCTTTCCAGTGGAGTCAGTAGTATTTATGTCGGCACCGTTTGTAAGAAGCAAGTCTACCATAACTGTGCGTCCGGCTTTTGCTGCGTCATGAAGCGGTGTCTTTCCGGAGATATTCTGCGCATTTATGGCAATACCGTTTGCGATAAGCTTTTTAGCGGCATCGCGCGAATCCCAGCGGACACATGAATGAAGTGCCGTATTACCAAGATAATCGCGCATGTTCTTGTCTGAACCTCTGTCTAACAGAAGCTGTATTGTAGAAGGACTATTTGCCTTAACAGCGTTGAAAAGCGGTGTCTCGCCGTTTGAATTCTGCTTGTTTGGATTCGCGCCTTTTTCAAGAAGAACAGCCACTGCTGAATCGAGTTTCCATTCGGCTGCGTAATGAAGAGGCGTGTTTCCGATTCCATCAGATGCAAGAAGAATTTCAGAGCTGAGAATCCAGTCAATGATTTCGCCTCCGGCGGTAAGCGCGAGCTTAAGCGGAGACTGGTTGTCCGTATTTGTGGCGAAAACATCTGCCTGCCGTGAAAGAAGCAATTCACCGGCTGTACGAAGGTTTTTCTGAACAGCAAGGAAGAGCGGCGCGTCACCGTAACGGTTGCGGGCGTTAACGTCTGAACCGCAGTCGATGATGTATTTGATAAGCTCGGGTCCTGCGTTTTTCTGTATAGCTATGTGGAGCGGCGTGTTACCGTATGAGTCTCTGTTTGAACAGTTGTTTTTGTTAATCAGTTTCGAAATTATTTCAAGCCCGCTGTCAAGTGCGCGTGTAAGAGGAGTGTTTCCTTCCATGTCTTCTGCGTGGATGTCCGCGCCGCATTTAGCGTAGTAAGAGATATGGTCTGTCCAACGATGTTCTACAGCAAGCGACAGCGGCGTAACGCCTTTTTTGTTGCGTTCGTTTATGTCTGCGCCGGCGGCGATAAGCTTATCGAGAATAGTAGTCGTCATTCCCGTAATAGTAGCTATGTGGAGCGGAGTGTCACCGTAAAGGTCTTTTGCGTTCGGGTTGCTGCCATGTTCGAGGAGCATTGTGTAAAGCTGGGCACGCGAATCCTGTGGCGTGATTATGAGCATAGGAGTTTTGCCAAGACTGTCCTGAGCGTTAGCGTCTGCGCCGGCATCGAGCAGGTATCTTGCAATCTCTATGCGTCCGTAGCGGACAGCTTCGTGGAGCGGAGTCGCACCAGAAACGTCTTTTGCTTTCGTTGATGCGCCTCTTTCGATAAGATAGCGTACAATACCAGTCTGGCCCATTATCGTTGCAAGATGAAGCGGAGTTTGGCCGTCGTCAAAGCGCATGGAAGGGTTACGTGTCTTAATTGCATCTTCGAAATAGCTGAACGTGCCTCTTAATGGGGTAGCGTTTGCAAGAATAAGGTTTGCTGCCATGCGTATGCTTTCAAGACTCTCACTGTTCTCGTAGCAGATTGAAAGCGGAGTGTTACCGTCGTTGTCCTCTGCGGAAAGCGGCAAATTCTTTTTTATACAATCATCAATCGCGGCAAGGTTGCCTGTTGAAGCGAAGTAATGGACGATTGTTCTGCCGTTCGCATCTTTCATTTCAGCTGTGCGGGGCGTAATAAGAGCGTTGAAGAATCTGTTTCCGTCAGCAATTCCAAGCTCCAAAGCTGTTTTTCCGGAGCCGTCCTTAGAGAAAATGTTGCTTGAGGCTGCAAGAATCTCGGCAGCTTTTATCGATCTGTTGTTTATAGCTACATGAAGAGGTGTTTCACCCTGGTTGTTTTTTATCTCTGTGTCGGCACCTTTGAGCAGAAGAAAGCTCACGAGGTCAGCATCGTTTACTTGGGCAGCTGCATGAAGCGGCGTGTTTCCTTTTTCATCGGTTATGTTAACATCGATTTTTGCCTGGAACAGTTCCTGAGCCTCTACGCTCTTTCCTGACAGAATAAGCTTTTGGATGTTAGGAGTTTCTTTAGTCTGTGTTTCTTCTTGGGTAACATGTGTTTGAATGGTTACCTGTTCAGGTTCTGTATAATATTCGATTTCGGAATTATCGTCTTCATCCGAAGGCGAGGAAAGACAGCTTGAAAAAAAGAGAACTATAAAAGAAATCATAAGAAGCTGCAAAATGTGTTTTTTCATAATAACCACCCCTATTATCTGTTATACAAACATTGCTAAATCATATTTGTAACAGAAAGAATTTGAAACCTATTCATTATTGAATATCGATGAAAAAAGGGATGTTGTTGAGTTGTTTCGTGCATAGCACATCAAGCTTTTAGCCGATTTGAGCAGATTCATCAAAGAGCAATGACAACGTTGAATTTTTGAAGAATAATCTCTGGATAATACGATAGTTTTGATTTTCTTAAGCCTTCGATGCCTAAATCCTCTTCACGGTTGATGTACTTTGTGGAAACTGTTTTTGCAAACTCATTGTTGATAATAGCATATCCGCCGTCCCTGGCGTAAGAAGAAAGACATTTTTCAAAGTGGATGTCCGTTACAGAAGGGCTTAAAACGCTTGAAAGACAGAATGCAGCAGGTCCTTCTCCGATGAAAAGAATACCGCCCGTCATACCAGAGTGCTGTGAGAAATATTCAAAATGCTCAAGGGCATTGTGAATTATCTGGCGTTCCTTTTGTAAGTCTTCGTTCTCTGTGCCTACGGTGTTTTCACAAAGCCATTTTTCTTCAATTGCAAGTGCCGCTTCGATGTTTTCGCGTTTCAAAAGACTGAATGAAAAACTTTCGTATTTTTTACAGAACTGCTTTATGTGGTTACGTTTGCGGTTATATTTTTTGCCTGTCAAATTGCTCAAATTCTCTGTCAGATAAATATAATCGCTCAGATCGGGGGCTTCACCAACTGAAAGCGTTTTGTAATTAGACGAAAGAAAATCCTTTTCAGCTGCAGTGATGTTTCTAAAAGCACATGTTTTGTCTGTTGCGGACGTTTCTTTGAGCAAAGTATCGATGGCAGCCTTTGCGTTTTGTTTTTCACCGGTTACGTTGTGCGGAAAACTGAAATAAAGCTTTCCGCCTTCAGAATACTTCTCGTATATCCAGTCGCCTTCTATTGCGATTTGTGAGTCGTATTTCTGGGCATATAGAACGGAATTGACCGCGCTGTAGTTGTTCGCGTAGAAACCATTGTTAAGCGCGCTTTTTTGAAGGATATCAAGATCTTCTAACGATGTATTATGCCAGTTCATTTTTCACACATTTTGCGGAGTCCGCTTAAGCCCGTGAACTCATTCCATTCGCTTTTTGACGCGAATGTTATCGCGCTAGAAACGCCTACATGCCACATCAAATGCCTGAACTGCGCAAGGATAAGCTCCAACCGTGTATATTCGCATCCTTCCGGCTTTTCCAAAAGCATTTCAACAGTAAGTGTCTCAAAATAGTTTTCAATCTTGCTTTTGACATGCTCAAAATACGCGGTAAGCTGCTCCCGTGATATTACGACAGAAGTGTCTTTCTCGTAGCCTTCGCGCTTTGGGTCTATTACACTAAGATTTTCCGGGATTCCGAAGAGTTTTTCGCCTTCATAAACATAGCCGACAGGATTGATGAAGAACCTGTCCATCGAATGAAGATAATGGAAAATGTAACGAGAGTTATTTTCCGCATCGAAAACAATTTCCAAATTGGCTTTTTGAATCTGCTCTTTTATGTTCATGAAGTTGATTTCTTGCTGGTTCTTAATCTGCTTTATAATTTCTTCCATAACGCGTCGCCTTTGTTTTTTTTATACAGCACTCGGCATTTTATGTAAAGTGAGTCAATGCAATGCTAAGGAATACTGGAATAGCTTGACTAAAGCGGTCGTTTTTGGTAGTTTTTTCAAGTCAAAATGACGTAACGGGCAATAGCGCAGTTGGTTAGCGTACAAGTCTGGGGGACTTGGGGTCGCGGATTCGAGTTCCGCTTGCCCGATTTTTTTTATTTAAATGCATAAGTGCGGTGTCTGGACAAGATACCGCATTTTTTTTAGTATTCGAGGCATGGAACAGTATAAAATTGATTTTATCCACTTTATGGTAAAGAGCAACGTGCTCAAATTCGGAAGCTTCACGCTCAAAAGCGGCAGGCAGTCACCTTTCTTTATGAATGCAGGTGCTTATGTAACTGGCAGTCAGCTTGCTGTACTCGGTGAGTATTATGCGAAAGCGATTCACGACAAATACGGAGACGATTTTGACGTGCTTTTCGGACCAGCTTACAAAGGCATTCCGCTGAGCGTTGCGACGGTTATCGCATATAAAAATCTGTATAATAAAGAGATAAAATACTGCTCGAACAGAAAAGAAGCGAAAGACCACGGAGAAGCCGGCATTTTGCTTGGGTATCAGGTGAAGGACGGCGACAAGGTTGTTATCATCGAGGATGTTACGACTTCCGGAAAATCGATGGAAGAGACTGTTCCGATTCTTAAGGCACAGGCAAAAGTCGATATAAAAGGACTGATGGTATCGCTTAACAGGCAGGAGAAAGGGAAGGGCGAGAAATGTGCGCTTTCTGAGATTACCGATCTGTACGGATTCCCTGCGAACGCTATCGTAACGATGAGCGAGGTTGTCGAGGTTCTTTACAACAAAGAGATTGACGGCAAAATCGTGATAGACGATGCGATAAAAGCCGCAATAGACGCGTACTACAAAGAGTACGGCGCGTCCGAGTAAAAGTTGAGTTTGTGCTTGTGCAACGGGCGCGGAAAGCTAAGCGTCTGTTGTACAAGCTTCTGTTATTTCCCGAGCGATTTTATAAGCGCGAGAAGCTTGTCGAGTTTCTCGTGCGTCAAAAGCGGGTTGAGCAGCGTGAACTTAAGGTATGTGTTGCCTTTGCACGTTGTCTGCCCGATGACGACACCCTGCTCGTGAATGAGCGCACGGCGGACGCGCTTGTTTATGGTGTCGCACAGCTCGTTGGTCGCGCAGCTGCCGCCAGAGCATTTTCCACAGAACGATGGCGAAAGCCTGAACACAACTGAGCTTATTTCCGGTTCCGTAACCACATCAAAGTCCGCGTCCGCCTTAAGCTGTCCGTAAAGGTATGCCGCGTTATCCATGCATTTTGTTATAAGAGCCGACCAGCCATCCTTGCCGCGCACCTGGAAAGATACCCAAACTTTAAGAGCGTCGAAGCGGCGCGTCGTCTGCATAGATTTGTCAACGAGGTTCGTGTATCCGTCTTCCTCGTCTTCTTCCCGGTTGAGGTAATCCGCGTGTATCGTGAGCGCTTCAAAGTTCTTTCCGTCTTTTATAAGAACCGCGCTGCAGCTTATCGGTAGCATGAACATCTTGTGAAAATCAACAGTTATTGAGTCGCATTTTGAAAGCCCTGCGACGCGCCGCGCGTATTTCTGCGACATGATTACGCCGCTTCCGTAGGCTGCGTCTGCGTGGAGCCACATTCCGTGCTCTTGGCATATTTCGCTAAGAGTCTCAACCGGGTCGATGCTTCCAAAATCTGTGGTGCCGATTGTCGCGACGACGCAGAACGGAATGTTTCCTGCCTTTATGTCAGCGTCAATAAGGCTTTTGAGAGCGCTTACGTCCATCCGCTGACGGTCGTCAACAGGCACTTTTACGACGGAAGCATAGCCCATTCCCATAATGTGCGCTGACTTTTCCATTGAGAAATGGCTTATCTCGCTTGTGTACATGCGGAGCTTCGTGAAATCAGCGGGAAGTCCGTATTTTTTCACGTCGTAGCCGAGTTTGTTGCTGATGAACCAGTCGCGGGCGAGTAAAAGTGCCGTCTGGTTAGACTGGGAGCCGCCCGACGTGAAAACGCCGTCAGCGCCGTCTTTGTAGCCGTACATTGCGCACAGCTTTTTGATAACTTCAACTTCTACTTCCGTCGCGACAGGAGCCTGATCCCAGCTGTCCATCGACTGGTTGAACGTAGAGAGAATAAGCTCTGCCGCTATGCTTTCGAGCGTTGCCGCGCTGTGAAGGTGCGCCATATAATCAGTTGAAGGTGTTCTAAGGAAATTAGGAAGAATCTGCTTTTTAAGGCGTTCAAGGACTGTTTTCCATCCGGCTCCCTGATCCGGCAGAATATCATCTACATGAATAAGCTTTTTAAGTTCGTCAGGGGTAGGGCCTGCATAAGCGCGGTCATCGGTGAACGCTTCCGAGACCGCCTGTGCTGTTTCCGCTATCATGCTGCGGTACTGTTCTTTCGTGTTATCTTCGTAAGTAAGAAAAATGTTTTCCATGAGCGAAGTATAGCGGAAACAGGTTGTTTTGTCATCGCATCTCTGCGTTATTGAATCTGTACGTTTTCTTCTGTCGCGTAAACGCTTTTTGGCGGAAGATCGTACTCATTAATCCAGATGTTTTTGCCGGCGTAATCCGCCTTGTAATAAACGCCGTTTTCTGTCTGAACCATTTCTGTAAGCGTAATCAAATCGGTAGAGTTGTAGTCGCCGTTTCCTTTAAGAATCAGGTCTGCGCCTTTTGTGAAATTATCCGTAGAGTACGCTTTGCATTCTCCGTTTAGAAGGAGATAATGCGGCAGCCGGATGTCGTAGAAAATCTCAGGCTCGACACGCTCGTTTCCAAAAATCAATGTGTATTCATTTTGGATTCCGTGATCAATTGAGCCTGCGAAAAGCCAGAATCTATTTAAAAAAGCCTTCTCTTCATCACTATCGTATTCCCAAACATCTTGCCAGCTAAAATCTTCTTTGTAATACATACAGTAATTGGTCGCTATGTCCAATTCCCCATGATGCCAAGTTTCATCCATGTAGGGATTAAAAAGATCAACATAAGTATCGCCTTCATAATAATGACCCCAGAAATAACCGCTGTGGCAAGGCATTTTGTGATATAAGTATTCTGTATAAAGAGAGCCGCACTCGGTCCAGTCACAGTCATTCCAGCGTCCATAACGGACTTTATTGCTCCAGTCATTGTCATAATCATATCCGCCCTCGTTAAAGATGCGCTGTAAAGTAGAGGTGTCATACAACCAGACATAATTGTCTTCAACGTGAAGTGCTAAATTCCTGTATTCATAAGGGGAAATTAAATCATACTGAACGGAATTGGCGAAAATCTTATTCACGTAGTAATCGCCGTTAGAAAACTCCCTGATATTTTCCATCCAATAATCTTTTACAATAATCCACCAGTCCCAGTCATCTGCATATTCGGTATAGCCGAACAGTTCACTGGGCTCTGATTCTTCAATTTTTTCTATGGCAGGCTCGAATTGGCTGTTTTCCTTGAAATATGAGAATTTTGTGCTGTTAAGCTTTCTTATGTAATACCATTTTGTACCGCTTACGTCTTTTGTTTTGGACTCATCAGCTTCTACGATTTCGCTCGCAAAAAACTGTTCTGTGTTGTTTCCGTACAAAGGTGTGTCTGTGCCAAATCCGTCCTGCCTGATTACGTAAGCATTGGCGAACTTGTTTTTCATCACGTTGATATCGTTCAGATGGGTCGCGTGGCACCATCCTTTTGTGCCTGTGTAGCTGAGTTTGCCGCTTCTGTATTTAGCTTCGTCAAGGACTTCTACATAAACCCAGTTGCTTAATGTACCGTCTTTAACTTCTTCTTTGCCGATTTTTTTGATTGTAACGACGGAATCTTTTGGGAGCGTCGCAGAAATGCTGCCTGATGCTCCTGCAGCTGGCTCTGATTTGAGCAAGCTAATCTGTTCTTTGGCTGTCATTATTTTGTCAAGCTCGACAGGCTTTGTAATCGCAAAACAAAATGCGCCTACCACTAAAAAAAGTAATAATGAAAGTGTTTTCTTCATTGTAAATCTCCTGAGTTAAACGGAGTATAACGGAATAATTTGATTTTGTCATTCATCGGCAGAGAAAATTTTGGAAAAATATAGGAGATTAATAGCTTTTCGCGAAATCAATGCGGTTTTGTTGCAAAATTTTGAAATATATGCCATTATGTTGCAAATAAAGAGGTGTATATGTTCAAGCCTGAACTTCTTAACTGTGTAAAGCATTATAATGTAAAGACTTTTTTGAGTGATCTCGTAGCTGGTGTTATCGTTGGCATTGTCGCTCTTCCTTTAGCAATCGCGTTTGCAATAGCGAGTGGTGTAAGCCCTGAACGCGGTCTTTTCACTGCTGTTGTCGCCGGTTTTTGTATCTCAGTTTTCGGCGGCAGTCGCGTGCAAATTGGCGGTCCAACAGGTGCGTTCGCTGTCATCGTATATGGAATAGTGCAGCAGTACGGCTACTCCGGTCTTGCAATAGCAACCATAATGGCTGGCATTCTTCTTATTCTGCTTGGCGTTTTCAAGATGGGCGGTCTTGTAAAGTTCATTCCGTATACAATCGTCACCGGATTTACAGCCGGTATTGCTGTTACGATTGCCGCCGGACAGATTGGTGACTTTTTCGGGCTCACCCCTGATTTTTCAACGCCAGTCGTCATTTTGGGCACTTCGTACGACAAAATGCCTGGCGACTTCCTTGGCAAAATAATCGTTTACGCGAAAAACTTTTCCACAATAAACTGGTATTCGTTCGGAATGGCGGCAATCTGTCTCGTAGTAATTTTCATATGGCCAAAAATCACAAAGCGTATTCCTGGCTCTCTTCTTGTCATTATCCTCGCGACTGTCGCGGACTTTATCATAAAGAACACGCTCGGCTGGCAGACAGCTACTATCGGAAGCAGATACGGCGAAATTCCGTCGTCCCTGCCTGCGCCATCTTTGCCAGAGTTCAGCTTGGACACTATAACAAAGCTTTTCCCGTCTTCTGTTTCGATTGCCGTTCTCGCTGCTGTTGAGTCGCTTTTGAGTGCGGTTGTCGCTGACGGTATGACAGGTACGAAGCACGATTCAAACACGGAGCTGATTGCGCAGGGAATAGCAAACATGGCGAGCCCGCTATTCGGAGGTATTCCGGCAACAGGCGCGATAGCACGTACAGCGACGAACATCAAGAACGGCGGAAAAACTCCTGTCGCTGGTATTATCCACGCGGTCGTGCTTTTCCTTATACTTGTTGTTCTTGGACGCTTTGCCGTTTATATCCCGCTTGCATCACTCGCTGCAGTCCTTGTAAGCGTCGCATGGAATATGGCTGGCTTACCGGCTGTCCGCGCACTTCTTAAAGGACAGAAATCAGATATCTGCGTCCTTGCCATCACGTTCCTTATTACGGTTTTCATCGACCTTACAGTCGCGATTGAAGTTGGACTCGGATTTGCCGCTTTCTTCTTCATCAAAAAGATGATTGACGTTTCAGAAGTTCAGAACGACCGCGAGACACTTGTTGGCGGCATAAAAGCTGACGGCAAGGAAGAGACACTTGATATTCCTGCTGGAGTTCTTGTCTACGAAATAGACGGACCGCTCTTTTTCGGAACTGTGCGCAAGTTCGAGCTTGCGACGGAACGTGCCGAGACAGGCTGTAAGGCTCTTATCTTCAGGATGCGGAACACAATCTACATTGATGCGGGTGGTCTTCGCGCGTTGGAGCAGTGTAAGGCAGCTTGTGACAGAAAGGGTATAACGATTATTCTTTCGGGTATTCATACGCAGCCGTATCTGTTGTGCGAGAAAACAGGCCTTGCAGAAAAAATCGGGCGCGAAAATATTTTCAAGACGATAGCAGAAGCACTTGAGCGCGCCAAAGAGCTGACAGTCGCGAAATACTAATTCATATTTTTCGCAAATTTTGAATCTCGACAACATTTGAATCATGTGCTACTATTGTTCTTTCTTATAAGAACCTGCATCCCCTGCGTGTTATGCGTAGGGGATGTTTGAAGAAACACTGAGGTGGCACATGAACTTAAAAAACAGAAACTTTTTAACATTAAAAGATTTTACTCCGGAAGAAATCACATATCTTCTCGATTTAGCCGCTGATTTTAAAGACAAAAAGAAGAAGGGTATCCCTGTCGATACACTTCGCGGTATGAATATCGCTTTGATTTTTGAAAAGACAAGCACACGTACAAGATGTTCTTTTGAGGTTGCCGCCCACGATTTGGGAATTTCGACCACATATCTTGCCGAAGGTTCACAAATGGGCAAAAAAGAAAGCATTGCAGACACGGCACGCGTTCTTGGACGCATGTACGAGGGCATTGAGTACAGAGGTTTCGAGCAGTCCATTGTCGAAGACCTTGCAAAATATGCGAAAGTACCTGTTTGGAACGGACTTACGAACGAATATCACCCAACACAGATGCTTGCGGATATGCTTACGATACGGGAGCATTTCGGTAAGCTCAAAGGCTTGAAGCTCGTTTATTTCGGAGACGCGCGGTATAATATCGGAAACTCGCTTTCTGTCGTATGCTCAAAGCTCGGACTAAACTTTACGGCATGTGCGCCAGAAAAATATTTCCCGTCAAAAGAGCTCCGCGACGAGTGCCAGAAATGGTGCAAAGAAAGCGGCGGATCAATTACATACACGACGGACATAAACGAAGCGACGAAAGACGCTGATATAATTTACACTGATGTTTGGGTTTCTATGGGCGAGCCTGATGAAGTTTGGGCGGAGCGCATTAAAGACTTAAAGCCTTATCAGGTAAATAAAGCCGTAATGAAGCTCGCAAAACCGACAGCTGTTTTCCTTCACGATTTGCCTTCATTCCACAATCTGGAGACAAAAATCGGTAAGGAAGTCGGCAAAAAGTTCAATATCACTGAAATGGAAGTAACTGACGAGGTTTTTGAGTCCGAGCAGTCGCTCGTGTTTGACGAAGCTGAGAACAGAATGCATACGATTAAGGCAGTGATTGCGGCAACGCTCGGTTGGCAGCCCGCAAAGTAAAGAAAAACCTCGCCATTTTCGGCGAGGTTTCTTTTTGGTAGCGTTGTCTTTATTTGTACTCTTTATCAACGGTAAGGACGCATTTTTCGAAGATTTCCATCGCTTTCTCGACGTCCTCGCGGCTTATATTGAGTGCGCACAAGCAGCGCATTACGGCACCGTTTCTGCCGCCTTTCTCTACGACAAGTCCGTTCTCAAAGCAAAGCTTCTGAACTTTTGCCGCTATGTCGCCACAAGCCGGTTTTGTGCCAAGCGCGTCAGCCGGGGCTTTCGGGTCGATGAACTCCGTTCCTACCATAAGACCTTTGCCGCGAATATCCCCGATAATCGAGACTTTGTCTTTAAGCGCAAGAAGACGATTTTTGATAATCTCGCCTTTTTCGGCGACATCGGCAAGGAACTCCGGCTTTGAAACGCGGTTCATTACGACAGTTCCTGCTCTCATAGCGAGCTGGTTTCCGCGGAATGTGCCTGCGTGCGCGCCAGCTGTCCATTTGTCGAGCTTTTTGTTGTATATAACGACAGAAAGCGGCTGTGAGCCACCGATAGCTTTTGATGCGAGAATTACGTCCGGTACGATGCCAGCGTACTCAAATGCGAAGAACTTTCCGGAGCGTCCGATACCGCACTGAATTTCATCCACGATAAGCGGAATATCCAGTTCTTCTGTGACGCGGCGGATTGTCTGCAGGAACTTTACAGGAGCGGGAATTACGCCGCCTTCGCCCTGTATTGGCTCTATGATAACGGCAGCTGGCCTTGTTATGCCGCTTTCCGGGTCTTTGAGTGTTCTTTCAAAGAATGCGCATGCTGCATCGACTCCGGCTTCCCCGCCGATTCCGAAAGGACAGCGGTAAGAGTACGGAAACGGGAAGAAATGGACATCCGGCATAAGCCCTGCAACCTTTGTCTTTGCATTAAGGTTACCTGTGCATGCCAATGCTCCATGACCCATTCCGTGGTAGCCGCCCTGGAAAGCTATTATTGAAGAGCGTCCTGTCGCGGTTTTACAGAGTTTCAGTGCTGCGTCTGTTGCGTCTGTTCCTGACGGGCTGCAGAACTGTATTTTTGCGTTTTCTTTGAGTTCTTCCGGCAGAAGAGAGAGTAGCGTATGCACGAACGTGTCTTTTACTGGAGTAGTTAAATCCAGCGTATGAAGCGGTGCATCGCTAGTAAGCATTTCAACCATCGCCTGATTTACTTCAGGATCGTTGTGACCAAGTGCGAGAGTTCCGGCTCCGCACAAAAAATCCAGATACTTGTTCCCTTCGACATCCTCAACCCAGGATCCCTTGGCTTTTGCCAGTGCAAATGGAAATTTGCGGGGATAGCTGCGTGCGTTGGATTCAGTGGATTCCTGTCTGGTAATGTAATACTGATTGGTGCATTCAGATGCATTATTCTGAACCATCTACGTTCTCCATTACTGGGCAACAGCCAATCTGTTGCCATTGGGAAATACAAGCTGTCAACGGCAGTTAATTTTTCATTAAAATGTGAGATTGAGAGTACACTATATTTCTTTTATGCACAATAGCCAAGAGCCATAAATATCGATTTTTTTTCATATGCAATCTCTAAAAAAACACGAAAGTGAGTTTTTAGAGATGCATGAATCTTAACAGAGTTCTGTTTGTACAATCTCACACTTGCTGCAATCTTCCGTGATGATAAGCTGTTTCGCGCGGGGGAGTGTGATTTTTCCGCGTTTCGGGTTTTTGATGCTGTCAACCTCTGTCGTGATTTCTGCCTCGACTTCGGATTTCTCGAACGCAAGGTCGGTGTCTATCATCTTGCAGTTTATAAGTTTAAGGTTTGTGCAGTAGCAGAAAGGCTGCGTGCCGGTTATCGTGCAGTTAATAAGCGTAAGATGGTCGGAGTACCATGCAAGATATTCGCCGTTGATTACAGAATCGCGCACTGTTACGTTTTTGCTGTGCCAGAATGCGTCCTTTGTGATGAGATTGCAGTTGGACAT